>JAFVBG010000005.1 GCA_017480095.1 Candidatus Saccharimonadota bacterium
ACCTCCGTAGGAGCCGAGTCAAGCGGAAATGCTTGCATTTCCATTTGCGAGGCGACAGCGCAAGGAGGCGAGTGAAGAATAGCTTGCTAATTCTTCCGAGACTCCGCAGTGATGTCTATCTAGACGCCCGGAGGAAAAGGAATTTGCGTAGCAAATTCCGTATCCTGCAGGCCCAGCCAAGACCGAACAGAAAAGCCCTATGAGGGCGTTTTTGTTCGGTTTCTATCCTACCGGAAAGATTTTTTGGTCGGCAATCTCGTCTGGCAAATAGCTCCCCTCAGTCTTGAAGCCGGTTTCCCATTTATATCCCTCTCCGTAGCCCAAATCTTTCATTAACTTGGTTGGAGCATTGCGAATTTTGAGCGGAATTGGCAGATTCATCGACTTGTGTGCCAAATCTTGTGCTTTATACCAGGCGTCCGTGGTAAGGCGAGATTTCTTTGACTTCGCAAGAACAGTCACTACGTGCGCCAAAATCAACCCCGATTCTGGCATACCAACACGCTCCACCGCCTGAAAAGCATTCAACGCCAACCCTAATGCCCCATTTCCCGCTAGGCCAATGTCCTCACTGGCAAAAATCACCATCCGCCGGGCGATGAACTTCGGATCTTCTCCAGCCTCCACCATCCGCGCTAGATAATAGAGCGAAGCATCAGCATCTGAAGCTCGCATTGATTTGATGAAAGCGGAGATGTTATCATAATGATTATCGCCCTTTTTGTCGTAGCCGGGCACTTTGCGCCCCGCCGCTTCAATCACGACTTTTTTCGTCACTTTTTTCGCCAAGCTAAGAGCAAGCTCTAAGTCCCCCAACGCCGAACGTGCATCACCGCCAGATAATTCCGCCAGATAGTCAACAGCTTCGTCCGTCACCCGCCCTTCAGCTTTTTCGGCCTTAATTGCTCTCTCCAGCACCTCGCGAATCGCTTTTTTTGAGAGTCCAGAGACCACCACCACGCGTGAACGTGAGAGGAGTGGAGAAATCACCTCAAAACTAGGGTTTTCGGTTGTTGCGCCAATTAAGATAATCAAGCCAGACTCAACATGTGGCAAAAACGCATCTTGCTGCGCCTTATTGAAACGGTGAATTTCGTCCACAAAAAGCACTGTGCGGACTTTCAGATTCCAGTTTTGTTTTGCTCGCTCCACCACCACTTCAATGTCCTTTTTCCCCGCCGTGACGGCAGAAAGTTCAACAAAATCTGCTTTATACTCACGCGCTAAGATTCGCGCCAGGGTGGTCTTGCCCGTACCAGGCGGCCCCCAAAAAATCAGGTTCACTGGGTCACCTTTGCGGACGATTTCGGTCAAAATCTTACCCTTACCAATAATCTCGTCTTGCCCAATTACCTCATCAAGAGTCTGCGGACGCATCCGTTCCGCGAGTGGCACTCTATTATCCATGCTTATATTATAACATTATTTCAAGGCTTCCGCCAGTACTTCGGTATTTTCCGTCATAATATCGACATAAGTCACCCCCCTTTCAAAATCTTCAGCCGAAACATTGTGCGCAGAGTTCAATTCCATCACCTTGGCACCAGTTTCCTCGGCAATCGTTTTTGCCAAGTTGCCAGCGGTGAGTTCGATTTTTAATACAACCTGAATATCATCTTGCTTGATTTTGTCAATCAAAAATGCCACAGTGTTACTGCTAGCCTCAGCCTGCTCTGCACAGCCTGGGAAAGCAGCATAATATTTTAGCTCATATTCATCAACAAAATAGCGAAACGGAAAACGGTCGCCAAAAATCAACTCTTTTTTAGGGCTACTTGCCACAATCTCACGAAATTTAGCATCTAACTCGCTGATTTTTGCGGTGTATCTCGCAGTATTTTCGGTATATTTATCGGATTCTGTAGGCTTTCTTTGAATCATCTTCACCTGAATCGCCTCAACTAGCTTAATTGCATTTTTTGGACTAGTCCAGATATGCTCGTCATATTCAGTTTCTTCTTCGTGTTCGCCAGAATGTTCACCCTCCTCGTGCTCGGTTTCTTCCTTGTGCTCGTGCTCATGCGATGTTTCCTCCATCCCCTCGACGGTTTCCTCCTCTTTTAGCTCCACTAGATCCATCAGTCGCAGAGTCTTGGATTTGTCGATATTATTATCATGTAAGATTTTTTCTACCCAGGCCTCCGACTCGCCACCGACATAGATAAATAAATCGGCCTTTTCAATATCAATAATATCTTGTGGTGAAGGCTCATAATCATGCGACTCAGCACCTGGTTTCAAAAGCATTTTTATGCCATTATTATCACCATTGACTGCACGCGCAAAATCATAGCCGACAAAAGAGGTCGAGATGATTGACGCACGTGCTTGATTATTACGACGCTCATTGATTTTTATCACCATAAAAACCGTTGCCGCTAGAATCAGTATAAAAAAGATAATTAAAGCGATGAACTTCTTAATGTTTTTCATGAGGCTAATTGTAACAGAAATAAAGCCCACATGCAAGATAAAAACTAACTAACGCGGCGAGAAATTATTCTTGGAAGAATATAAAGTAAATCATCGCACCCACAAAGCCACCCGCTATCACTGTTGCCAGAATAGCCATCAAAAGACCGAGCGTACCGCTACCCTTCTTTGGGGCGGCATCAATCACCGTAGTCGGGGTCTCTCTTTTAGCTGGAGTATCTTCAACCAGTGGATTGCTACCTTCGGTCGGTGCCGCTGTAAACTGAGCAATAGTCGTCCTGCTAGCCTGATAGGCTCCGCCAGAAAGTGGGCGTTTCTCAACTTTAACCGCCGTCAAGAATGGCGAATTTGGCTGACGTGATGGTGGGGCAGGGGTTTTTACTACTTCGGCTGGCGCACCCGCAAAGTCGTCCAAGAGTCCCTGCTCGGCGGTTTCTTCAATCTGATCGAGCTCTAATGGTTCTGGCTCGGCAATGAAGTTTTCCTGCTGAATATCCAATGGATTTTCAAAATCATCGAAGAGATTTTGATTGACTGCGGCATTTTGCTCCGCCTCAAGCTCGTCAAAAACCTCTTCCAAATCTAAATCTGCCGATGCCTCTGGCTCTGGAGCCAAATCTGGCTCCGCCACTAAATCTTCTGGATGTTCGATTGGAATCTCGCGAGTTTCCTCGAAAGTTTCGACTTTTGGTGGCACATCTGGTGTTTCTACCACCGAAATTGTCTTGCGCTTGACTGTAGCCTTTTTCGGCCCAAAATTGACCTTAATTGTGGTCGCAGAGGAGGTTTTGACGGTCGATTTTGCCGTTTTTGGGGCTTTAGAGGCCGTTTTAGCGGTTTTCACTGCTTTTCGCGGTGGGACGGCTCTCTTGGCAGAAGTCTTCTTAGAAGGGGTCTTACGAGGTTTGAAATCAATCTGTTTCGGCATCTTTAGCTTAACTCCTCAGGCGTTTTGCTAGGTCTATTATATCAACAAAATGGTCCGCAATCAAGGATGAACCCCCGATTAGTAAGCCATTTACGCCTGGGATAGTTAAATAAGCACCTGCGTTGGACGGATTTACACTGCCACCATAGAGGACTGGAATCTGCTCTTCCACCTCTTTACCAAAGCGAGCCTTGAGCTGCTTATGAATCAAATCAACACTAGTAGCAATATCATCTGGAGAGGCTAATCTCGCCCCTTTGACGCTGGAAATCGCCCAAACTGGCTCGTAGGCGATAATTACCTTCTTCAAATCTTCCGCCGAAACGTCTGATAGACCGCCAAAAAGCTGATCTCTAAGGACATCCTTAGTCTCACCAAAATCGCGTTCTGAAGCCGTCTCGCCGATGCAGAGAATCGGGGTTACACCATTGCGAATCGCCGCAGCCACCTTAGCACGAATATCTTTGTCGGTCTCTTTAAAGATATAACGACGTTCAGAATGTCCGACGATGGCATAATCTACCAGAGTACGCAGTTGCGAAATCGACACTTCCCCCGTATAAGCACCATAATCCTGATGATAGAAGTTCTGCGCAGCTAGTTTTATCTTATGGCGATCTACTTGTAAAGAAAGCGATTGAATTGCAATCAGAGATGGCGCAACTACTACTTCCAGCCCCCGCGCCTGCTTCAAGCGTTTTAAGAGTTTATGAAGATAGATTGAAGATTCCCCCACGGTTAGATTCATCTTCCAGTTGCCCACGATATAAGTCTTCATGGTAACAATTATAGCATAACAACTTTAATTTTTGAAGACTGCGTGATATACTAAAAGTATGTTACTTAGTTATTCTTCACTACTTAACTATCCAGTCTTAAGTATGCACGTAGGTGGCGAAATTGCCCGCCTAGTCGCGCCCGTAATCGACCCTAACGACCTAAAAGTAATTGCCTACACGGTTTCTGGACCGCTGATTGGCCACGAAGTCGGCAACATTCTTGAAGTGCGCGATATTCGAGAGGCCGCCGAGATTGGTTTTATCATCGATTCAGCTGATAAATTAGTCAACCAGACCGATGTTATCCGTCTCGATAAAATTATGCGGCTCAATTTTCATTTGATTGGCCATAAAGTCGTGACAAAGAGGGGTACAAAGCTGGGCAAAGTGATTGATTTTACTCTCAATCCAGATACTTTCATGATCCAGCAGCTAGTTGTCAAGAGACCGTTCACCAAGGCTTTCTTTGATCCAGAACTGCTAATCGGGCGGAGCGAAATCGTGGAGGTTGACGACGATAAGGTCGTGGTGAAAGATGAAGAAGCAAAAATCCGCGAGAACGCTCGCAAGGATTTTACTCAGGATTTTGTGAATCCATTTCGGCAACAGCGTCTTGCGCGAGCTGATAGCCGAATCCATGACGAACTAGATAAGCAATAAGCTGACTCTTGTTATATTTCTTGGCTTTTTTTGCAATGATTTTTTTGATTTCCTCGTTATCCGAGCGGATGTCTTCTGTCATTAGCTGGTCGATTAGCTTCTTGTCGATACCTTTTCTAGTCAAATCGAGACGGAGCTTCATCAGACTTGCCCCCTTGACCGCGTTGCGGTTCTCCAGAAAATAGCGGGCAAAACGCTCATCATCAAGATATTTTCGCTCTTTCAGCCTAGTAATTACCGCTTCCATATCTTCTTCGGTAAAAAGTGGCAATTCCTTGGTTGGTAGTTTCTGTCGTTTATATCTTGGCGCGTTCGAGAAGAATCCATTATCGTCGTCATAGATATTTTTATCGTTTTGTTGAAAAACCTGCATTGGACGGTCGTAATATTCGGCATCTCGCGTTTTCTCGCGCTCTGCCACGATGCGTTTATTAGTAATCTCGCGCTTCTTCAGCTTATTTTTCAGATGTTGGCGAGTCTCATGGATAGAACGCGGACGCATTAGTACCCATTCAAGAGTATTCTGATATAACTTGCCAAATTCTGAAGCCTTACGGTATTCTTTGAGTTGCTTGGCTGTAACACGTTTGCCGATTTTGATGCCCAAATCTACTACTTGAGCAACATTGAGCGAAAAATCGAAACGTCCGTCCACGAAGATATTGACGCGACTGGGGTCATGCACACCTGGCGTGAGCTTAGTGATGACGGAAGTGCCTGGAGCAGGTTTATCTTCTTTTGTGTAAGAAACCGCCTCGAAACCAGACGTCGGGTCGTCGTCGCGGTCTTCTGAGATACTATTTAGCTGTTCGATTTTCATGACTTTTCAGGAATCTTTTGATTATTTCGCGGATAAGGTGGTCTTCTTTGAGCGGGAGCTTAGCATTTTCGTCGATAAACTCGTCGAATTTGGTAAAAGGAACCCACCTTATCTCTGAAACTTCCTGATCGTCAAAATGAAAACTGTCTGGTTGCTCACCCCAGTCGTAGCAGTAGATAAAACGGAGACGATTAGTTCTGCTAGTTGCCATATCTGACGCGACTAGTTCTAATTTATCTGCATCAACCACGGCGCCGATTTCTTCGTAAGTTTCACGGATTGCCGCTGAGCGCTCATCTTCGCCATAATTAATATGCCCGCCAGCTGAAATATCCCATTTCTCAGGATTACGGTCCACAAATTTAGAGCGTTTTTGGAACAAAACCTCTAGCCCCTGCTCGGTCTGGCGATAAAGCAGGACACAACAAACTCCGATGATTTTATCCGTACCAAAAAGCGGGTTGTCCAGACTAGCTGGATAGCCACCGTCAGCTATCGGCTGGCCATTCTTGGCATAATTCTGCCAGAGTTCGTCGCGGTGCATCCTAAAATTATTCCTCTGACTCAGACTGAGCTGTTTTCTTTGGGACGATTTCCTCCTCATCTGCGCGTGGCAGGGCTTGAGCGCGGACTTTTTTATCAATTTCCGCCATCAGCTCTGGATTTTCACGCAAAGCGCGTTTAGCTGCTTCGCGCCCCTGACCGATAGTCTCACCGTTATATTTGAGGAAAGCACCCGATTTTTCAATCACGTTATATTGCACGGCGAGGTCGAGCAAATCACCAATCTTGCTAATACCTTCATTATACATGATGTCAAATTCAGCCGTGCGGAACGGTGCGGCAATCTTATTTTTCACAATCTTCACCTTAGTGCGGTTGCCAGAGACATTGTCACCGTCTTTAATCTGACCGATACGACGAATATCAATCCGAACCGAAGCATAGAATTTAAGGGCGTTACCACCAGTCGTGGTCTCTGGGTTACCAAAGAGTACGCCAATCTTCATACGAATCTGGTTGATAAAGATGACCGTAGCCTTAGTTTTACTAATGATACCGGTAAGCTTACGCATGGCTTGAGACATCAAACGTGCCTGAAGACCCATCTGCGCGTCCCCCATATCGCCATCAATCTCAGCCTGCGGCACAAGAGCAGCGACGGAATCTACCACAATCAAATCAACAGCACCAGAACGAACAAGGGTCTCGCAGATTTCGAGGGCCTGTTCGCCATTGTCCGGCTGAGAAATTAACAGATTACTGGTATCGACACCAATCTTCTTAGCATAAGCTGGATCTAGAGCGTGCTCAGCATCAATAAAGGCCGCCTGACCACCCTGTTTTTGGATTTCGGCAATCGCATGAAGCGCAAGAGTGGTTTTACCAGAAGATTCTGGACCATAAATCTCGATAATACGACCTTTTGGGTAACCACCACCAAGTGCCAAATCAAGACTGAGTGAACCTGAAGGTAACAACTCTACATCAATTTTTCTCGTATCCCCCAGTTTCATGATCGAGCCGTCGCCGTATTGTTTGGTGATTTGTGAAATCGCCAGACTTAAGGCTTGACTCCTACCAGCACCCTGATTATCCCCTGCAGCATCTGCGGTTTTCTTTGCCATAGTTACTCCTTTACATACCTATTATAAACTATTTTCTTAGAATTTGTCGCACGAAATTGGGAGTTCCATGCAGGATTTAAGGCTGAATACTCTTAATGTATCAGAAGAATAGGCGAAAGTCAAGAGAGGCTATATGCCTATTGCCTTTTCTTCTGGGCAGGCATTAAGGATATTCGCCATGGTATCATGCTCGGCTTGCGTCACCCAGAGAGAATACTTGTACTTGACCGAGATTTGGCGAGCGACGTATTGACAACGGAAAGCCTTATTGCTCGGTAACCAAGTAGCGGCGTCGCCATCGGACTTCTGCTGATTAGCCGAGCTATCTACGGCAATAAGATTGAGTGGATCTGTGGCAAGCTGATAACGTTCATCACTAGTCATGTTTTGCGCCCCTTTTTGCCAAGCGTCCGAGAGTGCTACTACATGGTCAATTTGCACCCCAGAAGAAATCTGAGATTTTTCGGTGAACTTTTTATACTGCCCCGTATAAGGCTCGACAAAAGAGCCTGCAACCACATTGCAACCATCTAGCACCGCCGAATCGCCAAATTCTCGCTTAATAATCAGCTGGCGCAAGCTACATCCGTTCACTGTTGGCCAATTTTTATAAAATTCGGTGCGGACATAATTATTTTTCGGTGCACGCCCCTTAATTTCCAGCTTTTCTAGCACTCTTACTGCTAGAGTGCTAGTTTCCTCATCAGGGGTGCCGTCAGTGGCTACGCCTAGAGGTTCAATCGTCGTATCAGAGGTGGCGGGCGTTTCACTAGCATTTTCCTGCACAAAAACCGTCTCGTAGCTAGCAGGATTAAAAATCACCCAAGCACCAACAGCCGCCAGAGCCGTCAATTCCGCAATTAGCCGGCGGAGGCGGAGATTAGAATTGCGTGTTCCCATGCCTCGATAATAGCATACATTTTACAAAAAATGCAAGACTTGTGGAAAACTTTAAACTGTGTTATAGTGAAAAAATGTTCGACCCTGATTGACCAGCAATTCAAGCACGACTCAACCGCTACATGAGTACTGATTCCTTTTCCGAACCAGAGCAAAAGTTTGCCGAGATGGAGCGTCTCTGTGAGAAGTTTAAGCATCCAGAGCTAGCCTGTCCGACTTTTCACATCACTGGCTCTAAGGGCAAGGGCTCGACTTCGACTTACCTTGCTAGTATTCTAGACGAAGCAGGCTACAAGGTAGGGCGGCTCTTTTCCCCTTATGTAATTCATTTTGGCGAGCGTTTTCAGTTGGGTGATAATAGCTTTTTTGCAGAAACTGAATATCTTGCCGCGATGGACGAGCTAGAAAAAGGCTTGAGGCGTTTGCACATAGAAAAACTACCACATTCGATTTTGATGACATTATACGCTTTTCTGCTTTTCCGCGTGGCGAAGTGTGATTTTGCAGTAATAGAGGTAGGCATGGGCGGTCGGCTTGACCCTTCTAACGTAGTCCAGCCCGAAGTTAGCATTATCACGACGATTGAACTTGAGCATCAAGCCATACTGGGCAACACAATTTCCAAAATCGCCCTTGAGAAAGCTGGCATTATCAAACCAAAACGTCCAGTAGCAATTGCTAGTCAATCAGCCGATGCTGAACGCGTTTTAACTAAGGTAGCGAAGAGCCAGGGTTCCGAACTTCTGCAGATTCGGCCAGAGCAGGTGCAGAATCTAGAATATTATTTTTCAGATAGTTATGATGAATCTACAGGACGGTTGATGCTACGCGCAGAGGTAATGAGCAAGTATTTTGGCAGGTTGGACTTAAACTTGAAGATGTTAGGTAGTTTTCAGGCAGAAAATGCTTTGCTCGCGATTGAGGCGGCAGGCTTGGCAAATTTAGGTATAAAATCAGGGGAGATTATAAAGGCGCTGGCAAGAGTTGAACTGCCTGGTCGGTTCGATATGCGTCGCAATATCCTCGGTTTTGATCAGATTCCTTATCTCATTATTGATGGGGCACATACTGTAAGCTCGATTCGCGGCGGAATGCAAATTTTTAAAGAGTTGCGACGTTTAGAGAGTGTCAAAAATGCACAGGATTCCTGTCTGACCGACTTCACGCCTGGCGCAGAGCCACTTTTGCTCTTTTCTACCGCCAGCGACAAAGCGGTCGAGGCTATGGCAAGAGAGCTTACTGGCAATTTCTCCGAGGCCATTCTTACTACTCTAGAGTATAAGAAGACTAACCCAGAGCAACTCCTAGAGGCGTTTGCAGATTTTAAGACCACCTTCGTTGAAGACCCAACTGAGGCTACCAAAACTGCCCTTGAAAAAGCCAATCACGAACACCGTCCGTTAGTCGTGCTGGGTTCAATGTATCTGGCGGGCACGGTTTATCATGAGCTAGAAAATACCGTCAAAAGTATGCACTTGCCAGAGTTTTAATCTTCCAAAAGTTCAAACCAGTCCAACTGCTCGTCGCCGTCAATCGTGCCGACTGCCAAAATTGGTGACGGTAAATCTTCAATGGGACGCTGTAACTTTTTTGATAATTCACGCAGATAGACTTCCACGGCAAAATGCATTTGATTCAGCTTTGCCTGGTCAATCGTTTCGAGCGGATTAGTTCCCTCACTTGAGCGATATTTTACCTCGGTAAAATAGATGTGTTCCTCGGTAGCCGAAACAATATCAATTTCACAGTTTTTGCGCTTAAAATTACGCGAAAGAATCTTGTGACCCTTTTCTCGTTCGAGAAAGTCTGCCACAATCCCCTCTGCTGCTTGTCCGATTTTTGTTGTATTTTTTACAACATTTGCCTGACCAAATTCACGTTTGGCGGCAGCACGTTGTTCATCCGTGACATACAATTCTGCAGCTCTAGTCGTAACTCCTGCCGGTCGCGGAGCATATTCTTTACTGATGCGCCGGATACACCAGCGGTGTTCTGGGCAAGGCCCATACGCGTCTAGACATTCCCAATGCAGCTTAGTGCCGTATCCCTTATGTCTGGCAAACTCGTAGCGGGTCAATTCTTTCCCCGGTAAACTACACATATATTTATCTCGTGCCACCTTAGCGATAATGGAAGCCGCAGAAACTTCTTTAACATCTAGATCGGCTTTGATGACGGTTGTAACTAAATCTTCATATTCGGTGCCTTCTAGAAAATTTGTAATACCATCAATAATAATCTCGTCAAAATGCACATCAGGACGTCTTTCTCGGAGGTTGGCCACGGCTCGACGCGCGGCAACTTTCAGACCATTTGTAATTCCTAGTTCATCTAGTTCTTCTGCTGGCACCCAGCCGAGACCGCACGCTAGGCACTTTTGCCGGATTCTGGGCGAAAGATAGCCACGCATTTTTTCACTGAGACGCTTGGAGTCGGTCAAGTCCTCTTGCCATCTCTCAGAGTTAATTACTTCCCCATCTTCGTCATAGCGTGGCGGTAGGATGCAAGCCCCAATCACTAGTGGCCCAGCAATCGGTCCGCGTCCAACTTCGTCAATTCCCATGATTAAATGCGACATAGACCGATAATAACTTAAAAAACAAAAAAATGCAACCCCCTAGACGACGGAGGTTGCTATGAGTTTTTCTGAAAATACTATGCTTCGGCTGGAGCTTCAGTGGTTGCTTCGGCTTTTGAAGCTTCTTCAGCTGGAACTTCGGCGGCAGTCTCCTCGGTAGCAACTGGCTCTTCAGCAACAGTAGTATCATTGACAGCGGCGCGATCAAAATCCTTAGCGGCGAGACGAGCAGACTTACCACTGCGCTCACGGAGATAAGAAAGATTATTGCGGCGAACCTTAGAACGCTTAACAATTTCAATCTTCTCAACTAGTGGGCTGTGAATCAAGAAAGATTTCTCTACACCAACACCAGAGGCAATCTTGCGCACCGTAATGCGAGCGGTATGAGAATCTTTGCGGTCGGTGCGGATAACCACACCTTCAAAGACCTGAAGGCGAAACTTCTCACCTTCTTTAATTTTCTGAGTGACTTTAACGGTATCACCAGAACGGACATCAACAACAGCTTTCTTTTTCTGTTCGTCACCGATTTTCTTTAGAATAGAAAAACTCATATTTAACCTTTTATATTAACACTTGCACCCCATTATACCATACTTTTCCCAAAAAGAAAAGGGGTAAGGAGGGTAATTTAACTAAAATTTTTCACAACCCCCTTAAAATCGAAAATGTCATACACTGGCTCGCGTCAGGAATATACACTTTCGATTTTAAAGGCCATGGTTTAGGTCGTGAAGAAATTTAGTTAAATTACTCTTGCGATTTCCTCCAGGGTAGTATCACCCCGCAAAGCAGCCAAAACGCCTTTCTGTTCCAAAGTCAGCATTCCGAGTCCCTTAGCAGTTTTTTCAATCGCATCGGTATTTACATCTTCTATGTCGCCTCGGATGTATTTCTGGATTTCATCGGTCACATTGAGCTGCTCCATAATCACCGTGCGTCCCTTATAGCCAAACGGATCTGCTTCACCAGTCGGGACAGGCTTATAGAGCGTATAATTTCCTCGCTGGACACCGTGACGCGCCAAAACTTCATCTGAGATACCGTCAATTACCCGCTCGATATATTTTACCGTAGCTTCATCTGGAGTGTAAGCTTGCTTAGAATCGGAAAGTTGACGCACGAGGCGCTGGGCAATCACCAGGCGAATGGAACTAGAGAAAATCGGATTAGTGCCAATCAGGTCAATCATACGCGAAAAGGCGGCCGAAGTGGAGTTAGCGTGGAAAGAGCTCAGCACGAGGTGACCGGTAATGGAGGCCTGAATCGCCGTCTTAGCCGTATCACCATCACGAATCTCACCCACCATCACAACGTCAGGGTCAAGACGGAGCACGGAGCGCAAACCGTCGGCAAAGTTTTGCCCCTTCGTAGTGTCAATCGGGATTTGCGAAATACCCGTGATGCCATATTCGATTGGATCCTCAAGAGTAATAATCTTACGTTCGGTATTATTAAGCGCGTTCAAAATTGAATAGAGCGTAGTCGATTTACCAGAGCCAGTCGGGCCGACCATCAAGACCAGTCCACGCGGATGCGAAATAACCTCGTTGATTTGAGTTAGTTCTTCATCGGTCAGACCCAGTAGGTTAAGATTGAGCAGACTCTCGTCAAAGTTGAAGAGACGGAGCACAGCATCTTGTCCATACATGGTTGGAATAGTTTCGACGCGGATATTCAAGAGATGCGATGAGCCATCACGATAGATGTCTTTCTGCATGTGGCCGGATTGTGGGGTGTTTGCTGCGGTAGAGACATTGGCACGGCTAGAGAGTTCCCCCATGAAGATGCGATAACGATCACGCGAGATATTAGCGACAGGGTGAAGAATACCATCTACGCGCATACGGATGCGGATTGTGTCACGCAAGTTCTCAATATGAATGTCGGAAGCGCCGAGCTTATCCGCCTGATCGAGCAAGAAGTCGAAGACCTTTTCGGTCGAGACGGTGTTGAGGGTTTCGGATACAGACTCAATCGTCTCCGAGTCGCCTTCCGAGGCGATTTTAATGTCGTCATAGACTGTTTCTTTTGGTGGATCATGACGAAGCATAAATACTTCATAGGCAGACTTAGAAATCAAGAAGAAGTCAACACGGTTGCCACCAGTCTCCAGCTCGCGTTTAATCTGATCGATTAAGCTGCGCGGAGTCTGCGCTGTAATCATAAACTGGTAATGTTGGTCGTCATTATTGCCGTGCTGGAGTGGAATGATGAAGTCTCGGTGCATCCGGTCTATATCTAGCAGGTCGCGCACCAGTGGAATCTCGCCCTCAAATGAGCGCGTATCAAGATATGGGAAGCCTAGTAGCCTCGCTCGTTGCCTAGTTGATTCCTCTTCGTGGTCTCGTCGCTTGCGCTGTATCTCCGCCTCGTCCATTGGTTAGTTCTCCTTAATCTCGGCAGAGCGCGTAAGGGTTGTTGCGCGGGCAATCTGGAGCGTCTGGATCAGTCTTGTAACTAATGTCTTCCGTCTCATCAGTGGAAGATTGTTCGGCTGGCTGAGGTTCTGGTGCATCAGCTGGCTTTTCGCCGTCGGCTGGAGGCTCTGGTGCATCAGCTGGCTTTTCGCCGTCGGCTGGAGGCTCTGGTGCATCAGCAGGAGTATCAGCCGGCTTGGTGTTTTCAGCTGGGGCAGCACCGACGAAGTAGAAGCCACCGTTACCATCTTCGGCAAATCTTAGACTATAACGAGTAAAACCATCAGCGGTATCTGCGGTAATCATGAAGTTATTAAACTCTTCAAGCGAGGCAAAATCAGCGATAGTCTTATAGACTGTCTTAGCGGTGGAAGTGTAATAATCATTGTAAATGGTGTTTTTTGAAGTATCTTCGTTGCTAGCGGCAAAAGCCGAACCAACTGCAATATCAACATAAGCATAACCACTCTTGAAATAATAGCTTTGCTTATATAGTAGGTCGATATTATCGTTCGTACCACCACAGCCAGAGCCAATTTTGTAGGTTTGTTTATCCTCGCTCAAAGTATAGCCTGGACAATAAGCAGACTCGACAAAAGCTAAATCTTCGCCAAAGAGTTCCTTATAACGAGCTTCTACACGAGTCGCAGAAATAGTTTGTTCAGTGTTATCACCGCTTAAATATTCACTACGCAACGAGTAAACGGTAATTTCGAGCTTATCAGCGTTAGTAAGGGTGTTGTTGACTACGCTTGGAAGTAAACGATAGTAGCCCATACCAAAAGATTCTACGCCGCTATCAGCCATCATCAGGTAGGAAACTTCGTCGGAAAGGGTTTTAATCTCGGCAGCCGAAAGATTGCGATCGTTGGCTTTTGGCGTCTCGACTGGAGTTTCTTCGGTCTTCTTGAAGATTTTATCCCAGTTTTGCCCAACTAGGATGCCACAGCCAAACATTGCCATTGCAACAATAATAGCTATAATAACCCCAGCAATCTTACCGCCAGAACTTTTTGGCTTATTTGTTTCTGGTGTAATTGGCTGAAAATCTTCTACTGGGTCAATAGTCGGAGTAATCTCACGGGCGGGAGCAGTATAGGCTGGTTGCTCCGTAGCGGCGGGCTGAGCTGGTCTCGGCGCAGCTGAACTCGTGGCCATTCCCGTGGCCGAACGATTAGCATAAGCCGCACTGCGCGCTTGCGCACTACGATAAGTTTGTCCTCGCACTCCAGCGGTTGGTCGAGGTCGCTGGACACCTTGATTCCTGGTTAGTGGATCCATTTGTTTATTACACCCTTTCTTACTGTATATTATTATAGCATAAGCCATATATTTTTAGCAAGAATTTAATTAGGTAGATGGTAGCCGCGCTTCGCGCGTCTTCCATCTAAAGTTCGCCTCGAAAAAACAAGTGTCTTTTTGTTGCTGGGTAGATGGTAGCCGCGCTTCGCGCGTCTTCCATCTGCGTTCGCCTCCAGAGAAGCACTACGTGCTCTCTAAAAAAGGCTAAATAAAAAATATGAGAGCAAGCTCTCAATTTTTCACTTAGCCTTTTTTAGAAGAAAAGCTACGCTTTTCTTCTCTGTCGGCTCACTTGATGGTCGGGGCGACAAGACTCGAACTTGCGACCTCACGGTCCCAAACCGCGTGCGCTACCAACTGCGCTACGCCCCGTCCACTAGGTATTCAACCATTTATATTGTAATGGTGATCTCTGCGGGAGTCGAACCCGCGTTGACGGGATGAAAACCCGTTGTACTAACCGTTATACTAAGAGACCAGAATGCTTATATTATACCAAACAACGGCGGAAAAATCAACCTTTTTTAAGGCTTTCCACAGCGCATTTCAATCTTCATCGTATAATTATCCTCCGAGAAGGGTGGATATGGGTAAAATACGACATGAGTCGAGTTTGTATCGCAGGTATAATCTGGAGAGTTAAAATATTTGGCTGAACCTTGGTGTTTGCCGTCATCATAATTCAAGAGTTGTCGCAAATAGGTTGGCGAAAAGCCTTTAGAAGTGTATTTTTCAAACTCGGTAGTGCGTTCGTCGCCAGCCAGGTTGGCGAAAAACTCATTATAGAAGTAGTTTTCATAATAATCCCTAGCAATCCGTTCAATCTCCCGTCGTGCGACTTTATCTGGTGAAAAATACCAGGTCGCTACTGCGCTGCCGATTACGGCTAGAAGGCAGACAATTATCAGTCCGAATATAATTCGTTTGGCATGTGGGGCGAAGAGTTTAGGATTTTGAAACTTCATAATTTTATTATAGCATAAGCTAGTTTATAAACTAAACCTTTACAACGACAATGTAGCCGATGAAAGCAATCGCAAAGACGGCGAGAATAGCCAGCAAAATCATACTGGCGGTAGAAGTAAAGGAATCATCAACTTCAGTATTGGAAGTGGCGACATTAGCAATAGTCTTAAGGTCGGTTACTTCAGAGAATGCACCGAGTGGCTGGGTAAAAGCGGATTCGCCAGTCCCATCTTCATTAACAGCAACAGTAGCAGCACCATCACTAGATGAATCAGCCTCGCCGAAGAGCTTATCAAAGATAGCGTGCGGGTTAGCGTTTGGTGTGTCGGCGGCCACTACGTACGGATCGGCTTCGACGATATTAGTCGCGACGGAAGTCGAGGCTGTAGCACTACTTCTATAACCATAGCCGTCATCTACCACGACGGCAACTTTATTGCTGACTACATCTTGGTCGGCAGTAGGCGCAATCTGGAAGCGGATGTAAATCGTATCTGTATTTGAGCCAGCAGGACCAATCGCCAATGAGTTATCGAGGCGAAAACCATCCATGCCGTTCTTTGGGGCGGAGATATTGAGCGTCTGCCAAGAATTAGTATCGGTCGGATTATAACTATATTCAGCTGTTTCATTATTCAGCGGCAAGAAGCCATCGTGATTACCGTGTGCTTCATCCAAATAGCTGGCAAAATTCGTGAGATACAGCGAGCCGTCTTCCTTTGTATTGGTAATCGAAGCAGTGTATAAAACCACGGAATTATCCGTGGCCACGTCTAAGCTCGTCTTTGCATCGCTACTAGTTGGAATATTAGACCAAGATTCTGGCGTCTGAATTTTAGATGTGATTACCGTGGAATCGATACCTTTACGAGTATTGATAACGGTGATTGCTGAAAACCCCGCAAAAGCGACAAACGCTGCCACCATGATAACTTGAAATATTTTTTTGCTCATGATATATAATCCTTTTGTTTAATTATACGTCAGGAGATTATCAGCGTCAAGATTTTCGCTTGGTTTTAGGCTTTTTCTGATCGATAGAGTCATTAATTACCCCATCGTCCATCACGTCGCGAATATTGTGCTCAAGATTGTCGATGACTTTCTCGTGTTTAGCAGCAAAGCCAAGCAAATTGATGATTTTTTCTTGTTTTAAATAGATAATTGCAATCAGGATGGCGATAATGACCGAAAATACGACCACGGCGATATAATTCCCTTCGCCAAGCCCCGATCCGATTAGATTATTTGCGACTAGCGCTGGCAAACGCCCGACCAAGACCATCACCATCAGACTACTGATCGGAATCTCAGTCAGTCCTGCAATATAGCAGACTACATCATCTGGCAAGCCTGGAATTAGGAAGATTAAAAACAGGATAAACGGACCACGCTTGCTAAAAACGAAGTCAAATTTCTTCAGCATTTCTTTGCTGACGACTTTCTCTACCAGTGGGCGACCGAGTTTGCGCGACAGCCAGAATACCATGAGAAAACCAGCCGCCGAGCCGATTAAGCTCCAAAGCATCCCCCAAATGCCAAAGAGATAGCCCCCAAGTATCCCGACTACGTTGCCTGGAATTGGTGCTACTACGGTCTGAGCGAATTGCAACAGTATAAAGGCTAGCGGGCCGAGCGGACCCTGTTTTTCAATCCAGGTGCGCATCCCTTCAGGGTTTGAGAAAAACTGCGTAATTGGTCCGCCTTTGGTGACATCCCACAAGACATAACCGCCCACGATTATCACGACTAGAACCGCCGCCGCAATCTGGATTTTGGTCTGTTTACTCAGTTTTTGCTTGAATATTGGCATTTTTGAGGGTAATCTTCCTATTATATCACACTTATGCTAAAAAGTCAATAGGCTCATTTACTTAGCATACTCTACAGCACGAGTTTCACGGATGACATTTACTTTGATGATGCCTGGATAACTCATGGTAGCTTCAATCTTGGTAGCAATATCGCGCGCGAGCTTCAGAGCAGAGAGGTCGTCAATCTGCTTTGGCTCGACAATCACACGGACTTCACGGCCAGCAGAGATAGCGTAGGCCTTATCAATACCAGGGAAGCTAGTGGCGATATTTTCGAGGTCGCGCATGCGCTCAGCGAAGTTCTCGGCTGAAATATTGCGTGCGCCTGGACGTGCCGCCGAAAGTGCATCGCAAATCTTCACGATTAATGCTTCTGGCGTAGTCGGCTCGATGTCATCATGATGGGCGGCAATCGCATGAACAATGTCGTCTGGCATACCATATTTCTTAGCCAGTTCAGCACCAATCTCAGCGTGTTTACCTTCGATTTTATGCGTGACTGCTTTGCCCATGTCGTGCATGAGGGCGGCAGTTTTGGCAATGCGTTTGTCTGCGCCGATTTCTTCTGCAATCATACCCGCTACGTGCGCCATTTCTACGGAATGTAGCAAGACGTTCTGGCCATAGCTAGTGCGAAACTTTAGTTCGCCGAGCAGGTGTACTAGTTCGCGCGGAATGCCGACAAGCCCAACTTCGCGCACGGCATCTTCACCAGCACGGACGACTTCCTTTTCAATCTCACGCTCCGCCTTAGCAACGGCGTCTTCAATCGAGGACGGGTTAATGCGACCGTCTTTCATCAAGCGTTCGAGAGCATAGCGCGCGACTTGGCGACGAATCGGATCAAAGCTAGAAAGCACGACCATGCCCGGAGTGTCATCCACCAGAATATCTACACCCGTGGCGCGCTGGAGGGCTTGAATATTGCGTCCTTCCTTACCGATAATGCGCCCTTTCATCTCGTCATCTGGCAATTTTAGAGCAGTAATCGTGCGATCGGCGGTCACCTCAGAACTCATGCGTTCCATGGCGGTCAAGAGAATGGCTTGAGCCGACTCGTCAATATCATGCTTGATTTCTTTCTGCTCCTTCGCAACGAGGTTGGCCAGGTCTTGTTTGATGTCGTTTTCGGTCATCTTCATCAGCTTTTCTTTGGCTTCTGCTTTGGAGAGACCAGCGATTTTTTCAAGTTTCTCGTGCTGTTTAGTGCGGATGTCTTTAATCTCACCCTTCAGGGCTTCGATTTCTTTCTCCTCGCGCGCTAATTTCTCGGTCTTTTTCTCAAGCGTATCTAGCTTGCCATCAAGCGTTTTTTCACGCTCGGCTAGGCGGTTCTCAGTCCGAGTCCACTCTTTACGACGCTCGTTTTCTTCGGATTTATTACGGTCACTGATTTCATCGGCTTGCTTACGAGCATTGGAAACGATGTCTTGTGCTTCACGCTTAGCCTTGCGCACAATGTCATCAGCCCTACTGCGTCCACCGTTTTCGTTTTTCTTATTATATAGTACCACGCCGCCAGTACCAACAACAATGCCGACTACGGCAGAAATTATAACTGGAAGTAACTCCACAAAATTCCTTTCTTTTCGTATGCCTGTAGTTTCCTGCTACAAGCGGATATACAAAATTATCAAAAGATTATTTATTATTCTTAATGGGTATATTTACCCTTCTATAATTGTATCATACAATTACTTGTAGGTCGAGAGATTTTCGCTACTAAGCATGGTTTTTATCAGCGCTACGGCGTGAGTTTCAAGCTGAATCTCGGAATTATCTTTCGAGAAAATGCCATTTGGCGTCTGATAGAAATAGTTGTAACCGTTATCGGAGTAAACTTTTTCGCCAAAACTGAGACCGTCCGTACCACGTTCACCTTCTTCAGCGGAAACACGGACTAGGCAGCCCATGCCACCTGGATTCTGAACGACATCCGTGAAGGCTGGGAGCGGATTAGTGATGGCGGTTTCTACCCCGTTGAAACAGATAGTTGGGTGGTAGAGTCGATTGTTCAAAATGTAAGAAATCTGATGCAACTCGCTCGGAATCTGAATCTTGATGCCCCACTCACTGAGATAGATATAGCCCGTAGTAGCCTTGAAAGTCGGCACGTCTTTAGCGGTTTTAATCTGGACGCCAGTCTGTTTTGACACTTCTTCGACAATGGCATTTTTAGTAGTTAGCTCGGCGCGGGTTTCTTCAAGCTTGGTGTTCGTGGCAGCAGAATCAATCAGACCAAAAATCCCCAGCGCGAGACCAGCGATGGCAAAAATACCGAGTACAATACTAAGTAAGGTCAAGCTCGTGCTGTTTACCACTGGCGTCTTCGCTGCTGCTGGCTGAGCAAGCTGAGGCTGGCGATAATTGCGCAGATTCTCTGCCGTTTGAGTTGGCGAGAGGATTGGCGTTTCTAACTGGACTCCCGTGACTGGGCGACCATCTGGGCCAAAAGTCATATTGATCTGAGGGTTTGGTTGACCAGGCTGAGAGTTCTGCGGATTGTTTTGATTTTGGTTATATTGATTATTAGGAGCAAAAGAATTATCCATGCTTCAATTTTAGCATAAAACTAATCCGATTTCAACAACGTTTAGAGTTCGTCGGAAGCCTCGAAACCGTTTGCATCTTTAACGGTGACGCGGACTTTGGTTGAAACTGCTGGCTTCGTTGAGGAGCTACTAGAACTATCATCATCAGATGAAGCTGGCGTGGCGATACCTTTTTTGATGGTCTCTTCGGAGATGTTGATAGTCGTTGCAGACACACCACCAGACTGGACTACCGTACCATTGACCGAGACGGAATATTCCGTGAGATTGGCTGAACCTTTTGTAATTACCACACGGACGCCACCGGAAGCATTAGCCCCAGCCGCCGGATAGACATTGACTGTAGGCGGGATGTAGGAACAGTCGTCTTCAACTTCGCGCTGATATGGGTCTGGTACATACCAGACTTCTTGCTTACTAATCGGGTCAAGGCTCTTAGTTGCGTCAATAGTAATCTTGTACTCAGCTTTAGTACACTCAGAAGCAAGCGTATGAGTGTATTTATTGAAGACGAGTTTAACCGTGCTAACGCCAGAGTTCTTAGAAGAATACCAGCTTGGCCAAATGTCGGTCTTGCCGTTAATCGTCAAGCTCTGGATGCCAGCTGGGCGGACTGGCTCTTGGTTACGAGTCCAGCGACCTTCTTGCTCATAGAGTTTCAGATGGACATCGCTCATGTAGTTATGGACAACACGACGGACAAGGTTGTTGGTTGAATTAGACAGGGCGGCACCATCATGGTTACCGTTCCAGACTACGGTCGAGACGGCTGGGGAATAAGAAGCAATTAGTGAGTCTTTAGTCTGAGCGGAGTTACTAGTAGTTGTAGTACCAGTCTTAGTGCCAGTCCAGACGTTTGGGATCTTGAAACCAAAGGCGGTAGCTTGAGAACCAAAGACGAGGCTACGAGCAGAAGCATCGCCCATGATACTCTGAATCATGTAGGCAACCTGTTCATCGTAAACACGTTCACCCTCGCTATCTTCCCATTTTTCAATAATCTCGCCCGTAGAGTTTTTCATCTCTAGTACATAAGCAAGCTCTTTATAAACGCCGCCGCGTGCAATCGAGGCATAGGCATTAGCGTGTTCAACGATGCGGACGTTACAACCAGAGCCAATTGCGATGGAAAGACCGCCAGCCGAGTTTTCGTCACAATAACTCCAATCTCCAAGCTTATGCGCGACTTCAAGCGAATTTTCGATGCCGTTGATATAGAGAGCTTTCACCGCTGGAATGTTTAGAGAGTTAGCAAGAGCCTGGCGGATGGTGATATTGCCATAGAACCGGCCAGTATAGTTGCGGAGCATGCAAGTGCCCTGATAGCCATTACAATAGATGCGGTCGATGTTTTCGTCTTTCAGAATCGAGCCTGGGCCATAGTTTACACCCGTGCGTTGCATGAAGAGTGGGCCATAGTCGAGAATCGGCTTGATGGTTGAGCCTGGCTCCACGAGCGCAGTTGCAGCATTGACTTGTCCATAGACTGGGGTATTCCAGTCGCTAGAACCGACCATGGCAATCACTTGACCAGTCTCCACGTCGATAGAGGCAAGGGCAATATCATCTGAACGGTTTTGCGAGCGCATTTCGTTACCAGCGGCTACGGCTGCCTCGGCAAACTCTTGTGCCCGAATATCTAGAGAAGTTGTAATCGTGAAACCACCAGAACGCATGGTCTTCATGCCATATTTCTCTTCTAGTAGTGATTTGACTTCTAGCACAAAGTGTGGGGCACGGATATTTTCATATTGATCACCACTGTCTGGCTTGATTTCTGCTAGAATATCTACCTCTTTAGCCTGGGCAGCTTCTTCGGCAGAAATATACCCCAACTCTGCCATCACGTCGAGCGTATAGCGTTGGCGCCAGAGTAGTTGTTCATGGCCGTATTCATTGTATGGGTTCAAAACAGCTGGATTGTTTGGAATAGCGGCGAGGAGTGCGGCTTCAGCCAAAGTCAAATCTTTCGAAGATTTGCCAAAATAAGTCTGGGAAGCGGATTCTACACCGTTGCGGCGACCGCCATAAGGCGACTCGTTGAGATACATGGTGATAATCTGCTCTTTATCATACATCTTCTCGACTTCGACGGCGAGAATAGCCTCCTTAATCTTGCGTGGAATACCCGAAAGACCACGATCTTTCGCCTCATCTGAGAAATAGACCTGTTTAATCAACTGTTGGGTAAGTGTAGAACCACCCTGGACACCTTTACCGGTAACAGTAGAAATCGCCGCACGAATCAAACCCCATGGGTCGATACCGATATGATTATAGAAGTTGCGATCCTCAATTGCCACGGTAGCCTGGCGCATATAAGTTGAAATATCACTACCCTCTACTACTAGGCGATAATCACCATCACCCTTATCTTCCCAAAGCAACTCTCCATTACGGTCGAGGTAAGTATTAACCGTCTCCGCTACTTTAAGTTCATCAAGGCGAATAGCCTCCAAATCTTTCTTGTAATACAAGAAAAGACCGCCAACGGCGATGATACCAAGCAAAATACAAGCCGCACAGAACTTCAGAAAGGCCTTCACGCCGCGCCAAGAGAAAATAAACTTGGCTACGCGTTTCGGATGAAGCCTAGCGAAGAAGCGCTTGACTGGCTCTTTTGGCAACTCAGCCAGCTCCTCGGCACGCTTACGAGATTTTTTATCCGCCCGCACACGGGACTTGTAAACCAAACTGGAATAAGTATTCATGGACTTATTCTTTTTTGCTAGATGACTTCTCTTCGGAGCTTTTTTCTTAGAGCTCTTGTCTTTATCAGAAGTATCTAAAGTGTTCTTCGCAGTTTTTTCCATAAGCTTCCTTTATTATAGCACGAACTGTGATTATTTAGTAGATTTTTGTGCTTTTGTTTTTCTGCTCGGTGCGCGGCCTCTCGCGGTATAAGATTGAGGTCTTATCTCTTGATTTTTGGTAGGTTTAACAATGTCAGCGAAGACGATACGTCCAGATTCGGTAGTATTGGAACGGCGCGCCACTACACGAACGGTCTGCCCCACAAGGTTATCGGCGTGCGAGACCACCACCATAATACCGTTATCTAAGTGCCCCACACCCTGCCCCATCTTAGCACCAGTCCCCGTAATACGGATGTCAAAAATTGTCCCGTCTTGGACTTCGTTGCCTAGTGCCACAGATAGAGTGTTTGGATTCAGGGTCTCGACGTGTTCCGTAGCCGCTACTTGACAAAGATTGTAATCGGTAGTTAAAATCACCCCATGATTTTCTTTAGCCAGAGCTAACAAACGTTCATCTACGGGCGTACGGTCGAGAGCGTCCTGCAAGATCTCAACTTCACAATACTCTACTCGCTCCAAATCGCGCACCACTTGCATGCCATCACGTGCAAGTTTGCGTTTTTCATGTTCTTTACCATCAGCCAACGTCTGTAACTCACGCACGACCGAGCGCGGAATAATCAACTGATCATTCATAAAACCGCTACGGGCAATTTTCAAAATCCGACCATCGATCAGAGCCGAAGTATCTACATAAATTTTACGCTTCTGACTAGTATTACGCTTAGTCACGCCAGTTTTGACCATCAAAAAAGTAGTCTCAAGCAAAATTAGGGTTAACAAAATAATGATTGCAATTTCCATCTTAAGTATTATATCATATCTATACCATTTTGCAATGCAAAGGCGTGATTATCGCGTATCATCTGACGGTATTTTTCTGCTAAATCCGGACGGCCAAGCACGTCTGCCGCCTCGGCCGCCAAGTCAAAACGCGAAGCGTGGTTCAGTGTCAACATCTCTAGTGGTGTAGTAGTGCTACCCTGTTCGGAAAAACCATGCGCCAAAACCCGTCGCCCATCGGTATAGTTACTCAGAATTGTCTTTAGAGTATGCGCATAGCCATGGAAATTCGCAATAATTGGACAATTTTGTCCAAAATAGCGGTCAAAAGTTGCTTGCGAGAAATGATGATCTGCCGTGCCGATAGCGCCGTGAGTAAGTGCGGTGATGCCGATAAAACGAATCCGAGCGGAAGGAATATCGGTCTTAATCATTTCTGCAGCCATGATTGCCTCGCGCGAGACGATATCACCCGCAGCCGTCAAGACTAAATCTGGTGTTTCATCTTCGGAGATATTAGAAACAAAGCCAAAAATACTAGCTCCACCGTTCTGATATTGAAAATCAGCGTGATTTTTGTCGATAAATCTCGGTTCATCGGTCTTATTAAATGTTGTAAGATTTGCAACATTTTCTGAACTGAGCATGAAGTCAAAGGCGGCAGTAGCGGCGACATCATCAACTGGGAAGAGGCAGTTGACTTTATTGGTCGGCACATCGAGCAAGGTCGAAATTAGGGCTGGAGATTGGTGCGAGAAGCCGTTGTGATCTTGTCGCCAGCAGGTAGAAGTACTGAGTAAGTTGATGGCAGGAAAGGCGTCCGTCCGCCACTCCGTTTCATCAATCTGTTTCAAGAACTTCAAGTGTTGAATGAGCTGCGAGGCGATGATTTCAAAGAAGGATTCGTAGGATGTCATGAAGGCTGGTTCGCGAGAGCCGAGGACGTGGCCGACCATGGCGGCGAAGAGTGTGTTCTCAGAAAGCAGCTCGACAATTCGTCCATTGGCAGATTCTGGCAAATCCCAAGCCCGTGTCGGCAAGACCCAAGCGCGTGATTGCTCAGCATAAGCCGCGTCGAGTTTGTTGCTCGTGGTTTCATCTGGCGAGAAGAGGTAGAGGTGTGGGTTGCGCAACATTTCCGCACGCAAGCAATCACCAATCCGCTTAGCTGGCGAAAAGTACTCGCCGCCTGGATTCTCAATCACCTCTGGCATTTCGTCCAGATACCGCCGTTTTGGAGAGTTTTCCACAGGTTTTTCCACAGGTTGAACAGGGGTAGTGGTCATTTCGTGATAAATCCTTTCTCGGCGTCAAAAACTTCGTCAAAATGATACGATTTTAGCCAACGCTCCAGTAATTTTAGCTCTTCTAGATCCGTCTTCGGATTCTTAATCGGGATTTGATGGGCAAGGAAATTGCCAGCAATCTTCTGACCACGCACCATAGTCGGGCCGGTCGCACCTTTTTCGGACTTAAAAATGAAAAACGGATTACGGATATGGCTATCTGGACGAAACTCATGCTTATAAATCGCCGTAGAATTGTCTTCGACCGGAGCGAGCGCTGGCGCGAGGGCGTTTTGAAAGATTTCGGGGTCGTCACCGTCGATAAAAATCGGCGTAAAGCCAAAGCCGCGAATCAACTCCGACAACTCCCGCGTAGATTTACGAGCGGCGATAGTTGGCGCAGAAATTTTGTAACCATTGAGATGCAAAAACGGCAGAACTCGACCATTTGGACTCTTGCCCGTCTCCGGCTCGCCAAAGAGCTTGACTAGATTCATCGAGGCTAATGCTGTTGCCGTCTCAAACTCTCCGTCACCGATCAAAACAGCGACGGTCTTCTCTGGGTGCCCCAGTGCCGCGCCATAGGCCGTGCCGAGTGCATACCCTAATTCCCCACCTTCGCAAATCACATCTGGCGTCATTGGCGAAGCATGGGACGGAAAACCACCAGGCCAAGAGAAATTGCGACAGATATAAGCTAGGCCGTCCAAATCATGCGTGGCGCGTTCATCTACTTCAGCCAATCTACCGTCGAGATAAAGGTTGGCCTGAAGAGCTGGAAAACCATGCCCAGGACCGAGCACGAAGGTAAAATCATTATCAAGTATCGCGCGAAGATTAGAATAGACCACATTAATTCCGTGGCAAGTTCCCCAGTGGCCGAGCAGGCGCGGCTTGATGTCTTTCGGGTCGAGTGGACGTTCTAGTAAGAAGTTATCTTGCAAGAAAAGCTGGGCGACGACAAGGTAATCGAGCGTCTGATAACGACGTCGTATCTGCTCAAAATCAATGCCCACGTGATACATATACTATTATTATATGCTATTTTCAACCAGTTTTCAAGCGGCTAAGCATTAGCACTTTCACATATAGGGTGCCAACACCTTCAGCTATTTAGTATCAATACACTAGATAAGCATTAGCACTCTAGTGTGCCGAGTGCTAACTACTTACGCTTGACGATAAACTTGTCCATCGTTGCAAGCAGCGCTGGCAGGAGTAATAAGATAATAATCGAGGCGACCAGTGTACCACCAGAGATAGACTGGCAGATTTTCGAGGCAATAGCGGTGGCAAAATTACCCACGATTGCCGTCACGATAATCAAAATCGAGGCCGAAGTGAGAATCGCATGGATTGATTTATTATAAGATTCAATCAAAGCGCGCTTGATGTCATATTTGAAATGTTGACGATTCTCAAGGTAGTAAGAAGTGAAGAGAATAGCATAATCGATAGTTGCACCCATCAAAATTGCCTGAACAATAATCAGTGCGATGAAGTAAATACTCTGCCCCGTGAGCGAGAGATAGGCCATATTGAGATAGACTGCACTCTGAATTACAAGTACCAGGACGGCTGGAATCAGAATCGACTTGAAGGTCAGCGCCACTACGATGAAAATCGAAATCATGGTGAGAATAGTAATGAAGTCCATCTCGCCGCCAAAAGATTGCGACATCTCATAGGCCATCGCCGAATCACCAATCACAAAATACTTAGTTTTGTTACCCTCGCCGAGGTCATTTTTAATCCCCTGGAGGAAGCCGAACGTCTCTTTCCCTTCGGCCGGGAGATAAGTCTCAATTAGTGCACGCGAGTGTTCAGGGCCAACTAGCAACTCTTTCGCATCACGGACAGTTTCCTTGCCGTCGCTGATTTTCTCGCGCATTTCCGCATCAATCCGCCCAGCGAAGCGTGAATCTGGCAAAACTTTATCGTTCAAGAAGTTGATAAACTGCTCAATCGTTAGCGCCCAGCGCTCATCATAGTGATAGAGCGAACCGTAGTAGAGGTAAATCAAGAAGAGCTGATTCTGATCTATCTCATCAGAAAGCGGCAAAAGTGTGCGGTAGAGCGCACTATAATTATATTGTGTACCTGCTTCAGCGGCGTGCATCAAGTCAGAGACTTGATAGATTTTTGCCCGCTGGTCTTCAGCAAGCCGGCTAGCATAGGTTTGGTCTGGCAATACCGTATCGACAATGAAGTTGATCAGGGTTTTGACCGAGAGCATCGGGTCGCCACTGGCGTGGCGGTACTCGTAGAGTGCATAGACCAGCTTCAAAGTTTCCAGGTCTAGGTTGAACGTTTTGGCCAAATCTGAGGCGGAATAGAGCGTCCGCTGATTATCCACCACTTTCTTAGCAAGCCTCAAGAGTTCAAGTTTATCTGCGGTCAAGGCATCTTTCAATACCTCGTCGTCTTTATGCGCAAGTAAGAAATCGATAAACTCGGCTGGGGTTAGCTTGGTCGCGGTGGCTTTTTGCTCTGCTTCGTAGAGTTTATAAACTTCGGCCAGCTTTGCGAGGTATTTATCAGCGTCGATTTTCGGCAAGCCCGATACCTCCACCGTGATACCATACTCCTCAGCAATTGCCTCAGCACGAGTCTTAACATTGGCGACCACGTCTTCAACGCGATCAACTAAATCGACGTAATCTTGATAAGTATATTCACTAGCAACGATGTTTTTGACTCGCATCGCCAGTTCGGTTTGCAAATCCTGCACTGCAGTGCGGATTTCCGCCTGACTCTCTTCTGGTAGCTCGGCGAGTCTAGCCTCAAAGCGACTTTCCAGCTCTTGATTAAGCTCATCCGCAAGCCCCTCTGCTTCGCTGGCCAGAGTGCGCAGCTCGGCAACTTCGCTTGAGGTGAGATTTAGCTCCTTCAAAATTTGTTCATTAGAGAGCGCGAAGTCGATTAAGTCTTTCGGCTTAATCGCCACTTCCGACTTGGCGGTCGAGGTGTAGTTATAATATACCAGCAGTTGTTCGACCTGTTCCTTTGAGAGGCTAAAGAGGTGAGCTAGCTCTACAGCAGATTTTTTAGTGCCCGTAACCTTCGGATTGCTAAACTGCAAGAGCTTAGCCAGCTGTTCACGTTGTTTGCCTGAAACCAGTTTAGCATACTCTGGATTAGTCAAAATCTCGTTTGTCACGAAACTGGCAAAATTATACAGGGTAAGCTTAGTCGCACGCGGATTTTTTGCATAGTAAAGCGTGTAGAGGTCGTCAAGTTTCGCCTCGTCAATCTCTAGGAGTTTTGCTAGCTCTGCCTTCGTGCGCGGGCGATTAGCTTTTTCTGGCAAGACAAAGTTCGACAGACGCTCAATATTGGCGGCAGTATTACTCGAAACATCATCCGCAAAACGCGGGCTAGGCACAACTTCACTCTGCACAAAACGGACAAACTCTGGGAGCGATAAAGTTTCAGAGTTGTTTGGATTATAGTAAAAATAATAAATCAGTTTGACCAGGTAATCTTCCGCAGAAATCGTGTCGGTATGAGCTGAACCAGCACCAGAAACACTAATATTACCCAGTTCATTAGCCTTCGCGATAATCTCATGGTATTTTTCTGGCTCGCCAATCGTGTTGCTATAGCAGAGAACACGGTCAACCTCGGTCTTGTCTTCATAATTCTGGCAAAGCTCGGCCACGCGCTCCTCTTCAGAATTACTATAGACCACGGCCGTCTGATTCAATTCTGGAAAAACGTCTTTAATACGGTTGTTTTCTGACCCAGTATAGAGAATACTAGTGTTTCCCTTGAGTAGGAACGCACCGCCGAAGATAATCAGGAAAACTGGTAAGGCAAACTTGCGCAGCTGATATTCCTTATTGCCTAGCCAATCCATCTTGAGGTGGAGGGTCTTTTTCTTGGTCTTTTCGATTAACTTATCCGAAAGTAGCAACAATGCTGGCAAAGTAGTGAAAATCGAGAAGAGTGAAAGAACCACGCCTTTACTGAGGACTAGCCCCATATCACGCCCAATCGTGAAGCTCATAAAGACTAGGACGATTAGCCCCACCACGGTTGTGACGGAACTAGAGGAAATCGCACCGAAGGAATAGCGCAAAGCGCGATTCATAGCAGTGCGCTTATCGGGGTGGTCAGCGGCATTCTTCTCTTGACGATAGCGGCTAGAAAGCATGATGGCATAGTCCATCGAGAGTGCCATCTGCAGAATCATAGAGATACTGTCGGTGATATGCGAAACGTTTGGAAAGATAATGTTTGTGCCCTTGTTCAAAAGCACGGCGACCATGATAGCGAAAAGATACAGCCACGGCTCGATATGCGATTCGCTCATGATAATTAAGATGAGCATAGCACAGCCAATCGCCATGGCAGTGATGAGTGGTTGGATGACGGAGCCATTATACATAAAGACTTGACCCGATTCATAGAAAGTATAGTCTTCTCTGAAATGATCGTAGATTTCGTGGTAAGTATTGTTAGCCTCTGCTGAATCGGCGGGAATATCGAGGTTGATGTCGTAGAGTGTATAATCGTGTGTGGTGCCATCTTCGCTCGTGATGGTGCGATTATGCTTTTCGGAATCGTCATAGGTGACGGATTTGACGTGCTCAACTTGCTCGATATAGGCTTGGACCTCGGCTTTCTGTTCCGGCTTCAGGTCTTCAAACATCATTTTATAGCTACTAGTATCGCTATAATGAAACTCATCGTCCATAATTTTCAAACCCTGAGAAGTCTCAGAATCTTCGGGCATATAAGAGTAGATGTCGTGGTTGATTTTTACCCTGGTCGAGAGAAGTGCACAGCCACCAGCTAGGGCTAAGACTACTAAAAAGACAATATAACAATATTTAGTGATAAAATCGGTGATTTTTCGTAACATTTTGACCTTCAACCTAAGATGTGATGTGATTTGTGTATTATACCACACTTTCCCTAAAAAAGAAAGCCCCTAGGGCCCTGTCCATAAGATGGTGGTGCCCGAGGCAGGACTTGAACCTGTACGTCATTGCTGACACTAGCACCTGAAGCTAGCGCGTCTGCCAATTCCGCCACTCGGGCATGGGAGTATTATATCACATTTCAGGAAGATTTGCCACCCCTCCTTGTATTTTTTGTTTTGATAGCAGCATGAAAAGCCCCAGCTTTTTGAGCGGGGGCGAGGAGGTGCTTAGTCCGGAATAGTTCCGGGAGTGACA
This sequence comes from Candidatus Saccharimonadota bacterium, assembly GCA_017480095.1. Lineage (GTDB taxonomy): Bacteria > Patescibacteriota > Saccharimonadia > Saccharimonadales > Saccharimonadaceae > Nanosyncoccus. The sequence continues at coordinate 29,852 of JAFVBG010000005.1, forward strand.
TTGCCATAATAACCGTTGTAGTCGTTGTAGGTATTATAGCCACCATTGCGGCGAATCAGCATACTGACAAACTCAGCCGTCGCCACATCCTTACTCTGGGACAGAGACGTAATCAACTGAGAAGAATCATAATCCTTCAGCTTGACATTGTTCTGATGCGACCAGGTAAAGACGAACTGGCGCGTGCCATCGTCGCTATCGAGCGATTTCGTCGCGTAGGCATTCATCACACAGTACAGACTTTCGTTGGTCTGGTAGTTTTTCAGCCAGAGTTCCGTCCAGCCGTTCGCAGTTTTCTCGTGAATGGCATATTTCTCCAGAGTCCAATACTGAGTCTGAGGAAGAATATCTGCTAGGCGGAGGATTCCCCGCCGCGCCCAGTCACCACTGACCAGCATGGCATTGAGCTGCTGGAGCGTGTAGCTCTGGTTATCTCCGATGATGAGGTTCCAGAGCCGCTGGTGGATGCAATCGCTTTCGTGATGGTCATCACTGCAATTCGGATTGGCAAATTCGCCATGGTTCTGATGCCAACCCGACCCGAAAAAAGCGTAGTAGGTGTTGACAGATTCCGCCAGCTTATTGTAGTCAGTGATAGTGCTGAGATCGGCTGGCGACGCCAGCAGGTTTGCCGGGTCCGCGTAGTTTCCATCCGCAAAAGCGGGGACGGAAAACAGGGTGAGACAGAGAGTTGCCAGGACGATGAGTGACAGAAACTTTTTCATAATAGACCTCCTTAAAGTACTTTTTGGCGCACAAAACTGGGAGAAATGCCCATTTTCATGAGCCTATACCTCTATTATATCACACTTAAGCTTTTTTGTCAACCTTTTAATCTTTATGCTATAATTAAGACATGAGGCAACGAGAAATAATCGCCGAAGACCCTGATTTAGCTGCAGAGCCAGTCGAAACTACGGAAGATGAAGAGTTTGAAATTGTGAATAGTCGCAGCATAGTTGAATGCTTTTGCGATGATAAGTTAGACCAGTTTGATTTAGAAGAAAGGTTGCTGGGCGACGAGGTGGAGAAGATGCCGTTTGATGATTCGGATGAGGATTATTTCAAGAGTTGGCGGTAAAAAGTCTTCCATTTTTTGAAAAAGTGTGGTATAATATGGGAGTTGGTCCGGTAAGCTCTACGAGTTTGCTTGGGCTGGCGCCCTGGTCCGGTAAGCCTTCGGCTTTCCGTTCCCTCACTCGGACTAAGAACGCGAAAGCAAGCTTTCGGTTCTTGTCCTCGTTCGGTCCGGTAGCTCATCTGGTTAGAGCACGAGCCTCTTAAGCTTGGTGTCGTGGGTTCGAGTCCCACCCGGATCACCAACAGGGGAACCTGTGGAAAACTCAGGTTCGAAGATGAAATTAAATGGTGATTTATATCTGTAAATCACCCTTTTTTGTGCATCAATTTCGAGGTTCTTTAGCCTATTTCTGACCAAAATGTCCTTTTCGACGAGATCTCCTTTTTCTAATCTGTTAATTAGCGAATTTAGCGAGTTCGAAAACTTTTCGATGGTCATGCGCAATTTTTCAGGATTCTTGATTTTGGCTTCAATTTGCTTGATTCTTTCGTCGATATTTACAACATCATTTTGCAAATCCGCCATGTCCTTTTTGAGCTTGTCCTTGACGGCTTTTGGCGACTCTTTGTCGAGTTCGGCATACTTTTCCGCTAAGTCGTCAATTTTTCTTTGTTTCTGTGTTTTCTGGCCGAGTAGCTCGTGTTTCTCGACGGTAAACTCCTGCATCTTTTTATTCGCGTATTCGCTCATATCGTCGACAAAGCTTGTAAAATCGTATTTCTGGCTGATACGGCCGAATTCCTCGTAGAGTTGGTCCATGATGACATGCATGCGTATATTGTTATTTGGACGCGTGCAGGCCTTGTTATGGCATCGATAGTTGAGGTAATACGTGCCAGAGTGTCCGCGGTTTCTAGCCGGAATCATATAATGGCCACATACCGAGCATTTGATAAGGTGGCGGAATGGTAAGAAGTATTTGCCATGTGTGGCTTTCTGGTTTTCATAGCAGGAGGATTGGATTGAACCACGGTCTTTTCTAAACATCTTCTGGACCTGGTCGAATTCTTCTTCGGTTACCATTGGTTTGAAGTTTGGCGTTACTACGCGTAAATCTACGTAGTTGCGGCCTTGTTCCAAAATTCCGTAGTAGAACGGATCGTGGAAGATGCGGTTTGCGGTACTTTCGCAGACGCCGTAGCTTCTGACGTGCTTGTTTCGGCGCGATAGTTTCGTAGAGCGTTCTACGTTGTTCATCTTCCAGTAGCGGTAGACTTCCATTTGTGACGCGCCATTAAGAATCATTTGCCAACCTTTCTGGATCATCTTGAAGTTCTTGTCTGGCTTGTAATAACCGGATACGTCGTCTCTAATATAGCCCCACTTTGGCATGCCGCCGGATTTACCTTGTTCGAGGTTAGAATCGACACCGCGTTGCACACTTTCTGACAAATGCTCTGAGTATTGCTTTGAAAGCGCAAAGAGCATATTTAGCGTCAGCTTGCCGCTTGAATCGTTATGGAATTCAAAGGTTGGGAAACGTAGGTCTTTGATAACTCCGTTATCGACCATATCGACAACCATTCCGGCTTCGAGCGAATTACGCGATAAACGGTCTGGGTGCCAGGCGAGAATGGCATCGTATTTGCCTTTCTCGATATCTTTTAGCATTTGTGAGAAAAGCGGGCGGTTGCCGGATTTCTTTGCCGACTTAGATTCCTGGATCGGTTCGCCAACTAGAAGCAAACCATGATTATTCGCATATTCTTTGCAATCTGCGATTTGGTCTGGTAATGATTTGGCTTGAGCTTCGGCATCTTCGGAAGATTTACGCACGTAGAGTACGTAGCGTAATGGTTTCTGAACTATACCGCTACTCGCATTAATTAACGCTCTATTCATAGTTTTAGAACACGACAACTATTCCGTCGTCGCACACTCCTTTCTCTTTGTTGGACTCGCGCTCTGGCGAATCGTCTATGTCGTCTAATGCGCAAAGTAATTGCTACTCAGTTTTTGACGGCTTCTTTTCGGTCTTCTACGACCGGCTGTTCCTTTTGCATTTAAGGTACATACTTTTCTTTCTCCACCCGAAGTGTTGCCGTTCGGCAAGTATCACTTGTAGTGCAGAATCTGCGCATAAAATATGAGGGGCTACCCCCTCTCACTGGAGAAAGGCGCAGAACTCTGCACCGCAATTAACATAAGTATATTACATAAGTTCGAAAACACCAAGCATAAGCGT
>JAFVBG010000001.1 GCA_017480095.1 Candidatus Saccharimonadota bacterium
GGATGATGTCAGGTCAGTATTTCCCTTACGCCTTGGGCTAGAATCGCGCTACAATGGCCGGTACAATGCGAAGCGAAGCAGTGATGTGAAGCAAATCGCACCAAAGCCGGTCCCAGTTCGGATTGAAGGCTGAAACTCGCCTTCATGAAGTCGGAATCGCTAGTAATCGCAGATCAGCATGTTGCGGTGAATACGTTCCCGGGTCTTGTACACATCGCCCGTCAAACCATGAGAGTCACCAACACCCGAAGTCCGCTTCGGCGGCCTAAGGTGGGGGAGATGATTGGGGTTAAGTCGTAACAAGGCATCGGTACGAGAACGTGTCGATGGATTACCTCCTTTCTAGGGAGTTTGATGAGCATGAATCCGCAAGGACGCATGTATCAAGGTCGGTTGTAGTCGTGCTTGTAAGCTTAGAGCATGACATTTCCTCTTCGGAGGTGCAACAGTAAGCTATAAACTACGATGTGGATTGCACAACTAAGCTGTTAAAATGGTAAAAATGCCCAGATGGGCATTTTTCTATGAGAGTTTTATTCTGCAGAAAGAAAATAGTTGATAGATTGTGATATAATTACAGAAAATGGAAGAAGATACACGAAATTTGGTTGATGAGTTAAAAGGCTTAGCTAATGAAGAAGTTTTTGCGCACCTAGATGAGAGGCGGAGCGAACTTGAGGTGGCGATTGAAAATGTGGAACATGATTTTAATGCGGGGACAATCGTGCGCAGTGCGAACAATTTTAACGTGGCCTGTGTACACATTATTGGGCGCAAGAAGTATAATCGGCGGGGTGCGATGTGTACGGATAAGTATTTAACGGTAAAACACTGGGCGACAGTAGCAGAATTTATCGCAGATCAGAAGATTCGCGGTCAGGAGGTGGTGGCGATTGAGAATAACACGCCAAGAGTACAGCCGCTGGGGAAGAAACAGTTTAAAAATAAGACGACTTTAGTATTTGGCAGCGAGGGAAATGGGCTGTCGGAAGAGATGCTAGAAGCCGTGGACGATGTGCGAGAAATTGAGAGCTTTGGCTCAACGCGGAGTGTCAACGTGGGGGTAGCGGCGGGGATTGCGATGTATGAGTGGGTGCGGCAGAGGAAATTGTAATAAACCCCTTGATTTTTAGAGGGAAATAGTGTAAAATAAGGAAGTATTGGTTATATCTGGGGATATAGCTCAGCTGGTTAGAGCGCGTCACTGATAATGACGAGGTCTGTGGTTCAAGTCCACATATCCCCACCATTAATAATTTGGGGTAATAGCTCAGCTGATTAGAGCGCCGCCTTTGCAAGGCGGAGGTCCAGGGTTTGAATCCCTGTTACTCCACCACGATTCAAGAAAAATCGCCGCAAGGCGCTTTTTTGTGTTATAATAATGTTATGGATTGGAATTTTAGTTTGGGGTGGTTCATTCTGGGGTTATTTATTTTCATCGCAGGGGCTTTGATAGTTTTGTTCTATCAGCCGATTTCAGACAATATGGCGAGTGGTCCATCCTCATACCAAAAGATGAAATTCTGGGGAGTAGTGATTGCGGCCGTAGGGTTTCTGGTGATGGCAAACTTACATACACTAGTACTAACAATGTTTGTAAAACTAGCCTTCAACAGATAAAGAAATCCCCTCCAAGAGAGGGGATTTTTGACGCATTCTAAGCCGTTTTAAGGCCTGTTTGGACTAAAAGTAGGGAATTATAGTGTCTTTTGCAATAAGTTAAAGAAACAAGATACCGCCACTGATTTTGGTGGCGGTAGAGGGTCATATAAATTTGAGTAGTCTCGCAGTTCTGGATTTTATCCATTACCTACTCAAACTTACCCCTATTGTATATCACGAGATGAATAATGTCAATAGTTTTTTAAAAGAATTGTTCGGCATTTTTTGAAAAATTTGTTCGGGCGAATAATAAAATTTCGGCCTAACTTAGTTCGCATATTATAACATAAAATTAAACAAAAGTGTATTGACAGGATAAAGAACTTGTGCTATAATTAAAGACATAATCAGTTAATTGGTGGGCGGAAATGGAAATTAATAAGATGGCTGGAACCAAAGCTGGTGGCCTTAAGGCTGCTGCCACCAACCGCGCTAAATACGGCAAAGAATTCTATGCTCAGATTGGCGCTAAAGGTGGCCGTAACGGTCATACCGGTGGATTCGCTGCCAATAAAGCTCTCGCTCGTATCGCTGGTGCTAAAGGTGGTCGTATCTCCCGTCGTGGCCCAAGCAAAAAAACTGCCTAGTTTTTTGAAAATCCCCTGTAAGAGGGGATTTTTTGTGCTATATTATATATAATATATAACAGGAGGTAAAATGGAGTTTGATGATTATCAGAGGCGAGCAAAGAAATACGATCAGTTTGACGATACGAGTAATCCAAAAGAGGTGGGCTTAATCGAGAAGGTATTGGGGCTACCAGGGGAAGCGGGGGAAGTGGCAGATAAGTTCAAAAAGATTTTGAGAGATAAAGATGGCAAGATCGGGGAGTCTGAAAAAGAGGAGATTAAGAAGGAGCTGGGGGATGTGCTCTGGTATTTGGCGGCGGTTTCAAGGGATTTGGGTATTCCACTATCCGAGGTGGCAGAAGGTAATTTAGAAAAGTTGGAGAGTCGCTACCAGAGGGGGAAGCTTGGTGGCTCAGGGGATAATCGCTGAGTATCGATTAAGGAACCCGCGCAAGATGGGGCAGAACACTAATTGAGAAGTCCGTGCGAGTTGGTGGGCCGAACACGGACTTCTCAAGATTATCTAAAATTTTCGCAATAAGGACAATGAAAAACACCGTCATCACTCTGGAAGCGGGTCAGACCGCAATTTGGACAGCGGGCTAGGGAATGGAGCCAGTCGCGATAGGTGTCGAGTGAGGCTTCGACAAAATCTTCACTCCAGTGGTCGGGACATAGACTTTGATATTTACTAAATAGCGTTCTGGCGCGTTCCCAGGCCTCTCGCTCGACTTTTAATCGCGAAACGCCTGTGGACACGTCTTTGTGCCCACAAAGGGCGTGTGCGAGCTCGTGGAGCGTCTGGAGGGCAAAATACGGCTGGGGTGGACCCAAAATAATAGTTTTTTTGCGATTTGGGCGATAGACGAATTTTCTGCCGGTATAAAAAACAAAATCAGGATGATCTGAGGCGATTTGTTGGATTAAGTTTAAGCAGTTTGGGGGTATTTTTGAGGTATCAAGAGTGGCCTTCTTAGCCACGGGAAACTCCCTCACGGGCTTTTTGCTCGCCATAGAGACAAGCCCCATAAGATACACAGAAGTTTGGTTTCTTAGCACGAGTGATTTTTGGCAAAGGGATATTGGCAGATAGGGAATCGCGCAAGATGATTTTTAGAGGTAAGCGCCATTTTTTTAAGGTAAGAGCAAGTGGCCCACCCACAATAATAACATCTGGCTGGTGCTCTAGAATTATGTCGCGAAGTCCGACGGCGACACGGTTTGCAATATCAAAAAAGGTAGCACGCCCCCGGAGAGTGGTGACTGGGCGATTGTCATAAAAATGGCGGATGGCACCAGCCGAGGCAATATCTTCCCACTCACAAGGTTGACCGTTCCAGATGTAAATTTTGTGTCCAGGCTCAAAATCAGCGGATTCAGGGGTGAGCGTAGCAAGGCGAGAACGAGCGGTGAGAGTCTTGGACGCAGTGGCGATGCCACCGCCAATGCCAGTCGAGAAGGTCAGATAGATTGATTTGCCTGGATAAAAATGTGATTCGTAAAGGGTGGCGGAATCGGCATCGTTGATGAAGAAGACTGGGCAAGTGAACAACTTTTTTATGGTTTCTTGTAGGGGTGGATTATGCCAGTCTAGATTGCCAAACCAAGACGGACGATTGTTTTTGATGACGCCAGCTACGGCAACGACGACATTAGTCGGCTGAGCATCCTGATAGTCCTGTAGATGAGTAAAAAATGTGTTCAGAAAATCGTCTTGATTTTGGTTGGTGGGGAACTTCACGTACTTGACGATATGGTGGCGAGAGTCAAAAAGGGCGATAAAAGTTTTGGTGCCGCCAATGTCAACCGTGAGATACATACTTACATTATAACACAAGGATGGCAAGAGAAGAAGATGGACTGGTTGGCTGATAAGCTGGCATTATAGGGTAGACAAAACGAGGGAAATTTGATAAAATAGAAAGATATTTGGGCTCGTTCAAGAGCTTTTGAGGTGATTTAGGCTTAGCCAGGGACACTCGAAAGTTGTTGAACGGGTCCAAGGAAGGAAAATATCATAAATGGCTAAAGCCACTAAAATGACAATGGACGAGCTGCTTGCTGCAGAAGAGTCCGTAAAGAGACTGACGGCTGGAGATACTGTTGACGGTATCGTGATGTCGGTCAAAAAGCACGAGATTCTAGTTGATCTCGGCGCAAACGGCGTTGGTATGGTGCCACGTCGTGAGGCTGCGTTTGCACGCAATCTCGAAGTAGGTCAGGAAGTTTCTGCATCTGTAATTGATGCCGAGATGGATGACGGAACAGTTTTGCTTTCGATGCGCAAAGCTGTAAAAGATAAAGGTTGGGATGAAATTACCGCCAAGGCAGAAGCTGGAGAAATCGTCGAGGTGACTCCGTTCGATGCTAACCGTGGTGGTCTCCTCGTAGAATACGAAGGAATCCGTGGATTCCTACCTGTTTCTCAGCTTTCCGCTGAACACTATCCACGCGTGAGCTCGGCTGACAAGGATGAAATCTTGCAGCGCTTGAACTCTCTCGTTGGTAAGGGCTTGAAAGTACGTGTACTTGACGCTCAGAAGAAAGAGAACAAGCTCATCTTCTCTGAGAAAGAGGCAGTCAAGGATGTACTCGCTGCTCGCTTTGCCGAAATGAAAGTTGGCGACGTAGTGAAAGGTCTAGTCACTGGCGTGGTTGACTTCGGCGTATTCGTAAACGTTGATGGCATCGAAGGTTTGATTCATATCTCCGAGATTTCTTGGGAGCGTGTAAACAATCCAGCTGATTATGTCAAAGTTGGTGATACGATTGAGGCTAAGATTATCGCGATTGACAAGGAGCGCCTGAGCCTCTCGATGAAACAGCTCAAGGAAGATCCATGGCTCTCTGAAGTTGAAGGCTTGAAGGCTGGTTCAAAGGTAGAGGGAACTGTCACTCGCATCACTCCGTTTGGTGCGTTTGTACAGATTTCGCCAGCGGTGGAAGCACTTGTCCATGTCTCTGAGCTGGGTGAGGGTAACGACGTTGATCCAGAGAAGGTCTTTACGCTAAATGAGCGTAAAGAGTTCCGCGTGATTGATGTGGACCGTGAAGGTCGCAAGATTTCACTCTCAATCGCTTAATTAAAAAATCACCCGTTTGAACGGGTGATTTTTTGTGCTACAATAGATAGTAGGCTAAGGAGGTAATTGATGAGAATTTGCCAGTTGAACGTATGGATGGGGAAGGTTGAAGGGGAACTAGAGCGGTTTTTGCAGAATAATCAGTTTGATGTGATTTGCATGCAAGAGGTGATGCACGCGCACGAGCCAGAGACAGAACTGCATCTATCGAGGCTATGCGTAGATGCTTCTAGGCTACAAAAGGCGAGCGGGATGCCACATGCATATTTCTCGGCGAACTGGAGTAGTAAAATTGCTAACGGTAAATTTGACCTGGGAAATCTAATCTTGAGTCGGATACCAATTATAGAGGAGAAGTATTTTTTCGTAAATGGGGAGTATCTGCCAGATGTAGTTTTACAGGGCACGCCATCGAATGCGCTATGTGTGCAGATAGCGAAGCTGAAAAATGGTGTGACAGTGCTTAATCATCACGGTTTTTGGCGTAAAAATCCAACGGGCGATGAAAATAGTGTAAGGGCTTTTAATAATTTGGCAGAAATTATTAAAAGAGAAGTCGATATTAATGAACCGTTAGTATTATGTGGAGATTTGAACGTAATTCATGAATCGCCAGCGATGCGGGCGCTGGACTTTTTAAGAGACTTGACCTTTGAAAACGGAGTGGATAATACGTTGTCGGGCTTAAAGTTTAATGGTAAAGTGGCTTGCGATCATATCATGGTTAATGATAGAATGAGGGTGGAGAGTTTTGAGGTGATGCAGTCAATGGCATCCGATCATTTGCCAGTGATAGCGGAAATGGAGGTAAAATGAGTACAAAAGTAACGGTAAAGACCGAGAAAACAGATTGGCTAGGGGTGATACGTAAGAGCATTGGCGCGGCGGTGTTGATTGGGCTGGGAAACTTTGCACTGCTGAAGCTGGGAAATCCGATTGGGCCGGTGATTTTTGCCTTTGGACTACTCGGAGTTTGCTATCTGGGGCAGAATCTTTTTACGGGGAAATGCGGATTTTTCATTCAAGATAAAATACCGCTAAAGCAACTGCTGACGATTTTGGCGGTTAATTTGGCGGCGGGGTGGTTGATTGGCTGGATTTTTGCAGCCGCAGACCCTAGTATCGTAGAGGCGGCGACGGCAAAAGTGACGAGTTGGGATTTTTCGTTGGCGTTTTTTCTAAAGGCGGTGCTTTGCGGAGTGATAATGTATCTGGCGGTGGCAATGTATAAAAAGGGAACGCCACTAGGGGTAATTTTCGGTATTCCACTGTTTATCTTCTGCGGCTTTCAACACTGCATCGCTAATGTGATTACGCTGGGCGTAGCGACGACTTGGAGCTGGACGTTAGCCTTGGCGGTGTTAGGGAACTTCGTAGGCTCGCTGGTGATGTGGTGGCTAAGTAAGAGTGGCGAAAAATAGTATTTTGCGCTTGCAATTCCGCTCTATTTAGCTTATACTTAGAATATGAAATTTGACGACAATTTTCTGATGGAAGTGGGCCTCCAGGCATTGCCGGAGAGTCAGAAAAAAGAGTTCTTGGCACAGGCGCAAGAGGAACTTGAGGTGCGCGTGGGGGAAATAATGTGTGAAGGAATGAGTGATGAGCAGTTGCTTGAGTTTGAGAAATTGATGGAGAATGACCAAGAAACTATCCGCAAGATGGTGTTTGAGCTGAAGGAAGATTTTCGAGTGGATCCAGTTTATCTGAAGCTGTTGAAGAAACATGGCGTGAAAGAAGGGAACTGGGAGATTTTGTCAGAGTATCTTTCTGTAAAATGGATTCAAAAGAATCGGCCGGAGCATAAGAAGGTTGTCGAGGAAGTGGCAGAAGCGCTGAAAGCCGAGATTCGGGCGCAAGCACCAGAGATTTTAGGGAATTAAAATAACCCCCTCGGAAGAGGGGGTTATTGATTGACTAGTTTGAGTAGTTCGAGTCCGACGGCGGGAGCCAAAAATGGGGTTGATTTTTCTGTAAAACGGAGTATAATGAGAAACACGTTCCCCGGTAGCTCAATGGTAGAGCGTTCGGCTGTTAACCGAAATGTTACTGGTTCGAATCCAGTCCGGGGAGCCATTTTTGTGCAAGACTCTTTAGAGGTTTGCAGCAAAAATGCGAGCGGACGTTGGATCCATATTCAGTCCGGGGAGCCATAAATGAGACCCCTTAGGTCTCTATTTTTTATTCTTTCTGTTCTTTGACATCTGGAAAATGTATTCAAAAATGCCAACGAACACACCGATTACAATCGGCTCGATTACGTATTTGTAGGTATCCCACTCTTTAACCCCGCCTTGAAAAAGCATTTCAAAGAGCGGCGTACAAATTGCCCAGATTACCGCTACGGATATTGCCGTAGCTACGGCTTGGCCAATGCGAGATTTCAGAAAGTCTTTCATAATTCTCCTTATCTAATTCACTTTTATTATAGCACAAACTTTGGCTGTTAGTCAGTAGCTTGGTGGGGAATTATTTATTTTCAAAATGCTATTGACTTTTTTAGAATATTTGGGTATAATATGAATTAAGAAGGGCATATGTCCAGATTAAATACTACAAATTTGACTAAGAATACTTTGAAGTCTGCCACGCTTGCGTGGTACGGCTATTAGTTCTAGGCTTTAGAAATCGAGGCTTTTGATGCGTGAAGAAAAAGTCGAGATTTTTTGTGCGAATAAGAATAAAAACAAGGTTAACCGTGAGGCGATCAAGATTTTCTGCACGGGCGGTCTGGATTCTTCCTATATGTTGTGTAAGCTTTCACGGAGAAAAGTAACCTTGCAACCGATTTATGTCTTGAATCCAAAGCGAGCCAGCCGTAAATATGAACTGAAGGCAATCCGCAAGATTATTTCTAAACTCTTGAAACACCCTGGCACCAAGGCAGAGATTAAAAAGTTGAAGATTGTTAATCTCAGTAGGATTAAAATTAACAAAAAAGTAACAGAGGCTAGACACCGTTTAGGCAAGAAATATGGCGAGATGGGCTGGCAGTATGATTATCTTGTCTCGCTAACGGAGAAAATTGGGCCGGTAGGTTTGGGCATTGAGAGTAACCCTATCGACGGTGAGAATGTAACTCTGCAGAAAGCGGTGACACTGAAAAAGACTCGCTATGGCTACGTGGTTGACCGAGCAAAATCTTCGGAGGATGCGGTGACGCTATTCGGAAACTTTTTCTACCCAATTTTGGACGATACGGAGCAGTTTATGTTGAGCTGGGCGGATAAGTATGGTTATACCGATATTTTGAAGTTGATTTGGTTTTGTCATCGCCCGATTCATGGCAAACCTTGCGGACTTTGTTCACCATGCGAAGGTAAGATGCAGGCAGGCATGGAGATTCTGTTGCCACTTGAGGCTAGAAAACGTTATTATAGGGCGAAAAAGATGAGCTTCTTTGGTAAAAACGTTTCGCATTTTTGCAAACGGACGATTTACCGAGTTTTGTTAGATTTGCTTTAAAAAAGCATCTGTGGTATAATTGAAAGATATGCAGGCCCAAGAAAAGGTAATCCAGATTGCTGGATCGATTACAGTTGATGAACTAGCGCAGGCGCTAGGGCTTTCTGTGACTACTTTGATTGGCCAACTTTTTAAAGAAGGCATCGTTGCAACTATCAACCAGCGCCTTGATTATGACACGGCTTCGATTATCGTCGATGAGCTGGGGCTGACTGGTGTCCGACTAGAGAAGAAAAACTCTTCTACGCAGATTTCAAACCAGCGTCGCGAGCTTTCCGATAGAGCCGTAGAACGTCCACCGGTGGTGGCGGTGATGGGGCACGTCGATCACGGTAAAACTACTTTGCTTGATACGCTTTTGAATAAGAAGACCGTAGAGGGTGAAGCTGGTGGTATTACCCAGCACATCTCGGCCTATCAGTTGAAGCACGATGATCGGATGATTACATTCCTCGATACTCCTGGGCACGAAGCTTTTGCTGCGATTCGCCAGCACGGTGCAATGCTGACGGATATTGTTGTGATTGTGGTGGCGGCGGATGACGGTGTAAAGCCACAAACGGTAGAGGCGATTAAGTTTGCTCAAGGGGCGAACGCGAAGATTATCGTGGCGATTAACAAAATTGACCGCGAAGGTGCAGACGTACAGCGCACGATGGCAGACCTGTCTCAGCATGGTCTCCAGCCGGAGGAGTGGGGCGGTGATATTACGATGGTGCCAATCTCGGCGAAGCGCGGGGATAACCTCGACAAACTCTTAGACATGATTCTTTTGACGGCAGACCTAGAGGAGTTGAAGGCGGATGTCGATATTCCAAGTGAAGGCTTGGTGATTGAAAGTCACATGGAAGTCGGGAAAGGCTCGGTGGTGAATCTTTTGGTGACGGGTGGCGAGCTCAAGACAGGTGAATTTATCGTGGCAGGGAACACTTATGGTAAAATCCGCACAATGCTAGATTGGAAGGGAAAACCAAAGGGTAAGGCGACGCCTTCTACCCCCGTGACGGTGACTGGCTTCAAAGAGCTGCCAAACTTTGGTGATCGTTTTATCGAGGCGAAAGATGAGAAAACCGCACGCAAGCTGGCGTTGCTCAATGCTAACGCTTCGGCCGATGCAGCAGCGAATGCCAATGTCACCTCTGGTGATTTGTTGCGCATGATGAACGTAGCAGATAATTCCAAGGTGTTTAACGTCCTGATTAAAGGTGACGTGCTCGGCTCGGTAACTTCGGTAGTGGATAGCCTGAAAATGATTGATACTAAGGGTGAAGTGACTTTGAACATCGTAGCGACAGGGGTCGGCGATGTGACGGAAAATGATGTCTATATGGCAACAGGTGAAAACACCGTGATTTATGGCTTCAATGTTTCGGTGCCAGTCAACATCTCGAAGATGGCGGCGCGCGACAATGTGCCAATTAAGTGCTACAAGGTGATTTATGAGCTACTGGATGACGCCAAGAGTGAGATGGAAGATCTGCTTGATGCCGAAATTGTCGAGGAAGATGCTGGTGAAATGAAGGTGAAAGGAGTATTCCGTACCGAGCGTACATCGATTATCGCTGGTGGGGAAGTCTTGAAAGGTATCTGCAAAGCTGGTTTGTTGGCAAAAGTAGTGCGCAATAAGCAAGAAATCGGCGAAGTGGAAGTCGAAAGCGTCCAGAAAGAGAAGATTGCGGTCAACGAACTGGTGGCAGGGGAGACTGGCGGTTTGGCGCTAAAAACAGAACACAAGATTCAGCTGGAAATTGGCGACCGTTTGAAGTTCTTCACTAGAGAACTACGCAAAAAGAAGTTATAAAAATTACTTTTTATACCCGTTCAGGAAGGATTTTGCATCCATCCGACGTTTGCCAGCTGGCTGAAGCTCGTCGATGCATAAAAACATGCCGTCTTTACACTTCAAAGAGAGGTCGTTTTCGGCGTGGTCGGAGATGTGGGCTTGGTGGATGATGCAGTCTTTGCCGAAGAAAGTATAACGTGATTTAGGGAACTTAACATAAGCGCGAATCTCATTGTGAAGCTCTCTCGCGCTTTTTAAGGCCGGTTTGAGTTCAGACACGTCAGTTGCCAGCTTTCCGCAGAAAGTGGCCTTAGAATCGTCCTGAGGGGTGCTCAAGGGCATTTTTGAAGCATGAGCGTCTTCAGAAAGGTGCTCTAAGAGCCATTTTGCGCCAGTTATGGCTAGTTTTTCGTAAATTTCGAATTTTGGCGTGTTCTCATCGAAGTCGAGAGTAGTTTGGTAAAAAACTGGACCGGCGTCCATACCTTTGACGAGTTTCATTACGGAGACGCCAAACAGAGTATCGCCCCTTAAGATAGCGGATTCAATTGGGGAAGAGCCGCGCAAATCTGGCAGGAAGGAAGGGTGGATGTTCAAAATACCCTCTGGCTCAAAGAGGTCGAGTAGGTCGGATTTAATCAAAACTCCAAAAGAGGCGAGGATGCCGTGAGCTTCGGGATGCTTGAGTTTAAGCTGTTTGACCGTTTCAAGGTCTTCTTTTTTACGGGCATGAAAAATAATTTCGACACCGCCGCTGAGTAAAGTACCTTTGACGACATCAGCAAGCATACCATTACCAAAGAAAATGACTTGAGGGTGGGAATTAGTCTTCGTCATCTGGCCAAAGTTCCTTGTTGCCCTTAACCTCTTTATCGTAATCAACAGGGTCAAGGTCGCCCTTATCGTTCATACGGGCAAAAGCCTTAGGGTCGTCTTTGACATGGTCGATAAAGAGAACGCCCTCAAGATGGTCGATTTCGTGTTGTAAGGTGCGGGCAAGGAAGCCATCAGCTTTGATGCGGACAGGGGTGCCATCTTCAAGTTCTGCCTTGATACGAACCTTATCGGGGCGCGGAACATTGGCATAGAGGTAAGGGATGGAGAGACAGCCTTCATAGTCGCGCTCGATTTTACCGTCGGTTTTGATGATTTCAGGATTTAGTAGAGCGGTAAAATGTTGATTATCCTTATCATCCAAATCATCACGGACGATAATGACGCGCTTGTTCACCCCTAGCTGAGGAGCGGCCATGGCAGCAGAAAGCTCGTGCGGATGTTCTTTCTCCCAGGCGATACATTCCTTACGCATGGTCTCGATGGCTTCGACGACTTCGGGATCAGAAATCCGCGCCTTGATTGATTTTTGGCGCAAACGAGAATCAGGTACAGTAATAATCTTTAAACCCATAATTAGAGATATTATAGCACAAAATAGTGTTTATGACTAGAGGAGACTTGGTGGGTCAATCGTAAAATGAAGATGAGGATTAGGCGGGAGATGTTGAATGGCATCTTCGAGAGTTTTGCGAGAGGTGGCGCGCAAGATGAGTTGCCAGGAGTAGCCCTTCGTGCTTCGCTCATGAAAAGCTGGCGCAGGATTAGAGACGAGTAATTTTGGAAATTTCTTGAGTAAATTTTGTAAGCGGCGGATTTGAGTGAGAGCGGCGACTTCGGTTTTATAAGTCAAATCGAGGCGGGCGAGATAGGCAAAAGGTGGGAGATGGCCAGCTCTGCGACGACTGAGCAAATATTTTGAAAAAGCGGTGTAGTCATTGTGGATGGCGGCCTGAACCACGGGATGTTCAGGCTGAAAAGTCTGCATGAAGACCTGGGCAGTGTCGAGATGACCACGTCCGACTCGACCAATCACCTGAGTGAGCAGGTGGAAAGTGCGCTCTTCGGAAGCAAAATCTGGTAGGGAAAGACCACTGTCTGCTTGGACCACGCCAACGGTGGCGAGCAGAGGCAAATCAAGACCTTTGGCGACGGTTTGAGTGCCAATAATAATGTCAAAATCACCATTTTTGACTTGTTCATAGAGAGCGTCGAGGGTGTCGGATTTTTTGTTATCAGCATCAAAACGGACGATGCGCGCCTCCTTAAAAAGTTTATTCAGTTCAGATTCAAGCAACTTAGTGCCGAAGCCTTTATGGACGATGTCGGGATGATGGCAATCTGGGCAGTTCGTTGGAACTTTGGTCTGATACCCACAGGCGTGACAGATGAGGGTATAAGAGTCGGAATGAAGATTCAAAGGGAGAAAACAAGTTGGACAGAGAGCTTGCCAACCACAGTTGGAACAGATAGTGAGCGGAGCAGAGCCACGACGATTATGAAAAATCAGGGTTTGATAATGATGTTCTAGATTGACTTTAATGGCTTTTAAGAGGCCGTCGGAAAAATAATGGTTACGGATAAAATTTTCACGTTTCTTGAGGTCGATGAGAAAAATGTCGGGCTGGATGGCGGAAGTTTTGGCGCGCTCGGTTAAGGGGATATAGGCATGATTCTTTTCGGCCAGATAATAATCCGAGACGAGAGGGGTGGCGGTGCCTTGGAGACAGGTGATTTTAAGGGTGGAAGCAATAAAACTGGCGAGACGAAGGGCGGAATACTTGGGTGCGGTCTCTTGAAAATAGGCAGATTCGTGCGCCTCGTCGATGATGATGAGACCGAGGTCGTGCAAGGGGCTAAAGAGAGCAGAACGAGGACCGATGATAATCAGAGGTGTGGCGGCATCGTGGATTTTGTACCAGAGGTCGCGGCGAGTGGCATCGGTTTGACGACTATGCAAGCAAATTACCCTGTCGCCGAAGGAAGATTGAAAAACTTGGACCAGCTGGCTAGTCAAAGCGATTTCAGGAACCAGCAAAATAGTCGATTTTTGGTCATTTAGGGTCTCCTGAGCCATTTTAAGGTAAATATTGGTTTTACCACTACCAGTAATGCCATGTAATAGTTTGGTGGCTGTGGCGGCAGATTTAACGGCTTCTAGGGCTGCTTTCTGGGCGGTATTCAGGGGTGGACTGTGTAGGCGAACTGAACTTCTTGGCGACGCTTCTTGGATGTATTTCCTAGAAGGTGGCGCCGGAAGAATTAGATTAGCCACCACTGGTAGAGGTGTTAGATAGTATTCAGATAGCCAAACCAAAGACTTTAGCAGATGTGAGGGTAGAGGTCTTTTATGTAAGACCTGAGAGATTTCTTTACACTTAAAATCTGGCTGGGGAACTTTCTTATAGATGACACCACGAACGGTGGCTTTGCCGAGGGGAATCTCGACAAGGGTGCCAGGTTGAAGACTCTGACCAGAAGTATAAGTCAAAATACCAGAGCTGGCACGGAAAACTTTGGTCGGTATCACCTCATAAAACATACCTTTATAATAACATAAAAATCATAATTTTAAAGTGTTGTAAAAATAACTTTAGCATGCTACAATTGAGATAGGAATCATAGGAGAAAATCGGATATGTTGGATGTTTTTGTAACATCTAGAGTGCGGCGTAAGATCTTGATTGTGTTTGCGAAGTATCCAGACTTCAAGACACATGTGCGTGGACTGGCTAAGTTGATTAAGGAGGATCCAGGCAATATTCAGCGAGAGCTTAGAAGACTTGAGAAGGGTAAGTTTTTGCTTACTACGAAGAAAGGTAACACCACAATCTATCAGACGAACAAGCAATTTCCGCTCCTAAAAGAACTTCAGAGCATGGTAATTAAGAGTGAACAGATTCGCAAGGCGAATCGTCCAACTAGTAAGACCATTCTCTAACGATGACAGATTTGTTTCGGCGACTACTAGAGGCGCGTGGTTTAGATGAGAGTTTTTTGCGTCCAGAATATGAGGATTTGGACGATGCTTTTGAGCTGCCAGAGATGGAAAGGGCAGTAGAACGCTTGAAACTGGCGGTGGATAGAGATGAAAAAGTGATTGTCTATGGCGATTATGACGTCGATGGAGTAACGGCGTCAACCGAGATGGCAGAAATCTTGGAGTTGCTAGGCTTAAAGTCATCTAATCTAGAAACTATGCTCCCAAACCGTTTTACGGATGGTTATGGCATGAGTGCGAAGTTGGTTGAGCGAGCAGTGGAAACAGGGGTAAAACTGGTTGTAACGGTGGACTGTGGTAGCAATAACAGTGAAATCATCGCCGATTTAAGCAAAAACGGCATTGACGTCGTGGTGACAGACCATCACGAGATTTCAGGCGAGCTACCGAAGGTTTTTGATGGTAAAAAACAGGGAGAACCAGGTGGACTAGTAGTGATAGTCAATCCGAAGCGCGAAGATTTTCGGAAGAAAGTTTTGGCGCGTCAGGCGGAGATTCTGGACTTGAAAGAGCAAAATGCGACAGATTTGCCGAAGGATATTTCGGGGCTGATGGAGCTGTGTGGCGCTGGGGTGGCGTTTATGGTGGCGCGAGCCTGCGTGAAAAAGGGGTGGATAAAGCCTGGGCGAGAGAAGTGGCTACTTGACCTGGCAATGATTGGTACGATTTGCGACGCGATGAAGCTGACAGGAGATAATCGGATTATCTGCCATTATGGGATGATTGTACTAGAGAAAGGAGCTAGAAAAGGCCTGAAAGAGCTGATGCGGGTGGCAAAAATCGGTAAAATTGATACCGATGCGGTGGGATTTCAGCTTGGACCGCGCTTAAATGCCGCAGGACGCATGGAAACTGCAGACCTGGCCCTGAAACTGCTGCGGACCAAATCGGGCGCAGAGGCGGCAAAGATGGCCTTAGAGCTTAATTCTCTGAATAGTGAACGGCGAAAACAGCAAGAAGAAGCGACGAAAGTGATAGCCGAAAGAGGAGTAGGGGCAGACCAGGTATTAGTGGTGGAAGGGGCTTGGCACGAAGGAGTGCTGGGGATTATCGCTGGGCGGCTAGTGGAGACTTATAAGAGGCCGTGTTTTGTACTTTCGACAGAGAATGGCAAGGGGTCTGGGCGGAGTTTTGGGGAGTTTAATTTAGCACTAGCACTTAAAGAGTGCCAAGATTGTCTAGAGAAGGGGGGTGGTCATGCTGAGGCTTGCGGTCTGAAGGTCAAAACAGGGAGGGTGGATGATTTTCGGAAAACGGTCAATCGGTATTATGACAGTCTGAAGCTGAGGAATCAAGAGAGGTTTTTGCGGCGACGAGCAGATTTGCGACTGGAGGATTTTGACGAGCTGACACTTGATTTTATGGATGATCTGACCGAACTGGAACCGTTTGGAACAGGGAATACTGAGCCAATCTTTTTGATGGAGCGAGCTATTTTGATGGATTCGAGGCGGATGGGTAGTGATGGGCAACATTTAAGATTAGTAATAAGAGATAAGAACGGCACACTTTTTAAGTTGGTAGCTTTCAATGCACCCGAAGAATGGAATATCTCAGAGCCGGGGTTAGTAATTAATGTTTGGCTGACGGCGGTAACTAATACTTGGAACGGGGATACTACGGTGGAGGGGAGAATTGTGCAGCTAGAGCTGGCAGAAGATTTCTAAAAACTACTTGAAAAAAAGAATAATCTCTGGTATAATTAACAGTAATATGGCAATTAAAGTTACAAGAAAAGACCAGAGTGAAGCGAATGAAAACATCATTCGTCGTTTCAACCGTAAGGTTCTACAGAGTGGTGTGATGCCACTGGCAAAGTCTCAGATGCGTTTTTCGAAGCCGATTTCCAAGCGTGAGCGTCGCAATAAAGCAATCCTTCGTGAAGTGCGTCGTGCGGAGAAGGCAGAGCGCATCAAATTAGGTCTCAAGTAGAAAAGCGCATATAAGCAGTAGTCTGCGTCTTCAGCGGGTGTGTTGTTTGTTCGCCGTATGTCAAGTATGGTTCACTCCGCTACTCCCGCTTCATCGCATCTCACTACTTATATGCGTTTTTTTGATGAATGTGGTATAATAAAGGTGATAAGAGAAAGGGACGAATGATTATACTTTTTGGGCCGGCAGGCAGTGGCAAATCAACACAGGGACGAACAATCGCTGATAAATACGGTTGGCGTTGGCTGTCGGTTGGGCAAGTCCTGCGAGATACGGGGAAATTTGATGAGATTTTGAAAGCTGGCGAACTGGTAGATGATGAGACTGTAGTCAAGTTAATGGGCGAGCAAATTGACCGTGCCAATGCCGAGGGAATGGAAGTGGTGTTGGATGGCTACCCAAGAGATAGGAAACAGACCGAAATCATGTTAGCAGATGAAAACTCGAAGTTTTTTGATAGCGTTGATGCGGCGGTAGTTTTGGATGTGCCAAGAGAGGAACTTTGGCAACGGATTGAGTCGCGCGGACGTGAAGATGATACGAAGGACGTCGTAGAAAAGCGTTTTGCGATTTTTGAAGAGAATATCGGGGCGATTTTGCCGCTACTAGAAGCGCGGAATGTGCCGATTATCAGGGTGAATGGAGTCGGTGGATACGACGAAGTGACCGAGAGAATCGAAAAAGAGATTTTCAAGGTTTTGCCGACGGCGCCAGAGGTGTTTAACGACCACGATCTTGACGTAATTGAAAACGATTCGGTAGAGAAAGAACGATCGTACGGAGAATAAGATGGACGAATTAGACCGAGAAGACTTGCGAGAAGAGTTGGAAGATTTGGCAGACGAGATAGAATTGGAGTGCTTTTGATGAATACAGAAAAAATCCAGGCCATGCGTGAGGGCGGGAAGATTCTAGGTAACCTTTTGCGCGATTTGAAAGAGTATGTCAAGCCTGGCATGTCTGAAAAAGAGGTGGATAGCTGGGTGCGAAAAGAGGTAGAGAAGCGAGGTGCGAAGGTAGCTTATGATGAGCTAGAAGAGCATTTTCCGGGGGCGATTTGTATTTCGACTAATGAGCAGCTAGTGCATGGTGCGCCAAGCGATTACGTTTTTGAAGAAGGTGATAAGGTTTCCTTTGACATGGTGATTCGCTATAAGGGATATTGTACAGATGCGGCCTTTACGATGCTTGTAGGGGGTACTGGACGACCAGCAGTGAAGAAGATGATTTCTGTGACCGAGAGTGCTCTCTGGGAAGGAATCGAACAGGTAAGGCCAGGAGCGCACCTTGGGGACATTGGCGCGGCGGTGGAGAAAGTGCTAAAAAACGGCAAGTTAGGGGTAGTTGAAAATTACGTGGGACATTTTATCGGCAAAGAAATGCATCAAGAGCCAGACGTGCCAAATTATGGCAAAAAAGGGCATGGGTATGTATTAAAAGAGGGCGATACGCTCTGCATCGAGCCGATGTCGAGCCTAGGTAGTCCGAAAAATCACGTCGCCAAAGACGGTAGTGGCTGGACAGTGGTGCTAAATGATGGCTCGGTCGCCTGTCATTGTGAACACACAATTCTAGTAACCGAAAATGGCCACGAAGTCTTAACGCTACCTGATTAGAATTGCCAATCTCACATTTTTTTCGTCGCTCGCTCGCCGAATAGGCGCGCTTCGCGCCGAGAAAAACGCAATCTTGACAATTCTAGCTACAGAAGGTAAAATAAGCTTATGGATGAATCCGCAGGATTTGGTGTAGGAATCGATGTTGGCACAGAAAATGTGCGAGCAGTGGTGATGAGCTTGAATAAAGACGGCAGTTTAGCCGTAGTTGGTTATAATGAGGGAAAAAATGCCGGTATGCGGAAGGGGACGGTGGCGAATTTGACTGGTCCAGCGGAGGCGATTGACCGAATGTTGGGTGAAGTTGAGCGGATGAGCGGCTACCAGGTGACGAAGGCCTATGTCTCGATTAATGGTGCTAATGTGATGAGTGCCAAGGCTGATGGAATGATTGCTCTGGGTGGGATAGACCATGAGATTACTTATGATGATATGGAACGTGTGGAGAATGCTGCGGTGGTTGGCAGAGTACCGGCAAACCGCACGATTTTGGATGTTTTACCGCTATCTTATACTCTTGATGAGCAGGATGGAATTAAAGACCCGATTGGTATGACGGGTTCACGCTTGGTGATGAATGCTAGTGTGATTTCAGTTCTAGCGCCAACGGCGGCAAATCTGGCGAAGGTAGCAGAATGTGCGAAGATTGATGTGCAGAAAATGGTGCCGAGTGTAGTGGCGGCGGCCAGGGCAGTACTTTCGGAAAAACAGATGGAGAATGGCGTGGCGGTGGTTGATCTTGGGTCGGCTACGACTTCGGTGGCGGTGTTTGAGGAAGGCGATTTGCAATATGTAGGCGTGATCCCGATTGGGGCTAATAACATCACAAATGATTTGGCCATCATGCTCCAGATTGATACGGATACAGCGGAAGACATTAAGCGACGCTTTGTGACGGGTAGTTTTGATGATAGCGATAAAGATATCATTGTGCGCAAGGGCAGGGAAGAATTGACTTTCCCACGCGAAGAAGTTTATCAGGTGGCGCAAGACCGCCTGAAAGAGATTTTCTTAGGTGTGAAAAATGAACTAAAGACAGCGCATTATGACCATCGCTTGCCAGAGGGGATTGTTTTGGTGGGCGGGGGAGCTAAGATGCGTGAGATTAGTGCGTTTGCTAAAGAGGTTCTTGAAGCGTCGGTCCGAGTGGCGATGCCGAAGGGCTTTGGTGGGGTGGCAGATGCAATTGAGAAGCCAGAGTATGCGGCGGCGGTAGGGCTGGCGATGATGGCAACACTGGAAGGCGGGGCAGCCCCAGCCAAGAAGCAAAAGCGGAAGAGCGGGGGTGGGAAACAGGGGAAATCTGGCGGGATTTTCGCTAAGATTTTCGGTGGATTTTAGAAACTGAACAAATAATTTGTTCAACAGGGGAGATTTTTGAAAATAGGGGTTGAAACTTGGCTTTCGGTATGTTACAATGAAAATAATCATTAAAGTGGAGTTGTTTAGAAATGCCAGAAATCAAGCCAACAGAGGTAGAAAGCGTTGCTAGCATCAAGGTGGTCGGTGTTGGCGGTGCTGGTGGATCAGCCGTAGATCGAATGAAAGAAGTCGGTCTCTCCGGGGTGGAGTTTATCGCTATTAACACCGATGCGCAAGCATTACATCATTCTGATGCTGACACCAAGGTGCATATTGGTAAGGGGCTAGGTGCTGGCGGTGATCCTGAGAAAGGGCGTGAAGCGGCGGAGGAGAGTCGTGAGAATATTGGTAAGTCGTTAGACGGTGCTGATATGGTCTTTATCACGCTTGGTGCTGGTGGTGGTACTGGTTCTGGTGCTGGTCCAATCGTGGCGGCAGAGGCCAAATCTCGTGATATTTTGACGGTTGGCGTAGCGACAAAACCGTTCACTTTTGAAGGTGCGAAGCGTCGTGAGAATGCCGATAAAGCAATCGAAGAAATGTCTCATAACGTCGATGCTTTAATCACGATTCCAAACGACCGTTTGCTTTCGACGATTGACCCGCGCACTCCACTCTTAGAGACTTTTAAGATTGCGGATGATGTTTTACGTCAAGGCGTTCAGGGCATTTCGGAGTTGATTACCGAGCATAGCTTGATTAACCTCGACTTTGCCGACGTAAAAGCCATCATGAAGAATGCAGGCTCAGCCTTGATGGGCATTGGGCGGGCAAGTGGCGAAAACCGTGCGGCGCTGGCGGCACAACAGGCGATTGAATCGCCGCTAATTGAGGTAAAGATTGAAGGCGCAAGGGGCGTACTCTTCTCAGTAGCTGGCGGTTATGATATGTCAATGTCTGAAATTCAGGAAGCGGCCGAGGTGATTACCAGTGCAGTTTCACCAGATGCTAACATTATCTTTGGTGCTTCGATTCGCCCAGACCTTGAAGATGAGATTGTAATTACAGTGGTGGCGACTGGTTTTGATTCGGATTATTATCGTAATAACATGAATATGAATACTGTCGAGACCGTAAAAGAAGAGCCAGCAGTGGCCACGGTTTCGACTGATGACGAGCCAAAGTCTGGCGACAGCGTGCCACAGATGAGTTCAGAAGAATTTACCGCCGAAAATAAAGTAAACATGTGGGACTCGCTCAAAAACAACGATTCTAGCGATGATTTAGACGTACCGCCGTCCCTCCGCGGTCGGATGCGAAAATAGCTGAGAGGGGCCTTAAAATGCGTCAGAAGGCAAAAATACTGGCGACATAAGCTTAATCGGCATAGTTTCGGAGGAGGCGAAGATGGCGAATAAAATCAAAATTGGGGATAGCAAAGTGCTGGAGAGCCGTGAAGCACTGGACGGCACAATGATTCGACGTCGGCGCGTGACTAGTGATGGCATACGTTTTACCACTTATGAGCGGATTGAAATGCCTGAGTTGATTGTGAGAAAACGGAGTGGGAACAGAGAAGTTTTTGACCGTGACAAGCTAATTACTTCGGTCAGGCGGAGCGTAGGGAAGTTCTTTCAGTCGGATTTGGAGGTGGAAGCCGTGGTGGAAGAGGCAGAAAGCCGTCTGCGCGATATTAGCGAAGACGAGGTAACCTCAAAACAGATTGGCGAGACAATCCTAGAGGTACTTTCGGAGCGTAACGAGGTGGCTTATGTGCGTTATGCGAGCGTGTTTAAGGAGTTTACGACCTTGGGGGAATTTGAACAGGTGATTAGAGAACAGCGAAAAAAGAAGGATAAAGCAAAGGAGTAAAAATGAGGGTGGTGATTATTTATAAGCGTGCAACAGACTATGGGCGTGAAGTTGAGGAGTGGACTCACGAGCTGAGAGCGCGAGATACGGCCGGGATGGTGCAAGAGGTAGACCCAGAGACGCGAGACGGAGAAAGCATGGCGAGAGCCTATGAAATCATGCAGTATCCAACCATCATGGCGCTGGACGACCAGGGGAGAGTGCTTTCGTCGTGGACGGGGTTGCCACTACCACGGTTGGATGAGGTCTCATACTACTTGACCGCCTAATTCGAATTCTCGACGGATTCTTCTGCGTCAGCAGGTGCGTTGCTCACTCACCGTACGTCAAGTACGGCTCGCTTCGCTACTCCTGCTTCCTTGAATTATCTCGTCGACAATCCGAATTTAATATGGTATAATTGGGTTAATCTAATAGAGTGTGGAAGCTCCGGAAAGGAAAAAATGAAATATACGGGTGCGCCACGTCGTCGTGCTTTGGAGTACGAGAAGGCGTTGGTAGAATGGTGGAAGAAAAACAAAGTCTTTGAAAAATCGGTTGAGCAAAGGCCGATTGATGATTCCTATGTTTTTTATGATGGCCCTCCATTCATTACCGGAAATCCACACCATGGTACACTTTTGTCGTCCATCGTAAAAGATGTAGTGCCGCGCTTTTGGACCATGCGGGGTAAGCGTGTAGAGCGGCGCTGGGGTTGGGACTGTCACGGACTACCAGCAGAGAACTTTGTTGAAAAACAGTTGGGCATCACCGATCGTCGTCAGATTGGCGGCGACCCGAAGAAAGTCCCAGGGGCAATTTCGCTAGAGACTTATATCAATAAAGCTCGTGAGAGTATGGTAGCAAACTCGGAGACTTGGGAAGGGACGATTGACCGAGTTGGTCGTTGGGTAGATTTTAGGGGCGCTTACCGCACAATGGATAAAAACTTCATGGAAAGTGTCTGGTGGGCGTTTAAGACGCTTTATGAGGCGGGGAAAATCTATGAGGGGCGGAAGGTGCTGATGTACGATACGAAGTTCGCCACGCCGGTATCGAAGGCCGAAGTGACGATGGATAACGATGCATATCAGGTAGTGACCGACCCTAGCGCCTTCACTAGATTTTTGGTTTCTCCTGCTTCCTTGAATAAACTCGAAACTCTAGCGAAGGCGGGTCGGTTGTATCTTTTAGCTTGGACGACAACCCCTTGGACTTTACCCGCCAACCTGGCTTTAGCCGTGAATCCAGAGATGGAATATGGCGCTTATGAGCAGAGTGATGGCATTTATATTGTGGCGAAAGATTTGGCGGAGAAGATTTTGCACGAGGAGTTGAAATTAGTAGGCTCATTTAAGGGGTCTGAGCTAAAAGGCTTACACTATGAGCCACTCTTTGACGTGACCAAACTAAAAGATGGTAAGGGTAAACTGAAGAAAGATACTTTTACCGTGGTGACGGCGAAGTTTGTCTCTGATGAAGACGGTACGGGTATTGTCCACATTGCGCCAGCTTATGGTGAAGATGATTACGCCCTGATGAATGATTATGAGCTGGATTTTGTGGACGTTTTGGACGAAAAAGGTTACTATCTTCCAGAGATGGCGGAGCAGTTGAGGGCTCTCGGCGTGCGTGATACTGATGAAATCGGCATTGAAAACTGGGCGGGGAACAAGTTTATTGCGAAAGTCCTAGAAGAAAAGGGCATTGTCTATGAGATTAAGTATATCAAGCATGAATACCCATTTAATCCACGTTCAAAACAGCGCATCATGTATCGAGCTTTCCCAAGCTGGTTCTTTGACGTGCAAGACTCGAAGAGTTTGATGCTCACCGAGAATGAAAATATCAACTGGTTCCCAGATTATTTGAAACACGGACGTTTTGCGAAGAATATTGAGCAGGCGCCAGATTGGAATCTTTCGCGTGATCGTTTCTGGGCGACGGCGATGCCAGTCTGGAAGGGTGATAAGGGCACGGTGAAAGTCGTTGGTAGTTATGCCGAACTAAAAGAGCTTTCGGGGGTAGAACTCAAAGATTATCACCGCCCGTGGGTAGATGAGATTGAGTTCGACGTAGGCGATGAGCATTTTAAGCGGATTGAGAAGGTGCTGGACTGCTGGTTTGAATCTGGCTCGATGCCGTTTGCGCAGTTGCACTATCCATTTGAGAATAAAGAGAAGTTTGAACGTAACTACCCAGCCGATTTTATCGTGGAATATGTGGGGCAGGTGCGAGCGTGGTTTTACTATGTTCACTGCGTGAACACCGCTCTGGCTAGTATTGGTGCTTTCGATCAGCAGCACTCTGCTTCTTCAGCAGATGCGATGCTCACTCACCGTACGTCAAGTACGGCTCGTTCCGCTTCTCCTGCTTCATCGCATAGTACTACTGCTCGTAAGCACTTAAATCCGTTTATGAATGTCATCACTACCGGCACTCTGGCTGGCAACGATGGGCGCAAGATGAGCAAGTCGCTGGGAAACTATACCGATCCGAACGAGCTGATGGATAAGTTCTCGGCGGATAGCTTGCGGTTCCTGTTGCTCTCTAGTCCAGTATTGGCGGGTGAAGATTTTGCGCTCCTAGATAAAGACGTGTCGGATACGGCACGCAAGCTCTCGATGGTTTGGAACGTATATGATTTCTTTAATACTTATGCAAGCGTTGATAATGTTGAAACAGACGAGCTTGAGAATTTTCTTTCGGACACTCCCCTAGGAAAGAACTTGTCTAACTCGCTGGACCGATGGATTGTCTCTCGTTTGCATGAGCTAAGAGATGATATCACCAAAGGCATGGAAGAATATAATTTGCCGAAGGCGACGGCGGGAATCTTGCCGTTTATCGACGACCTCTCCAACTGGTTCGTACGCAGAAGTCGCCGGCGATTCTGGAAGTCTGAAGACGATAACGACAAGCTAGAAGCGTATGCCACTTTGTATTACGTTTTAACATACCTTGCTAAACTATTGGCGCCGTTTACGCCGTTCTTGGCCGAGGAGCTATATCAGAACATGACTGGTAGTGGCGAGAGCGTACATCTGCTGGATTGGCCAGAAGCGGGCGAAGTCGATGCGGATGTGATTGCCAAAATGGCACGGACGCGGGAGATTATCACGGAAGGCTTGAGCTTGCGTATGAATAAATCCGAGACTGAACAGCAAATTAAAGTGCGTCAACCACTCTCGAAGTTGGAGTATGGCGGGGAACAACTCCCTGAAGAATACGAGCAGATGATTGCGGATGAGGTGAATGTTAAAAAAGTTGTTCACGGTAAAGAAACAAAGTTAGACAAGACCCTAACGGACGTACTCAAGGCCGAGGGGTTTGCACGTGAGCTAATCCGGGCCGTGCAAGCCGCCCGCAAAAAGGCCGGGTTGAATGTGGATGATCGTATTAAGCTCTCCACGACGGCTAAAATCGCACCAGAATGGCTAGAAATGGTCAAAAACGAGACTTTAGCAGTAGAGTTTACCACGGATGGCAATTATACTTATGATGAGATTGCCAAGGTTGACGGAGAAAATGTCACCATTTCACTAGAGAAGGCTTAAAACTGCCCAATCCCAAAGATGGTGGACCCACTATGTTAAAAATACAACATTAGTTCTAATGTTGTATTTTTAACGTGAGGTCCAGCCTATTGTAAAATATCTAGCCACTGGCTAGATATTTTACATTCTATTCTTTGGGATTGGGCAGTTTTAAGCCTCTTATAGAGATGGTGATATTACCTCTGTTAATTTGACATTTTGCCATAAAATAAGCATAAATAGTATTGACATTTTTGGCGAAGTGTGCTATACTAAAAGCAAGTTAGACAACAAAAGCGTAAAAAAGTAAAATAAACAGTCTAACAAATAAAAACAAAAAGGAAAACCATGAGTAACAATATCAACAACTTAAAGAAAGGAGCAGAGGCGGATGGAAGCTCGCCGTTTGACTACCAATATATGTCCAATGAAGGGATGCCTTCAAAAAATAATGTAGCTATCTCTGAACATACCAGAGCGCAAATTGAAGACATCAAGCGTAGAAAAGTTAAGATTGGACTTGGTAAACTGTTACTCTGGGATGTAGCGTAATAGAAGGGCAGTAACACCTATGTAAAAATAAAAATACGGCAACATCTCCAACGACGAAAGAGAGGTAAAAATAAGTTAGAAAATTAAAACAACCGAACATATTGTTCGGTTATTTTAATTGCAGGAGCTAAAATAAGACACCATCTTCGGCGTTGACGACTCCGTTGCTCGCTCGCCGTACGGCAGAGTACGGCTCGACTCCGCTACTCATCGTCGCCTTGAATCTGGTGCCTTCTTTTAACTCCTCATAAAAACGTAAAAAAGGTGTTGACATTCTAAAAAGCTAGTGGTATCATAAGGGGAGAATAGGTCATATATCAACATAAAAACAAGAAAGGCGAACATAGGCCATGGATAATAATACTATTAGCAGTAGTCTGAATAATGTTTCAGACAAAGAAGCCGTTAGTCGTTTCGCCGATTCGCTGATCGAGGAAAAAGGTCTAAGCGGATTGGGTGACGACGAAAAGGCGACTCTCAAAGCATCGATTGAAGAAAAGGTTGTCGATACGATTAACCAATCTTTGATTTATGCGCTTCCTGATGATAAGTTTGAAGAGCTTGAAAAATTGGCGGAGCGAGAAGATGTAACCGCCGAGCAGGTTTCCGAATTGATTGCAAATTCGGGTGTTGATACACAAGCCGTGGTGACCGAAGCGATGGATAATTTCCGTCAAATCTTTTTGAACAAGAAGGGGGAAAACTAAAATGGTAAAGCAACCAAATATGGGCGGAGGCCTGGGGGAAATCTCTAATCCAGAAGCCGAGTTGGATCGTCTGCACAATAATAAAGCCGCCAAGAAAGCAGGTGAGGGTGCAGTTGAATCTTATAATCAAGAGGTAGCGGACAACGAAATTGGTGATATGGGTGGCGAGACTGATAGGGAACATCGTCAGCCAAATATTGATGTTAAGGGTGGCATCTTTAGCCCAGACGAGAATGCTGGCGCCGCTTGGTATGCAGACGGTGAAAATGCTGGTGCTGCCTGGTATGCCGATGGCGAAGGTGCTGGCGCCGCTTGGGAAGTGCCAGCCGATGACGCTACGGATGGTGGCGATGAATCAGCCAAAAAGGCTGCCGAGAAAAAAGCTGAAGATGACAAGAAAACCGATGAGGCTGTATCTGAAGCTGACGCTGCTGCCAATGAACTAGAGAAGAAGATTGCCGACCTTGAGAAGAAAAACAGCGAACTGGCTGGTGAAAATGAGAAATTGCGTGCAGAATTAGAAGACGCTTACAAGCAGCTCGATGCCATGGAGGGCAAGATTGATGAAATCCACAGTGCCACCCCAGAAGGCAAGGCAAAAGTCGAGAAGCGTAAAGGTGTATTCTCGAGATTGAAGACGCGTATTGCGGCTGGCGTCCTCGCGGCAGTATTGCTGGTTGGTGGTATTGTTGGCGGCACGATGTTAATGCGCAATCAAAACAACGATAAAAGCACGGGTCAAACTGCAACCATCGAGATGATGGATGAAACAGCCAGTAGCGATCAATTGGAAATTACACCAGAAACTTTGGATGACACTGGAGAAGAGAGCGGCGCCATAGTCGGCGTAGTGCCACCACTAGCAGAAGATTTTAACGATGACGCGGCCGAGAAGCTGAGCGATGGCTACGACGTCGACTTTACCGTGAACGGTGGTAGCGAAGTGTTTGTCATTGACGTTAATGAACACGAAGGCGGACATGATGATTCGACGGATGCTTATTACCAAGCTGGCAAGTTGAGCAAACATAGCTTTGGTGCGCGGACTTACGAAGTCGGCGCTAGCGCGACGGAAATTGGGCATGATATTGTCGAGCGCGGTTTTGAGAACGTCCGAAGTTCGAGTGAAGCGCTTGGTCAGTGGGCAGTAGCACTTGGTGTGAACTCTGAGGCGGCGAATCAGCAAGGCGGCATGGCAGGCGTAAACTCGTTTGCGGATATTTTGCGCTATGGTGATACGGACAGCTATGACGCAGTGGCGAACGATTTTAGCCAGTGGGCGGCCGAAAATGTTGATGCGGTACAGACTGGTACGATTGAGGCTGGTACGCCTTATACTTCTTGGTATATCGCTGAGAACGGCACGAACGATAAGGGTGATGCAGACCTCAACGTCTATTCGCAATTGGCTGTACAACATAATTATGACGTGAACTATGTCCGATTATACAAGGTGGCAGACGATGGTACACGTATCGACTTGCTAAACGAAGGCAACACGAAGACACGCATCATGCAGATGACGGCAATCCCACAGGAAAGCTGGGGCAACTATGATGTAGTGATGCTCGGTGACTGTGGTGGTTCACAGTTAGGTTTGATTCGGCATGCGGAGCCAACACCAGAAGTGACGACTCCGGCGCCACAGGTGGTAACACCTACACCAGAAACCGTGGTGGTGACGCCAACTCCAGATACCACACCAGAGACCACGCCAACCCCAGACACTACTCCAGATAACACTCCAACCCCAGACACGACCCCAGATGATACCCCGACTCCTACTCCTACACCTACTCCAACTCCTACACCTACTCCAACTCCGACGCCAACCCCGACACCAACCCCAACTCCAACCCCAACCCCAACCCCGACACCAACCCCGACACCAACTCCTACTCCAACACCTACCCCTACCCCTACACCAACTCCAACTCCAACCCCAACACCGACTCCAACTCCAACTCCGACCCCGGAGACTCCAGAGCCAAAGACGGAGGATACACAGGTTAATCCAGATGAACATGAGATTTTGGATGACACACCAGAACATGACAACGTCAACCCTGGCGACCCAGACAAGACCGACGAGAATGATCGTCAGCCAGGCGGTCCCGTGGATGATGCGGATACTAGTGCCATCCCAGACAACCAACAGGTCTTAGATGAGAACGGCAATCAGCGTACGGATGAAAATGGCAACCCATACGTCCAGAACAACGAGATTGATCCTAAGACCCCAGAGGAGCTTGAGCAGTCGATTCAGGACGGTACTCAGACCACTCAGAGTGATAGTACCGAGGGACGTGATCCAAACTCTCAGCAGGAAGTCGATACTGACCATCCAACCGTGATTCCGGAACAGGGTGATTCAAATTCGAGAACGGGCGAAGATGTCACCTTCGATGACGAGGGAGCAAGAAATGACTTCTACGATAGTATCTTTGGCGGCGGCAATCAGGATAGTGGCACTCCGACAGCTGCTGAACAAAGTGCGGGTCAAAATGATGACGCTAGTGCAGGCGCGGCAGAAAGTCAACCAGCGGTGGCGATTGAACAAAATAACAACTTGACTTCTACCAATCCTGAAGCAACTACGCCAGTAGAAGAAGCGGCACCAGCTGAGCAAACTGCTTCAGCTGAACAGGCTGCCCCAGCCGAGCAACAAGCTGCTCCAGCTGAACAACAAAGTTTCATGCCAGAAGGCTTGACCCAGATGGGCGATACCTCAAGTGAACAGGCGGCAGCACCAGCGGAGCAGGCTTCAGTAGTAGAGGAACAAGCCGCCCCAGTCGAATCGCAAGGTGAAGAACTGCGTGGTGCACCAACTTTCGTAGCACCAAACCCAGAAGCCCAAGCCGAAGCCTCAGTAGAAGCATCAGCTGAGACGCCGGCTGAGACACCAGCGGAAGCACCAGCTGAAACGCCAGCGGTCGAACAGCAGATTGTGACGGAAGCTCCAACGGCTCCAGAAAACAACAGCGACGTGACCTTTGATGATGAATCTGCAAGAAACGACTTCTTCGGTGAAGTATTCGGTGGCGGCGAGTAAAATTAATAAGAGGGTTAAAGGAAAGGAGAAAAAATGAACACAAAAATCACACGACTCCTGCCTGCGACACTTGCAATAGCAGGTATCGCCACTACCGGCGCGTTCATGACCCAGGACGCATCGGCAGCCGAGGCATGGGGGCCGCAGAATCGCCAGACGTTCACTTGGAACAGTCCAGCGACTTATGCGACGTTCAACTCGATGACGGACAACCCGTCTCTTGGGCACGAGTCAAACTTTGTTCGGATTCGCGAAGCGGGAACGAGCAACACCTACAAAGACGATGTTACCATCGAGGTGGGGAAGGAATACGAAGTCTTTGTTTATTACCACAATAATGGTGCCGCTAACTATGGCGCACAGGTGATGGCAGACAATGTCCGCCTCAAAGCCAATTTCCCAACCAAATTGACGGCTGGGCAGAACGGCGAAGTGCGTGGCACGATTACTGCAACTAACACTAATCCACTAGAGGTTTGGGACACGGCCTACATGAAGGCGACGACAACCGTCTATCTGTCCTATGTGCCAAATTCTGCAGTGCTTCACAATGGTAGCACTGGCCAGTATAGCACGAATGGCTCCATCCTTGATTCCGAATCTCTCTTTGGTGATGGTGCAAAGCTAGCCTATGATTCGCGTGCTTGGGGTTTCATCCCAGGTTGTAACGAGTATGCTGGTTATGTTACTTACCGCATCAAGGTAGATCAGCCGGGTTGGTTCACGACCAAGACCGTTTCGGCCGAAGGTAAGAATGATTATAAAGAGACCATGACTACTAATCCAGGTGATGTGCTTGATTTCAAAATCGAGTATGCCAACACTGGTACGACTTGGCAGACTGCCGTGACCGTGCACGATCAAATGCCAAATGGTCTAGAATATGTCAAAGATTCAACCTACGTTTCTAACTCCAAGGGCAATAATCAGAAAGTATCCGACGCCCTCTTTGAAGAAAAAGGCTTGAACATTGGTGATTATAACGCTGGGCAAAAGGCTACAATCACCTATAAGGGTCGCTTGACAGGTGATGACAAAGTATTTGCTTGTGGCGAGACTACCATCTACAACAACGCATGGTTAGTCACTGAGAACGGCACACAGTATGATAAGGTTAAAATTACCGTCAAGAGAACTTGTGAAGGCACTCCAACTTGTGAAGATGGCTATACGCTTGTCGATGGCGTCTGCGTGAGTGATGACAAGTTCCCAGATGATAAGCCAGAACCAACTCCTTCCGAATATACACCAGAAACTCCTTCCCAGCTTCCACATACTGGGCCAACCGAGATTGCATTGGCCGCGATGATTATCGTACTCTTAATCATTGGTGGAACTTACTGGTTTGTAAGCTGGACAAAGCTAAATAAGACCTCTGCTGCTGTGAAAGGCGCAGGCAAGGCTCAAAAAGCTACTGGTGATAATGAAGTCGTAAAAGACAGCATTGTCAATAAATAACCTTGTTTTTCAGACAGTACGGAGCCTGGCAAGGCGAGTAGTAGTGCGAAAACCCCTGTGGCGACAGGGGTTTTCGACACGTGTCTGGAAAATAAGGTTATTTATTGATTTTTTCTATCATCTGTGATATAATTACTACCAGTAATTTAAAGGAATAATATGAAGAAAGCAGTCATTTTGGTTGGCGGGAAGCAATATCTCGTTGCCGAAAAAGAGACCCTACGGGTGGACCTCCTCCCGGCAGGCACCAAAGAGCTCGAGACTGACGCTCTCCTCGTCATTGATGGCGATAAGACTACGGTTGGCAACCCAACTGTAAAAGGCGTAAAAGTTTCAGCTAAAGTTGTGGAAGAAGAGGTAAAGGGCGACAAAGTGCGCGTTATCCGTTACCACTCCAAGAAACGTGTCCACAAGGAAACTGGTCATCGCCAGAAATATAGCTTAATCGAAATCACTTCGATTAAGTAGCGAAAAAACAACCCCCCTTTCGGGGGTTGTTTTTGAGTGTAGGAACATCTAATTGTAAAAAAGACCCTACGGGTGGAGATGAGATATTGAAACGTTTATGGGTTGAATTGCCACTAATATAGTGGTATAATTGGAATATGGCTACGGTTATTTGTATAACTAACCAAAAAGGAGGTGTCGGGAAAACCACTACGGCGGTGAATCTCGGTTATTTCTTAGCAAAAGACAAGAAAAGAGTCTTGATTGTAGATTTTGATCCGCAGGGAAATGCTACGAGCGGATTGGGGGTAGAGAAAGGGAATCTTCCTGCCACGATGACAGAGGTGATTTTGGGGCAGGTGCCGATTACCCAGGTGATTGTTGCGACTAAATATAAGGGATTAGATATCGCTCCGACTACGCCACAGTTAGCAAATGCCGAAGTAGAGCTGAATAAGTTGAATAAAAAATTTATACAGTTAAAGTCGGCTCTGTCAGCGGTGGCAAGAGCTTACGATTACATCATTATTGACTCGCCGCCGTCCTTGTCGCTCTTGACGGTGAACGGGATGATTGCGGCGGATTATCTACTACTCCCGGTTCAGACGGAGTTCTACGCGCTAGAGGGTGTGGCGCAGCTCCTAGAAAGCATGAAGCTAGTGAAGAAGGCGATGAACCCAGATCTGAAGCTCTTGGGTGTGGTGGCTACCATGTACGATAAACGCACGACGCTTTCGGTGCAAGTGTTAGAAGAAATCAAAAAATACTTCAAAGAGAAAGTATTTGAGACGACGATTCCGCGCAATGTGCGCGTGGCGGAGGCTCCGAGCCACGGCGCACCAGTTGGGAGTTATGATAAGTTTAGCAAGGGGGCAAAGGCTTACAAAGAATTAGCCAAGGAAGTCGAGCGTAGGATTGGTAAAAACTGAACATTTTAAGATTGAAAGCTGAATAAAAATATTATACAAGGGAATGGAGGAAAATGGCAGGACACGGACTAGGTAGAGGGTTTGAATCACTGATCCCGACGGAGTTATCAGAAGATTTTGAC
The DNA here is from genome assembly GCA_017480095.1 of Candidatus Saccharimonadota bacterium. Taxonomy (GTDB): domain Bacteria; phylum Patescibacteriota; class Saccharimonadia; order Saccharimonadales; family Saccharimonadaceae; genus Nanosyncoccus. The sequence goes on from JAFVBG010000001.1 coordinate 31,902, forward strand.
CCGACGATTGATGACGACAAGGCAGTTTCTAAGCTGAAGGAGCTGGATGTCGATGAGATAGTCCGTGATGAGTCTCAGCCTCGCCGTAATTTTGATGAAGAATCCTTGAATGCCTTGGCCGATTCGATTAGGGAACATGGCATCCTCCAGCCAATCGTGGTGACGAAAGTGGGGGATAAATACCAGATTGTGGCAGGTGAGCGACGTTGGCGAGCGGCGAAGATTGCTGGTCTGAAGACAATCCCGTCGATTATTCGGACGCTTGATGCACAAAATCGGCTGGAGCTTTCAATCATCGAGAACGCCCAGCGTGAAGATTTGAATGCGATTGAACTAGCAACGGCTTATGCAAAGTTGCGCGACCAGTTTAACATGACGGCGAAAGAGATTGGCGAGAAGGTAGGGAAGAGTGAAAGCTCAATCATGAACACCATGCGTCTCTTGTCTCTGCCAGATATTGCGAAGAAAGCGATGGTGGAACATAAGCTCTCGGAAGGTGTGATGCGCCCGCTAGTGACGGCGGAGCCAGAACTGGTAGAGAAGGCCGTGCCGCTGATTATCGCGGAGGGCTGGACAGCGCGCAAAGTTGAGCAGTATGTCTCACTAAACAAGAAGCGCAGCTCGACTAGGGTGTTGAAGACCAACGTCTATGCACGGCAAGAGGAGAGCTTGGGCAAGCGTTTTAATGCAAAGGTGCGGGTGAATTCGCGCTCGGTGACGTTTTCTTGTAAAAATGAGCAAGAGTTGGCTGGCTTGATTGAGCGGTTAGGGCAGTAGTCTGGAATTACGACTACCCCCGTTAAATATCTTGAAAATGTTGTAAAAATTACAACATTTAGGAATTATGATTCTTTGTCTTTATTGAGCTGTTGCTTGAGTTTCTGACGGGCATGAGAAGTAAAAATCTTGCTAAACCAGCCTTCTTTGGCGGTTTGATTCTTTGAAGTTAGGACTTCGACGATGTCGCCGTGCTTGAGCCGTGTGTTGAGATTGGACATCTTACCATTGATTTTGACGCCGACGACATGACCACCGATTTCGGAATGTAAGCGATAAGCGAAATCGAGTGGCAGAGCGCCGTCTGGGAGGTCGATGATGTCGCCTTTGGGGGTATAAACAAAAATCTTATCGGCAAAAAGGTTGAGTTTGAGTTTTTTCAAATCGACTTTCTTGCCTTCACGGAGCTGGGCGGCGGCAGCCTGAAGCTCAGTAATCCAGAGCAGATTAGTCGGGAGATGCTGAATCTTGCCGGTGCGGTAGTTTTCGGTGAGTTTCTGCTCATTGTAATAGAAACTGGCAGCTAAGCCTCGCTCGGCGTATTCATGCATCTCGCGGGTGCGGATTTGGAACTCAATGACTTGCTTATCTTTAGTGATGACGGTGGTATGAATCGACTGGTAACCGTTTTGCTTTGGTACGGCGATGTAATCTTTAATCCGGCCGGACATCGGAGTGTAGAGCGAGTGAATTAAGCCCATAGCGAGATAGCAATCTGTAATATCATCAACAATCACGCGTAGGGCGGTGAGATCGTAGATTTCGCCCATGTTTTGATTGTGCTTGGCGAGCTTTTTATGTAAACTATAGACTGATTTGACGCGGCCACCGATTTCAAACTTAATCTTTTCGCGCGTTAGTAACTCGGAGACTTCTTCGATAACCTTTTTCAAGGTTTTTTCGGCCGACTGGGCGTGCTTGTCGATGAGAACGCGAAGCTCATTGTAGCGTTTTGGGTCAACATAAGAGAAAGCAATATCAGCCATCTCTACACGCAGGCGACCCATGTTCATGCGGTCGGCCAGGGGAGCAAAGACTTCTAGAGATTCTTTGGCGATTTTTTTCTGCTTTTCTTGGGGGAGAGCAGAGAGAGTGCGGAGATTATGTAGGCGGTCTGCTAATTTGATAATCAAGACGCGTACATCTGAACCAACGGCTACCAGGAGGCGCAGGAGATTATCCTTAGTCTCTGGCAGGTACGTATCGAGGTCACGCATGCCAGAGCGAGCATTGGAAAGTTTAGTCACGCCATCGACGAGAAAGGCGACCTGTTCGCCAAACTCGTTTTTGATGTCGGCAACAGTAACAGGGGTATCTTCTACTACATCATGCAAGACGGCCGCGATACAAGTGTCTTCATCCATACCCCAATCTTCAACAATTTTCATCACGGCGAGCGGGTGGACGATATAAGGGTCGCCGCTATTGCGAAACTGGCCTTCGTGAGCTTTGGTCGCAAAATCAATCGCTTTTTGGCGTTTAGCAGAATAAGCTTTAGAATCCTTGACCATATCTATATTATATCATAAAATAAAGGTATGATAACATTGTGGACAGATGGAAGTGCTAACCCTAATCCAGGGCCTGGGGGCTATGCCGTGATAGAGGGCGATAAGCCAGTGGCACTGGGGAGCGAGAAAGAGTCAACTAACATCCGGATGGAAGTGATGGCGCTGATTGCTGCGATGAAATATGCAAATGGCGAGCCCTGCACGATTTATACCGATTCGGAGTTTTGGAAAAATGTCTTGACTAAGTGGGCGGAAAAATGGGAGCTTTATGACTGGACGAAAAAAAATGGTGATGAAATTAAAAATCTAGAGCTGGTGCAGGAGGCCTATGGACTTTATAAACAGGGGAATGTGAATTTGGTTTGGACGAAGGCGCACGTCGGCACGAGAGAGAACGAGCTGGCAGATGTATGGGCAAATAAGGCCAGAAAGGGGGCCACATTATGAAAAAAGCAATCGTCAAGACGAAAGTAGCCGACCGGACAATCCTAGACGAGCGGATGCGAGAATTAGGGTTGGAATTTGGTCCGGTGATTTGGCAACATGACCGAGTTTATTTGCCACGTGGCTACCGTCCGAACATGAATATGCCTCGGATGATTATGCGGACAGAGATGAAATCGGTAGATGAACCAGCAAAATACTATCTAACTTTGAAGCGTCATATTTCGGATTCGGGGATTGATATTGTGGATCAGACAAGGGTGTCGGATTATGTGGAGGCAGTCAATATGATTCACCAGCTAGGGTTTGGCAGTGCGATTGAGGTGTCGAGGCGACGTCAGGCGATGGAGATTGGCGAATCGGCGGTGATGTATCTGGACGAAATTGAGAAAGTACCAGGGTTTTATCTAAAAATCGAGACAAAGATTGAGGATAATGATAAGGTAACTGAGGTGATGGACGACCTCAAGCGGACATTGCGATTGTTCGGACAAGATGAGAAATCAGTAGTTCAAGATACATATTCTGATTTAGTATGACAAAGTGGGACTTTTCTTATTACGAAGAAAAGTCCCAACGAAAAGAATCGAGTTTATCATAAAAATCAGGCACATGTCCTGATTTTTATGATATAATAAGGGAAACAAGAGAGGATTTGATATGGACGACGGAAAGTCTGAGGAAAAGATTGAATTTGATGTCAAAAATGCGGAAGATGCAGTGGCTGAGGAGCGGGGGAGCGAGATTGCGGCGGCGCGCGAACGAGCTTTAGAGAGTGGGGATGACCGGTTTGACGTGTTTGCTTGGGCGAACGAAGTCGATGCGATTAAAAATAACGTATCAGTAGAACTGTTTTTGTTTAATAAGAACTATACGCCGTATAAAGTGCGTTATTCGGACGGGCTGACGAACTCCGTAAAAGCAGTCTTTATGAACGAAGCGGTGAAGTTTATCATCGAGGGAGCAGATAAAGGGCTGGAGTGTCGGGAATACGAGCGGAGCGACGGGGAAGAAAAGGTGATTTACCGGACAAAGTTGCCACGCGTAGGGCGAGCAGAAACGTTGATTCATCTGATTGAAAATGAATATAAAGACATCGACTTTTTCACCGACAACGAATACGAGTTTAAGAAGATTAAGGGGATTATCGCTAAGTTTTCCTACCCAGATGCACAAAATGGGGGGATGAAAGGGTTCTACATTGCCAAGGGTTTAGCGGCGAGTGCGGCGCTGAAGTCTGGCGCGAGCTGGGAGCTGAACGGAGAGAGCTTTGAGCCGTTTTCGGCGGAGCTGGCGATTCGGATGCCGGATGACAACCAGGTGGCGATTATTGGCGAAGACGTGGTGATTTTCAACCAGACGAAGTTTGAGGCACTGTTCCAGTATGATTATAAATCACAGGTGATTGCCGAGGAAAAAGCGAAGGAACTAACCGAGAAATACAAACTCAGCTTTTCCGAAGGTTTGACGCTAGATGCGCTTTTGCAAGATAAGAAGCCGATTCTGAAGAAAGTGCAGGCGATGGTGGTAGAGGAAGAGATGAGCCAAGAGCAGGTGATTGACTATGCCGACCAGATGCAACTAGAGCTGATGACGGACGACGATGGCTCGATTATTATCATGGACGATAAAGACCTCTCGATGTTTGTGAACTTGGTGAACGAAGATTATTACGTTTCGCCGGTGAATGGGCGTAGATATGAGATTAAGAGCAAAAAATTATTGGAGGATGCTGAGGGGGAACCACCTAGGGGGTAGTTCAAATTAAAACCGTCAATCTTAGCATTTTTCCAGAATTAAGTTAACCAGGCGGAAATAGAGGATTTTTAATGAACTCTTTTAGGGGTTTACTTTTTCTGAAATTTTTGGTATAATAAGCGATAATTATGAGTAAAACAGATCTACATCCTAAGGATTACCGTTTCGTGGTCTTTTCCGATGAGGCTGCAGGCTTTTCGTTCCTGACTCGTTCCACTGCACAAAGTGAAGAGACTATCAAGTGGACTGATGGCAACGAATATCCTCTAGTCAAGGTTCAGATTTCTTCTGCTTCTCACCCATTCTTCACTGGCGAAGAGAAGATTATCGATACCGAAGGTCGCGTAGATCGCTTCAAGGCTCGCGCTGCTAAGGCTGCCGCGCTTAAGAGCTCTCTTGGCAATAAGGCGAAGAAAGCTGAAAAAGAGGCGATTCGCAAAGCGGAAAAAGCTGAAAAGGCAAACGCTTAATCTATTATTAGGCCAAGTAAAAATCTCCTCGTCATCGAGGAGATTTTTGTGGGCTCTTTTCTATTATTTAAAGATAATCAGTGCAATCAGAGACAAGATTGCAAATACCCAAGCAGCAATTGCATTTTTAGTATTGTAAGGATGCGGATTATAGACACGGATAACTGTTGCTGCTACTGCGAAGCCGACACAGACGATTCTCGCGAAGAGTGCCACGGTATTGATGCGACTTAGAATCATCAAAACGGTATTGTAAATTTCTGAACTACTAAACTGGTTTGAAAACTGGTTGACAATGAAGTTCACTACTGCGACTACGATAGTCAAAATTGCGAGATAGGCAAACGCGCGCGCCACACTATTACTGATGACAAGGGGGGTCTTATAGGTCTGCTTTGCTGGGTCGCCAGTCTGTGCTTGCTGCTCTGGCGGAATCGCTGGAGTCGGCTGTGCTGCCATCTGTTCGGACACCGTCTGAGCCTGTGCTACTTGCTGGGCTTGCACACCAGCTTGCTGTGCCATCTGAATCTGGGCTGAAAGCTGAGGCGTATTGTAATCATTCAAGCCCCCCTGCACTGGCTCGATAATCGGTTGTATTGGAGTGCTTTGGTTGTTCTGGACTGGAGCAGGTTGCTGATTAGGGTCGTATGCCGGCTGTTGCTGCTGCATCAGATATGGATCTTGCGGAACATTCGGGTCAACCGCACGTGGCGGAGGACCAACATAAGTATTTTGATCTTGTGGATTCATCTTGAGACCAATTATACACCAATTTATCTCAAAATGCTAGTGCTAATTAGAAAAAGTAAACCCCTAAATATAGCTTCATCTCTTGCATAAAATCAAGAGGCATGGTATAATAGCCGTATAATAATTTTAATGAAACAGCGACATACTGTTTTCCTGGGAGTTAGCCTTGGTTGTATGTCGCAGTGAGAAAGGAAAACATGTCTGTAGATGTTGACATGAAGGCCTTGCTAGAGGCTGGTGCCCATTTCGGTCACAAATCTAGCCGTTGGCACCCAAAGATGGCGCAGTATATCCATAGTCGTCGGGATGGTGCACATATTATTAACTTGGAGAAGACTGTCGAAGCTCTCGATACAGCTTTGCCAAAATTGACCGAGCTAGCAAAGAGCGGTAAGAAAATCCTCTTCGTCGGTACAAAGAAACAGGTCAAGGAAATCGTCAAGGAAGCTGCAGAATCTGTTGAGATGCCATACGTCACTGTGCGTTGGGTAGGCGGTACTCTGACTAACGTTGAAACTGTCAACCGCCAGATCAAGAAGGTAAAAGACCTCGAACGTCGCATGGCTTCTGGTGAGCTAGAGAATCGCTACTCCAAGCTTGAAGTTCAGCGTTTCCAAGAGGAGATTGATGTCCTTAACGAGCGTTATGGTGGCATCAAAGACATGACTGAGCAGCCAGCTGCAATCTTTGTCGTGGACTGCCCAGAAGACAAGAATGCCATCAAAGAGGCCAAGACTTTGAACATTCCAGTTTATGCGATTGTCGATACCAACGTCGATCCAACTCCTGTAGATTACGTGATTCCAGCTAACGATGATTCTGTCAAGGCAATCAAGCTGATTCTTGGCTACGTAACTGAAGCTATCAAAGCCGGCAAGTAAAAACGCATGAGAGAGCGAACTTCTTCTTCAGCAGGTGCGCTCCTCCCTCACGGCACGCCAAGTGCCGCTCGGTCCGGTGCTCCTGCTTCATTGAATTTCATCTCTCTCAAGCATTTTATAGTATAATTTAAATAAGGAGAAAAAATGGCAAAGATTGATATTGCTCAGATTAAAAAGCTAAAAGAGCTCTCTGGCGTGGGCTTGACCGACGCTAAGAATGCGCTCGTTGAGGCGGATGGCGACTTCGATAAGGCTCTTGAGGCTATGCGCAAGAAGGGCTTGACCAAGGCTGAGAAACGCGGCGACCGTGAAACTCGTGAAGGCTTGATCGATTCTTACATCCACGATGGTCGGATTGGTGCAATTATCGAGGTAAACTGCGAGACTAGCTTCGTAGCAAAGACTGATGAGTTTAAAGATCTGGCACACAAGTTGGCTATGCAGGTAGCTTCGATGGCGCCACTCTATGTCTCGATGGAAGATATTCCAGAAGACATAAAGGCGGCCAAGCTTAAAGAGCTAGAAGAGAACTTTAAGGGCCCAGAAAAGATGAAAGATCAGATTCTGGAAGGTCAGATAAAGAAGGCCTTTATCGAGAAAGTCCTGCTCGAACAGCCATATATTTTGGACGACACCAAGACCGTAGCTGAGTTTATCAAAGATTCGATCGCGAAGACTGGTGAGAATATCACCGTGCGTCAGTTTAAGCGTATCGAGCTTGGCGTAACAGAATAAAAAACTAGACCCTTCGGGGTCTATTTTTTGTTGCTTGGTGAGCCGGGAGAGGCTCGAACTCTCGACACCGGGCTTAAAAGGCCCGTGCTCTAACCTACTGAGCTACCGGCCCACATTTTTATGGACTTTATTCATTATATCACAAGTTTACATTAAAATCAAGGTATTAATTAAGCTATAATTAGCCGGAAAGTCAATAGTAAATTGTTCGGCGAGGTGTTCGGTTTTGAATCCAGTCTAAACCGAACAGTCAAAACTAGCAGAAACAACAGGGAAACAGGGGAGAATTGAGAGTTTTCCACAGGACTTGTGGAAAACTTTTGAAATTGCAAAAAAGTGGCGAAAAATGTGAAAAAAGCACTTGCATTATTTTTGATATTGGTTTATACTAAGGACAGTGAACAATAAAAACAAAAAGCTCACAGAACAATGAAACAGCCTAAGACCGAAACGACCGCTTTTTGGCACAGAACATTAATAACGTTTGAGATTGGCTTACTAGGAGTTTTGACGCGGGTTTAGGATACTCGAAAGCAAAACCGCAGGTACTTTTTCGAAAACACCTCCCAATTAACTCTAATGTAAACAACCATACGCATTAAGTCTCTCAACTATCACGATATGAGTCAGCTCCAAGTTGGCAGATTGTGATAACATTTGATGTGTATGAAAAAACTAAACAAAAATCAAACCAAAAACAAACACGGCAAAATTTCTAGTAAAGCAATCTCAAACAATGGAAGATATGATATAATATATATCATATATGACGACACTACATAATCCAGTGTTATTGTCAGAAGTCATTGCAACCCTGAATCCTCAGCGTGGAGAGTCGTATCTAGACCTCACGGCTGGTTACGCAGGGCATGCAAGTTCGATTTTGGCGGCAACGCAGAATCATAAAGGCGCGACTCTAGTAGATCGCGACGAATATGCTGTCGAGTTTTTGCGGGCGAAGTATCAAGGTGATGAAGCTCCAGAGATTTTGCATAGGGATTTTTATGGCGCTACGCTGCTTCAGATTGAGTGTGGAAAGACTTATGACATGATACTTGCAGATTTTGGAGTGTCATCTCCGCAGCTAGACAATGCAGAGCGAGGATTCTCTTTCTCAAAAGATGGACCGCTGGATATGCGCATGGATCGTAGCCAGAAACTGTCGGCAGAAACCATCGTGAACCGGTGGGGAATGTCTGATTTGGTCGAAATCTTTGAAAAATATGGAGAAATGAGCTCAGGCTTTGCAAGGAAAGTCGCAAGAGAAATCGTCCTTCATCGTCCGTTTCATGGGACACTGGAGCTGGCAGAACGAATCAAGGGGAATGCTAGACATTCTAAGGTTCATCCCGCCACGAAAGCTTTTCAGGCGATACGCATCGTAGTGAACGACGAGCTCGGTGAAATCGAGAGAACTCTGCCGCTGCTACCAAAACTACTGAATCCCGGTGGTAGGGTGGCGATTATCACTTTTCATAGTCTAGAAGATCGGCTGGTGAAAGATTATTTCAAGGAGGCTTCGAGCCTGGGTGAAGAATCTGAGCTGGAAATTGTCAATAAGACGCCGATTGTTGCGGGGAGTGAGGAGTTAGTTATCAACCCGCGCGCACGCTCCGCGAAACTACGGGTTGCTACTAAAAAAGTCCACCTTAGCGATTTTTCGCGCTCGCTCGCCAAATAGGCGCGCTTCGCACGAAGAAATCACTAATCTGAACGTTTTTAGCTATGCAACGTGCACGCGATTGATAAAAATAAAAACAAAATAAACAAAAAGGAGGGCTAAATATGCCACGTCAAATCATTGTTGCGAACAAATCTCGCGCACAGAAAATCAAGGTCCACTTCCGCTAGGAGTCGATTAGGTATGCGCGCACGATTTGCAACTTATCGATAAAACCATAATCCCTCGCTAGTGCCAAACTAGCAGGGACCACATGGAGGGAAACCTCCACCAATTCAAAATGGTTTTTACATTAGACCAAGAGTGTTTTCAAAAAATATATGACCTTCCCGGAGCGGCCTGAAGTTACTTATAGCACTGCTTCAGATAACCGCTCTGGCCTTATGAGCTAAACAACCGAGTAGGTTGGGCAGCCCATCCATTTTGACACATTAAATATAAAAGACAAAGATAAACAGGAAAAGCTAAAGCAAATGAGAAATCAATACGCCAGTAGGTATGCGAGCTACGGACGCAACCAGAACATCGTTCGACACTCGTCACGCACGCTTGGGACAATTACGGTTTCTCTAACTTTGGTCTTGATTGTGGTCTTATTAGCATTGATTTATGTAACGCAGGGGGCGAAGGCGACGGGGTATGATTATGATATTTCGCGCGTGGATTCGGAGATTGCCGAGTTGCAGGCGCAGAAGGAAGATTTGGCGGTGGAGCAGGCGCGCTTGACTAGTGTAGTGGCTTCCGAGAACAGCGAGGTGGCAGCCAGTATGGAAAATGCCAGCGTTGCTGGATATGCACAAGAGTGATATAATTAACATATGCAGAAACGAGTATGGCTATTCCGTGCTGGTTTTATTCTTGCGATGTTACTAATCGCTGGGCGGCTTTTTCGGATTCAGATTTTGCAACACGATAGTTGGATTGCGAAGGCGGAGGAGATGCACATTGTGCAGAGTAAAATCCCAGCTACGCGTGGGGAAATCTATATGCTGGAAAATGACGAGCCGGTGGCGGTGGTGCTGAACCAGTCTAGTTGGACGGTGGTGATTGACCCGCAGACGGCGAATCCAGAGAAGACCGAGAAGATTGTCGGCGAGCTGGTAAAAGAGCAGATGGTGGCAAAGTGGAGTGATATTTTTGCCAACCGTAATCTGCGTTATTATGTGGCGGCGCGGAATGTGACAAGAGACGTGGCTAAAAAGATTCGAGAAGAGGAGCTGACGGGGGTTTATCTCATCGAGGGGAACTCGCGCGTCTATCCAGAGGGGGAGACGGGCAGCACGATGCTGGGATTTGTCAATGCGGAGGGAGAGGGGCAGTATGGTATCGAGGGGGCGCTAAATGAGGAGTTGGCGGGGAAAGATGGTCTGTTAAAAACCGTGACGGACGTAAACAACGTGGCACTGTCGATTGGAGATGATAATGTGCGAGTGCCGGCCGAAGATGGCAAAAACATTGTCTTGACGGTGGATAGAGGGCTGGAACGTAAGATTGAAAACGGCATCCGAGATTATCTGAAAGAAAAATCCGCCACGCACGCTTCGGCGCTAGTGATGGATCCGCGCACTGGGAGAGTACTGGCGATGGCGACGGTGCCGACTTACGATGCGACAAATTATGCCAGGGTGGAAGACGGTAGCGTCTATGTCAACCCAGTCACAGAAGTTGCCTATGAGCCAGCTTCGATTTGCAAGACCTTTGCCTTTGCGGCGGCGATTGAAGAGGGGAAAATGACGCCAGAGACGACTTATTACAATCCAGGGTATTTTACGATTGACTCGCAGAAGATCGAAAATGCCTACAAGGGGCAGCTAGGTGAAATCACGATGCAGACGGCGCTGAATTATTCGCTCAATACAGGCTCGATGACGGCGTTGATGTTGCTTGGTGGCTCAACTCAAGAAATCACGGCAAAGGCGCGCGAGACGCTTTATAATTACTACTACGAGCGATTTGGGCTGGGGAAATATACGGGGATTGAGCTATATGAGTCGCCGGGGACTTTAGTCGGGCCACATGATGAAGTCTATGGTCTCAACGCCTTTTATGCCAACATGACTTTTGGGCAGAACTTGCAACTTTCGATGATTCAGGTGGCGGCGGCGTTTTCGAGTGTGGTAAACGGGGGGAATTATTATCGTCCAACTATCGTAGCGGGCGAAGTGACTAAGGATGGGGAGTTTGTCCGTAGTGAGCAGGAAGGTCCGGTGCGACGGACGATTTCGGAGGAGACTTCGGCGACGATGCGACGGATGCTTTATGGCACAAGAAACTCGCGGAGACTTTACGGAATCGACAAAACAGGGTATTATATAGGAGGGAAGACTGGCACGGCACAGACGATTATTGATGGTGCCTACTCCTTTGACGAGACGGTAGCGAGCTATATCGGCTACGGTGGGACTGAAGGGGAGCTTCCAGAATATGTTATCATGGTGAAAATCTGGGAAAAAGGGCAGAAAATAGAAGGCGAAAAAGATGCGATGCCACTGTTCGACAAGCTGTCTAACCTCACGATTGATTATCTAAAAATTAGGCCGAAAGGAGTCTAAGAAATATGCCACACGGTGCAACTAATGAATTGTTTTACGCTCTAATTCTATCGCTAGGATCGTTTCTTTTGGCGATGTTTTTGACGCCGATTTACACGCATTTTGCCTATAAATACAAGTTTTGGAAGAAGCAGAAGGAAAAGACGGCGGACGGTAAGGATTTGCCAATCATGCGGAAGTTACACGCGCATAAGTTCAAGCGGGTGTTTCCGACTATGGCGGGGATTGTTGGGGTGATTACCGTGACGGTAGTGACGTTCGTCTGCAACTTCGACCGTGGGCAGACGTGGTTGCCACTGGCAGGCTTCCTCGGCGGGGCGATCGTGGGGCTGATTGATGATGCCATCAACGTCTTTGGTGATGGGCATGGTGCGGCAGGGCTGCGCGCGCCGGTGAAATTTGCGATGATTACAATTGTAGGGCTGGTGCTGGGGTGGTTCTTCGCGGTAAAATTGGGGTGGAGCTCGATACATATTCCGTTTATCGGGGAATGGGTAATTCCAGAGTTCTTGATGATTGCGATTTTTGCCTTCGCTGTGGTGGCAACTTCAAATGCAGTCAACATTTCAGACGGTCTAGACGGGTTGGCCGGTGGGCTTTCGATGATAGCCTATGGCGCATACGCGGTGATTGCGATTTTCCAGGGACAGGCGATGTTAGGAGCGTTTTGTCTAACCGTGGTAGGATGGCTACTTTCCTATGTCTGGTTCAATGTGCCGCCAGCGAGGTTTATGATGGGGGATGTAGGCTCGTTTGCGCTAGGGGCAGGGTTAGGTGTAATCTCGATGATGACTAACTCTTTCTTCCTGCTACCGATTATCGGGCTGTTATTTGTAGTCGAGGCGGGGTCTTCGCTGCTTCAATTAACTTGGAAAAAGGTCTTCAAACACAAACTCTTCATCTCGGCGCCGATTCACCATCATCTGGAGGCAAAAGGTTGGGGAGAGGCAAAAATTGTGATGCGGTTCTGGGTAATCGCGGGGATTATGGCTCTGATCGGTATCTTCATGGCTTCGGCAGGAGGCATCATCTAATGGGGCTTTTCTTATGAGACAACACAAGCCAAACCGACTAATCATGGGCTTGACCTTCGGCTTGATGGCGGCGGGGTTGATTGTGATTTATGCGATTGGGCCACAGCGGGCGAACTTCATGAACTCGCTCTATGGGACAGATTTTTCTTCAAATTATTTCTTTTTGCATCAACTAGTGGCGGTAGTAGTGGCGGTGGCAGCGTTTGCGGCAGGGTATGTTTTGCCGTATGCGACTTATCGCAAATATGCTAAGATTATGATGCTGGGGGCGATTATCCTAAATGCTTTTCTGGGGTTACTGGCGGCGATGCACGGCTGGCAATCTTGGGGGATTGTGAAGTGCGAGCTAGGGGCTTGTCGGTGGTTGAATCTGGGCCCGTTAGGGTTTCAACCGGCGGAGGCTTTGAAGCTGGCGCTGATTTTCTACCTGCCGAGCCTAGTGATGAAGCATAAAAAAGAAGGAACATTAGGGAAGAAAGAGTTTTTTATCCCGTATGTGATTGTGATGGGGCTATCGCTACTGTTTTCGGTGGTCTTGCAGAAAGATATGGGGACAGGCGTGGTAATCGGGGCGATTGGGATTGCAATTCTCTGGATGAGCGGGATAGAGTGGTGGAAGTTTGTGGGGGTGTTACTACTAGTATTAGTCGGGGGGATATTGATGATTATTTCTTCGCCACATCGCATGGAGCGGTTGATGACTTATAGCGGAGAGGGCGATTCGGACGCGAGCTATCACATCGACAATGCGATGCTGGCGATTGGTACGGGTGGGATGTTTGGTGTGGGGATTGGGAACAGCGTGCAGGCGACAGGGTATCTGCCAGAGTCGATTAACGATTCGGTGTTTGCGGTGATGGGAGAGACCTTTGGGTTTGTTGGGCTGATGGTGGTGCTGGCGGCGTTCATGCTTCTGCTATTCTCGCTGATTAAGACGGCGGAGAACGTCGAGCAGGAGTATGCGCTAGTGGTGACGGGAGTGATGGCTTGGATTGGGGCGCACGTGGTGGTGAACGTGGCGGCGATGGTAGGGCTGATACCACTCACTGGGATTACCTTGCCGCTCCTGAGTTATGGTGGGACTTCGATGATGTTTAGCGCCTTTGCCCTGGGGTTGGCAATGCAGATTTCGCGCCTGACTGGCAGGGAAACAGAGCCGATCGAACGGCGACAGACTTGGAAAGAAGTTTCGAAGCGGAGAATGGAAAGGAGTAGAGCATGAAAGTATTAGTAGTAGGCGGAGGTTCGGGAGGACACATTACTCCGGCGCTTGCGACAGTGCGAGAGATTTTGAACTTGAAGCCACGCACGCGTGTGGAGTTCTGGACGGATCGCAAATACTACAATAATGTTGTAAAAATTACAACAGAAATAGGGGTAAGTTGGGGCGAAAAGTCGAAATTATCAGGAAAAAGGCCGTATGTACAGGTTAAAAAAATCGCTTCGGGTAAGTTCCATCGCTATAATTGGACGTTTGCAGAATATTTTACCAACTTCGGCATTACAATGAAAGACGTGGTCTGGGGGAATATCTGCGGGTTTGTCGGGTTTTCGTTTGGAGTTTTGCAGAGTTTGATTAGGCTAATGCGTAAGTCGAAGCGACCAGATGTGATTTTCTTGAAAGGAGGATTTGTGGGGTTGCCAGTGGGAATCGTGGCGAAGTGGCTGAAGATTCCGTATATTGTGCACGAGAGCGACGCGGTGCCAGGCTTGGCAAACCGGATGTTGATGAAGCGGGCGATGATTGTGGCACAGGGAGTGCCGTTTGAGATGCCGGCCAAAGATGATGATTCGGAAAAGGCAAGAGAGGCGCGTAGAGTGCGGAAGAATTGGCGCTGGGTGGGGATTCCAGTGGCGCCAGAGTTTAAGCCGGTGCCAGCTGGAAGGCAGAAGCAACTGAAGAAGGCCTTTGGCTTTGACCCAGAGAAGCCGCTAGTGGTGATTACGGGCGGGAGTCAGGGGGCGGCACATCTGAACGAAACCACGCGAGAGATTTTGCCGGAGCTGTTGAAGTTTACTTCGGTCGGACTAGTGGCAGGACGCGAGAAATACGAAGAAATGGTGGATTTGAAGCAGTATGAAGATTGGGAAAAGGCAAAGCTCCAGAGTAATTTTCGTCTCTGGTCGTTCTGCTCGACCATGAACGAGCTGATGGGGGCGGCAGACCTTGTGATTTCGCGGGCGGGTGCGACCACGATTGCCGAGCTGGCGGGCTTGAGAAAAGCGGTAATCCTGGTGCCGTTTGAGAAGCTTCCGGGTGGGCATCAGGTGAAAAATGCGGATAGATTGGCAGCGCGCGAGGCGGTGGCGGTGGTTTATGACGAACGGATGGTAAAAGACCCGGAACTACTGCTAGAACTGACCAGGAAGCTGATTAGAAGCCCGAAGGTGCGGGATAATCTGGCGGGGCATCTGCACGAGATGGCAAACCCGAAGGCGGCAGGAGATTTGGCAAGGATGGTGTTAAAGGTGGGCGCGGCGAATGAGGGTCGGTAGAACTATATCAGAAGAGCGTGAGCGGATTGAGAGCGAGAGCGATCGCCTAGCTGCACGCGAGCTCAAGAAACAGCGGGAGGCGGTGCAGACGGCGATTTTGGTGGTGTCGGTGGTGGCACTAGTGATTCTGGGCGTGATTTCGGCAAAAAACTTTTTCACCAAGACGAGAGAGGCAGACAGAGATGCGACGCCGGGGAAGGTCTATGCTCCGAGTGTAGAGGTGATAGACGAGAGTGGAGCGAAACTGTCGAAAAAGATGAGTGAGTACATCGGCATGGCGGAAGAGGATTTTCGGGAGCTGGGCTACGTCGTAACGCGAGTGGCGATTCCGGCGGGGATGATGCGCGAGGTGGACGTGTATGTCCGCAAAAACGATGATGGAAGCAATACCGCGGCGGATGGTATAGCCACTGAAGGTGAAGCGGCAGGGAATGGCGAATTGCCGTATTATTTTAAGCTGAATATCGACCGGGGGAGCGCGGTGTCGGCAGAGGATGCGGTGCGGATGGTGCGATATCTAGAAGAGCGCAACCTCACGCCAGCCTATGTGGATGTGCGGGTGGAGGGGAAGGCATTTTACCGGTAAAGTTGTCGTTTCGTGCAAAAATGGGGGTCTGAAAGTTGTCGTTTCGTGCAAATTCGTCAATCCAGCACAAAACGCTTGCGTTATAAAAATTTGTGTGCTACAATTAGATTAGACCTGATTCAATCTTGTATGGCTCGGAGTCGAGTCGGAGGTACAATCGGGAGAGAGAATATAAATTGCTGCTTAGGTTCCTGACAAAAGGTTTTTGTTAGGGGCTTTTGCGGTGAAAAAACGAGAGAGAGGTTTTAATGGGTCAAAAGTCAAAACAAGTTAATCGCGCCGACTCTTCGAGACGTGTGGTGACGCAGGTCTTGCCGTATGCAGTAGGAGTTTTTGGACTGGCATTTATCGCTAGTTGTGTTACAGCAAGTATCATGACGCCAGTCCAGAACTCAGATGCTGCCCAGCAGGTTTCGCTTGATTTCGACGATTCTGGGTACTATGCCAACGTTACCGCGTCCGACGTAGTGAACCTAAATCTCATCGCGACTGCGGAAGGTGCAACGGCGGTAGCGAGTGATAATGTGGTAGTAAAAACAAACTCATCTACTGGCTATAAACTCTATATTTCTTCAACTTCCGCAACGGCAAATGCCAACCGCCTAAACAATAACGACGATTCGAGCTATTACATCTCGCCGACCAGCGGTTCGCTTGCTACGCCGGCAGTATTATCGGACAACTCCTGGGGCTACACTACGACTGCAGTCTCTGGTAACACTAGCACGATTGACGGCAGCTCGAATTTCATTGGGATGCCACTGCTAAACAGTGAGAACTTATTAAACAGCCATGCTTCCGCTTCGGAATCTGGTCATACAACAGTAGTATATTACGGGGTGAAGGCAAACACTGCGCTAAAGTCGGGCTATTACACTTCCAACGTAGTCTATACGGTGGTAGCAGAGGGTTCGCCAGCGACGGAAGGTACGGTCAACATGAGTACCTACGAGGCAACTTCGCTCACGCCAAGCTCCAGAGTAACCATCTCGACTGGGCTCTATACTAGCGCACTCCAGGTTGGCGACGTCTCCGTGACGATTGGCTCGGCAGAATGTGGTAATAAGAATGTAACGAAGAGTAGCAGTGGAGAAGTGAAGATTGAGTGTGATATCCCAAGCCAGACTGCGCTCGGTGATTACGACGTTACCGTCTCGATTCCAAAGTTCGGCAAGACTTACACAAGGGAAGCGGGCTTCCACTACTACATCCCTTGGGAAGATATGACCACGATGCAAGAAATGACGGCCTACGCTTGCTCGAAGGTGCCAACACCATCTGCCACCGTGAGCGACGCAACTCGCACCTACTCTTATGGTAATAGCATCACAGAAACACAGATTAAGGACACTCCAACCAGTACGGGCTATTGGAACGCAACCGTAGCTGGCAATGCTCAAATGACGAATGTCCAAGGCGTAACCAGTGCAGACGGTGCAGGCGGCACAGTGGCAGAGAAGACCCTAACCGATAGCCGCGATGGCAACACCTATCGCATCCGCAAGCTGGCTGACGGTAACTGCTGGATGACGCAGAACTTGAAACTCACCTGGACGGCTGGCAGTACAGTAACTACCCAAAACGGCACTTGGACACCAACCAACTCAACAATTTCTGGCGATGGTAGCACTTCCGTGGGTGAACAGTGGGGCTGGAATGACACGAGCCACGATTCTGAAATGCCAAGTGGCTTAGATGACAACGGCAAGAAAAACTGGCGTGCATCTTACTCCGACCGCTCGCTCAAGGCTGGTACGAGAACTGTAGCTGACCTTGATGGGGATAGTCAAGCGATTGGAGTCTGGTACAACTGGTATGCCGCTACGGCCGGCACAGGCACATATAGCAAGTCTTCTGGCGAAGCGACCGACTCTATCTGCCCGAAGGGCTGGCAGCTCCCAACGAATAGTGGTAGCAAGAGCTGGTATCACCTACTCTATGAAGTCTATGGTGGTTCCGATCTCAACACTGGTGACCGCCGCGTCTCGACGATTGCCGCCGCAAATGCAACTTACAAAGATTACCATACTTACGCTATGACTAATGCCATGCGCAGAAGCCCGTTGTAGCTGCCGTTTACTGGCTACGTCGGTTACACTAATGGTAATATCTCCACTGTCGGCAGCGGCGGCTACTGGTGGTCGTCTACGGCGTACTCTGCTGTGAACGCTCGGGACCTGCGCTTCTACTCCGGCTACTTCGGCCCGCAGAATTACAACGATAAGGGCTACGGATTCGCAGTACGCTGCGTCGCCCAGTAGGGCGTTGCCCCTAGCTTTCCCCCTTGCGAGGCAGGCAAAACGAAAGAAAAACGTATGGTAACGAGAAAGACAAAAGGCGAAAACAAA
>JAFVBG010000002.1 GCA_017480095.1 Candidatus Saccharimonadota bacterium
CAAGTATCACTTGTAGTGCAGAATCTGCGCATAAAATATGAGGGGCTACCCCCTCTCACTGGAGAAAGGCGCAGAACTCTGCACCGCAATTAACATAAGTATATTACATAAGTTCGAAAACACCAAGCATAAGCGTTTTGGAAGTGTGGGGAGATATATGAACAAACGTTTCTTTATTATTTCTACCCCTGTTTTTGGTAGAGTTCGAAAACTTGCAATTCTTGCGAAGGTAAGTTTAAATACGAACACTCTGCGAGGATAGCCGCAATTGATTACTTAAACTTTTCCTCGCAGGGAGTTAGGAGTTTTATGAGTAATATTGGTATTTGTGAATACGTTATTGGCGTAATCCACGACAAAGATATTTGGTATTATGTCGGGGAATACGACGCAGATGGAAAGAAACTTAAACCACATCAAAAATATTCGTCGTTTCTTGCTGACGCTAAACGTTATGACGATATGGATCTTTTGCGTGACGATTTAGATTTATTACATGAAAGCGTTACGCGTAAGATATTCGAGATTCAGCGTTGCCCGAAATGTGGCAAAGAATTTACGGAATATCCGGCGTTATCTCGTGAAGATAACGAGACAGAGATTTGTCCGGAGTGTGGAATTGAGGAAGCGGTTGAAGCGTATCAAAAAGCCACCTAGTATGATGGCCTTTAGATCGCTCCGAAGTATTTCTCGAAGAAGCTCACAAGACGCTCAATAACGCCTTTCTTCTTATTAGAGCGGTTACTATCGCCAAAGCGCGACATAGCTGGCATAATGCGGTCTACGTCGGTTCCTGTGGTCTTAAATACGCCATCGCGGAATGAGTTGGCGATAAGTCTTCTGGTTTCTGCAGGATTTAGATTATTGTCTTCAATAATCTTAGTAAGCTCGTTTTCGCGTTCAGTATTAATAAAGCGTTGCCATGCGTCGTGAATCTCGCCATTCTCGTGCAAAGAGTAGAGATTAATGAAGTCATGGATGAGTTCCTTCTTACTTCTGAGCTCGATACTTGCGTCGACAGCTTTATCGATACTCGTAAGAATGTCTTTGTTCTCACAGTTCGACTCGTGATATTTAGCAACAAGCGCGAGAATGTAATCGACATTAACTTCGGCTTGGCGGACGAGTTCAATTTCGAATACTAGATCGTCATTTACGTCTTCTTTTTCAGTTTGGCCGGATGAGCGAAGTTCTTGGTATAGGTCGAGATATTCGCTCTGGTAGTTCTGTAAATCTCTTGGCGACAAGATATCTTCTTGTTCGAACCTATCGAACGATGTAAGAATGTTGCGCATTCTTAGGATCTTGCCAAAGAGCTTGATGAAGTCTTTTTGGTTTTGCTCGCCTTCAATGCGTTCTCCGAGTGGGAACTTTTCGGAAAGCTCGGCGATTAATTCTATATAGCCAACTTTATGTTCGCCATTTTCGTCATAGCCATTAAAGTACTCGTCGTAGCTTTTTAGAAGCACAATACCGCTTGCGTCGCGGTCGCCAAATAATCCGATTGCTTCATCTACTTTTTCGGCTAGGTTGCGGAAACAAATGATGTTGCCAAATTGCTTGACTGAGTTGAGAATGCGATTTGTGCGAGAGAATGCTTGGACTAGGCCATGCATCTTTAATTCTTTATCTACCCAGAGCGTATTAAGCGTCGTGGCATCAAAGCCGGTTAGGAACATATTCACGACAATAAGTAGATCTACTTCGCGGTTCTTTACGCGTAGCGACAGGTCTTTGTAATAGTTTTGGAACGAATCAGAAGATGTATCGTAATTCGTATTGAAATCTTTGTTGTAGTCGGCAATAGCTGATTCTAGAAAGTCGCGCGACGACTGGTCCATTCCGGCGACATCCAAATCTTCGTCGAAGATAAAGCCTTCTTCTGGATCATCTTCATTTGCGGCAAAGCTAAAAATAGTTGCGATTTTGAGTGAGCTATTTCTCTCGGCCAACTGTTTCTTAAACTCGGCATAGTATTTCATTGCGGCCGGAATGGATGCGACGGCAAAGATTGAGTTAAAGCCATTCATTCTGCCGAGTAATGTTTCGCGTTTTGAGTCGCCAAACTTTACAACATCAGCTACATTCATCGTGCGATTAAAGCTATAGAACTGGTTTCTTTTTGTCTTTTGGTCGAAATGGTCAAGAATGTATGAAGTGACCATGGAAACGCGTTCGTCACTAAGCAATGCATGTTCGCGGTCGATGCTACTTACTTGTTTATCGGCTATATCGTCTTTTTCTTTGACGGTATTGATATAGTCAATGCGGAATGGTAGCACGTTCTTGTCATTAATGGCGTCTACAATCGTGTACGTGTGGAGTTTATCGCCAAAGGCTTGTTCTGTCGTTCTAATCATTGGATTACCGCTACTGCCGGCGTTAGACGCGAAAATAGGCGTGCCGGTAAAGCCAAATAGGTGATAGTTCTTGAAAGCCTTTGCAATTGCGGTATGCATATCGCCAAACTGCGAGCGGTGGCACTCATCAAAGATGATTACGACGTGTTTGCTGTATACGTCGTGTTCTGGGTTCTTTTTAATGAATACGCCAAGTTTTTGGATTGTCGTGACAATGATGCGCGAATTGTCTGATTCGAGTTGTTTCTGAAGGACGCGCGTTGAAGTATTGCCATCTGCGGCGCCTTTTTCAAAGCGGTCATATTCCTTCATTGTCTGATAATCTAAGTCTTTGCGATCTACTACGAACAGAACCTTATCGATATATGGCATTTTTGCTACGAGCTGAGCGGTTTTAAAACTCGTAAGCGTCTTACCCGAGCCGGTAGTGTGCCAAATATAGCCACCAGCGGCCGTTGTGCCGAGTTTTTTGTAGTTAGTTGAGGTCTCTATGCGATTGATGATTCTTTCGGTTGCTACGATCTGATATGGGCGCATTACAAGTAACTTATTATCAGTATCGAATACACAGTAGCGCGTCAAAATATTTAGAATCGTATGCTTTGAGAAGAATGTTTTCGTAAAGTCTACCAAATCCGGAATAGTCTTATTCTTCGCATCAGCCCAGTAGCTTGTAAATTCAAAGCTGTTGCTCGTCTTCTTGGATTTCTTACGGCCGGCTTCGCCAAGCTCTTTAATATGGCTTTCGCGCGTCGTATTTGAATAGTATTTCGTATGAGTTCCGTTGGAAATCACGAAGATTTGAACGTATTCAAAAAGACCGCTACCAGCAAAGAAACTCTCGCGTGAGTAGCGTTTGATTTGATTGAAAGCTTCGCGGAGTCTTACGCCGCGTCGCTTTAGCTCGATATGAACGAGGGGAAGACCATTGACGAGAATTGTGACGTCGTAGCGATTATCGTGTTCTGCGCCTTCGTCTTTACTGACGGCGTATTGATTAATGACTTGTAAGCTATTGTTATGAATATTCTTTTTATCGAGTAGGCGGATATTCTGCGTATGGCCATCTTCTGCACGGAACGATATCGCGGTATCTTTTTCTTGGATCTTGCGAGTTTTCTCGACAACGCCTTCGGAATTACCGACGATATTTTCATAGAAGAATCGTTGCCATTCACTATCAGAAAAGACGTAATTGTTTAGTTTCTGAAGCTGGATTCGTAAATTATCTTCGAGATCGTGAGCGTTATGGATTTGCAGATATTCATATCCTTGCTCCTGCAAGTTCTGTATTAGTTCGCGTTCAAGCTCGGCTTCGCTCTGGTAAGCCGTGTATTTCTTATCATCAGGTTTGTATTCAGCGAGGACTGTAGAGACTTCGCTTTCCGCAATCATATTAAACCTACTCATTTTTTGCCTCCGCTTCTTCGCTGAATAAGTTTAGATATTCTCTATATACCCATTTTTGTGCATACGGCTTATCACCAGTTTTTATTGGCTCCAATATACCCATATCTTTCATGCGATCGATTGCTTTATATACTCCGCTTTGTTGATATCCGGTCCATTTTTGAATATCGGAAACACCCACGACTGGCATTTTATATAATCCAGTCAATATCTTGAGAGTAGCTTCTGATGCCACACGATTGAGTTTTTGAACTTTCATCATATCTCTTTCGCGTAGTTTCGTAATTTTTGCGCATGTTACGATGGCGGAATTAGCAATTTCAATTACACCATCAAGGAAGAAGTCAACCCATTCTTCTACTTCGCCATTATGGTAACCGTTAAGCCGAGAGTAATAAACTTCTTGATATTTCTTAAAGTAAGATGACAAGTATAAAACTGGCGATTCTAGTAACTTTTGTTGCCATAAATACATCGCAACAAGCATACGACCGGTTCTACCATTTCCATCATTGAATGGGTGAATGGTCTCAAACTGAGAGTGAATGAGTGCTGTTTTTATTAGTGGTAGATAGTCGTCTTTGTCGGAGTTGATAAATAATTCTAAATCACCAAGTGAGCGTTTCATTTCAACAACGGTTGGTGGAACATATTTAGCGTTATCTGGGCGTGTTCCACTAATCCAGTTTTGTTTTTTGCGAAATTCTCCAGGGTAAGAGAACTGTGTTGATCTTGCACCCTGCATTAGTTTTTCGTGAAGTTCCTTGATAAATCTTAGGCTAAATGGAAATTCCTCGATTCGTTTTAGGCCGTAGTTTAAGGCTTTAATGTAGTGTAAAATATCATCAACGTCTTGTGGAAGATCGACGCTCGGTTCGACATTCTCCCTCTCAATCGAGTCCATCATTGTTGCGTTCGTTCCTTCGATTTGACTTGAAGACGATGCGTCCTTCCTAAGAAACATTAAGATGAACCAATCTTTATCCGGTAGTAACTCTGTGATGCCGTCGAGTTTACCGAGGACGCGCATAGCTTCTGAATGTTTTTTGATCAGTTGATCACTAAAAACAAACTTGTCCTTTGGTGGAAAAGGATCAGGGATAAAAGCCTTGTACCCCTCTGGTTGACTTATGTATTTTCCTACACTATTCATATCGTGGAACTTTCTTTTTACTTTTCCACATTTTATCATAAATCGTGGAAGTTTGTCAAGACTTTTCCACGATTTTTAACGTAAGAATTATAGTCAGATGACACTATTTTCTGAAAAGGTAAGCAGTTTGTCGCGGTAATATTCGTATTGTTTATGGCGTGCTTTGATCTCCGCAGGAAGACCAGACACTATGTCGTTAGTTAGCTTGTCAAATTCGTCTAGCGTCGAGGCAATCTCTTTTTGTTTTTCCAGTGTAGGAATTATAAACGAATACTCCATTATAGCTGCTTTATCGCCTCGTGGCATTTTTGAGCCCTTTGACTTACCATCATTGTATTCAAAGAGCTTTTCTGACGACAAAACATGATATAAATACCTACTATTGAGCTGTTCGAAGTCATTACGTATAACGAGAACGTCGCCGCTTGCACCACCGGTGTTATTTGCGAACCATATCTTTCTTAGATATGGTCTAATATTGCCAATCAAGATATCTTCTGGCGAATATTTTGTCCAATTTCCACTCTCTGGTATATGTTCGGAAGTGGTTTTACCGAGCTTGTTTTGAAGAAGATTGTCTACTCCGACAAAGGTATTTCCATCAAGCTCGCTAGACGATATCCTGGATTTCGAATATCCCGCAACCAAATTTAGTTGCACTAGAGTGCAACCAAAGATGTACTGGCGTAGCTTAGCTACTCCTCTCTCTCTCTCGGTGTCGCCGCCGACAGCTGCGTCGAATCTTAGGAGCCTATTACGATAGTACTCGTATTGCTTTTGACGCGCTTCGATCTCGGCAGGGAGTCCGATATTCAGATCGTTACAGACGGCGTCAAAATTATCTAGGACGTAAACAATGCGCTCTTGAATCTTTTTTGACGGAACCGGAATTGAAATATCTAGAATCTCATCTTTTTTAAGGTTAGTCTGGTCGGTTCCGTTGTCGTAACGAAGAAGTTGAGGATTGCGGTTGAGAATGTAAAATAAATACTTATTTATTACTTTCTCATTATCTTTGTTGGTAAAGGCTCCAATTCGCTGATTAAGCGAATATCGGTCATCTTCGTCGATTAGTCTACACTTTGCGAGAGCTTTCCCGTTAGGGAGATCGCTCATGACTAGGCAGATGTCATCTTTGAATAGTGGGCAAATTTGAGAATCAGTGTATTTTGCCACTTTTCCATCCGTGGAGATATATTTTGAATTTACGACTATGAATTGCCCATCCGGCACAATATTCTTCTCATGGCCTTTGCCATTTCTAAAATCCGCCAATTCACGAAGTGGCAACCATTCAACTTGCCCCCCCTCGCCGGCTATATTTTCGAATGAGAGAAGATGGTCACGATAATGCTCGTATTATTGTTTTCTCTTAGCGAGCTCCGCTTCCAGCTCCGTAAAACTGTTTAACATCCTGACGATTTCTTGCTGAATCTCGAGTGGCGGTACGGGAATTGTGTATTCCTTGCGAATTACACTAGGATGTGCCTTATGCACGTAATCGAATACTTTCTTACTCCACTCATTAGTGAGCGCAAAATAGAGGTATTTAATATCCATTATTTCTGGTTTGTTTACGGTTAGCCAGCCGCAAACATTCGTAACTGAATATTTTGGCGCGTCACGGTAAAAGAATTTTCCGCCGCCATCAATACTCCACGACAGTCGCACATCTTCAAACATATAATCACCGTATGTGCCTAGTAAACCAGAGCCGACAGCAGAACTTGAATATATGGGATATTCGCCAGGGTTATCCTGAATATCCTTTTTGCTAATTACTTTTCCGCGACCTAGGGTAATTACTCCGGAATCTTCCAGTTGCTCTAGAGTCTTATATTCAACGCCATTTGGGCATTTTTCTTTAATCAATTCATCGATTTTATTCATTCCTGATACCTCCAGTCCTGAATGAAATATGTTTTTCTATAGAGTTATAGGGCTCATGAATAAACCACATTTCGTCATTATTAGCCGCGGAAACAAGTATATATGTTTTGTACTTATTATGGTCTGGTACCTTATTGATTATGGAAAGCAATTTCGCTTCGTCTATATATGCGAAACTGAACATGAACAGCCAGTATTCTTCAAAAAACTCATATTCCGACATTAGCTTTATTTTTTCGGCAATTTTTTTCTCCATAATTTCATAAATGTTTTGAGTATCAAAATCAATAAGCCTACCAACTCCCGCGTCTCTGATTTTTCCTGCAAAAATCCCCTTCTTGTCGGCTTTCTTTATGGTTCGCTTGAAGTCTTCGAGATCATTAGTCTTCTTATCTACTTCATCAATAGTTTTTAGGCTTATCATTTGGTTCTCGTCAATTAATCTTGTAACTTCAATCCCCAAATTAAGATCCTCACTTTGAATGTCCGGCCTCTCGATGTTTTTGCCATGTTTAAAATACTTTTTCATCATATGTTTACCATAAAGAACTGGTGTAGAAGAAGATGCTACTAGATGCGGGAGTGGTGGTGCATTTTCTATATCGTAAGATAGTGAGGTTAGAAGCTCGAAAGCTTTGTCTTCTGAATAATCTTTGTCCGTTAGGACTTTGTGCCAATCCATCACTAATCGCCCTCGATTTCTTCGATTATTTTATTAATCTTCTGACGGAGTTCGTTCTCGCGAGCGACGATCTCTTTAAGTTCGGCATTGAGTTTCTTGATATCTACTTTTTCGCGAGTGTCTTCTGGTTCGACATAGGTAGAAACTGAAAGATTGTAACCTTGTTCGGCTACTTCATCGTTAGGTACTAAACGAACGAGATGGTCGACGTCTTTGCGCTCTTTAACCCATTCGAGAATCTTCTCAATGTTTGCGTCGGTTAGCTTGTTGCTGTTTGTGACTTTGATAAATTCTTTGCTTGCATCTACGAATAGTGTCGAGTTCTTAGATTTATTCTTTCGAAGAACCATGATGCATGTCGCAATGCTGGTACCATAGAACAAATTGTCTGGTAATTGAATAACGGCATCTACAAAGTTGTTATCTACTAAGTACTTGCGAATCTTTTGCTCAGCGCCACCGCGATACATAATACCTGGGAAACAGACGATTGCGGCCGCACCATTCGTGGCGAGCCAGCTAAGTGAGTGCATAATGAACGCAAGATCAGCTTTCGATTTAGGCGCTAAAACACCAGCAGGAGAGAAGCGTTGGTCATTGATGAGAACTGGGTTACTCTCACCTTCCCAGTGGATTGAGTATGGCGGATTTGATACGATTGCCTCAAACGGTTCATCGTCCCAGTGCTGTGGATCTATGAGCGTGTCGCCGAGTGCGATATCGAACTTATCGTAGTCAATATCGTGAAGGAACATATTAATGCGGCAAAGGTTATAGGTTGTAATGTTGATTTCTTGGCCATAGAAGCCCTGGCGGACGTTGTCGCGGCCGAGAACCTTTGCAAATTTAAGGAGAAGTGAGCCTGAGCCACAAGCTGGATCATAAACTTTGTTTACGGATGTTTTACCCATTACTGCGAGCTTCGTAAGAAGTTCCGATACTTCTTGCGGAGTGTAGAATTCACCACCAGATTTACCGGCGCTTGATGCGTACATGCCCATGAGGAACTCGTAAGCGTCGCCGAATGCGTCGATCGTGTTGTCTTGGTAATTACCGAGTCTCATATCGCCAACGCCATCCATAAGCTGAACAAGGTGGTCGTTGCGCTTTGCTACTGAGCTACCGAGCTTATTGCTGTTAACGTCGAGGTCGTCAAAGAGACCTTTCATATCGTATTCAGAATCGTGGCCTTTTGCAGAGTCTTCAATGGAGTTTAGAGCTTTTTCGAGTGTTTCGTTTAAGTTTTCGTCGTTACGTGCGTTCTTACGGACATTCTTAAAAAGTTGGCTTGGCAGAATGAAGAAGCCTTTGGTATCTACCATTTCTTCGCGAATCGTTTCGGCCTGTTCGTCCGGAATGCTAGCGTAATCGAAGTTTACATTGCCAGCTTTATGCTCGCCTTCGTTTATGTAATTCGTTAGGTTTTCTGAGATAAAACGATAAAAGAGCATGCCAAGGATGTACTGCTTGAAATCCCAACCATCTACCGAACCACGAAGGTCGTTAGCGATATTCCAAATAGTACGATGTAATTCTGCGCGCTCCTGTTCTTTTTTAGTGTCGGCCATAAAGTAAACTCCGAGTTAAAATAATAAAAGCTTACTATCTATTATACCATAAGAACACCTTAAAACCCGGCCACTACCGCGAGAAAAGGGGCGCATATAGTGCTACGTTTTCCACAACTATTACATTCTGGTATTTCTGCTAAAACTCTCGCCACTCAGTGCTTTCGCTACTCGGATTCGTTATAGCTATTTGCTTGAATTGACAATCGCCAGGATCTAGGACGAACTCGCCATCCTTGTATTTCTGCTCTGCTGTTTCGTAGGCCTCATCAGCGCTGTTAGCTTCGATTTCGAAGTCCTTAGCGACGGTTTCTTCTATCGTAATTGTATATTTCATGATCGGATCTTATGATCATTTCGACTAAAAGTCCACAACAATTTACCATTTCATGTCAAGAAAAAATCCTACCCCTATTTTCTGCACAATAACTTTCAAAACCCGATTGTGTCCAAGTGGATACTATCTATTGACTAAATGATAGAATGTTTTGTTAGAATCGTTGCCGTAATGGTTGATATCTTCCGGCTCGGCCCAAAGCGAAAGCTTGTGGACGCGCCATTTGCCAATGAAAAACATCTGAACTATCGCTTCATTCACGTCGCGGTTATTTAGCGCGCGTGGAATGTATGCGAGGGAAAAGTAGTACCATTTATCGTCTTCGGCATCTAACCTCGCAAAAACGCGCTTTCCACGCCCAAAAAGGCGCACATCGAAGCGCTGTGCTAGTGTTTCCAGGGAATAAGTCTTTAATTCGTGTATCGCGTCGCGGACGGGCGATTCCATTAGTTCCATACGCTCAAACTTATCATAGTCGCGCGAGTTGAACCGGCCGTTATGTTCGAGCATGAAATTTTCAAGTTGTCGAGCGGTTACCGGTATTGGCTCGCCAGGTTTAGTTTTCTTGAATGGGTGGCGTTTTGCCATAATAGCCTCTTTTCTTTAGAGATTGCGCCTGTTTAGGCGGCGATAGTTTCCAAAGCTATACTTACCAAAATATTTTTGCGTTCTTACATTATATTTTGTATGTATATATAATTATTATATCAAGTAAATAAAGGAGAATTATGGAATACAAAGAAAAAGCTCTTGGTACCGGAAAGGTACGCGTCTACACTTTCGGCGACCTAAAATTGCACGCTTACGAAACCGGCGACGGCCTCGCGGATGAATGCTATGTTATTGAATCTGCTAATGAGCTCGTTGGTATTGAAATCCCGACTTTTGAAGCCAACATTAAAGAATACAAGGATTATATCGATACTATCGGCAAACCACTCAATAATGTGTTTATTGATCTGCATCCGGTCGGCGCTAGCTTCTTTGATGGTGTTAAATTCATCGGTACAAAAGGTGCCAAAGAAGCAATCGCAAACGGCTCTACTCGCGGCACACTCAATGCACTTTCTGGTATTCCGGGTTTCGATAGCAAAGATACTGCAGAAATCTCTGAATTTGTCGATGGTAAAACTACGATTGACGGTGTTGAGTACGAAATCAAAGATTATGGCGATGAATACGATATCATCATTCCGGCGATGAATGTGGTCTATACCCATATGCTCGGCTCCATTGTTCATTCTATTGTTGGTGGCGTTGCTGGTGCGGACGCTATGCTCGAGAAACTCAATGGCTACAAAAAGGCTGGTTACGATCTAATCCTAACCTCTCACTTTGTTCCGGAAGGTCAAGAAGCGGTTGACGCAAAGATTGCTTATATTGAGAATGAGAAGAAGATTGCAGGCGAGTCCAAGGATGCTGAGGAATTTAAGGCTAAGATGAAAGAAGCTTATCCAGATTACCTCGGCGAGAACTATCTTGATATGTCCGCTGGGTTCTTCTTCGCCTAGGAATGGCGCTCATTATTAAATAATGAGGTTAAGGTGTCGTCGGTCTTCGGCGACGCCTTTTTCTTGCCTTTAAGAGCGTTGTCTTTGCGAATCGTAACTATGTCGTGCGGCGTTAGCTCGCCAATTAGCATAGTTGAATCTGGATTATGGCGGCGCATTTGCTCGTTAATTAGATCTTCATTAAAGTTGGCGTAACAGTATTTACATCGGTGTCCACAGGAGTTATATTCGCCAATATCTATCATCTGCACGCAGTGGCATTTACGTTCTTTGCGCGCTGTCCATTCTGGAAAATCTTTGCCAGTTAGCTCTATGGCTTTAGCGTGTGAAAGGCATTCTTCACCACAAAAACCATATTCAACGAGGTTCCTATCTTCAAAACAAGTCTGGACGGTCTGATTATGCTTTTTGGCCGAGGCGGAAAATCCCTCGCCAAGAGCTCGATATTCTTTCTCAGTGAATTCATGAAATCCGAGTTCACGTTCGTTCTTGCGGACATTAACGTATAAGTCGATGAAAGAAACGATAAAATGATTAACGACGCCGTCTAGCTCGGCGCAAAGCTTGTCAAAAGCTTTAAGGTGGTAGTCTAGCGTATATTTATCACTAATAAAGATAGGATCGTAGCGAACATACATTCTGTCTGGACCAATCATTTTGGAAATCTTCTTAATATTCTCGATTGTGCGTTTCTTGTCCGGAACGTACGGTTCGATATCTTTTAAATAGCCGGTGAGGGTGACGTGAAAAAGAAAGGGCTGTTTAATTTCTGGCAAAAAGTCGATAATCGGTTCTGGATTTTTAGTGCAAAAGACGAAAGCGTCGACATCTTTAAACTGGATACGGCTAACTTGTGTAGGATTAAAAGGGTTGCGAACATCGACGAAGCCCTCTTTATAGCGTTTCTTGAACCACTCCGAATAAAAGGCAATAACGTCGGTGCGGCCAGAAACATTAAGAATCATAGTTGTTCCTTATAATATTCGCCAAATTTTTTCATCGCTTCGATAGTAGGCCATAGGGATTTTCCTAGCTCGGTCATACTGTATTCTACCTTTGGGGGAATTTCTGGGTAGACTTTACGCGCTACTAGGCCGTCTTCTTCGAGAGAGCGTAACGCGTCTGTTAAAGACTTCTGCGTAGCGCCAAGACTACGTTGTAATTCATTAAAACGCCATGGTCTAGCCATGAGGTTACGGATAATTAGAAGTTTCCATTTGCTGCCGACTAATTGAACGGTAGTTGCTACTGGACATTCTGGCAGATCTTTAGCTTTTCTTTTCATATATACACTATTTTTGATATGTATATATTATATCATTTTTTCTTAATCTTTAGATTATAATCACTAACTATATCATTGACATTGTACTTCTTTTATTTTCTCCATTGTCATTGTTTTAAGCCTCTGCGGCTCCAATTGAGCTGTATTTTCTTAAAAGTTCGAATCTCTTTGCCTGTATATGTATACCTCAGAACTCGCACGGCATTAGCACCGGGTAATCTTTCTTAGGTATAACCTTAATCTTAGCCGTGTATTCGGGGTGGTCAATACACCAGTCCACCACCATGCAAAGCCGAGCAACAATGTCTGGTCGCCCCTCACCGAATATAGCGATTATTGAACCCGAGAGGGTTTAGCTCTGTTTCAGTCCTTCTATCGTCGCTTTTACTATCTCTACTAGCTTTTCTTTATCATCTACGTCTTCAACTAGATACATCGGTTTAGTGCCGTCATAGGGAGTGACCTCAGGCATTTTAAATTGCTTATTCCCTGGCACATTTTTCACAAGCAAGCGATTATCATAAATCCCGCCGAACAGAAATTGGTTGTTCCATAGAAAATTCCTTTATTTAATACTATATCGCTGACACTTTTTATTCCCTACCATTAACCAACAAATAGCTTTTCTCAACCAGCTCGAATACGGCGTCATTGTCCAACTTTCCGTCCAGCAACACCGAATACCAGTTATTCTTACTCATGTGGTAAGCCGGAAAGAAGTTTTCGTGCGAAGAAATGAAATCTAATGCTTCGTGCCTATCAAAACGCAAGTTTAGCACCTCGACATCGCCGTCTCGGTCTAGACCGAGCTGTCTTGCGGTTATCTGCGTAATCAAGGCAAACCATTTTCTATTGCGGTCGTTCCTAAAAATGCAGAACCCCGGATATTTCTGTCACAAAAACTCCGGCTCGGTGTCATACGCATCCGTAATATGGAAAATAACATCTTTCGTCTGCTTTTGCTTATAAATATCTACGCTCATGGTTACTCCTCTATTATTATATAACAAAATCATGCCAAATCGACGATTTTCATTCCAAGCGAAGAGATGCCTATAGAACGATGTAAGACCGATTCCTGACGAAGAAGGCATTTTCAATGCCATAATGCCGATGGTTCAGAAAAAGACCACGGCTGTAATCATGCATTCTGGTATGGTGACTGGGAAGACACCAGCGAGGAGACACGTGAAGCTTATCGCAAGTTGTTAGACAACCTCTCCTAGCTAACTTAGCATCAATGTGTTAAAATAGTAAATATGAAGAAGCTTCTGAAGAAATTATTTGGTGGGCTGGATTTTACTTGGCCGAGGCTGATTATTTTTGCTGTGATTATGGGCATCTATACCGCCCTGGTTGCAATGATTGCGCCGGATGGTAGCTCGTTCCATGACATCGCAGTAACGACGGAGTGGTGGGTCTTGCCCGCAATCCTTATCATAGTAAATACTAAAAGCCCGCTTGAATCCGCGCTCAAGACTTTCGTCTTCTTCTTAATCTCTCAGCCGCTGGTTTATCTTTGCCAGGTACCGTTTAATGACATGGGTTGGGGCTTATTCGGATATTACAGGTATTGGTTCATGGTTACCTTTCTGACTTTTCCGGCAGCCTTCGTTGGTTGGTTTATCAAGAAAGACAAGTGGTACTCGGCGCTCATTTTATCCGCGATGACGGCACTGCTCGTCTTTACTGGAGTCAACTATGTAATTGGTCTTAAGGACAATTTTCCAAATCATCTGCTTTCGATTATCTATTGTTTTGGTATTATTCCTGTTTTCATCTTCGGCATTTTCAAAGAGAAAAAGACGCGAATCATCAGTGCGATTGTTGCGTTTTTATGTCTAGTCGCAAATCTCGGCGTATATGCCATGAATAAGCCATTTGAGATGTCTAGCAATAGTTTTATCGTAGAAAATAATATCACCTTCGTTGGCGAACCGTATATTTCGTCGTTTATAAGCGAAGGGCAAGGTAGAGCAGAGTTAGTCGGAAGCAATCCCGACTACGCCGTTAAAATGAGTGGAATCAGTGGTAAAAACTATTATTTTGAGATCACCGACGACGAGAACACTTACAGTTTTAAGTATTATTATGATAAAACTAGCGGCTCGGTAGTAGTTGAAAAAGTCGAGTAGGGGTTTACATTTGTAGCTTATCGCTCCTTAGGGGGGTGTTTTTGATGTCTCTATTGAAATATTCTGCATAATAGACCTGTTATATCATCACGCAAAATCTCTACGGCAAGTTGCCAAAAACCATCATCACCGATGAGCGCTTGAAAGAGCGCGATTTTACTGGACTTTATGGCCAGCTGATTCCCCATGATCATTGGATGGAGCTTTGGGACTATGATTCTCAGCGCGCCGAGCATGATGGCATTGAGCTCTTAGCCGAGATGGATGCAAGAGCAAGCGACTTTCTGCACGAGTTGAGATATACTCATGAGAAAGACAATCCAAAGAAGCCGGTCAACATCTTAATTGTAGCCCACGCCGGTATCGGATTGGTGTTTCGTGCCATCACCGAAGGGCATCCGCTGAACGGACACCTTTTCTCGTATCCAATGCTCGATAACGGTGAATATGTTGAATTGTATTTTTAAGACCCCTAATTCCCCATTCCTATTTCAAAGCCCGACTTAGATGAGTCGGGCGTTTGCTTCATTTGGGGCTAATTCGGAAACTGGAATTATCTCACTTGTGAATGCTGCTGGCGTTGGTGCCCAATTCTCACAAACATCACTTGTCATAGATTGCATAGTTTTATAAGCCCCAGCTGAAGCTCCCAAAGCGATCACAATCCCTGGAGCATCATAATCCACCGTAGCATAAGATATATGCCCGTAGTCTGGTATAGATACAACTGCACTATATGTACCCGGTCTAGTCTGCGCCGGAGCAAGGCAAGAGATAGTAACAGTATCATTTCCTCCACCCACCTTCGAGACCTGCACATCGGTGCAGTCTAAATCATTAATCTTTACGGAGGCTTGGTTATTTGCAATCGTTCTATCGGTATAGAGCGTAGTAGTAAAGGATACGTTTTATATAAAAAGTCGCGAACTACTATAAACTTTATGCTCTCGCCATCTAATCTGTACCACGGCTGGCTTTGCACAACTTTTTGATTAAATCCATCATAAAATCAATCGAAGCCTGCAACTCGGTTTCAGTATATTGACCTGAAGTCTCAGGATGGTCGATATGGTTACGGATAAAGGTCGGCAGGATTTCATTACAAATGTTCTTAGAATATTTTTTCGCATATCGGTGCACCCGTCAAATTCTGGATATTTCGCAAGAGATAAGTGCTACGAAAGACAATCTGCTTTTCGCCCGAAGAAAGTGAGTGTAGCTCGATTTCTTGACCGTCTTTTCAAAAATTGGCACAATATTGCGACGCACGGCGAGCGCAATATCATCATTATTTTGCGAAGATATATCGACGAGAAGCTGCGTAATATCCCGTGCTACATCATCTGATTCTTTCAGTACACCAGAATCCAACACTTCATCAGTCACGCCTGTAACTGGCCTCTTTGCAATATAATTAATCTCCGTGCTATCCGAATCAGAAGAAGTAATCAGCCTTGCCGTCAATACTCGCTCGCGCGGATTTTCCAGATTGTAAAAATCTTCGTCGGCAAGATCTAGCTCGATGATGGTCTGACATTCCGTGCGTACAGGGGCATCAACAGTGTATTTAGCTTTTGTGCCATAATAAAGTTCTTCAACGAGGCGCGTCTTGCCAGCACCATTTTCGCCCGCAAAAACAATTGTATCGGCCACACCTTTACCATTAGTAAAATCAAAAACCGTAGTCTTAAAAATCGGGTGATTGATAAACTCTATTGAAATAATTTTACACATCTTACAACTATTATAACACAAATTGTGCCAAAAGAATATTGCTTACGCTTACTATCTTAAAGATATTGGCGTAAGAATTCACCCGTCGGAGAGATATTGCGCTTTGCTAAATCTTCTGGTGTACCTTCGGCGATGATTTGCCCACCGTTCTGACCGCCTTCCGGCCCCATGTCGATCACCCAGTCGGCAGATTTGATCACGTGGAGGTTGTGTTCAATGATAATCATCGTGTTGCCACCATCCACTAGTCGGTTCAAGATTGACAACAATCGCTTCACGTCGTCGGTATGCAAACCTGTAGTCGGCTCGTCAAGAATATAGAGAGTTTTGCCCGTCGAACGGCGCGCTAGCTCGGTCGCCAATTTAATACGCTGAGCCTCACCGCCAGAGAAAGTCGTGGCTGGCTGACCGAGACGGATGTAGCCGAGGCCGACCTCTTGAATCGTTTTGAGTTTTGAAATAATGTTCGGAATGTTGGCAAAGAACTCGCAAGCCTCATCAATCGTCATATCAAGCACGTCGGCGATACTTTTACCTTTATATTTAATCTCCAACGCTTCACGATTATAACGTTTACCATGACAAGCTGGGCAAGCCACATAAACATCTGGCAAGAAGTGCATCTCAATCTTCTGCACACCGTCACCCTGACAAGTTTCGCAACGCCCACCTTTAACGTTGAAACTGAAACGTCCAGCCTTATAGCCACGCAGTTCCGCCTCTGGCTGCTCCGCAAACAGTTCGCGAATCTGGTTGAAGACGCCAGTATAAGTCGCGGCGTTTGAGCGTGGCGTGCGCCCGATTGGCGACTGGTCGATGACGATACATTTATCTAATTCTTCAATCCCCTCGATTTTATCATGTGCGCCCGCAACGGTCTGTGCGCGATGGAGGCGAGCCAATAGTTCATTTGCTAGAATAGAATTCACTAGCGTAGATTTGCCAGAGCCAGAAACTCCTGCCACTACCGTCATTACACCGAGCGGAAAATGCGCATCAATATTTTTCAGATTGTTCTCACGCGCACCGCGCACGACTAGCTCCATGCCTTTTTTCGGCTTACGACGCTTCTTCGGCGTCTCGATTTTCTCAATCCCGGCTAAGTAGCGAGCGGTGAGTCCAGCATGACGGACTTTGTCACCCTCATCAGCATTAGCTTCGGCGCGAGCTTCGGCAATCAACTCTTCTGGCGTGCCCGCGTTGACAACTTGCCCACCATTCACACCCGCACCAGGGCCAATATCGACGATATAATCCGCCGAGAGCATGGTATCTTCATCATGTTCCACCACTAAGACGGTATTTTTCAAGTCACGCAGATGTTTCAAAGTGGCAATCAACTTATCGTTGTCCCGCTGGTGCAGGCCAATGGACGGCTCATCGAGAACATACAAGACACCTTGCAAGCCAGAGCCAATTTGCGTGGCTAGGCGGATACGCTGGGCTTCACCACCAGAGAGCGTATTGGCCGCTCGTCCCAGTTCCATATAGCCGAGACCGACATCTTTCATGAAGCTGACGCGCTCGCGGATTTCTTTCAAAATCGGGGCGGCAATCATATTCTCAGACTCGCTAAACTCCAAATCACGATTCAAAACTTCAAGCGTAGAATCGACATCAAGATTGCACATATCAACAATGTTCAGACCATGAATGGTGACGGCGAGGACAGCCGGTTTCAAACGGGCGCCGTGACAAGTCTGACATTCCTTCAGGCGCATAAAACGTTCGATGTCTTTGCGGATGAAATCCGAATCCGTTTCACGATGGCGACGTTCAAGCGTAGGAATCACGCCTTCATAAGTCGATTGATAGCTGGCACCTTCCTGCCATTTGCCAGAACCAGTAATCTTCACGGTGTATTTTTCACTACCAGTGCCGTAGAGAATTAGATGTTTTATTTCGGGGCTAAGCTGTCCAATCGGAGTATGGACACTAAAACCATGTTTCTCACCCACCACCTGTAACCGCTTCAGCCACCAAGAATCCTGTGAAACACGGTTGAATGGGCGGATGCCACCTTCGGCAATCGTTAAGTTCTCGTTAAACACCAATGCTGGGTCGATTTCCATGCGCGTACCAAGACCAGTACAAGTCGGACAGGCGCCCTGCGGAGCATTGAAGGAAAAGAGGCGCGGCTCCAACTCCGGAATTAGTTCGTCTGGATGGTTCGGACAGGCGTAACGCTGAGAAAAAGTATAAGTTTCGTTCTCGGCGGAGCCTTTTTGCTCAATGGCAGTGGAGTTGTCGGTAATTTTAAGCAATTTGATGATGCCTTGCCCTAGCTCTAAAGCTTGCTCGACGGAGCCAGCAATCCGCGTGCGGAGGTCTGGGCTCAAAATGAAACGGTCCACCACGATTTCAATATCGTGCTTGACTTGCTTTTCTAGCTCTGGGAACTCATCTAATGCATAGACAATGCCATCCACACGTACGCGCGAGAAACCTTTTGCCGTGTATTGCTCAGAAATGTGCAAGAATTCACCCTTTTTCTGCTGGACAATCGGGGCGAGAAGCATCAACTTGCTCCCCAGTGGAAGTTTCATTACTTCGTTTACGATGTCTTCCGGCGTACGGTGGGAGACCTCGGAATGGCAAATTGGACAATGTGGCACACCGACACGGGCAAACAGCAGACGCAAATAATCATAAATCTCGGTCACCGTGGCGACGGTCGAGCGTGGGTTGCGCGAAGTGGATTTCTGGTCAATCGAAATCGCTGGCGAGAGACCAGTAATCGTATCGACGTCTGGCTTATCCATCACGCCAAGGAACATCCTAGCGTAGCTCGAAAGACTCTCAACATAGCGACGCTGACCTTCAGCATAAATCGTATCAAAAGCCAGCGAAGATTTACCAGAGCCAGAAAGTCCCGTCAAAACCACCAGCTCATCGCGCGGAATGTCGATGTCGATGTCTTTGAGATTATGCTGACGCGCACCCCGAATCCGAATGTATTTATCAGGGTTTTGCTCCGCATCTGCAATCAGGCCTGGTTTCATAACCGCTTAATTATAGCACAAAAGTCGAAAAAAGTCCATACAGAGAGTCCCATTGCAAAATGCTTGTTTTTCAAAAATGTTTGTGCTAAAATTAATAGTAGCTATGGGTGGTCAAAAATGAACAAGATTGCAAAATATTTGAATCAGCATTTGACGGGAAATGTTTTTGACCGCGAAGAGATTTTGCATAAATATGCCACCGACCGTTCAATTTTGCGAATTATGCCACAGATGGTAGTAATACCTGAGTCCACCAACGACGTGCGACGCGTAGTGCGTTTTGTTAACCAGCTCGCAATTAAAGGGGTGAAGCTCGGACTTTACACTAGGGGCTCTGGTCTAGACGCTACGGGTGCCGACCTTGGCAAAGATATCGTACTTTCGACCGAAAAACTAAACAAGATTCAAGAGATTGATGAACACGCTCGCCTAGTGCGCGTGCAAGCTGGTTGTACGCTCGGACAGTTGAATTCTGCACTTTCCCTACTGGGGCTGACGATCCCGATTAAGGCCGACCCGCGCGAAACGATTGGTGGCTTGATTTCCAATTTCAAGTCGGATGATTACGGTGGCAAATACAACGGTATTTATTACTTTGTCGATTGTATCGAGACGGTGGTTTCGACGGGCGACATTGTCCAGACGGGGCGCTATTCTAAGCGCGCGATTGACCGCAAACGTGGTTTGACTTCTTTTGAAGGTTCGATTTATCGGGATTTATCTGGTCTGATTGAAACTCAGTTTGATTTAGTTTCGGACATCCGCCGTCGGCGCACGATTGACTCGGCGGGCTATCAAATGGTGACGCAAGTCTTCCGTGAAAAGGGTCGCACCTTTGATTTGATGCCGATTTTCTATGCCGCACAGGGTACGCTCGGCATCATCACTGAAGTGATTTTACGTTGCGAAGTTTTACCGAGCCACAAGAAGCGTTTTGCCGTGGCTTTTTCTGACGCTAACGAGTTGACCAAGTTTGCTCAGACTGCGCAAGGTTTTGACCCGCTAGAGATGAACCTCTACGACGCAAGGATTTTCTCCGCCGCCGCAGAAACTGGTAAAGATCCAGCCATCTTCAACAAGAAGTTTGAAAACGGCTATGTGCTTCTGCTTTCTTTCGATAATAACGCACGCAAAAACAAGAAAAAGATTGCAAAGTTGATTAAGAGTTTGCCGGAAACCGCCGCCGCAGTAGTCGAGACTGCCGAGAACGAATCTGATTTCGCCCGCATCGACACTGCTATCAAGAGCTACTTGAACGATGACGTGCACGGCGAACGGATGCCGCTAGTCGATGATTTTTACGTCTCTGCTCAGAAGTTGCCGGAGTTCCTGGTGAGTTTGCGTGAGCAGGAAGAAGCTTATGACATGGCACTACCAATTTCTGGCTCGATTGCAACTGGCAATTACTCCCTCCGCCCAGAGCTCGTGATGAATACTGTCGCGGGTCGCCAGTTCGTCGTGAAGTTCCTGCGCGAGTTCGACTCCCTGCTCTCCGTCTATGAAGGCTCACTCACGGGTGGCTCGGCGGAAGGCCGCGTAAAAGCGATTGTCACGAATCAAAATCTCTCCGACGCAGAGTTCGAGCTTTACTCTCGTATCAAGAAAATCTTCGACCCGAACGACATCTTCGCGCCAGACATCAAGCTCGGCACCGAAATCAAAGCCGTCGTCAAAGCCCTTCGCACCAGCTCGCTAGATGACATAGCATAACAAAAAGCCCCCAGTTGCTTGGTAACACGGGGGCTTTAAGATTTACCTTTTTGCGAGCTAATTATTCAGCTCAAGATAAGGGAGCGGTCTAATTAGCCTATTTGCGGCGGCTAGCGATGAAGTAACCGAGAAGGGTTACAATCGAGCCAGCACCGAGGGCACTCACAGTGACAGGACCAGTAGTTGGAAGCTGTTCTGGAGTTGGATCATCTGGGAACTTGTTCTCAGCGACACAGACGCCATTGACAAGGGTGTAACCCTCTGGGCAGGTCTGTGGAGTTGGAGTTGGGGTAGTCTTCTTCTTATAGACGTTGGTTACCCAACCGTTCTCATCGATGGTGGTCTTGACCCAGATGTATTCTGGATAATCGTCACCTTCTTTATCTGGGAAGGAACCCTCAGTCCAATCCTTCAGGACAGTACCGTCTTCGAGGATCCAGCGAGTCTTCACGACTTTCTGCTCTTCTTTCTTCTTGTAGATATTGGTAACCCAACCCTGACCGTCGGTGGTGTACTTCACAAAATCGTATTGTGGATAGTCATCACCTTCTTTGTCTGGGAAAGTACCTTCGGTCCAGTCTTTGAGAACCGTACCATCTTCAAGAATCCAGCGAGTCTTGAGGATTTTTGGCGTCTCACAGGTCTTGTTGACTACAACGTCAGCTGAGTCTTGGAGGGTAACCTTAGCTACACCAACCTGAGCCCAGTTACGAAGGGTGTTTTTACCACAGACGAGGTCTTTATCGACCACCTTAGCGGTAAAGCGGACATAACCTTCAGCGTTGATACCATAGCCACCAATGCTGACGGCCTTCTTGGTGAAGTCGTCAAGCTTGAGACCATTTTTACCAGTAGTCTTGTTGTAAAGCACTGGAGCAGAGGCGACTTCCATGTTGGTTGGGAGCGTATCAATTACAGATACGTTCTCAGCAGCAGCCTCAGTAGTGTTCTTGTAATGAATCTGATATTCAACTACGTCACCGACGTTAGCGGTGAGAGATTCCACGAAGGAATCGGTGGTGCCGGCCTTGCGGACGGTCTTTTCTACGATGTAGTTTTCGTCAGTAAAGACTGGCTTAACTTTGATCGTAACGAACTGGGAATACTGGTAACAACCAGGGATTTTCCCATCACCAGCCTTGTCGTAACCAAGAGTTACACCAGTGCTGGTGATGATGGAATCGGAGAGTTTAGCACCGTTTCCACCTTTGGCATAGCCATTGTTTTCAACTAATGCAGAACCTTCGACATAGTCAAGGTAGAATTTCTGACCGTTAGCCGACTTGAAGACAACGCTGTCCCAATACTGAGTTGGAGTAGCATTGCTGGAGTCGATGTAGCCAGTAATTGCATTAGAAGTAGCGTAGTTCTTCGACAAAGCAAAGGTAGCCTTGACGTTCTGAGCTACGGCATCATAACCCTTCGGGCTGTTGTTGTGGACATAAAGACGGACGAGGTAAGTCTTGCCACTCTCGACGGTAATCTCGTTGGCATTCCAAACGTTCTCTTTGCCTTTATTCTGTCCATCATCGACGCGAGCGCCGACGAAGTTACGCTCATCACCAAACGTACCGTCGGTGATAGAGTTGAAGACGATCTTGTTGCCGAGGACACCGGACTCAATCTGAGCCTTAGTGTAACCCGGACGACCGCCACCGTTGTCACCCCAAGCCTCAGTACGAGTAGCGTTGAAGGCAACGGTAATCCCTGCTACAGCACCAAGCGCTGCAACTGCAGTGATAGTTTTCTGAACCTTGTTCATAAAACTCCTTTCTTATTTGATATTATAAAAACCGGATCGTCTCAAGGATGAAATTGGTCTGAAAATCTTGAAATTTTTGGAAAGTTTTTGGAAAGGGAGCCGACCGAAGTCGGCCCCCAGAAGTTTGGGAATTTGTGCTACTGTAGCAGAGGCTTCCCGAAGCCTTAAGGTGCATTGTGCATTTTCACCCTTATTAATTTGGCAGCCAGTCAGGAGCGTCATCGCCGTTATCTTCGGCTACGTTCTGATTTGCGCTACCAGCAGCAGTATTCTGCTCTGCCTCGACAGGTCGAGTTGCGATATTCTCGTTATCAATCTGTTCGAGGGTGGTTGTGGTATTACCACTGGTATCAGTATGCGTCGTTTCAGTGACGACATCCTGAGTATGACCACCGTTATCTTCCGTGTGACCGGTCGTCGTGGTGGTTGTAGTGGTTGTGCCAGTGTTATCCTGGTGAGTTTCCGTTACTACGGAGCTGGTACCAGGAGCCTGAACCTCACTATCACTCGGCCCGACGTGTCCCTGAGTATTCTCAGGCGAACTGTCATGACTATCGTGCGTGCGATCCGGGTCAGCCTGGGGCTGATACTGACTCTGTTGTACGTCGGTGCTATCGCTCTTCGGTACGGTCGGTTCCGGCTCATACGGGCCAGGACTGGGGTCATCGTTGCTGCCACCACCAGTCGGGGCGTTACCCTGCTCATCCGGTTTCTGAGATTCGTCTTTCGACGGTTTCGGAGTCGGAGTGGGCTGAGGTGTCGGCTGCGGAGTCGGTTGCGGGGTTGGCTGCGGATCCGGAGTGTTGTCCGGCGTCGGATTGGGATCCGGCGTGTTATCCGGGCTCGGCTGCGGTTGCGGCGTGTTCTGTGGCTTTGGTGTCGGAGTCGGGTCTGACGTTTTGTCAGGCGCCGGGGTCGTCTTGGTCGGCGTAGCAGTCGGTGCGGGCTGCTGTACCACGCCAGGATGACCTACCCTAAGGTCTCCAACGTTGAAGAGTACTACAAAGAGCACTCTGTTACTCTTCGGGTCCTGGAACTGGAATCTAACCCAGTCACCAGTCTCCGACTTGTTGCAACGAGTAGCGCGAAGCAAGCTTGCGCTCTCGAATGGTAACAGCTCGTAGAACCAATCGGCAGTCACATCAGTGACAAACTCTCTGTCGAAGGCATCCAGCACTTCGCAGAGACCGATGGCTACGGTGGCTTGATCCACTCGCCCAGTCTGCGCGTTCACCTCGCTAGAGATGTATT
Source organism: Candidatus Saccharimonadota bacterium (assembly GCA_017480095.1). GTDB lineage: Bacteria > Patescibacteriota > Saccharimonadia > Saccharimonadales > Saccharimonadaceae > Nanosyncoccus. The sequence goes on from JAFVBG010000002.1 coordinate 23,791, forward strand.
CGCAATTCGGGTCGAGCGTCACTTCGAGACCACGCGGAGCCTTACCAGCAGCTACCCACTCAGGGTAAATCTGACCGGTCAGGTCCTTGCGATCCACGTTCTTGTAAGCGGCGTTCATATACTTGAGGTAATCTGTCAGCCAGCTCAGATGTGTTCCGAGCGTCGTGTCGTTCTCGTTGAACTTCACGTCATTCAGATAGTCTGCCAGTTGCAGCGCCTCCAGTGGATTGGTCAAGATTACACACTGAATATACAACTTCGCGTAGGTATGGTTAGTACCAATCTCCTTCGGAAGCGCATATTCCGGTGCATTGGATATGACATCCTTCGGGCGTCTGCCCTCAGTGATACTGCTACGAACGCGGGTTTCCGACTCGCTTTTCAAGCTAGCCGGACGGAACTTAGCGACGAGCTTTCCGTTCTCATTCTGAATCGAGAAACGGTCCACCCAAGTCTGTCCATCCTGCTTCGCCTGTGCGAGCTGGGTGAGGAAGTTGCCAAGCCAAGAGGCCGGCTCAATTTCTTCCAGGGTCTTCGGCAAGTCGAGGGTCTGGACGACCTCCTCCATTGTCATGGTAGGGACTGCAGATGCAGCTTCGGTCGTCATTTCCTCAGTTTCGACAGTTGTGGAATCCGGCAGGATTTCATTGCCAGATGCCAAGGTGATGTCGGCTTCGTCGGCAACGACGGTTTCGGTTTTCGGCGGCATGAATGCGACCACACCAACCGCACCGAGACCAATCAGCAGCACGACTGTTAAGGCGATTAATCTCTTCATTTTGATTCCCCTCCTTCTTCGGGTATTTCATCATTATCAGGGTTGCGGCGGAAACGCTCTTTGAGCGTCTCCTTCTGTCTGCGAATGTCATCCAGCTTGGGTCTGGACACAGGCTTCACTTCTGCGCCGAAGCGCTTGGTAAAGTCGTTCCAGGTGAGGAACATCTTGACAATCGTCGCGAGGACGACCACCGCGATAACCACGAGGGTTACATAATGTTCCCAGCCCAGCGGTTCTCCAACCATCCTTGAGCCGAAGCTCAGGAGAAACATCGGAATCACAAAGGCTGCCCAGCCAGCGATCATGCAGACAGCTCTGGTCGGCGGATCGTCGTTCAGGTCTGCGTACTTGTCATTCAAGAAGGAATTGTTGATTCCCGTCCAGATGTAGTACAGATAAAACATCGAGACAATCCAGTATGCGTAGAGACAAATATTCAATTGTACGTTCTCGCCAATCTGCAAGCTTCTCGGAAGCAACAGGATGAGGAAGTTAATCCCCACGCGATACAGAATGGCTACCCCATAGGTAGCTTTCTGCAGGTGGAGCTTCTCACCCGTGCGCTTGTAGAAAATGTAGTCGGCGATTGCGGTGGTGCCGAACGCTGAAATCAGCGCCAGCCCCAGGATGAGCAACAGCGTGGACAAGCCCAGGCTGATGCCGCTAACAGTATTGAAATAATTTCTTACAGCTTCCATAATTGCACCTCCATAATTGTGCGTCTATTTTGGTCCTAAGCTCATCTTTTTAGACGAGCTTTTGCTACGAAATATATAAACACAGGAGGTGCACCAACCCCCTGATATAGAAATTGACCGCGCAGGCTTATGGCTCTCAAAACGAACCAGCTCGCTTCTTGCGCGGGCCCTAAAATTCAGGGACTTCTGTGGGTTTTACCCCACAAAGGGTTAAATGCACTTTCTCAGGGTTTGATCCCTGAGATGATCCGGTTTTTAATGGTCGTCAGTGTAGGGTTTGCTCCCTTATCATTGACTGCTTCCATTATAGCACACTTTTGCAAAAAAGTCAAGCTTTTGCTTATATTTTTGCATAATAGTCAAGCTTATTTTTTAATGCTTATGGTCTAGGTCGATTTTATCTCTGTTAAAGGCATGAAAAATCCCCCACACTGGCTGTGCGGGGGACGGGTCTAGAGACCCTTTTCGTAGGTGTGGAGGTTGCGGTTGCAGACTGTGGGGTTTAGCCGTTGGTAGGCTTGTACCCTTTGTCCTTCATAAACTCGCGAGCGAGCTCATCGGGGACGCGCTTGCCCAAGCGACCGCCCGGCAGCTCCTCATAGACCGAAATCTTCACGGGAGCGATTTTCAGCTTGCCACCGGTCAGCTCCAGCAGGCGTGCCTGCTTCGGCGTCAGCTTGCTCATAGCTTCACGGTAGGCGAGGGCCATGGCTTCTTCCTTGGTGAGAGACGGCTGGTCGATGTGATCAACCCAGTAGCCAAACCTCATCTTCGGCAGGCGAGCCTTGCGGTTCTCCTCAATCTGGAGCTCCATACGCTTGACACGCTCGGAATCCGTACCGACAATCTGGACAAACAGGTCGCCCAGCTGCGGAGCGACGGTGTGGTCATCGTGCAACTTGTTGAAGTATCTCTTCGCGTTGTGCACGAGTTCCGCACTCACGTTGATGCGCGGTTTCGCCGCAGTGGGCATACCGTCATAGAGACTGCAGACCCAGTTGCCGTCGGCATCGGCATAGCCTTCTTCCTGAATTACCAAGAGCTCAGTATCGCTACCGTTCTCCTCCAGGAAGTCCAGCATATCCTTACCGAAGGACAACTTTGCTTCCTCTTTGGTCTTGTAAGCCGGGGAAGCCGGATTTTTCAGGCCATACTCGCCACGGGTGAACCAGAACATCTTGCGTTCGTAGGTTACGGGCTTGTAGTTCTTGGCCAGCTTGCGAACTCTGGTGGCCAGCTTTTCATCGCCGGCGCAGACCTGAATCGCAATGCGTTCCAGGCGGACATCGATGCGATTGGCGTCATGGACGCTCTCGATCATGGAGTCGGAGTCGCGCAGCTCGTTCGCGAGCACCTGAATGTCGTCCGCAAACGGAGCGATGTTCAGGGTAGCAGAGCTGTTAATCGGCTCGGTTGTCTCGCGAGGTTCCCTTGCAGGGGGCTGCTCAGGAGCCGGCGCAGAAACACCTTTGTTCCCATCCGGAGCGGGGGCAGAAATGCCTTTGTCACCGTCGGGTTTCTCCGCCTTGGCATCCTTAGCCTTATCGGCTTCGGAGCTGTCTGCGCCCGTAGGGGCGGGAGTCGGGTTGGAGTCGGCGGGCTTGTCGTCCTTCGGCTCAGTTTTCGGTTCAGCGGAATCGGTCTTGGCCTTGTTGGCTTCCTCGGACGGTTTATCCTCAGTGGAAGCGTCGGTCTTAGCACCGAGATCGGGCTGCTGCTTGGCGTCCTTGGCTTCGTCAGCCTTGGAATCGTTAGCTTTCGTGCTGGCAGGGGCGGGAGTCGGGTTGGAGTCGGCGGACTTGTCGTCCTTCGGCTCATCAGCGGGGTCGGATTTCGGCTGCTGAGGCTTGTCGGGATTACCGAACATCTCAGCGTAGCACTTCATCTCTTCCTCGGAGCGACCCTCAGGGCCACGATTGTTACCCTGTCCCATGACCTCCTGATCATGCTCTTCGAACGGGGTACGGTTGTAGGGATTACGATTTCTTCTAGACATATGCTAGCACCTCCTAATGTTCTATTGTTTATGCGCGGACCTTCCGGGCACAGTGACAATGATACTTTCATTATAGCACACTTATGCTTTTTTGTCAATAGTTATAACATAAGCTTCGAAGCGGTGAGATATGTTATAATGTAGTTATGGACGAAGCTCACAACTCTGGAATCATGAAATACTTAATCAACGAGAAAGATGCGGAAAAGTTTTTTCACTCTTCGGGATACGCCAGAGAGGCTTATCATGGCAACATCGGCTCGCAAAAGCATCCAGCAGATACGTTTGACGCCAGGCAGGAGCTAGAGAATAACCGCCAGTTTATCCGTGGATACAAGGATGCAAAGGTGATTACCGATGCTAGGAGAAACGTCGCCAAGACTAGGGTGCTTGGTAAGAGCGTAGAGGGGCTAAAAAACAGGTCTAGCTTCGGCGCGACCGGCAAAAGTGAGGCGCCCAGTACACCGAGCGGGCCAGCTACACCGCCAGCACGCCGCGTCTCAGGGATTTCGAGGTAAAATAGGGTTCCCTTCTTCGGTATTTTATGGTATAATGTTTCTACATGGCAATAGCGTTTATGCACGTTTTCCATGTGGCGAAGCCTTATAGATTTGGCTTTTACATGGTGGGATTAGCTCAGATGGTTAGAGCGTCTGATTGTGGTCCAGAAGGTCGTCGGTTCGATCCCGATATCCCACCCCATTCAGAACGTGAATCTTGGCATTTTTCCTCGTTCGCTCGCCGAATAGGCGCGTTTCACTCGGAGAAAATACCAATCTTCGCGCCCTGAAAAGCAATAACGCCTGCGAGTGTAGTACAGCGGTTAGTATGCAAGTTTTCCAAACTTGAGATGAGGTTTCGACTACCTCCACTCGCACCATTTCCCGAAGCCTGCACCCTTAGCTCAGCGGATTAGAGCGTCTGTCTTCGGAACAGAAGGTCGTGGGTTCGAATCCCTCAGGGTGTACCACAGATTTCAAGACCACAGCGGTCTATTTTTATTTTATGAAGATTTTAAGCGAAAAAGAGATGTTAGACTACGGTCGCCAACTAGGCACTGGATTTTTGACGCGTCTCAAGAACGGTGAGACCGTAGTGGTGGAACTACTTGGCGACGTCGGAGCTGGAAAAACCACTCTCACACGCGGGATTGCTGAAGGATTAGGCGTCTCCGCCCCTGTTACTTCGCCAAGTTTTACCATCTCAAAACGCTATGCTTTCCTAGCAGACAACCTAGAGGGGGCTTTGATACATTATGATTTTTACCGTCTGCCCGACCCCGGACTAATGAGCGAAGAGCTGGACGAAAGCCTAAACTCGCCCAATACCGTTGTCATTCTAGAGTGGGCGGATTCGGTGGAGGGTATTTTGCCAGATAATAGAATTAGAATTGAGATTAAATATCTCGATGACGGTGGGCGCGAAGTGATTACTGGCGGAGCCAAAAGCTTTCATGCCGGGGGTGAGCATAAAGAGGTGGCAGATAAATCAGGAGATTGCCTTGGCGACGAACGTAAGATTTTTAAGGCTACCGAGGAGAAATAATGGAACTCTATCTTGACACTTCCACCCCAGATTGTATCGTAAAATTAACCGTTGACGGTGAAGTTTTTGAGTATCATGAAGAATTAGGGCGTGACATGGCCGAAAAATTACATGGGTTTTTACGCAATTTGTTCAAAAAACATGGCAAAACTTGGCAAGATTTAACTAAAATCACCTATTACTCTGGCCCAGGAAGTTTCACTGGTCTCAGGATTGGCGCCAGCGTAGTAAATACCCTGGCCGACCAGCTAAAAATCCCACTTTATAACCATCACGGCAAAAAAGTACCGCTAATTGTCCCAGATTACGGTCGTCCAGCTAATATCACGCCACCAAGAAAATAACCGCACAGTAACGGCTTTAAACGTTTTACGCGCGTCCTAGACCCCAAAAATAGGCTTAAACAGCCTATTTTTGAGACCAAAATCCAATCTAAAGACCAGAGACGGACGAGACACTATCGGCAGAAACCGTAGTATTGGTCGCTGTGACGCTCGTGCCAGTGTAAGTGACTTTGCCACCATTACTGCCAGAGCGTCCCCATTCGGAAGTACCCTTAGCCGAGATAAACGGCTGATCTGGGCTGAAATTAGCCGTAACGTTGCTAAGTTTAATGACCGCATCGGTGTTCGTGATGAAGAAGAACGGAGTAGTCTTATAGACACTAGAGGTGTCGAGAATGGTAAAAGTGGAGTTTTCGGCAGTAAAATTACCCGTACCGACTGAAGCGTCGCCCGACATACTCTGATAAATCATCACACCAGCATTATCGACGTTATTGCGATTGCCAATCCCATTGGCGGAGAACTGCGAGTTCTTAACTGTAATGCTATTTTTACCCTCTACCACCGCAATCTGCGCGCCTGTAGAAGTGCCAGTCGAATCAGAAACAGAGATAGTACCAGTAGAATAAATCAGTGGTGAGCCACTACCTGCGGTGGAAAGCTTCATGTTGGAAGCCGTCACCACGCCGGCGCCACGGTCGGTAGCAAGCGAAGCACAAGAGCCGCCGAGCGTAGAGATTTCGGAGTTGGAAATGGTGATTTCCCCCTCATAGGTGGCGTGCATACCGCGAGAATTATCCTTGGTGGTGGCCACGGTGACTTTATCAACCGTGGCTTTGCCCTTGTTTGTTGCAACTACGGCGTTGGCGCCAGAAACAGTGGTAGAAATCGTGCCGCCGTTCATGGTGAGCGTCGAACCTTCGCCAACTACCACGATAGCCGAGTTTGTACCATAGAAGCTATAATTATCACCACGCCCCTGGAAATTTTCGGAGCCAGATTTGCTCACGGTAACATTATTAAGCGTCAATTTACCACCATTAATGACGAGAAAAGTATTCTGATCGTCCGAAGTGGAGGCGAACTCGCCATTTTCGATAATAATTTCGGTGCCATCAATGACATAAGCACCATTATAAGTGATACTCTTGCCACCAATCGTAGCGGTGACAGTGCCAGAATTGAGAGTTATAACATTACCACTTGCATCTTTGATTGTTGCCTCGCCAGTTGCCGTATCACTCGAAGAGCTGTCGGAAGAACCGCTAGCGCCTGACCCTTGGCAGTTAGTATCTGAAGAATTGGTTTCACAGTTGTCCTTCTGTTGCCTATCTGAAAAATATTTTAATCCCCAGACTACGCCACCAGCTAGGACAATGGCGAGCGCAGCAAAAATCAGGGTTAGACCGACGATTTTACTCTTATTTTTGCGAGGTTGTGCTTCCCCACCCATTACTAGACCATCAGTGACAAGGTTAGCGTCCGCACCGATTGGCACCTGCATCCCATCTGGGATGTTTTTGTCTTCTTCCATAAATAAAACTCCTTATGGTTATAATTATAGCACAAGGACTATTTTTTAACTACTGATGCGATGAATCTGGTATTGACCGTTCTGCGGGAATAGAGTCAGAGTAGAGCCAACTGAATATGTGCCAGAATTATAAGCTTTTCCGCCACTAGAACTCGTATTATAGCGCAGAGTTGCATTTGTATCTAAGATAAGTAAGTCGTTCTCGGTCAGACTATCTGCGGATGTTACCGAAGATTTATATCCAGTAATCACCACAAAATGCCTACTATTTGGCTCAAAACTATAGGCTACCTTGGCAATCACTGGCTTACCGGCGTTTATCTGGTTGTAAATCTCTTTTAGCAAGTCTTGCTTACTTGATGTATTGTATGGATTTCCTTGCACAGTGTGACCAGCTCTACCGGCAGAAGCATCTTTATCACTAGCAACTTTCTCCCCATAGTAGAGATTGGCCAAATAAACACTTGAGAAGTTAAGGCATTTACCATTATCTGGTGATTCCCTTAGAGTGCTGTAGGTTTGACAATTCCCACTGGCATCGCACGATTTCTTATCTTGAGCAATTTTCTTCTGATAAACATACTGCTGATAGTCTTTTACTGAGATAGCCGTATCTGCAACACTCCAATTTTCACCCATCAAGCTTAGTGAAGTAGTTTTTCCCTGTGGACCAGAAGGGGTATCTGGAGTGACTGGAGTAGATTGTGAAGAATCTGGATCGGCTTGACTACCAGGAGTTGTGCCTGGCGTAGTGCTTTGGCTGCTTGGGGTTTGGCTCGAAGGAGCCTCTTCTACAACTGGGCAAGAGCTAGTGTTTGACGTAAGATCGGACTGCAAAATGCCACCAGGAATCAAGAACTGCAAGACTGCAAACATGACGCCATAGACCAAAATCCCAATCACTACCTGAAAAATACGATTTTTAGCCTTTGCCATTTTCACCTCATTCCCAGAGGAAGTAAGATACATGATGCCGGCAATAGTGATACCTAGTACTGCTAGTACACCCACGCCAGCGGTTAAGATTTTGATGATGAGGGCTAAAATCTTAAAGACAGAGCCGCCGTCGCAAGAGTCACAGACCTGCCCAAAGAAGATTGTGTCGATGCAATATTGCATGATTAATTAGCCTCCGTTTCTAGCGGCGTTAAGACCTTAAATTCTTCAGCTCTGGTCATAGATTCAAAAAGCTCCAGTTTTGTAACTATATCATATTTATATCCATAAGAGTTCTCTGTATATGGATAGGTATAGTAAAGTGCATCTACCGGACGTCCGCCGTAAACAATAATAGTCTTGCCTTCAGTGGTGAACGGATAGCCACCTTTAGCATAAATCACAGCAATCTGACCGTTATCTAAATAATAGTTCAAGATATTGGAGTTCATAGCCCAAAGCGTAGTATAATTATCCCCAATAATCTCAATCTTTCCGTCATCAATTTTGAGGCCAAAGTCCCGAGCAATCTCTTCTGGACTCATATTAGAGTATTTTGACAACTCCGTATTAGAAACATAATCCGAATGAGGTTCCCCTTTTAACAACGCAGTCAAGTGGGCGTTCAATTCTTCCGTCTGGTTAACAGCATCACTATACCCTGCAAGGTCAACGGCACCATCTTCGGCAATATTTTCATTATCTGGCTGCTGCTCGGCGAGGAATACCATCGCCACTGCTGTGCCAATAATCACCAAAATACTGAACATGAAGACCAGAAACATGGTCGGGGTGCGTTTTTCTGATTGAGAAATCCCTAGCTGGCGCTGATAGGCCTCGGCGCGAGATTCGATAATCGAGACCGGTGCGGTAGATTGATTCTGCATATTCCCCTATTTTTCGTTGTGAATCTTAACCTGCTTAAACGGAATCTCGATTTTACGGGCAGCAAATTCATCAAGAATAGTTCGGCGTAACATTCGCTGCATCTTGAAGTGTTTGTAAGGCGCACACGGGCATTGAATCCGCCATTTCACGCCATTTTCAGTCAGCCCAGTGATGCCTAATACCTTGATTTCACCCCTGGCATCTTCAATCGTACCGTCGAGTTTCTTCTTAACCGCATCGAGCGCCTTCTCAATATCTTTTGAATCGTGTTTATAGGCCACCTCGACATCAACGATGGCCAGAGTATTGTCCTGGGAATAATTGACCAGAGTACTAAGATTATGGTTAGCAATCACCTTGATTTTACCCCGGAAATTACGGATTTTGGTAGTTTTTAGCCCTAAGAAGATGACGCGACCACGAAAACCATCGACTTCAATCAGATCGCCGACCTGAAACTGGTTCTCCGAAAGGATTGAAATCCCCGCAATAATGTCTTTAGCGAGATCTTGCAAAGCGAGGCCGAGAATAGCAGTGGCAATGCCAAGTCCAGCGAAAATGGAGCTGACATCCACGCCATAAACCGCCAAGATAATCAGGATAACGATGAGAGAAATGACGTATTTTAAGATGTTTGAGCCGAGCGTATTGACGGTCTGCAAGCGCTGGTAGTTGGTCTGCCCCACCTTGTCTGGACTTAAGCGCAGAAAGAGGCGCAAACCGTTTGATAATAGCTTATAGACAAAAAAGCCCAGGATAATGTAAATAATCGGCTTGAGAATCAAGTTCCAGTCGAAGTATTCAATTCCTAGACTTTTGAGAAAAGAATCCATATTTGCCCACTTTGGACGTTAATTATTTGTTGCGCTTGCGTTTTTCGCTGTGCTTGTGATTGTTATTACGGTTCAATTTAGCAACTTTTTTAGCTTTTGCCATGAAAATTCTCCTTCAGGTTTAATTTTAGCATATTTTAGCAAATTTTTGAAGATGTGAGCTAAAAAGTGTTATCTATCGCCTCACATTCCAGTCTGTAACAGTAATTAGAATATCATCTTGAATAACCGAGTCGTAACTGGTGGTTATAGAAAATGGACCTTTATTATACTCTTGTTTAAGACTGCCAAATATTTGACTTTGTTAGCCGACCAGCTTATGTACGTCGTATTCCGACTGCTCTTCATATTCGTAAGAAGATTGAATGCCTTTCATATAAACTTCGCGATTGTTTATATCGGAGGTCAAAGCTTTTTCGAGAAGCGTCTTAATTTCAAGATCATTGATAGGCGACCGCTCCATTGCGGATAAGTATTCCTCTTTTCCGACTTTTGACCAATCCACACATTTACCTATTTTTTTCTTTAAAATCTGATCGAGCCAAATCCTAGTTGCACGACCATTCCCCTCTCGAAATGGATGAGCAACGTTCATCTCGACATATTTTTTAATTATCTCGTCATAATTGTCGTCTGGGAGGTTATCGATAGTTTTTAGAGTATCATTGAGATATATTACTGGTGCAAAACGAAAATTACTCTTAGCTAAATCTACGTCGCGAATCTTCCCTGCAAAATCAAAGACATCCTGAAAAAGAAAAAGGTGAATCTGTTTTAAGCCTTCAGTAGTTCCAATCTCGAATTCATTTATTTTTCCGCTATCATATAGCTCAATAGCACGTTTCTTACTCTGGAGCTCTTCGTTTTTCATAGCTACATTATATCAAAAACCATGTCATAATAAAAGTACCGAAGCGCTCACGCAACGCCGAAGAACCAAGAATTTTTATTTTGTAGCTAAATATTCTTCAATGTTTTTTAACATTACACCAAAATATGGTATAATATACCTCATGAATCTCAAAATTGGCATCGTCGGCCTCCCGAATGTCGGCAAATCTACACTATTTAACGCGCTCACAAACGCTGGTGCCCTGGCGGCAAATTATCCTTTTGCTACCATCGAACCAAATGTTGGCATCGTTCCCGTCCCAGACCATCGACTAGAAGTCCTGGCTAAGATGTATGAGACCGAAAAAGTTGTTCCCGCCACAGTGGAATTCGTCGATATTGCTGGGCTAGTGACTGGCGCTAGCAAAGGTGAGGGGCTCGGCAACAAATTCCTTGCGCATATCCGTGAATGCCATGCGATTTGCCATGTTGTTCGCGCTTTTGTTAATAATGACATTGTGCGCGCCGATAGCAAGCCCGAAGAAGACATCCTAAAACAAGCCAAAGACGACATCGACATCATCAACCTTGAACTCCAGCTGGCAGATGACGAGACTCGCGCCAAAATTGCCGCTAAGCGCAAAAAAGATCCAAACGACGAGCATATACCATTCTTGACCGATAAGCCGGTGATTTACATGTTCAATGTAGATGAAAACGGTCTAACCGACGAGAATTTGCAAAAATCTCTACAAGACCTCGTTAGGCCAGCCCAAGCGGTTTTTGTCAATGCCAAACTTGAAGAAGAAATGGCAGGCATGTCTCGTGATGAGCGTAAGGAGTTCTTGGCGAGCTATGGCGTAGAAAATGATGCTCTCGGAGAACTGATTAAAGCTGCCTATGATACGCTGGGCTTACAGAGTTTCCTGACTGCCGGCAAAAAAGAATGTCGTGCCTGGACAATCAAACAAGGCGCTACCGCTCCAGAGGCGGCTGGCACTATTCATACTGATTTTCAACGTGGGTTTATTTCTGCCCAGATTTGCAACTACGATGACTTGGTCGCTAAAGGTTCCGAGAAGGCTGTTCGCGAGGCTGGCTTGATGCGCACGGAAGGCAAAACTTATGTCATGCAAGATGGCGACGTGGTAGAATTCCGCTTTAATGTCTAGCCACCTTATTGACGAAGTCAAATATTATACCACAAAAAATACCAGAAACTCAATACCTGTTGTAAAAATTACAACATTATTATAAAAATTGTCTTGACTTTTTTATATTTTACGACATATATTCTTCGTAAATGAAAAGTCCACCCAGAAAGCCACATCTTCCCCATATTTCTTGGTTCGTCGTGTTTTTTGCTATTTTATCTATCATTAGCATAATTTATGCGCAAATAGTCGGGCATTCCAACACGCAAAAGGCTGTCGAATTTTTGAAGAACTTTGAGAATATGCCCGTAATCATCTCTGGCACAGTTCTAAAAGATCCGACCGAGAGCGAGGGCAAAATTGGCTACACTTTGACTAGTCTTAGGCTAGAAGAGCCTGTAACTCAAGAATTGGCAGGTAAAATCTATGTCAGCTTTCGCAACTTAAATACTGAACAGAGGCCAGAGCGTTCAGATAACCTGACCTTGAGTGGTGAGCTACAAGCAGGGTTTGGCAACTTCGTCGCTTCACTGAGGAGTCCTAAAATTGAGCGGCTAGAGCCTGGGGATGACGTTTTCTTGCAAATCCGCAATCATTTTGCCGACCAAATCCGCATATACGTCGAAGCTCCAGAGTCTGGTCTCGAATTAGGCTATCTACTAGGCATGAAGACCGAAATTGACCCTGAGCTTGAAGAGACATTGCGAGTGGTTGGACTGACACACATGGTAGTGGCTTCTGGTACACATCTCGGTATTCTGGTAGGTGTAGGGCGAAAGTTATTCGGAAAAATCTCCCGCTTCGCCGGTCTCTTGGCGGCGGGGATAATGATTGTCATCTTCGTCGGAATTACTGGACTCACGCCGTCCATGATGCGCGCTGCTTTCGTATCTGGATTAACACTTATAGCCTGGTATTTTGGGCGAGATGCGGACGCCTGGCGAATTTTGCTCTATGCCGCCGCCGTAACACTTCTGATAAATCCTGACAATCTGACCGATCTCGCGTGGCAGCTTTCGTTCGGTTCGTTTACGGGTCTAATGCTGATTGCTCCGATTTTAACACGGTTCTTCTACGGCTCCAAAAGCCCAGGCTTCATCGGCTCAAGTATCATCACGTCCGTCTCCACCATTCTCTGTTGCGCGCCGATTTTACTCTATTCCTTTGGCTCGCTCTCGATTATTTCGGTCCTGGCCAACATTCTCATCTTGCCAACCCTGGCACCAGTGATGGGGCTGGGTCTCGTAGCTGGAGCTTGCGGACTGCTCGGAGTGCCACTTCTAGCGCAAATCTGCGGTTTCATTACAACTATAGTCTTGAAATATCACATCTTTACCGTCAACCTGCTAGGGGCGCAATCCATTTTTCTAGTCGAAGTCGAGAAGAATAATCCCATCGTCTTTCTGCTGTGGCTAATCCCAGTAAGTCTAATAATAATCAAAATATGGCAGACAAAGAAACATCAAACTGCCTTCTTGGCAAACGCTCAATCTGGTTAGTTAGCCTTCGCGCATGAGTGGGAATCTTGTCTTCAATCATCTCGTCAATAGATTGCCAAGCTTTTAGCTCTTGAATCAGCCTAAAGGTAAAGACATCAAAAAGCTGCTCTTGTGCATTCTGCGTGAGCTTAGGCTGAATTTCGAGCCAACGTTCAATAACTACTTGTTTCAAAGTCAGCGCAATCTGGTGAAAATATGAAAAATCCCAATTATCTAATAGTCGCGCATAAAGTTTATGATGTCTCGCAAAATGTGTAAAAATCAGATAAAAAAGCATCTCAAAAGAGGCACGCTCCATAATTCGACTTAAAGCTCGTTGTAGTTCGTCTATCGTATGTTCTAGATGTGCCGCAATCGCCTCTTCAATACCGCTAAAATGGCGATAAAAAGTTGAACGCCTGATCTTTGCCAGGCGACAGATGCCAGAAACAGTTATCTTATCGGAGGAACGCTCCGTTATGACCTCTTCTATGGCTCGATAAATCTTGTTCTCAGAATTCTGGTAACGCTGGTCGCGCACTAGATTTCGAGTGAGCTCCATACCTTATTATAGCATATTTTATCAGAAAAGTCAATACTGCTTATGTAAAAAACGCTAGATATAGCGTATTTTCCTATTGACAGACACTATATATAGCGTGTATAATCATTAGTAGCATGAAAATACTAAAGCTAAAATAGAAGGGTGATATGAAAAACATTATTTATTTCCAACCAGAAGACGTAACAAAATTCGACTTTACACGTTACGAAAAATCTTTGAACAAATATGGGAAAGTCGCCAAGAAAGACATCGAAGAAGCCTTAAAATCGCTCGATAAATATGAGAATATGCACGTTAGTCTGCTCGTAGAGACAGGGGTAAAGCTGCTTGAAAAGTCCGCTGGCGATGATGCGGCCAAGAAATATTTTGATGCGCATGGTGAATATTTTGGCGGAAAGTTTGAACGTTTGCGCCGCATTACGGGCTATCTCGTCGGCTCTCTAGAACGCTGGAACGACGGCAAACAGGCTGAAGAGGCGGCTCGCGTCAAGCACTCGGTGAACTCCTGCACGGATGACCTCGTGCGGGCTGCGAAGTTACAAGATCAGTATCTTGCCCACAATGTAGCCTATGCGGCGTAAGCCTTAGTCTAGAGATGGGAAAAGCGCCCTCATCGAGGGCGCTCTATTTTTGAAAGGGTAAGGGGGTAATCATGGGAGAACTAAGACCCGCGTCTGGCCAACCTTGCAATTCTCATAAATCGCAATCGCCAGGTCATCTGGGCAGTTGGTGCAGCCATGCGAACCACTCTTGCGATAGTTCACATCGGAACCGAAACTGCTACGCCAATGCGCGTCGTGGAAACCTTCGCCACCATTGTAGGCGCAGAAGTGGTCAACATGGTTATAGGCATTGCCTTTCATGTCGAAATCTCTGCGTTTCTGCGTGATTTTGAAGAGTCCCAGGTCGGTCGGGGTGGAGTCCTTGCCAGTAACGCAGTCGCCTTCAGCGATGATTTCGCCGTGCTTGAAATAGCGGACGTATTGCTCGTGGATGACTGTAATGATGATATCGTCGTATTTTTCGGAATATTCCCGAATTTTGACTTCTATATCATCTTCCACCAGGTAATCGGCACACATATAGTTGCCGTTGCTGAGCTTTGCCCAGCCGTCTTCGACGGATACGACTTCGACACGTTCGTCAGTGTCATGATGGCCGACGATTTTATAGTCGGTGCTAGGACCACTGCGTTCACGGACGTGTTTGGCGGTGACTATGTAGGTTGTGTAATCACCTTCCGCAAAAGCGGAGACAGAAACAGACAGGGACAGTACGAGCGCGAGGACGAGGGATACGATGGTGACCTTTTTCATTTTAGTTACCTCTTTCTCTTTTCTAAGTTTCTTGACTCATTAAGCCTCAAGCATAACGGTCATGTTTTCATTATACCACAAAAAGCATAAAAAGTCAATATCTAATCGTAAACTGGGAGGTCATCTGGGAATGGATCATCTGGGAAAATCTCGTCAAAATTAGAGGAGAAGGGGTCAAAAGTCTTGGTAGCGCGAGTGTGGCCTTCGTGTTTAGAATATCCACCCGTGCGAAAGTCGGCATCACCAACCTTGGTCGAGAAGCTTACATCAGTAAAACCATCACCATCATAGTCCGAAGCATCATCGTAATCGGTAGAGCCGTAGGGGTTATAGCCTAGCTCTAAGAGAAAACGAGACGGAGTAGGGTAGGCGCGCTGACCAAAGCTAAAGCGTGATTTAGCATAGGTCATAATCAGTACTTCCCTGGCACGTGTCATACCGACATAAGCCAGACGACGTTCTTCCTCAATGTCCGCTTCCTCTAAAGAGCGAGAACTTGGAAAAAGCCCATCTTCCATACCGACGATAAAGACAACTGGGAACTCTAGCCCCTTGGCCGCGTGAAGGGTCATCAGAGTGACGGAGTGTTCAGAGCTATCTTCGTCTGCCGAAGACATCAGAGCAGCATCTTCGAGAAAGGCGTTAAGAGTTTCATACGGAGCGGCATTACCAGCGAGAGCAGTGAGGTTTGCCAACCTATCTTCGCTATCTGGAGTGCCGTCATTGTAAATCGCCGCGAAGTCAAAGTAGGCAATCAAATCCTCGATAATAGCAGACGGCGTGGCTTGGGTCTCAGCCTCGGCGTTATACTTGCGGATAAAGTTTTGGAGACGGTCGTAAGACTTCGCTGCTCGCCCAGTCAGAGGTAAACCTGCTCGTAGCTTATTAAAGCTGGCGTCGCCGATACCAGAGAGTACATTTTTACAAACGCGTTCCAATGAGACCATATCGAGCGGGTTGACAATCACCCGTAGAATCGCCAACGCGTCTTTGACCTCTTTACGATCGTAGAAACGAACGCCGCCAACAATCTTGTAAGGGATATGAGCCGAGATGAAAGCTTTTTCAAAAGTAAGCGATTGGGCATTTGTGCGATACAGAATTGCAAAATCATGAAAATCGCGTGGGTGGTCAGTATTAGCAGCATGAGCAATTTCCAGGGAAATGCGCGAAGCCACCCAAGTCGCCTCTTGAGTCTCATCGGCAAGGGCCTCAATTTCGACTGGTGCGCCATCACCTTCTTCAGTAAAGAGCTCTTTATCGGTGCGGTCTTTATTCTCGCGGATAATCTTTTGCGAAGCTTTCAAGATATTGCCAGTGGAGCGATAATTTTGTTCCAATTTAATCACTTTTGCCCCTGGAAAATCGCGTTCAAAATGGAGAATATTCGTATAATCTGCACCACGCCAAGAGTAAATTGACTGCCAGTCGTCCCCCACTACACAAAGATTACGTTGCTCATTCACCAGAGCCTTGACTAGGCGATACTGGATATTGTTGGTGTCCTGATACTCATCAATCAAGATATACTGAAAACGCTCACGCCACTTCTGACAAACTTCGGGATTTTCACGAAACATTTTAACCGTGCGCAAGAGTAGGTCATCAAAATCGAGCGCACCAGCCTTCTCTTTTTCTTCTTCATAAAGGTGGTAGAGCTTGGCGATTATCTTCTGATTTGGATAATAAGCGTCAGCGGCATATTCATCGGGCATAATCCCCTGGTTCTTATTGGTGGAGATAACCGAAATGACGGATTTGGGCTTGATTTGCTTGTTATTGATTTTTTGGTCACGGATGATACGACGAAGTAGTGCAGCCTGGTCGTCGGTATCGTAAATCACAAAATTCGGCTCTAGACTAGCAGCGACGTGCTCCATGTGCAAGATGCGCACGCAGATGCCGTGAAAAGTACCCATGTAAGGCATGAACGACCTGGGGGCTGGCGGGTGACACGTTGAGTAAGTGTGACCCTGCGAACGTGCCGACGTACGAGGAGGTATAGCGCAGCTCCGCCCATGACGATGGGCCGGAGCAAGCGGTTCGCACGGGTCACCTTGCTCAATCGTGGCAGGACCCACCAACCCCCAGAGGCGTTCACGCATTTCACGGGCGGCTTTGTTGGTGAAGGTGACGGCGAGGATACGGTTCTCGGCTACGCCATGCGCAATCAGATTAGCAATGCGATGTGTAAGCGTTTTGGTTTTGCCCGACCCTGCGCCAGCCAGAATGAGTAGCGGACCTTCTAATGTCTGTACTGCTTCCTTTTGAGCTGGGTTTAAGCCATCAAAAATTACAAGATTATCAGGGGTGGAGTTGGCATTCGAAATGATTTCGGGATTATCCATATCTACTATTTTAGCATAAAAGTTTTGAAAGAGTTGAAAAAAGCCTGAAAAATTAGCTAATAGCACTTTCTTTTTTGGCAAAAATTTGGTATAGTATAGACAACAAGGAGTTTTTAATGGCAAAAAACGATAATAACAGATTAATTCTTATTACCAACCCAGGTAGTAGTTCTCGTAAATACGCTCTCTATAAAGGTAGTGAGGTAGTCTGTAATTTACATTTTGAATATGAAGGTAAGACGGTGGTCTGCACTCTGAAAAAGGCTGATGGCTCGAAAAAGGTCCTGAAGCAAAGTTTCAAAGAGCTAACTTCGACCGTGGCAAATTTGGAACGCATTTTAACCGAAGAAGGTATCCTCGGTGGCATGACTAAGATTGATGCTATCCTCGCGCGCATCGTGGCCCCTGGAACTTATTTCTCAGAAGATCACCTCGTAGATGAAGAGTGTTTGAAGCAGCTTGAAATCGCCAAGAAGCGTGCTCCGCTCCATGTCCCAGTGGTGGCTGGCGAGATTGAGCACTTAGTCAAGAGTTTCAAGGGTACACCAGTAATCGCGATTTCCGACTCTGAGTTCCATAACACTCGCCCAGATTTAATGAAGTATTATGCCATCGACACAGAAGTAGCCGACAAGGCAGATATTAAGCGTTTTGGCTTCCACGGTCTCTCCGTTGGCTCAGTAGTGCGGTACATGAAAGAGCAGGATATTCTCCCAGAGAAGTTAATTGTCTGCCATCTTGGCTCTGGCTCTTCCGTTACAGCCGTGTTTGACGGCAAATCTCTCGACACCTCGATGGGCTACACTCCGCTACCTGGTTTGATGATGGCTACCCGTTGTGGTGATATTGACGTGGCGGCAGCACTTCGCCTCAAACATTATCTCGGTTATGAGAGTGATGATAGTCTTGAGAAGTATCTCAATAAACAATCTGGTCTGCTGGGTGTATCTGGTCAGACGGATGATATGCGTGAGATTTTGAAACTTCGTGACGAGGGCGACAAGCGTGGTACGCTTGCTCATGCGATGTTCGTCTATAAAGTCCAGGGGCAGATTGGTCAGATGGCAGCCTCACTCGGTGGCGTAGATGCAATCGTCTTCACTGCTACCATTGGCGAGCGTAGTGATGAGATTCGTCGCACAGTTACGCAGAAGCTTAACTACCTCGGATTCGCATTGGACGATGCAAAAAACATCGCCGATATGCCAGAACGGCACACCAATATCGCTGCGGACGGTTCAAAGCCGGTTTACGTCATCCGTACAGATGAGACTGATGAGATGATTCGCCAAGCCTCTGCTATCCTAGACGAGCTAAAATAGCACTCTTGACTATCGAGTGCTAAAAGCGTATAATAGGTGATATGGCAAAACGCGACTATTATGAAGTGCTAGGCGTAGCAAAAAACGCCTCTGATGATGAAATCAAGAAAGCTTATCGCAAATTAGCGATTAAGTATCATCCCGATAAAAATCCAGGTGATAAAGAGGCTGAAGCGAAGTTTAAGGAAGTTTCTGAGGCCCACGAAGTGCTTTCTGACAAACAAAAACGGGCGCGTTATGATCAGTTTGGCTTTGCTGGGGTTGGCAACGGGCCAATGGGGGGTGGAGGTTCAGCCTATGGCAATCCGTTTGGCGGGCAGAATGGTTCGTTTAATTTCAATGGCCAAGAGTTCCATTTTGACTTCGGCGGCGGTAGCGGCGACCCTTTGGGCGATATTCTTGGTTCAATGTTCGGCTTTGGCGGTGGCAGAGCACGTCGCCCCGCGAGAGGTGCGGATTTGCAGACTTCAGTTCTCATAGATTTCAAAGAGGCGATTTTTGGCACCACTAAGAGCGTTGTATTCCAAAATCAGGAGATTAAACTCAAAATTCCAGCGGGAATTGATGATGGACAGATGATTCGCTTGTCTGGGCGAGGTCAGCCTGCACCAACCAAAGATGGTCAGCCGGGCGACCTTTATATTCAAGTGCGCGTACGTCCGCATCGTCGCCTCACGCGCGAGGGGGTAATTATCCTCTCCGAAGAACACGTTGATATGGTGGATGCGGCGCTAGGTACTGAGGTGGAAGTAGAAACAGTGGATGGCAAGATGATTATGAAAGTCCCAGCTGGTACTCAGTCTGGCACTCCATTCAAGCTCTCTGGACACGGTGTACCATTCCGTGCTGATGGCGACCGTGGTCCACACATTGTCACAATTATCGTTGATACTCCGAAGAAGCTCAGCAAAAAGCAACGTGAACTCTTAGAGGAATTTCAGAAAACTAAGAAAAAAGGTCTATTTCGCTAGAATTGCTAACCGCCTCCGCTTGAGCAGGGGCGGTTTTTAGTGTATAATTATAGACATGAAAAGGTTTCAGCGAGGACTTTCAATCGGATTATTCGGTCTAGGCTTAGTTTTTGGTACTCACCTAACTACTAGGTTAGTGTCGGCCGATGATGTTGTTTTATCCGATGAGCAGCGTGGCGCAATCTCGACAAACTGCGACAGCTTAAAATCCACCCTGAAAAACCTTCAGCGCGTAGATTCTCGCACGCGAAGCTTCTTGGGCGCAGCTTATGATAAGTTTCTTTCGAGCTATATTTCCCCGCTCAGCTTGCGGATGGTAGCGAACAACAGATTAAGCACTAGTCTGACTGGTATCCACTCTGGAATTTTGAACTCGCGCGAAGTGTTTGTAGCTCAGTTTACTAGCTATTCGCAGAGTTTTGAAGAGCTACTTCAGGTTGACTGCAAAACTCAGCCAGAGGAATTTTATCGCAAATTGGTCGCGACTCGTAAAAAGCGCACAATGCTAGAATCTACGGTGACGAGCCTACGTTCGGCATTGGGAAATCACTATACAGCAGTCGAGAAGTTTAGGAGTGAAATGTAATGAACCGTAATCTATTAATCTTAGGAGTAGCATCCATGGGGATTGCCGTAGCCACGACCTCTATTTCCCTGGTTGCTTACCATGATTCTGGCGATATTTATCTAGACCGGTCTCGCCCTGGATTTTTGCCAGACGAAGATGAAATAGATCAACAACAGGGGCAGAAAAAGGACTATTCTTTTGACTCAAGCGGAGACTTGAACCCTGATATTCTACAGACTTATCTGAATAATTATCAAGAGCAGCTAGATAGCCTAGATAAGCTCGAAAAACCATTTTCTACCGCTCCACTCAGCGACGAGTCGCTGGGGATTACGCTAAAAAGTTCTGAATAGCCTTTACTTTTTACTCTGTTAGCGGTAGAATAGAGTAAAACAAGTGGAGGTTATTTTTTATGAGCAGACTAGATGAGGTTTTGCAGGCTATTTTACAGAGCGAAGGCGGTATGTCTAGAATTGAAGGTAGTTTACTATCTGATAACTTAGTCATCCGAAATAAAGATGGCTGGGTGACGCATCGCATCGAAAAGGGAGTCTTTGGCGATTTAATCGTCCGTAACGTTTCAACAGGGATGGCAATCCGAGCGGCCTAGGCTAATCTGTCGTCTCGGTGATGACGTGGACGTTTCGGTTAACGAAGTCTAAATCTTGATTAAATTGTGCGACGTCAGAATGATGCAGAATCACAACCGCCGCCATTTTGTAACCATCGGATGATTTGCCGATATAAGCGCCCGGCGCAGGCTTCACCGAAAGATATTCTAACGACTGCAACTGTTCCAGCTCTTTTTGGTGGGCAATACCGGCAAAATTACCAGGAACTTTCGGGAAAAGCTCTAATACTGCGATTGGTTCGTGTTTCTGGGCGACAATCTCTGGCTGCTGACCGAGCCAAACTTTCAGAGCATTCTCGGTAGTGTTGATACCACAAGCAAGACGATACATCCGTTCGCGGTAACCTCCGTTACGAGCACCAATCTCAACAATGCGTGGACCTTTGGCAGTCATAATGATTTCAATATGTGCTGGAGAGTTCTTCATCCCAAGCGCGCGACACCCTAGCTCCGCACAGTGCAAAAACTTTGCCTGCTCTTCATCAGATAGTTTTGATGGCATAATCCGACTATAGTGGAAGTTGTCATCATAACCGACGTCATAGCCCGTCTGGTAGTCAACGATTTCTTTCATGACGTGCGGAGTACCGTCATTGTCGACAAAAGCGTCAACTGAGTGCACAGTGCCTTCTAGAAACTCTTCAATCACAATCTTCGGCTGTCGATCTGGCGCATACTGTGCATAAACAGCGTTGATATGCTCGACTGTACGCTGGTAGTTTTCAATTAACTCTGGCAAATTGCTGGATTTTGTCACCAGTAAGCTTTTAGCTAGGTTAGCAGGTTTCAAAATGAGTGGAAAATCATGTTTTGCCGCAAAATCTTTAACAACCTCTAAGCTGGTAGCCTCGGCAAAATCTGGCGAGATAGGCTCTGGGGCTTTAGCAAAGAGCGAGCGCATGAGATATTTATCGGTGCAAGCTTCTGCCGAAGCGACTGGCATGCCGGGCAAGCCGTAATACTCACAAATAATCGCGGCCGGCAAGACATAGTTCTCATAGATGGTGGCACAAGCGTCTGGTTGCCAAGGTAAGCTTTCGAGTGCAGCCAAGATAGTCTCTCGACTTGAAAAATCCGCATAGACATATTTGTCCTTTTCCTTGCCAACCTTGGTCAGTTTTTTATCTCGTAAGATACAGTAATTGGCACCAATAGATTTAATATGGTCAATCAGGCCAGTGAATTCTCGTCCAACAATCAAAATATTCATAGGTTTATTATATCATATCTTGACAATTTTGGAATATCGTAGTATAATAAGGTTATGGTAACTTCAAATTTACCCATTATTGGGAGTATTGAGTATGTCAAAATAAAAGATGAAGACATCCAAATCCCAGCCAAGACCGACACCGGAGCCGACGCTTCGGCAATTTGGGCGTCGGACTTTAAGATTGAAGAGGACGGTAGATTATCTTTCGTGTTCTTCGACAAAGAATCTGAGCTTTATAGTGGTAAGCGCCACTTCGCCAGCAATTATAAAGTCTCACACGTACGTTCCAGCAATGGCCAGTCTCAAATTCGCTACTGCGTTCCACTCGAAATGACGGTTTGCGGTCAAACTTTCATAGCAGACTTCAACC
The DNA here is from genome assembly GCA_017480095.1 of Candidatus Saccharimonadota bacterium. GTDB lineage: Bacteria > Patescibacteriota > Saccharimonadia > Saccharimonadales > Saccharimonadaceae > Nanosyncoccus. Next base: position 46,050 of record JAFVBG010000002.1, read on the forward strand.
TGAGCGATCGCAGTAAGGGGCGTTTCCCTATTTTGATTGGTCGCTACGCCTTGAAAAACCGATTCTTAGTCGATGTGGCGCGAGAGGCGTTTGAACGTCCAAAAAACAAAGCTAAATCTCTAGCATTAACCGAGGAATTAAAACAAGATCCACAAGCATTTCATGAAAAGTATATGACAAACTAGTATATTTATTGATTCAGGAAAACCATTATGAAAATTGCGATTTTATCTAATAATCCAAATCTAGTTAGCACTTCTCGCTTGGTCGAGGAGGCTAGTAAGCGTGGTCACGAGGTAGAGGTAATCCGCTATCGCGATTGTTATCTTACTCTTGACGATAAACACCCCTATGTCTTCTACGAAGGTCGCAAACTCACCGATTACGATGCGATTATCCCTCGGATTTCTAACACCATGACTAAGTACGGCTGTGCCGTGGTACGACAGTTTGAGATGCAGGGGATATGGACACTTTCCAGCTCAATTTCGATTGCCCGTTCGCGCGATAAGTTGCGCGCGGCACAAATTCTAGCCAAGGCCGGCATTGATATGCCAAAAACGCTAGTTTCACGCTCTCCAGCCGACATTGATATTTTGCTAGAGCAACTTGAACTACCAGTCGTGATTAAGCTAGCCACTGGTACCCACGGCAACGGCGTAGTATTGGCAGAGACGAAGAAAGCGGCCAAATCTGCGCTTCAGGCACTCTATATTTACAATGATGATGGCACCAACATCCTCTTGCAGGAATATATTAAGGAATCTGCAGGGACTGACATCCGAGCCTTTGTGGTGGGTGGCAAGGTGGTGGCTTCAATGCAACGCCAATCTCTAGATGACGATTTTCGCTCTAACCTGCACAAAGGCGGATCTGGCACAGCAATCAAGCTAACTGACGAAGAGAAGAAAGTGGCAATTCGCTCAGCGAAGGCGATGGGTATGCACGTTTGTGGCGTAGATTTAATGCGCTCAGAGCGTGGTCCACTTGTACTGGAAGTAAATGCTTCCCCAGGATTCGGCATCGAGAAAGTCACTAATCGCAATGTGGCAGAGAAGATTATCGAGTATGTCGAGCATAACGCTGCCCGTAAAAATTCTAAAGACCGCGTTGGTGCATAATAAAATCCCCCTCCTTAAAGAGGGGGATTTTTGATGCCTTATTTGATTATTCTGGGAGTTGGACGGGGGTAGAGCCGTCATTTGCTGGAGCTTCACTTTCAGTAGGTGATTCACTCGCTGGGGCTTCGCCGTCAGCTGGTGGTTCTGGAGCGTCGGCTGGAGCTTCGCCACCTTCGACAGGAGTAGCTGGGGTTTCACCCGAAGATGAATCGGCGTCAGTCGAAGTGTCAGATGAGGCGTCGGATGGGATGGAGTTCTCTACCTTGCCATCAGTATGTTCGCAGGTGTAGCCACCTTTCTTATAGGTAGCCTCAATCGAGTCGATGTCATCCACGAGACGGTTGCTTTCGACAGCGATGGCAAAGATGCTAGCGTTTTCAGTCGTCAGTTCTTCATAAGTGGCGAGATGAGTGACCGTGGCGCGAGTGCCAGAAACTGGATAATTACTACTGAATGGATCGGAGTTGATACCAAGCGCATTCAGGCGACGCATATAGTCTGAGCGGCTACGCTGGGCGGCACTAGTAGCGGCTTCGGAGGTGGTATATTCGTAAACCGCCGTAGTCGAGATGTCAACTAGAGCATTATTATAATAGTTAGCAATCAGTTTGATACTATAGTCCGTCAGACCTTCATATTGCGCGAGAGCTTCAGCGGTTGGCTTATAGGTACAGACTAGACCGACTTCATCCACGATGGCTGGAGTAGTGTTGCCATTTTCGGTGGTTTTAGAGGTGCTTTTATTGCTATTCAAGATATAAAGCACGCCAATCACCAGGGCGGCGACCAAGGCGAGGGCCAGGATAATTGCGAGGATTGGACCAAGCTTACCTTTTTTCTTGGCTGGTTCGACAATCGAGCCTGGCATAGTAGTCTCATCCATGACGGAGTTCAACGCGCTATCGAGAGTAGGGGCATTGTCAACTGGCGCAGCACCGTAAGCAGCGGCGGCCACTAGTGGGTCAGTGGAACTAAGGCTTGTATCTGGAGCGGGTTCAGCCGAGAAATCCATAGATGGCTCATCTGTAGTGACACCGCCAAGACCCGCTAAGCGGTCTGCAGTGGTTGGCTCAGCCAATGGCTCAGGGGTAAAATCTGGCGTAGATTCTGGAGTCGGCTCTGAGACTGATTCTTCAGCTGGGATATTAGTTGGTTCAGCGGCTAGCTCTGGAGTGGGAGCCGGCTCTTCGACTGGAGCAGTTGGAGCGGCGGATGCAGCTGGATTTTCCTGAACTGGTGCAGGTTCAGCCGGAGCTGGAGTAGGCACGAGAGCAGGATTTGGAGTAGGAGCCTGAACCGATGCAGGTTCAACTGGCGCGGGAGCTGGAGCTGCAGCAGTTGGCGCAGGTTCAGCGGCTGTAGCGACTTCTGTCGGCGCGGACATTTCAGGACCAGCGTGGATACTACTGGCGGTAATCGGCGCAGATTCAACCGGAGTTGGAGCTGGGGCAGGTGCGGTAGTCGCAGGCTTAGCAGTGGGAGTTGACTGAACTGGCGCAGGATTTGGAGCTGGCGGAGTAGTTGGGGCTGGGGATGGCGTTGGCGCCGGATTAGTAGGGTTTGCTGGGTTGTTTGGATCCGCGTTCATTAAAAATATGCTCCGTTTTTAGTTATAATCATATCTAATTATAACTGCTTATGCTTTAAAAATCAAGCAAAATATGATACAATGAGTAAGTATGAGACTACCGCTAGACAAGCGACAGTTGCTTCTTGGCCTAGCCGGAGTATTGGCTATTGGCGGTGTTTTTGGTGCTTTAGCACGTTTCTCCACTCGCGCACGAGCCACCGACGAGACAAGCGAACAGATTTCAAGCGTAGAACAAGCCGAGCATTTTGTAACCTTTTATGTCGATGGGCGAAAATTAACCGTAAAAACTGCCGCCGTGACCGTGGGCGAAGCATTATCGCGAGCAAATATCACCTTGAATGAGGGGGATAAAACCGACCCTGGCGTCTCCGAACAGATTACGAGTGATTTTAATATCAATGTCTATCGCGCCCAGCCAGTCATGATTATAGATGGAGCTACACATAGCTTCATTATGACTGCGGCTGGAGATGCCAAGAGCGCCGCAGCGGATGCTGGCCTGATAGTTTATGACGGTGACGAAATTGTGCCAATAAGAAATGCTAATTTCCGGGAAATTGGTGACGCCACGGTTTACCAGATTACTAGAAACGGCGGTAGATTATTGACGCTTGAAACAGATATCCCGTATGAGACGAAGAACGTGCGCGATTCTGCCGTGGCAGAGGGCAAAGAGGTTATCAAAGAGGCGGGTGAAGTTGGGCGCATGAAGCAAGTTTATCAGGTGAACTTCGTAAATGGGGTCGAAGCCGAGCGAATTTTGGTATCTGAGGAAGTCATTAAAGAGCCGGTGGCGCGCGTGGTAGCAACCGGGACTTTGCAATCTATCCGCCCAGAATGGTCGCAGTGTGCGGAGTGGGTGAAACAAGCTGGCGTTTCAGATGCCAATCTCGAAGCGGCGCTGACTTTGATTTATCACGAATCTGGCTGTCGTGTTACTGCGACTAATGCCTCTAGTGGGGCTTATGGTATCCCACAATCTCTACCTGGCAACAAAATGGCCTCGATGGGGGCGGATTGGGAAACCAATCCAGTCACCCAGATCAAATGGATGGCGCAATATGTCACCAAACGCTATGGCGGTTGGCAAGAAGCACTAGATTTCTGGTGGTGCACAGGCGAGTGTCGCGGTGTGAAAAATAAAGGCGGACACTGGTACTAAAATGGCTTTGCAGAATAATAAATCCCTCGGTCAACATTGGTTAAAAGACCGAGCCATACTCGATGAAATCGCCGAGCTCTCGGTGCCAGAAATGACTGAGCCAGATAGTGAATTACCGCTTTGCCTGGAGATCGGGCCAGGACTAGGGACGCTGACTAGTTCACTTTTAAGGATTTATCCAAAAGTCATGGCGGTGGAGTTTGACCAGAAACTCGCTGAGAATTTGCCAAAATCTTTCCCCGGCAAAAATCTAGACGTGATAAACGCTGATTTTATGGACTGCGATCTAGACGATTTACCGAAAGGATACGTCGTCGCCGCCAACATTCCCTACTACATCACTTCACCAATCATCATGAAGCTCCTGACCGAGAAAAATCTCCCAGCAAAGATTGTATTATTGATTCAAAAAGAAGTAGCCGAGCGGATTGTAGCTGGAGCTGCACGAGTTCAGAATCTTACGTCGCAAAATAATTCCGAAGTTACGCAAGCTGCCTATCCTGGCAAACAGACCCAACTTTCGCTCTTTGTGCAAAACCGCGCCAAAGTAACACTTGGCCCAGTAGTAGAGAGGGAGTATTTTACTCCGCCGCCAAAAGTAGACTCGCAAGTGCTAATTCTAGAACCGCACGCACCGATTGTTCCAGATGAAGTGATGGAGCTAATCCGCCGTGGCTTTTCCAGTCCGCGCAAGAAACTAATTAAAAATCTGGGTGGCTTGACCCAAAAGGATTTAGGCATTATATTTGCCGGGCTTGGGATTTCGCCCGATGCTAGGCCAGGAGATTTGAGGCTGGCAGATTGGCACAGGCTGTTTGAAAAATTAAAATAAGCCTCATGGAAGAGGCTTATTTTTAGGCCCTAAAGTTTTTATTCTTCAGCTTTTGGCGCTTCTTTTGTTTCTAAATTCTCGGCAATCGCTAGAACGCCGCGCAAGGCAAAAGCAGTATCATGGTGGTCATGGACGGTGATAGTGTCGATGCCCATCTCGACCACTGGATAATCATTGCCGCCCGGTTGAGTCATGTCTCCAAAATACTGAATTTCTTCCTTTTGGACGGCTAGCTCTTCTAGCAAGTGAGTCATACCGAAGACCTTGTTCATGCCAGGCACAATAGCATTGATGGAGGTAGTGCCGCCGATTTCGTAATCAAATTCTGGAGCGAGCTCCTTGCAACGGGCAACGATTTTCTTACGCTTTTCAGTGTCTGGATCCCAAGCGTATTTAGCCTCAGTGCCAGCCATCTGGCCGAGAGCCGAGAAAGTAACCTGTGAGAGACGGTTTTCAATAATCTGGTCACCTTCAGCAAGTTTATCTGCCTCCCAATAGCCGAGCTCCTGCGCGGCCTGCTCTAGGGTCTTGGTAATCTTTAGTACCTGATCCGGTGTGAGTGGGTAGTTATAAACTTGCTGCCAGTTGTTTTCATCATACATATCAGAAGTTGGGAAGTATTTATAATACTGTGTCCCCTGTGCTACAAAGAGGTGGAGATGAGTAAGCTGTTTATTAGTCACACCACGGTCTCGCAAACGGTTGACAATTTGAATCAGGAATTGATCGAACTTCTGACCAGAGATTGGTGCAACTTCAAAATGATCCAAACAACGAATCAGCAAATCCGCAATTTCATCCGTAATGGGGGTTTTGGCGACATTGAGGGTTTGGTCGATGTCGAATGCTAAAACTTTCTTCATAAAAAACTCCTTTTCTTAATTATAACATAGAGGGGCTATTTTACTACGGCAAACTTGTTTTTACCACGCTTCAGCAAAGTTGGACGGTCGATAATTGTCTCAGCTTCGGTTAGCTTCGAGGTGACAGAATCGGACTCGCTTGGCTGGATAGCAGAAATTGCGCCTGATTTCAGGAAAGTCTTAGCCTCCTTTTTACTTGAAGCGAGACCAGATTCAACGATGGCATCCACAGCAGTTAAACCTTGGCGCACGACTGAGAAGTTTTCTGACGCCACTTCAAGATCTTCTAATGTAAAAATGGCATCCTTACCGAACAACTTCGCAGTAAGCTCGGCTACGCCCTTAGCGGCCGCTTCGCCATGTACGACTGAAGTCGCACCAAACGCCAAGGCTTTTTGGGCTTCGCGGAGTTCTGGATGCTCAGCATGGCGTTTCAAAATGTCTTCGACTTCGGTTTTATCATAAACCGTGTAGATTTTCATCAGGTATTCAACGGAAGTATCAGGTTGGTTGAGCCAGAACTGGTAGAAGTCGAACACGGAAGTGTAGTTCCCAGAGCCATTGTCTTTACTGGCGAGCCAGATAGCATTACCTTCAGACTTGCCAAATTTGCGACCAGTCACGGGGTCAATCACTAGCGGAGTAGACCAGACATCGGCAGTATGATTCTCAAACTTGCGAATCAATGTGATGCCAGTCGAGGCATTACCGTATTGGTCGGCACCGCAGAGCTGCAGGTCGATACCATATTTGCGGAAAAGGTGGAGAAAATCGTAACCCTGAATCAAGGTGTAACTAAACTCGGCATAAGAAATGCCTGAACCACCCTCGCCCATGCGACTTTGGATGAACTTGCGATCCATCAGTTGAGTCATGGAGAAAGCTTTGCCAACTGTGCGCAGAAAGTCTAGATATTTGAAGTCCTTGAACCAATCATAGTTATCAACCATGACGACATCGTCGGTGTTGATAGTACGACGGATTTGCTCCTTGATGCACTTTTTATTATGTTCGACTTCTTCAAGGGGCTTTAGTTCGCGCTCGCCGGTATCTTTTGGGTCGCCAATCTGACCAGTAGCGCCACCAACGAGGAGATAAGGTTTATAGCCGTGACGGACGAAGCAGGCGCACATCATCAGGGCAGCGAGGTTGCCAATTGTTAGCGAATCGGCAGAAGGGTCGGCACCCCAATAGAACTGCTTAGACTCTCGATTATCAAGGGTAGTAGGGTCTTTTACCGTGGTCTCGGCCATGAAGCCGCGCCACATCAGTTCTTCAGATAGTTTCATGATATATATTATACCACATCTTCAGGGGATTCGCCAATGATTAAGTCATCTAAACGTTTCTGTTCACAGATGGAGCAGAACGTGGATTCACTTGGCAAAAGCCGTATGCCGCAATCAATACAAAGTGGTTCAGATGGGGTTTGTTTCCAAAGCATACTACTCCTTTCCGATTTGCTTGGCACAGAAGTCGCGGAGTTCTGGGATGTCGTCGTTCACCGTATTCCACATTCGTTCGACATCAATCTTCCCATAATCGTGAGTCAATATATTTCTAAAACCGATAATGGCATGCCAAGGAATATCCGGGTAAGCATCTTTTAGATTCTGGCTTAAGCTGTTTACTAGCTCGCCAACTTGAATGACACGGAATGCACATACTTCTTGGAAATCTAAATCCTCGGTAAATCTCTGCAAGTCACCATTATTTCGCACAATAGTGCTAGCAATGCGATCACACAGGTCAATAATTCCCTCCAGTAAGAATACGTCTCTAGCTTCCATAAACTAAAATCCTGTCATTTTTTATAAATTCGAAGAACTTTGGATGGACGCCATCATCTGTTAATACATCTACATCCTTTCCTAATTCATCGATCAATTCAACTCTGAACCCACTTAAACCTAAATAGCTACGAATTTTTCCGGCATCAATAATTACATCTACATCACTATCCTCATTAGCTTCTCCTCTAGCATAAGAACCAAAAAGGTAGGCATTTTTAATGCCATATTTCTTACCGACTTTAGTGACAGCAGCTTCGATTTCATCAATGGTGAGCATAGTGGTTTTACTCCTTATGAACATTATATCATATTTTGACTATGCCAGCAAAGTTATAATAGTTCCCTAATAATTTAGATTGGTGTATGCAGCATGAGATCACAGGGGGGTTCAATTATACGATTGTTTTACACGATTCTCAAACCTCATCAAATAAATCGGCTCGAATTGTGCGGTTCAATTATACGATTGTTTTACACGATTCTCAAACAACCCAAGTTCATTCGCACAAGGGTTTGATGTTCAATTATACGATTGTTTTACACGATTCTCAAACTCTGGTGATGTGGTGGTGTAGCACTCGATGGTTCAATTATACGATTGTTTTACACGATTCTCAAACATTGGAGGTAACATGGTAAAACGTAACGATGTTCAATTATACGATTGTTTTACACGATTCTCAAACCGGCGGCTGGCGTAATCTGTGCCCACAAGTGTTCAATTATACGATTGTTTTACACGATTCTCAAACCAGAGACTCGTGAATAGATTATTAAAAGACGTTCAATTATACGATTGTTTTACACGATTCTCAAACAGGTGCTGGTGTTCCATAACGGTCGTGTCCGTTCAATTATACGATTGTTTTACACGATTCTCAAACGCCTTGCCTTTACTCACACCCTTGACAATCGTTCAATTATACGATTGTTTTACACGATTCTCAAACTGTGATGGCTCGATTATTTAAAACTCGCCAGTTCAATTATACGATTGTTTTACACGATTCTCAAACAGAAATGGTTCAGCAATCACATCGCATTCTGTTCAATTATACGATTGTTTTACACGATTCTCAAACGGATTGACATTGAAGCAAGTCGGAAGGTTGGTTCAATTATACGATTGTTTTACACGATTCTCAAACGCACACAGGCTAAATGTAATTGTTTTTGGTGTTCAATTATACGATTGTTTTACACGATTCTCAAACTATGCAATTGATAAAAGCCACTAGACCCGCGTTCAATTATACGATTGTTTTACACGATTCTCAAACCTCAATTCATGCTTTGAGAAGAGCGAAACGGCCGATAACACCGATAACATCGCTTGAACTTAACTTGATTATACCACGTTTAGCATAAAAAGCTAGACCTAAAGCTAGGTAAAATTCAGTATTTTTACCGCTAAAATCATATTTCACAGAAGTCTTTATCCACCATAATACGGTTGAATTCTGGAAATTTAGCACGAGCTTGATTCTCTATAAACAAAATATTGAACTGGTGATTTAATACATTCTTGATTAATTGTTCAGTCTCTTTTTCAGCAATATACGATCGTAAATTGACGAATACGAATAGCTTAATTCCTGCCAATTCTGTCATAGCTTCCATATAATCAGTCAGTAGTTCAATATAATCGTCCTCATCGCCAACAACATGGAGATTTACAGCCTTCGCAATTTGGTCAAGCGTAAAATCATCTGCTACAACTTCAAAACCAAATCCTTCTGTGTCTATTAACTCACCCAGATATTTAATGATTTTAGTTTTGAACTTATTTGTTTCTAAATAAAACTCCTCAGAGTTGGATGTTTTTACCAATAACTTCAATAGTGTTGACGTTGCCTTTCGATTGTTGAAGCTCAGCTTTGTTGGATTAAAAACTGCTTCAATCTCATTGGAAAAGTTTAGCGTCTTGGTTCCTTCAATAAAATTAAGTCCCACGCCATCGCTAGTTTCCTCGTTCAAATCTCTACTTACCTCTCTAAAAAGAGTTGGGACTTCAATCACAAGTTCACCAATATGGCTATTCTCCGTCCATTCTATTGTGTTCTGCAAATCTGAATGTGTCATTCGAATCATAAAACTACCATTCTTTCGTCAGTTTGAATTGCGTCTGAAGCGTCTTCCCCCACTACAAATCGCATACTAGCAAACTGCCTCTCCGTCACAACCATAAGCTGGACAATTCCTTTTGGCGGCTTATTCTTTTGAATTAATTGTTCAACTTTATCCACAGCGTGAGCATTGATACATATTTTCGTATAGATTGATTCTTGCATCATTATAAAACCTTCGTTTATTAAAAACTTACGAAACCAACGATAATGCCTTCTGTCCATTGAGGTTTCTGTTGGCAAATCAAACATCACTACAACGCGCATAAATCTATAGCTCATACCAGTTCAATATTTTAGATGGATCCTTTTCTTCCAAGGCCAGAAATATACTACGTACATAAATTCCAATTGCGTTATTTAAATATTGCTTGGAATCGACGATTTTCACCTGCGAGTTTAGAAGATTCACCACTTGAATCTTTTCCTCTTTTTCAAATATAGTAAAATCACATTTGTAGGCGAAGTAGTCAATGATAGGGCGAAAACTTTCCATCAAGTCGGAGCCAAGATTAAAAGGGTTGCTAACACTATTGTGCCAAATCCCAATTTGCGTAAGGTATCCGGACGCAGAAATCTCTCGATTAAAACATGACAGCAAAACTGTGTAACCATAGTTTAATACCGCATTGCGTATATCATCGGAGTTCCTATAAAAGTCTTCGTCAAAAAGCGCATTAAAATATACTTTTGCGGCATGCCCTTCGCGGTTAGTAGAGTCTCCAGGTTGCACCTCTGCGGTATATTTCATTAATTGTTCTGCTTTTGCATCTTGCCCAACCTTCTGCAGAACTTTAGCCTGGTTAGTTATTTTTTGAATGATAATTTTTTGCCAAATTTTTTCTTTAATATCTTGCGACCATGCAATCTGATCTCGGATTTTTCCACTTGAATCATAACTACCATGTACCGGCATCAATTCTGAGACGGGATTATGATTGGTATCACAAAAGATAACTTTAACTTTTTGCGCAATTAGTTCAGACAACAAGTATGCCGTAATTGAAATTGCAGTTGTTTCACAAATAAGAACTGAAATGTCTCCCAAGTGAATCCGTTTTTCTCCATCTTCACTACGAACAACCAAGAAGCCCATCTTATAGTCTAATTTTGACCGGCTCGACACCACCACTACGCGCCAAGACATTTTATTTTCTCGGTTTGCAAGTTTTTAGATCAATGACCTCTTCAAAAAGTCCAGTCGGAGATTGATTGATGAGAAAGGCGGAATCATATCTAAAAACATTATCGTTGAATTTGCCTTTACCAACAGTTCCAGCCTTAGGCACAAATTTAGAAAGATCAGCAGTGGTTGGGCCACAATTAAACACGTTAAGGAAATTATGCAATGTGAGCACTTGATCCTTTATTTCTAGCTCTTTAAAATCTTGAGCATGTGCTTGTATTTCATCAATCTTTCCTCCAAGCTCCGGCATTTTTCTGTATGCTTCTAATTTCTTTAGAAAAACATTAAGAAGTTCTTCATTTTTAGCCTTAGTTATGCCATCGCGTTTCTCATCAATGCAATATTTTCCTCGTAGTTCGATATCTTTCTTGGCCACACTTTCAATCTTTTTGACATAGGCACACTCGTTTGCATTGAATATGACCTGGACCGCATGATAGAATCCTATTGCAACATCGCTCCCCTTACGTGAAATATGCAATGGAAAACCGTTTATTCTCATTAGTGATTTATAACCAATTACTGGAATAATGACCCTCCCATCTTTATAGTTTCTAGCGATATATTTGTCTAGTTCGTATTGATTGATTTGTGGGATTGGGACAATTCTACGCTCAATGATACCTTTTCTCCCTACGCGTTCAATCAAGGAGAAGTGTGCACCTTTAAGCGAGTTATATCCACCGTATTTCTTCGGGTCCATACCCTTTTTAGCCGGTAAAATGCCTTCGACGTTATCCGCCTTACGGACTAATTGCAAATCTGAAATTGCCCCCGATTCAACATAGTTCATTCTCGTCCAAAGAATGTCGTTGCGCTTCAGCGTATTGCTTACAATTTTAATTGTATCGGCATAATTCCAGCCATACATAATTGGCCCATTGCCCGGCTTATCCCGCCAAAGCACCCATGGATTAACTGACCAGTTTGCTTTTTGCTCTTCTTGGTTTCGAATCCACTTGTAAGGGTCAGCCGTAAACGTCTCATGTAACGCATTTCCAACAACAATGTTTAAATACGCGTCCTTGGCGTGATGAAGGTCGTTGATCGCGCGCACTTTAATAAATTCCGGCATTTCTGGATGCAACAATCTATTCCCATCATATTTATCATACTGTTCTTTAGAGAACCAATGACGAAATTCCGAAACCTGCGATGCTTTACTCATTACTACTTTTGTATGTGGGTAGGCCTGCTGGAGTAAATCTCGTATGGCTTTAATTGATTGGCTAGTTTCTACTAGCTGCCGCGCAGCAAAATTGCCCAGTTCTTCAGGCGTGAGTGGATTTGCGCGCGTTAGTCGAAGATACTTTTCTTTCGTAATGAGTTGATTACCAAGCAGTAATCCCCAGAAGCCATGTTGATTGCTGCGAATGCTATCTGATATAGGATAAGTGTTTGTTTTCTCCCGGTTTAATTCTGCCTTGACGAGAACCAAATTGCGCGTAATGCTATCATCCTTGGTTTTTGAGCGTGGATAGATGTGATCAATATCATACAAGGTTGTATTATTCAAATCTTCCAGGTTGATTGGCGTGCCACTGTAGGCGCATTTACCGAGCTGGGTAAAATACAAGTAAAGTTTCTTACTTTGCAAATCACGATCTTCGTAACTATTTAATTCTTTTAAAAGTTCATCATATTCACCGTCTTTATTGATAGACTTATACAAATCCTCTAATTGAGTTTTACGGGACAGCTTATAATTCCCTTTTTCCTTGGCGTCCTCACCGCGAGTAACCTCCAAGAAGATTTTCTTTGGTGCGGTTTTCTCGACCTTGACAAGTTCATTGACAATTTTAATGGTCTGCCATACTGTGCGCTTGACGGCCGGTGAGCAATATAGATTGTTAACGTCTTGGTATGTAATTTTGGTTTCTTTGGATTTTTTCGGTGCATTAAACTCATCTACAGCCTCAAAGAATCCAGCGCCTAGTAGTTCCATTAGATTCATATTTGTTTCATAAAGCGCCTCAATAATTGTATAATCAATACCGTTGATTTTTGCACGGATCCCGTTTAAGAATGTGCCAGAAAACTTTCCCCAGTCTTTTAGCGATAGCTTAGCTAGTTTCTTGGCCTCTTCCGTCGAGCATCCTAATACCTCTTCAATTTTAGGTGATAAAATTTTTCGTTCTTCGCCAAGCACCGTGATTAAATTAATGGCTTCTTCAAGACTCTTCTGAGAATACTTCTTTGTATAATCATCACCAAGAATCTTCCTAAAAGACAGATGCGTGGAAAGTTTGGGTAAAATCTTAACTTCTGATGTGCCAGCCAGTTCATCCTCTGGCGAAATGATAGAGTTTGCCACCAGAATATTGCGCAATTTCTTCAAAGTAATATTTCCTGACACTTCACCACTGGCAAAAATTTGGTCAAAGATGCGTTGCTTCAGCTGGGCATCTTCGATCCGGTAGCCATTAATTTTGAGATTGTTAATCTCGTTTAGCACCATATTTTTTTGATAGAGTAGAGATGACTTCGGTAGTACATCTTCGCCAATTAGATAGGTACACTGATTAGCCATACGCTGGATAAAGTTATTTGCTCTGGCATCCAACCCCACAAGCTGATTAAAATTCCATGGATAAATAAGTTCTTTAATCTCCTCGTCTGCCCATGAAAACTCACTTTTACCCCCTTCTACAATTGCACCATCCTTATTAAACTTGCGCTTGACGAGTGGACCACAATAGTACGGGATTTTAAAACTGTGTATACTCTCAATCTTTTTAGAAATCGTGTTATGTCTTTCGTCTTCGTTTTTATTGATTGCCCCAAACGCAGGGTAGTCATTTTCCAGCCTATTTAGAATCTGGCGTAGTTCATTGTAATGTAGCTGTTGCGGAATTGTACCTTTCGCCTGGCCACGCTGTTTTGGCAGAAGTTCAAAATCCTCCGCTCGTTCTATTAAGGATTTGATTTCAGGTGATTCTGGCAATGTTTCAAGTATTCTTTTGATTTCTTTGTTTATATCTTCTTGATTAACTGGCTTGGCAGATTTTTGTCGCCCGCTCTTTTCCGTCGTGAACGCTTTGCCAATATACGCATTGTAATTTATCGTTTCGCCATTAGCTTTAAATATTCGTGCAAATAACTCTGGGTAAGGCTTTAAAATCTCCTTCAAATCTTTTAAATCTTTTTGGTGTTGATCATAGTTAGCAACCATTGCTTCGGAAATAGTTTTATGACTGCTCAATAAATTCGAGAGGATGCCATAATCATATATTTGCTTAGCCGAAATGATTAGATCCATACAACTCGTATCGCCAAGATCCTGTTCAATATCCGGTTGCTTTTCTTCAAAACTTCCGTTATCGAACGAATACTTCATTGCATCCTCATTTGGCTCGTCCACAAAGATTTTTTGAAGTGTGACGTTTGAGCCGACAAGAAGGCCGCATAGTTCGTCTTGACGCTTAGCTAGACTTTCTTCCATCTCATCGTCCTCAATAAAAATGAGCTCTTTTAGTTCTTTTCGTTTATCGCGTTTGCCTTTTCTCTTGTCTTTAACGATTTGTTCGACTTTCTCGGATACAGCATCAGAAATTCTAAAACCGAAGTTCTGCGCAATATTTATAAAGTCATCGAAAAGTAGATTAAAATCCGTATTACCGTCTTTGAGAGAACCTTCTATTAAAAAGTGCCCGCGATGTTTTAGAATATGATGGACCGCTAAGAAATAGAGCCGCAAGTCAAAATGCTCTCCGTCGCAAAATTCAGTTTTTTCTGCATTACCCTTAATAATCGCATCCCTAAGATGCCAAATAGTTGGAAAAGCTTTATAGTATTCTTTATCCGTAAAAGTAGGTTCATTAAAAAGCGTATACTTATGCTGATTGATTTTTTCAGGACGATCTTCCAAAAGCAACATAGATTTACTGAGGCGCAGATAAAAATCTGGGTCAATTTTTGCCATTTCTGGTGCAAAAAGTTCCTCAAGAAGTTTTAGTCGAGCATGAGCGCGATGCCCGCGGCGACGGGCCGACCGGTGAGCGCGACGCTCGGCCGCAGTATCAGCCTCGTCGAAGAGACGAGCACCCCAAAGAGTCTTACCTTTGGCCCGAAGAAGGTTATAGTTTTCATCAGTAACTGCCCAACCCACGGATGATGTTCCGCAGTCTAGGCCAATATAATAATCTCTTGCACTTTTTGACATTTACGCCTCTCTTTAGAATCTACTTGTATTTTATCACGTAATGATGTATATTGGAAGTATTCAATATACGATTGGATACACGATAAGTTCAAATAAGCGCCGTTTAAGCGTAAACGGTTTAGCGAAATCACCTCGTTTTGAGGAGCCCATTGTGGGCATCACAAAAACTCCCCTCGTGGGGAGGTTTTTATAGTGCCTATTGACAAATCACATAAAGTGTGCTATAATAGGAATTATGCCCCCAGCGGGGAGTTTTTAATCTCCTCCCCTATTAACTGGATTATGAAGCTATTAATGCTAAAGTTTTTAACCCTTCGGAAACAGTGGTACTTCTGGTGGGAGGATTTTTTCAGCAGTGAAAATGGAGAGAATCTTAGCAGAAGTATCCGGCAGGAATGGTGCAATCAAAGCATTAGCTGCTAGAAGCTGCTCGACTAACTCTTTGAGGACTTTTTCTAGCTTCTCTTGGTCACCCTCTTTTGCAATCATCCAAGGCTTTGTTCCATCAATCGCTTTGTTTACATCCTGGACTTTACTCCATGCTACATCGAAAGCACGCGAGGAGTAAAACTCATCCATCAACTTTTTGTATTCTGCATCCAGCTTCGGTGTTTCAAACTTGATACCAGAGAGGTCGGCTTTTTTGCACAGTGTAGCAAGACGTTGCACGAGGTTGCCTAAGTCATTCGCCAACTCACCAGCGTAAGCGCGTTCAAAATCGTCCCAGGTAAAATCTGAGTCGAGAAAAGTATCGCAGTGTCGCAGGAAATAATAGCGAAAAGCAGTCAGACCGTGCCTTTCAACCACTTCAAGTGGGTCAACCACATTACCTATACTCTTGCTCATCTTTGCGCCATTTGCCAAAATGTGACCATGAGAGTGTAAAACTTTTGGCAGAGGTAAACCTAATCCGAGTAAGATTGCCGGCCAGATGATAGCATGGAAACGTAAAATATCCTTACCAACAAACTGTACCTCAGCCGGCCAGAAATCGGAAATGTCTTGTTCTGGATAACCTAAAACCGTGATGTAATTTGCCAAAGCGTCCACCCAAACGTACATCACCTGAGATGGATCATCTGGAACTGGCACACCCCAAGAAAGATGCTCGGTCGGGCGAGAAATTGAAACATCTGGAGTATCTTCCAATAATTTCAAAACTTCATTCTTGCGAAAATCTGGCAAAACCAACATTTCCCCGCTCTCGATTTTTTGAGCGATTTCAGCCTTAAAATCTGAGATGCGAAGGTAATAATTCTCCTCCTCCAGCTTCTCGTATGGTTTCTGATGGTCTGGACAAATTCCGCCGTTTTCTTCAACTTCCTTCTCAGTGATAAAACGTTCACAACCTTCACAGTACCAACCTTCGTAGCTGTTTTTATAAATATGGGCGCTCAGACGGCGCCAAATCTCCTGGCAGCGACGCACATGCTCTTTATCAGAGGTGCGAATGAAGTCTGTGTTCTCTACGCCAAGCTTCTTGATGAAATCCTGAAATTTCCGAGCATTCGTATCGACGTATTCCTGGACTGGAACATTCAGCTCCTTCGCCTTCTTAAAAATTTTGTTACCGTGTTCATCAGTACCAGCTTGAAAGCGTACATTATTGCCAAGTGATTTTTGGTAGCGCGCATAAGTATCTGCCAAAAGATAATCCATAGCATGCCCAATGTGCGGAGCACCATTAACATACGGAATAGCAGTGGTCAGATACACATTTTTACTCATAATATATATTATATACCATAAAATCAGAGGTTTTTCAAGAAAAATGCCAGTCCAATAAGTGACCAGCTTTTTCAAGTTTTACCACAAAATCATCATGGTGAGCGAGGCGCCAGCGAGGATAATTAAAATAGCCCAAATCCAGGCATGATTACCAGTTTTCTTTAAGTCTTTAACATAGTCAGAATCTTCCACGCCGTCTGGATCATCACCAAGATTCGCCGTCTTAGAAGCACGAGCGCGAAGATCGGCAGAAATGCGTTCATTTAGTTTTGAGTTGAATTCGGTATCTTTCGTGACGAGTACGCCCATGAACCTCCTTATATTACGTTTATTCTATTATAACATAGAAAAATTAGTTTTATAGCTTTTCTCTTGCACAAATAGCATAATCGTGGTATCATAAACCTAATAATTATTATTAAGGAGGTTTATGGCAAAAAATAAATCTAAGAAGGGCGCAAAAAAGACGTCCAAGCCAGCTGAGCCACAGGTGAAGACCGAGAAAATCGAGAAAGTCGAAGCCGTCAAAACCGAAGAGGTAAAAGCTGAAAAGGAGGAAAAAGTCACGACGGTGATTGCCTCTGAAGGCAAAAAATGTGGCAACCCATTCAAAGGGTTCTTTGCCGCAAAACACGATAAGTCTGAGAACATTCTTACCGTATTCAAGACTCCACGTATCTGGGGTGCAGTGATTGGTGAAGTCATTGGCACGATGATGCTTTCGATGTTCTTCTTGGCAGTTGGTTTGTATCAGCCACTATACTTAGTTTTCGCAATGCTCGCTGCAACTGCGATTACTTATAAACTCTCTGGTGCACATCTCAACCCAGCGATTACCGTTGGTATGATGGCGTCTCGTCGCATCTCTGCTATCCGTGGCGTACTTTACATCCTCGCTCAGGTGCTTGGCGCCTGGCTTGGTTTGCTAATCTTGAATGCCTTCATCTCTGCGGGTGGTGCTGCAACCGAACTTCCAAAGATGACTGAGGTTGCCTCTGAAGATTTCTGGGTGGTATCAATGGTCGAGTTCTTCGGCGCCGCTCTGCTCGGTTATGTCTTCTGCCGTGCACAAGATTACAAGAAGAATCCACTCGCTATCGCCGCCATCATCGGCACTGGCGCATGTATGGTTTATCTCTTCGTAGTCTTGATTTCTTCAAGCTTCCTGGGCTTGCAGAATAACTTCATGATTAATCCAGCTATTGCTCTGATGTATCAAATCCTCCCAACTGGCGGTGAGAACTTTGGCGAGCTCTTTGGTCAGACCATGCTTGCACTTTGCACTTACTGCATCTTCCCAATGGTTGGCGCGGTAATCGGTTTTACCTTCTCTGACATCGCTAAGAAGCTCGTTGGCGAATGTTGTTGCGAGGATTGCTGCTGCAAGAAGTAAGGGATAAAACAGCAAATATTTCAAAGATGGTGAACCCACTTTGTAAAAAATTACAACACCAGTTCGGTGTTGTAATTTTTACGTGAGGTTCAGCCTAGTGAAAATTCTAGTTATTAACTAGAATTTTCACGTCTATTCTTTGAAATATTTCTGTTTTATCCTTCTTCATGGTGGCACTCCTTGGCAAAAAGCCAAACTAGAATCCCACCATCTTTGAGATATTGTTATCTTACTTCTCTCATAGTATTCTTTGGAATAGTATTGTTTTATTCCTTTATACGGTAGCAATCTCTGTAATAATATGGTATAATTAGCTTGTTATGCCAGAGAAAATTGAAGAGATTAGACAGCAAATTAAGGCATTAAATGCTGAATATGCCAAAATCAAAACTTTACCAGTCGAGGAACGCAAGGCTTTTGGTCAAAAGATTAACCATCAACGCCAAGCTTTAGAGCAGCAACTATTAGCTGCGGAAGCTGAGGCAGAGGACGCCGCAGTAGAGCCAATCGACATCACTGCGCCAGGCGCCGCTAATAAAGCTTTGCCAAAAATCAAGCGTGGCTCAAAACATCCTTTGATGACCGAGCTTTCTCGCCTGTTAGACATCTATTCGCGCATGGGCTTTGACATTATCGAAGCCAGACAGCTTGATGATGAGTTCCACATGTTTGAATCTCTCAATTTCCCTGAAGGTCATCCAGCACGCGATGGTTATGATACTTTTCGCACGGAGGAGGGTTTTATCCCGCCAGCCCACACCTCGACCATGCAATATCGTGCCCTTACTCGTTTCAAGTCTAATCTAGACAAGGGTGGACAAATCGCCGTAGTGATTCCTGGTCGCGTCTTCCGTAATGAGGATGTAGATGCGACGCATGAGCACACTTTTTATCAGTGCGAAGGTGTATTCGTCTCAAAAGACGCTAACATGGGACAGATGCTCGGAGTTCTAAAACAAGTATTTGAAGTCTATTATGGGCAGGAATTAAACATTAAGACTCAGCCGGGATATTTCCCTTTTACTGAGCCTTCGGTAGAGATGCTAATTGAGAAGCCAAAGGCGCTGGGTGGCAAAGGTGACGGTTGGCTAGAGATGCTAGGCATGGGGATGATTCATCCGAATGTCTTGAAGACTGCGGGAATCGACCCGACCGAATATCGCGGGTTTGCTTGGGGTGGTGGTATCGACCGCCTAGCGATGCTAAAACATCAGCTGACCGACGTGCGCTACTTTGAAAGTGGTAAATTAGAGTTTTTGGAGAAGTTTTAGGGTAATCTTCTTTTTATAATAAGTAGTATAGAAAAGTCAAGAGGAAGAGCGATGAGAATATCATTAAACGAAATTAAGAAGCTGGTACCAGCCGCAACAAAAGTCGAGACAAGCGAGCTAATCAAGCTAATCGGTGCAAGGCTAGTTGAGGTCGAGGGTAGTTTTGATTGGGGAGAAAAATACAAAAACATCTTCGTCGTAAAAGTGCTTTCAGCGGAGGCAATCCCAGAAACGCATTTGCATCTTTGCCAGATTGATGCTGGTAGCGAGCCAGTCCAGGTAGTCTGTGGCGCACCAAACGTACATGAAGGGATGCTGGCGGCTTGGATTAAGCCGGGGGCGATTGTGCCGGCGACTTATGACACAGCGGAGCCATTTGAAATTGGCGCTCGGAAGCTCCGTGGCTATGATAGTAATGGCATGCTTGCTGCGGCAGACGAACTCGATCTCGGTGACGATCACGCGGGAATCATTGAGATTAACCCAGAAATGGTGACTGACGACGGCAGGCAAGTTGCGCCAGGCATGACTTTAGCTGAAGCTTTTGGTCTTGATGATATTATCCTCGACATCGAAAACAAATCATTGACACACCGCCCAGATTGTTTCGGGTTAATCGGCTTTGCGCGTGAGGTGGCGGGTATCTTGGGCGAAAAATTTGAAGAGCCAACCATCTTCGAGATGCTAAAGAGAGTTGAAAATGGCGACACTGATTCTGGAGTCTTAGCCGAGACTGGCACGCTCGACATCCAGATTACCGACCAGACGCTCTGCCCACGCTATTCTGCGGCCGTTTTTGAGTTTAACGACGTGCCAAAATCCTCAAAATATTTCACCAAGACTGCCGTCTTCTTGGCCAAGGCAGGGATGAGAGCAATTTCACCAATCGTAGATTTGACCAACGTCTTAATGCTCGAAACAGGTCAGCCACTACACGCTTTTGATTATGATAAGTTCAAGATTGTGGGCGGCGGCGAAGCCAGAATCATTGTACGTACCGCCAGAAAGGGCGAAGAATTGACGCTGCTGGATGGTAAAGTGGTCAAGCTGAACGAAAACGATATTTTAATCACTTCTAATGACCGTCCAGTCGCACTAGCTGGCGCAATGGGTGGCGCAAATACCGAAATAGACGATACGACTAAGAAAATCATTCTTGAGTCGGCGACTTTCTCACTCTATAATCTACGCAAGACTCAGATGGCGCATGGTATTTTCTCGGAGGCGATTACTCGCTTCACTAAGGGGCAACCTGCCAGCCTAACCCTGCCAGTATTGACGGAAGCGGCAAAACGTTTGAGCCTCACTCCAGTCGAGGTGGCAGATTGCCGACCAACCGCAAAGGCCATGGCGCCAATCAATCTCACTACTGCGCAAGTAAACAATATCCTCGGCACACAATATAGTATTGACGAGATGACTCGGACGCTAGAGAACGTCGGATTTACCGTAAAAACTGACGGCGATAATCTTTCCGTCTCAGTTCCAGCCTGGCGTACGGATGTCCATATCCCTGAAGATGTGGTCGAGGAAATTGGACGTTTGCTAGGCTATGACAATATCCCGCTCCAGTTGCCGATGCGACCATTTACCGGCGCAAAACAAGACAATCTCTTAACTCTCAAAAATAATCTCCGGGATATTTTGTCGGATCGGCTCAATATGAACGAAGTCTTGACTTATTCCTTCGTAAGTAGTAAGTTACAAGAAATAGTAGGGGAAGATCCAAAAGATTCTTATGCTATCGTGAACTCAATCTCACCTGAATTGCAACGTTTCCGCCAGACAATCGCGCCGTCTCTACTCGACAAGATGCACGATAATCTGAAAACTGGGTTCTCGGACTTTGCACTATACGAAATCAATCAGATTACAAGACATTCGCTCGGCCTAAACACCGAGAATGTACCAGAGATGAAAACTCATCTTGCGGTAGCGATGGTGGGTGACTTCTACGATGCGAAGAATATCTTCAACAACATGATGATGGAATTAGGCCTCGCCAGGCCAGAGTATCATACGGCAGAGGATACGCCAGCCTATTACGAGAAATCTCATTCAGCAATAGCCAAAGCTGGCGACGCCACGCTCGGCGTAGTGGGCGAAGTAAAAGGTCGCGTCCTGCGTGCGCTGAAGATTGAAGTGCCAGTCGCGATTTTTGAGATTGACCTTGAAGAGCTATTAAAAGCGCCAGTAAGAGCAGTGGTTTCACTCAAACTCTCGAAGTTCCCTACCGTCTCGCGCGACTTGACCGTCCAGGTCAAAGCCGAGCAAGAGTTTAGCGCAATCCAAGAGACGATTGAGAATGGGCTTATCGAACTAATCGCAACCGTCGAGCCAGTATCCATCTACCAGAAAGAATCTGAGACGAAGAATCTTTCTTTCCACCTCAGCTTTTCTCACCCGGAGAAGACCTTGAACTCAGAAGAAATCTCTGATATAATGGTGAAAATTGAGCGTGAGTTGACTGAAAAATTTGATGCACGCGTAATCTAATTCAGAGTGAATAAGGAGGTATATGGAGCAGAGTTATGTCAAAACGAGCATGAAACAACGGATTATCATCTTTGCGATTGCTTTTCTATTACTGGCGGCGACCATCGCAAGCTATGTTTTGATTGTGCTAAACGATAAAAACGGTTCTACCGCCAGCACGACCACTACCCGGACGGCCGAAGAGCAGGCTCAGCTAGATGCTTATACAACAGAGTATGAAGCCAAGGGCGCCGAAGTAACAGCTCGCGGTGAAGAACTTTCCAAGGATTATTTTGATGAGTTTAAATCCTATCGTTCTAGAGTGCGCAGTTATAATGCCGCCACCGCCAATAGCAACGGTCTCAAGACCGAGGACTTAAAGCAGGGCACGGGTAAGGTTTTGACAGATGGCGACACGGACTACTTTGCCTACTATATTGGCTATTGTGCAGATGAAACCGTTTTTGACAGCTCATTTGACAACTACGAGAATCCAACTTCACTCAAAGCTCCGCTCTATGCGGCGGTGGGACTGATTGAAGGCTGGAATGCGGGCGTAGTCGGGATGAAGCTCGGCGGAGTACGCGAGCTGACCATTCCTGGTGAACTGGCTTACGGTGAAACCCAAGAAATCTGCGGTGGCACTAATTCCCCACTCAAGTTCGTCGTGATGGCGGTTGATGATGCAGAATTATTAAAGCTCAACAAAGAACTAGACGAAACTTATAATAAGTTGCTCGATTACTATTACTCGACAATGAAGTAAAAATTAAATAATCCCCTCTAGTGAGGGGATTATTTAATCGTAATCACTACTTTGTAACATCTGATACCAATCGAGTAGGGCTTGCAGGATCTCTGGGTCGCAATCCTGACCACGCGAAGTTTTACCAGTTTTTTGCAAGGTCTCAATTTCTGCTAAGAACCTTGGCGCCTGGCGATTGAGGCGAGCAAGGCGATATTTCTCCCAATCTTTTAGTTCGTCTTCAGTTAAAATATCTGGATAATTACGTGCTTTGTAGTGCGCATAGAGGCTAGGCATACGCCCGTCGTCAAATTTCAGGCTCATACCTTTTAACTTTTCTTTTGAAGCCTGGCGAATCATCGCCATCAGGGCCTTGTCGCCATCATGCAAGAAGCCGTCGTAGAGTGCCGACTCGGAATCAACGGCCTTGTCGTAACTGTGGCTGGAGAGTTCTTTGATTTTAGCTTTCAAAATCTCTGGATTAGCCTTGTATTTGGCTAAGTTTTGTTTCACCGTGGCGAGGTCGAGCTTGATATTTTTCCAAGCATCGCCCTTGGTGAGCACACCGAGTGGAGCCACAGTCGGGCACTTGTTAAGTGCAATCTGATAAACATGGTCTGGGCTAGGCTCGTGACGCAAATCCAAGACTAAGATATTGCCCGTCGTGCCCTTTGCGACTGGGTAAACCACTGAAGTCTTAGCAATATCACCTGGGAAGACGCGGCTAGTATAGACAATCGGCTGAGGATTATCCAGATTGACTAGCTCGGCCACGCGCTTCTTGTCGCGCATTTCGAGTAGGTAGTTATAGAGCTGAGGCTGTTTTTCTTTGATCAGCTTTGTCACTCCAATCAGAGCGAAAACGTCCGAAAGCGCATCGTGGGCATGGTCATGCTCAATATTATTAGCCTTGCTCAGATGTTCCAAACGATTAGTCTCGACCGAAATAACTTCGCCAGTCTCTAAATCTTTACGGTCTTCAAACGGCCAGTTAGTTCCCTCTGGACGCAGGGCGCGTGTCATCCGCACGACATCGAGCAAATCCCAGCGACTACGACCATCTTTCCACTGCCACTCGTAAGGATCGTAAAAATTGCGCCAGAAAGTGAAGCGCATGAACTCATCGTCAAAATGGATAGAATTGTAGCCAGTGACAATCGTATTTGGCGTAAAAACCTCGGTCATGACATAATCGCAGAACTCTTTTTCAGTGAGACCGTCTAGCTTGGTCTGGAGCGGAGTGATTTTGGTCACCATCAAAGCCCCCGGAGATGGCAGCGTGTCCTCTGGTAGTGTGACGAGTAGATTAACTGGCTCGCCAATCGGGTTGAGATCTAAATCTGTGCGTTGCCCAGCGAACTGCATGATACGGTCTTCGCGAGCATCAAGGCCAGAAGTTTCCAAATCATAAAAGAAGAAAGTCGATTCCATACTCCTATTGTAACAGATAGTAAACTGATTAGCAAGTTTTAAGGATTTTAAGTTTTCTCTAAGCTTCAGACACTATAATATAGTTATCAAGCCAGAAAGCTTGAAGAAAGGAGTCAAATGATCCAGCGTGTCTTTCGCCGGACTGAGACAAAATATTTACTCTCGGAACAGGAGCAACAGAAACTCCTCGAACTGATTGAACCTTACCTCGTGAAGGACCAATACTTTAAAAATACGAACTGCAGTCTCTACTTCGATGATAAAGATAACACCTTGGCGATTCGCTCGCTCGAAAAGCCGCTCTATAAGGAGAAAGTGCGTTTGCGTAGCTATGGCGTGCCAACTCTCGAAGATACGGTTTTCCTCGAAATCAAGAAGAAATTTAATGGTATAGGTGGCAAACGGCGAGTACCGATTAGGCTGAAAGACTTTTACGCTTGGCAGCAAGGTAATATGAAACAGCCGCTTTCACCTGAAAACCCGCAGATTTCCGAAGAGCTAAAGTATCTCTTTCAGACGTATGACCTAAAACCTGCACTTTATCTTGCTTATGACCGCACCTCTTACGCCGACCGCGATGACCCGCATTTTCGCGTCACTTTTGATAAAGATGTGCGCAGTCGGAGGACGAATCTTAACTTAGAGAGTGGAGATAGTGGCGAAAAGTATTTTAAAAATCGAGAAATCGTGATGGAAGTCAAAGCCGGCGGAGCTTATCCGCTCTGGTTTGTTAGAGCCTTGTCTCGGCTCAAAATCTATCCTGCCACCTTCTCGAAATACGGTCGCGTAATGATGCGACTAGAAGAAACTAATCAATTATAAGAAAGGAACGAATGTTTGATTCAATTTTAACCTCAACCCTCACTCCGGTGAACTTCTTTGTTTGCCTTGGAGTGGCGATGATATTAGGGCTAATCGTAGCTCTGACTCATCAGAAAACCGCACGCTCTAGTGCGAACTTTACCACCACGCTTGCCGTCTTGCCGATACTAGTCGCGATGGCAATCATGCTGGTGAACGGCAACCTTGGCGCAGGCGTTGCTACGGTCGGCGTGTTCAGCCTCGTCCGTTTCCGTTCGATTGCTGGCAACTCACGTAGCATCCTCTCGGTCTTCTTCGCGATGGCGATTGGCTTAGCTTGTGGAACGGGCTATATCACCTTTGCCGCACTCTTTACCGTCTTGATTTCGCTCGTGCTCTTCGCCCTGAAAGCAATCCGCTTTGGCGAGACTACTCGCGAGCAACAGCTCAAGATTATGGTGCCAGAAGATTTAGACTACACTAACCTCTTTGATGACATCTTTGGCGCTTATACTTCTCGTTTTGAACTGATCAAGGCCAAAACTACGAACATGGGTAGTCTCTTTGAACTGACTTATCGCATCAGCCTAAAAGGTAACGTGAACGAAAAACAGTTTATCGACAAAATTCGAGTCAAAAACGGCAATCTAAAAGTCTGTTTGAGCCACGATTTGGAAGAAGAAGAGTTATAATTAGAATAAGGAGAATATAAAATGACTAATGAATTAGAAGGCATCAGCCTAAAAAACCGCAAACCAGAACCAATGCCAGAGAGCGCGGCTATCAGTCCCGAACTTGAAGCCAGCTTAAACTCGGACCAGCCAAAAAAGTCCAAGGCAAAACCAATCATCATCGCCGCTGGCATCGTCGCCGTACTCGGAATCGCTGGCGTAGCAACCTGGGCAGTAATTAATAATTCCAACAATGGCTCTAGCACCGCGACGGTCACTTCCGCCGACGGCGTAGAGGTCAAGACCGTTTCGGGCGACAATAAGATCACCGCGGGTGGCATCTACACCTATACTGGCACTATCGATGGTCGTATTATCATCGACACCACTGCCGAAGTCACGATTATCTTGAAGGACGTTACCATTACCGACTCTGAGGAAAATGCCGCAATTAAGTCCGAGCAGTCCAACACCGTCAAAGTAGTGCTCGAAGGTACGAATAAAATCAAGTCCGCTGGTGATGGCTTCAATGTCACGGGCAACCTAGAGATTAGCGGCAGTGGTAACATCACGATTGAATCTGGCGATGACGCGATTCATGCCGATAGCAAGCTCACGATTAGTGGCGGTACTTACAATCTCACTGCCGCCGAGGGTCTGGAGGCAACCTACATCACTATCAACGATGGTACATTCACCATTTCCGCCTCCGACGACGGCATCAATGCCGCACAAAAAGTCGATACGATGACCCCTACCATCGAAATCAACGGTGGAAATATCACTATCAAGATGGGCGCGGGCGACACGGACGCCATCTACTCCAACGGCAATCTTTACATTAACGGTGGTACACTTGATATTACCGCTCAATCCGCCTTTGACTATGACGGTGAAGCCAAGCTCAGTAGCGACGCCAAGGTCACGGTTAACGGCACACAGATTACCAGTATCACTAGCCAGATGATGGGGCCTGGTGCTCAGGGTGGTCAAATGATGACCCCTGACGGCCAGAGCGGTGAAATGCCTGAAATGACCGACGAAATGAAGCAAGAGATGCAATCACGAATGCAAAACGGCGGTCAGATGCGACAAAGAGGACAGATGGCACAATAGGGGAGATAAGATACAAAACTGCAATACTTGACGGTATTGCAGTTTTTTGTGGCCCACAGAGGAAGGAGGTCACTTTTATGCTCTAACTATTGACTTTTTAGCCAAAGTGTGGTATAATGGAGATATAAGCATTAGCTCAATAAAACAGGGGCAGTGCTCGCACATTAAGAGGTGAGAATCCTCTTAGAATCTGTGTTTCTTTATAAAATACGCCAGCCGCGGCGTGCAGAGCGGTCACAAGATAGGAGGAAGAGATATGAAGAAGACAAACGTGAAGAAAGTAGTTAGAAGGACTGCAAAAAGAGTTGATAGTCTTTTCAACTACGTGTGTCCGGAACATCGGAAGCAGGTCAAGGCTGGCGTACTCTCCGCGCTCGGAGTCGCGGCATTTATCGTGTTTCTACTGGTCTGGAACGTCCAGGCGGCGCTCCACAGCGATTATAGTGACAAGTACACTACAATCACCCGCGAAGGTGAGTTCACCATCGTCGTTGATGGTGGCACTAACGTGCGGACGGAGCCACTGGCGGCTGAGCACCGCATCATCCATGGTCTCCCTGGCGGTTACGTCAACGAGAACTATTCAGTTCGCTCTGAAGGCGTCAACAACGTCATTGGTACAGTTGCCGACAGAAATAGCACCGGCGCAGTGTTCCACACAACGCACTATGTCGAGGTCACCGAGTCTTGGTGGGATGATTATTCTGACGGAGACGTCTGGAACGGACCGTATATCGGCCTGGTAGTCTCAGAACTGTCAAAGGAAGAATTAAAACTCTTGCCGAGAAAGGCGGCAAAAGACCCAGATGGCATCGTCTGGATTTCGTCTAAACATCTTTCAATTTACTAAATCACCTCTTTTTAGCCCCCATCGCATGATGGGGGCATTTCCTTTTCCGGGGCTTCATTATCCGCAATTTATGAGCTAATAATCGGAGGCTAGGCTTTCTGGAATATCAAGTGGTACGGAAAAACTGGAAGTCGCGGAGTAGATTTTACTCGTCTTCTGGCAAGATGGCGATATGGGCATCCTTTAGCTGATATTCATCAACTGGGGACGGCGAGTTCATCATCAGGTCGATACCAGAGCCATTCTTCGGGAAGGCGACGATGTCGCGGATGTTCTTGGCATCTTCAAGCACCATAAAGATGCGGTCGATACCGAAGGCGCAACCAGCGTGTGGTGGCGCACCGAATTTGAAGGCATTTAGCATGCCACCAAAACGTTCTTCGACATATTTTTCATCATAGCCGAGGTTGCCAAAAGCGGCATACATAATCTCTGGATTATGATTACGGACGGCGCCAGAACAGATTTCGTAGCCGTTCATCACCATGTCGTATTGGTCAGCAACAATCTGGAGGCGTTCTTCGTCGGTCTTAGCCTCGGTAAGCGCCTGCAAACCACCTTTTGGCATAGAAAATGGGTTGTGGCCGAAGTCAAGTTTCCCCGGCTTACCAGTTTCGGGGTTAAGCGAATTTTCGTCCCACTCGTAGAACGGAAAATCCGTAATCCAACAAAGAGCGACTTCATTATCGTCTTTCAGGCCGAAGTGATCAGCAAAGGCGATGCGGAGCTGGCCGAGGATTTTATTGACCTTCTCGCGCGTGTCAGCACCAAAGAAGACGGCATCGCCAGCTTGCGCACTAGTCTGTTCTTTGATAGCCTTCAGCTCGTCGGCAGTCAAGAACTTCGCAATTGGCGACTTTTCATTACCATCGGCATCATAAGTGATGTAGGCCAGACCACCAGCGCCGAGCTTGCGAGCCTGATCGGTAAAGTTATCAATCTGAGAGCGAGTGAGCGAAGCGGCACCTGGGACACGAATAGCTTTGACTACTTCGGTCTTGAAAACTTTGAAATCGGTCTTTGCAAAGACAGGAGTCAAATCAATCAGCTCCAGACCATAGCGCAAATCTGGCTTATCGACGCCATAAGTATCCATCGAAAACTCATATGGCAAGCGCGGGACGTCTTCGCCGTCTTTTAGATAAGCCTTGGCCGGCTCAGATTTCAAGACGAGTTTCTTCTGTGCAAAATCAGTGACGAGATTCTTGATTAGTGGCTCAACTTCGGTGCGGACTTCTTCCCCACTCTCGGCAAAAGCAATCTCAAGGTCGAGCTGATAAAAGTCACCATAGAGACGGTCGGCACGCGGATCTTCATCGCGGAAACACGGCGCAATCTGGAAATAGCGTGGCACACCACCCACCATCAGAAGCTGTTTGAACTGCTGTGGCGCTTGCGGTAAAGCGTAGAAATAGCCCGGCTTCAAGCGAGATGGCACGAGAAAGTCGCGTGCACCCTCTGGCGAAGAGTTGGCCAGAATCGGAGTTGGCACTTCAGTAAAATCATGCTCATACATATAGCCGCGAAGGAACTGATAGAAACGGCTACGCTCGCGAATCATATTCTGCATATAAGGGCGACGGAGATCGAGATAGCGGTATTTCAAACGTAAATCTTCACCGGTCTCTGGGCCATCATCATGAGTATTGACTGGCAACGGTTCAGACTTATTCAAAAGTTCAAGATTATCGACGACCAGCTCGATTTTACCAGTCTCGATGTTCGGATTGGCTAGCTCTGGCGCACGCTCGCGGACTTTGCCAGTGGCACGGAGAACGAACTCGTCCCGCACAGTCTCAGCGAGGGCAAAAGCCTCTTTCGTCTCTGGAGTGACTACGAGCTGGATGATGCCTTGGTGGTCGCGCAGGTCGATAAAGATCAGACCACCGTGATCGCGACGAGAGTTGACCCAGCCAGAGACAGAGACAACATCTTTTCCAGGTTTGAGGTCGGTAGATAAGGTTCTTAACATGATTTTCCTTTCGTTTACAGATTATTCAGATTGCTTGAGAGTGTCAGATTTTTCCTCCGAAGAGGAATTATTTTGCAGTAACGGGTCGATTTTCTCGGCAAAATTTTTCATAAAGGTTTCTTCGTCTTGATTTGGCGAAACTGACTCGCCGTTGATGTAAAAGGCTGGCGTGCCAGTAAGCTTGGTAATCTGACCAGCGCCCATGTCGAAGGTGATTTTCTGAGAAACTTCTTTCGAGCGCATATCGGTCTTGAACTTATCAACATCACCTTTACCCTCGGTTACGTCATTAAAATAGCTCACAAAGAGACCGAGGCGTTCGGAAGATTCGGCATAGTACCAATCGTTCTGGTTGGCAAAGAGCGTGTCAGCATATTCTCTCCAATATCCCTGGAGTGCGGCAGCATTCGCAGCGGAAGCAGCGGCAGTGGCATTGTTATGATAAGAAAGCAGGAAGGTGCGGAAGATCACTGCAACTTTGCCGTCGTATTTCTCGACGAGCTTGTTGATGTATGGATTATAGAGAGCGCAATATTCACACTGATAGTCAGCATATTCGATAATCTTGACTGGGGCATTCCGATCGCCCTTGATGTTATCGTCGAAATTGCCAGTATCCGCCGTAGCAGAGACAAAATCGTTTAAATTATACTTACTGTAGTCGATTTGACTGGCGATTTTCATGACAATCAGAGCCACAACTCCGCCGACCAAAATCAAAATTGCAATTATTTTCCCAATTTTCTGATTCATATGGTATAATTATACTATAAAATAGTCAAATTGGGAAGTCGTATGTCAAAGTTCCTTGAGAAATTTACAGGGTGGGTGGATCCAAAATTAGAAAAATATCGGGCGCCAAAACCGCTACCAAGTCCAGAGCCTTACCTGCCAAAAACGCTTGAGGATTTTATGTGGTTCTTGAAAAAGACTCCAGCCGAAGTCTTATCCCCGACCGATCGGGCGACGATTGCTTCGGCAATCTCTTTCCGCGAGCGCAAGGTGCGAAACGTAATGATTCCAAAAGACCAAGTCGTGTTCGTGCATGAACATGATTTCTTAGGGCCGCTGATGCTGGACAAGCTCTATAAATCTGGACAGGCACATTTCCCTGTCTTATCCGCGGATGGACGGACAGTATCTGGGGTGATTCATACCGAAGCGCTTAACTCTCTGGAGACCGCCGCCACCGACCGCGCGGCTAAATATGTTGATAAAAAGGTCACCTTCCTGCGCGATGATTATACATTGGAGCAGGCGATGGCAGCATTTCTGCGTACAAACTCATTCTTCTTTGTAGTGATTGATAAAACTGGGGCAATGGTGGGGCTTTTGACCTATAAATTGCTAGTGGAACATCTGCTAGGCTACCTACCGGATGACGGGTTTAATGACGATTCGTCGATTAGCGCCGTAATCAAACGTCAGTTTTAGACTATTTGCTAACTTTGCGTAAGTGTTCGCGGGCTTTTTCGGTCACGACACGACCGCGTGGGGTGCGGATTATGAGACCGAGCTGCATCATGTACGGCTCATAGTATTCCTCGATAGTTGGAGCTTCGTCACCAGTGAGAGCGGCGATAGTGTTCACCCCGACTGGGCGGTCGCCATAATTGTCTAAAATCATCTTAAGCATATTGCGGTCGGCAGCATCAAGACCAAGCTCATCCACTTCAAGTAAATCGAGAGCTTCCTTTGCTACTTTAGCATCAATAATGCCATCGCCGTTGACATCGGCATAATCACGCACACGCTTAGTGAGGCGATTGGCGATGCGCGGAGTAAGACGCGAGCGAGTGGCGAGCAAGTCGGTAGCTTCTGGGTTGATTTTTGTATCCAAAATCCGAGCTGTGCGGCTAATAATCTGGGCGATTTCGGGAATCTTATAGTATTCTAGACGGTGAACGATGCCAAAACGATCTCGAAGTTGGCCTGCGAGAGAACCGGTGCGGGTAGTCGCGCCAATCAGGGTGAAGTGTGGCAAGTCAAGGCGGACGGAGCGGGCGGCTGGACCCTTACCGATAGTAATATCAATCACATTGTCTTCCATCGCAGAGTAAAGAATCTCGGCTACAGCATGACGCAGGCGGTGAATCTCATCGATGAAGAGTACATCGCCATCGGAGAGGTTGGTCAAAATACTAGCGAGGTCGCCAGCGTGTTCAATCGCTGGGCCAGAAGTGACGCGGAGGCTAGCGCCGAGCTCCTGCGCGATTACACCGGCCATGGTGGTCTTACCTAGCCCTGGTGGGCCATAAAGCAAAACATGGTCGAGAGTGGTGCCTGGAGCTACCGTGCCGTCTTCAGACTTCTCGCCCCGACGCTTCTTCACGGCGGCAATGGCCAGCTTTAAGTTCTTCTTGAGAGTGTCTTGACCGATATATTCATCAAAAGTCATCGGGCGCAGAGAACGCTCGACCAGCTCCTCCTCGCGGTCGTCGGCATGAATCTGGGTATCAATTACTCTCTCAATTGCCATGAGTATATTATACCACAGTTTATCTAAGGTTTGTCAAATAATCTAGTTTTTCTTGATGCCCTTGCGGTTGTGGACGAGGTGCATGATGGTCTTGAGTTCGTCCGTAGGGGTATCGACATATTTAAAAGTGTAAGTCGTCTCATCGCCAACCGTAGAGAGACGGATAGTGCCGAGGCGGAAAATATGGTCGAGCAAACCATTTTGACGGAAAGAAACGTCTTCGATGCGGTTCAAGTCAATCACATTGACGGATTTTGCAAAGAGTGAAATTGACTCATAGTGAAAGATGCGACGATTCGTAACGAACATCCGATTTGCGCTATAGACCTTAGAGACCACAAAAGCGCAAAGGATGACCACGCCAAAGAGAATGAGAAAAATCAAGTAGAGATAAGTCGTGGCGTCGGGGTTAAAGCCCAAATCGTGCAAAATAGACGAACCACCCAGGTTGACCGTCATGGACACAATTAAAATAATCAGTCCGACTAGGACTGTGAGCGACCAGATACCAAGCAGGCCATATCTCGACCGCCGAATATCGAGCTCGACGAACTCATCCTCCTCTAATTCCAGCTCTGGATAATCTTTTTTGCTCCGGGCGTGATGAAGCTTAGCCAAATCTTCTTTCATCTCCCAAACTCCTTTCTTTAGCTACGATTGCGGCGGACAAAAGTATCCTCTTTCTCTAAGTCCGCGCGAAGAGTGTATTCCTTGCATTTCCCATCCTCGCAGTTAGCCGCTTCATAAGAATATGAACTTCCTTCAACACCAAGGTTGATGCCAAATGGATCAGTGAAGAGAGCTGGGTCCATTACCTTGAGATTCTCTTCAGAAATGGTCTCTGGGTAGTAGCCGTTTTTCGCATAAAAGCCTTCCTCCAGTGCATAATACATAGCGTTGATGGCAGTTTTACGATGGTCATCACGATCCATCGCGTCAAAATCAGCCTTTTGTAGGAAGAAGAAAATCAGAAGTAGAGATGCAAAGACAATGACGATGATTAGCTCAACTAGGGTAAAACCATTTCTCTGTTTCATACTATAATCATTATAGCATAAGATGTCTTTCCTGTCCACGGGTCCTGCCGCTTTGTATCGCCCATCCGCTCGGCTCGCTAAACGCGACCGGGCGGCGGGGCCCCTCAAAGCGTCACCCGTGGTTGACAAAATTACAAAAGTGTGGTATAATGGAGAGGTGTATCGTTTATGCTTGCATTATTTTGAGCAATTTGATACAATAGGAAAGTCGTTCTTTTCCCTAGCGTCCAAAGACTTAAGTGACGTTCTTAGAGGTGGGTCGGTCGTGAACGACACAATTAAACAGGAGTTCGTAAGAGAACATAATGCGTATCGGACTTAAGCGAGACTATTCTCGCAAAAAGTCGCAGATTCCTCCTGCCCCATGGCAAGAGTTCATTGAAACCAAGATTGCCTAGAACTGAATAAGTTCATCAGCCTGCACTCAAATCCAACCGAGGTTCGCTTCAGCCGGATAAGAGATGCAGAATGCAATCGGAAGTTTCAATGGTAAAACGCGCAAAGACCCCCGTAAAGGGGGTCTTTTTAGTGGCCCAAGTTTGATGATGGATATTTTAATAGCCCCTAGCGGTTCTTTAGAGCGAGACGGACACGTTCGGCGGTCGGGAGGTTTGCATCTACGCCGTCAAGGGCGGCAGTAGCATCCTTCAGAGGCAAGCCGAGAGCAATCAAGGCATCCAGAGCATCGTCATCTGGCGGGAGAGCCTTCGTGGCCGGCACAACCGAGCCATAATGTGAAGGGATGCCAACCTTATCGCGCAAATCCACAATCACACGCTCGGCTGATTTTTTCCCTACGCCAGCGGCCTTTGAGACGAAAGTTGAATCGGCATTAGCAATAGCATTACGAACCTCCTCTGGTACGGCGAGAGATAGGATGCTAATTGCTGCCTTTGGCCCAACCCCATTGACAGAGATTAGCATCTCAAACAGTTTTTTAGCGGCAAGAGTGGAAAAACCATACAAATCTTCCGATTGTTCGCGCACCTGATGATAGGTGTAAAACTTGTGCGTCTCCCCCAGTGAGACAGCATCAAAATCAATGCTCGTGAGCGTCAACTCATATCCCACCCCATGCACATCAACAATGACGGAGTTCAAAAATTTTTCGGCGATTACGCCTTCAATGTGGGCAATCATACAAAAAATATAACACGAAAAACCGCGTGTGGCAACTGAAGTTTCGGGCGATTATTGCTCTGGGGTTTCCTCAGCTGGATCTACGTAGATAATCGTAGCGCCAGGGTTATTACGATCGGCTTCAAGGTTCTTTGCAAGCGCATCGTTATTGAGCTTGGTGCCGACCATGATGACAGTAGCCACCAACGCCGTAATCATGAAGCAGAGCGAAAGTGCCACAAAAGTATAGACGCGTGGTGTTTCTTTTTTACAGCTCGCAGTGCGTTTAGCAGTTGTCTTTTTCGCGGTGCGAGTAGCCGCGGTTCTTTTCGTTGTTTTGGTTGCCATAATACTTTTATTATAGCATAAGCGAAGGGCGTTTAGCAATAGCGGTTTAGCGATTTAGCATGAGCGGATTACAGAAAAGCATAGACGTTTTGCAAATTAGCATAGACGGATTAGTTTTTAGCTTAGACGTTTAAAGTTTTAAGCATAAGCGAATGTGTGATAGCCGCAGCAAGAGCATCAGCAGCATCGTCTGGCTTTGGCACTTCTGCGAGCTTGAGATGCTGGCGCACCATCTCTTGCATCTGCGGCTTATCGGCACCGCCATAGCCAGTCATGGTCTGTTTGATTTCGTTTGGAGTGTATTCAAAAATCGGAAGGTTGCATTGACGAGCGACCAAGATGCAAACCCCGCGCGCCTCGGCAACGGATATTCCCGTGGTGATATTTTTACTGAAGAAAAGCTTCTCGATGCTGACACAATCGGGCTGATTTACCTCAATTATCTCATGGAGTGAATTATAAATATCGAGCAGACGTTCGGGTAGGGGCGTATGATGCGGTGTAGTGATGACGCCACAATCAAGCATACGGACGTTAATTCCCCGCCCAGTAGTCTCAATCACGCCAAAGCCGCAGATACCAGTGCCAGGGTCAATACCGAGGATGCGCGAGGGTCCTGCCGCTTTGTATCGCCCATCCACCCGGCTCGCTAAATGCGACCGGGCGGCGGGGCCCCTCAAAGCGTCACCCTCTCGCTTATTCATTGACGTAGCGGATGAGGGCATCACGCAAATCCTTTACTTTCAGTACGAATGAGTCTTTGACGGTGCGTGGACCGATGGCATTGGTGAAGCCGAGCTTCTTCGCCTCGGCAACACGCTGATCTGGGCGGAAGACAGAGCGGATTTCCCCGCCGAGACCGATTTCGCCAAAAACCACATATTCTTCAGAGAGCTTACGACCCGCCGCGGCAGAGGCAATCGCCATGCAGACGGCGAGGTCAGCGGCAGAATCGTTTAGCCTCATGCCACCCACTACGTTGATAAAAATATCTTTATCGTCTAGTTTCAGCTTTGTGCGACGTTCCAAGACGGCAATCAAGAGGTTAAGGCGGTTAAGGTCAAAGCCAGAGGCGGTGCGTTTTGGATAGCCGAAGTTCGTCGGCGAGACGAGGGCCTGAATCTCAACTAGAATCGGACGAGTACCTTCGAGGGTCGCAAGAATAATCGAACCATCAGTATTCTGGCGCTCGGCCAGCAGGGCGGCAGAAGGATTTTGCACTTCCTTGAGCCCCATAGAATCCATTTCAAAAATCGCAACTTCGGCGGTCGAGCCAAAGCGGTTCTTCTGGGCACGGACAGTCTTGAACCCGCCATAGCGGTCTCCCTCAAAGTTCAAGACTACATCTACTAGATGCTCCAAAACTTTCGGCCCAGCTAGATTTCCATCTTTCGTGACGTGCCCTACAATGACTACGGCCGTATCAGAAGATTTAGCCGCGCGGATTAAGAGGTTGCCACAGTTATTGACCTGAGAAACCGTACCCGGAGCAGAAGCGATTTCTGCCAGCGAGAGAGTCTGAATGGAATCCACTATCACCAAGCTAAATTCACCCGACTCAATCGTTTTGGCAATGTCGTTTGCAGAGGTAGAAGCAGCAAAAAAGAGTTCGTCTGAGTCAGCCCCCAGCCGCTCGGCTCGCATCTTGACCTGACCAGCCGATTCCTCACCGGAAACATACAGGACTCGGCGACCACGGCTAATTTCGGCACAAATCTGCATTAGCAAAGTTGATTTACCAATGCCTGGCTGTCCGGTTAGAAGTGAAACCGACCCTTGTAAAATGCCACCGCCAAGCACCGTGTCCAAATCTTTAAAACCCGTGGCCAGTCGGGCCTTGTCATCAGAGGGCAGAATATCTTTGATGCCAGAATATTCGAGAGCTTTGCCGGAAATTCGCGAACGAGAAGCGAGAGATTTGTTGCCGTTTTCTTCTACCGCGGCAAAGTTCTCTTCCAAGGTATTCCACTCGCCACAGTTCTCACAGCGACCGCTCCATTTACTGAAGCTGGCGTTACAGTTACTGCAAACAAATTCGTTCTTATGTTTTACCATCTTGACAAATTACTCCGCTTATGCTATAATAAGAAGATTGCCCTTATTTTGCAATTACCTCATCAATAATACCGTATTTCTTAGCTTCTTCGGCGGACATCCAGTTGTCACGGTCCATGTCTTTCTCGATTTTCTTGGCATCTTGACCCGTGTTTTTCGCCATCATATCAATGAGCAACTTTTTCAGGTAGAGGCCTTCTTTCAGCTCGATTTCTTGGTCGGTGACTTTACTGTTTGGCGCACCATAGCTTGGCTGGTGAATCATCACGCGGGCATTAGGTAAGGCAAAACGCTTCCCTTTGGCACCGCTAGAGAGCAGCATCGCACCCATCGAAGCCTGGAGACCGATACCGATAGTCTGGACATCCGGCTCAATATAATTCATAGTATCAATAATACCAAGGCCATCATAGACCGAGCCACCGGGAGAGTTGATGTAGAGCTTAATATCTTTCTTTGGGTCTTCGTGTGCGAGGAAGAGTAGCTGAGCAATCACGAGGTTAGCCGTGTGCGGATTGACATCTTCACCAAGGAAGATAATACGGTCTTTTAACAGACGTGAATAAATGTCGTAAGCACGTTCGCCACGATTGGTCTCTTCGATCACATTCGGGACGAGATAATCTTGTTTGAGTTTTGAATTCATAATTTCTCCTTATTTATTAGTTTCTTTCGTATCCACTTTTACTTCGGGGC
The DNA here is from genome assembly GCA_017480095.1 of Candidatus Saccharimonadota bacterium. Lineage (GTDB taxonomy): Bacteria > Patescibacteriota > Saccharimonadia > Saccharimonadales > Saccharimonadaceae > Nanosyncoccus. The sequence continues at coordinate 83,073 of JAFVBG010000002.1, forward strand.
CAGCACGCGAGTCGAGCGCATAGTCGAGGTTCTTTAGATGTTCCACGCCAGAGTTATAGACGTCAATCTTGGCGTTGAGTTCGGCGCGAGCCGACTCGTAAGCTTCGTAGGCGGCGTCGATTTGCTTGCCTTCAGCGATAAAAGCATCCCGACGACTTTCAAAATTAACCAGCGAACAATCTGGGTCACGCGCGCAGACATTGAAAGCGTCAACCTTAGCATTATAATCATCGAGCCATTTTTCGTAATCATCCGCCTGTTGCATGAGCGCAGTGCGACCAGTCTCGATTTCAGCTGACAGAACTTCAGACTTTTTGATTAGCTCGTCCATGACAGAGTAATAACGTTCAAAATAGTCCACAATCAAGTCTTGGTCTTCAAAATAAGCAGCGTAGTGAGCCTCTAGCTCTGGCGGAAGATTGCGCACTCGCTCAGCCAGCTGTGAATGAAGCTCGGTCAGGAGAGCGTCGGGAGCATAATTTTCGGTGGACTTATGCAACATTTCGCCGTATTCTTCGGAATTATAGACCGAAAGGAGTAGCGGCTCAAGCTTCATGCGGTCGAAATTAGAGAGACGCTCCCAGGCGGCGTGCATTAGCTCATGTGCTGCCGTAGCCTCTACCTCACCGGCCAGTTCTTCGGACTCAACGTTATAGATATGAATCTTCTGCGTACCGAGGTCATAACAACCAAGCGAAGAAACCGAAGTTTCGGAAACGGTGCAAGCATGATTAAAACTGTCGGCATCCTCAATCCGAGGGTCAACCGCGCCAAAAATGAATTTACCCTTATTCGTGAGGTGAAGGTTGGAAATCAACGTTTCAACATCGGCTGGCGTCTGCGTAGTTAGATTGCGAACGAGGTCATGAGCGAGGACGGCAGGGTCGGTGAAGAAAAAGTAGATAACAACATAAGCGATGACCGCCGCCAAAACAGTGCCGATAATCTTCTTCAGACTAGGTTTTTTCTGTGTTTTAGCCTGAGCAATCGGCACGGATTCATTATTCATGTTCGACTTTTAGCTCCAGCTTAGCTTTATAATCATCTGAGGTGCTAGCTTTCGCGCCTTTCTCCATGGTGACCGAAGCGATGTCGCCTTTCTGCAAATCGCCCGCAATCATACTGTCAGCAATCAGAGCTTCGAGGTTATTCTCAATCGCACGGCGGAGCGGACGGGCACCGTTCTTCGGGTCGTAGCCAATCTCACAGAGATATTTGCGCACCTCATCGGAGACGCGGAGACCGACACCCTTGGTCGAGAGCCGCTTGCGAAGGTCGTCCAGCATGGTAGTAAAAATCTGTGAAACCTGAGCTTCAGTTAGCGGATGGAAGACGAGAATTGCATCAAGACGGTTAATCAGCTCTGGGCGCATCACCTTTTCGAGCGCACGGCGAGCGGTTTCCTTCTGCATTTCATACTCGGCTTCGCGAGCTTTCTTGTCTTTCTTCAGAGTTTTACTAGAGAAGCCAAAGTTATCATCGTCAAACATTCCCTTCGAGCCAAGGTTGGAAGTTAAGATAATGACGGTATTATTAAACTTGACAACATTACCCTGACCATCGGTGAGCGTGCCGTCTTCGAGAATCTGGAGGAAGATGTTAAAGACATCGGGGTCGGCTTTTTCAATCTCGTCGAAGAGGACAACAGAATACGGACGACGGCGGACGGCCTCGGTCAACTTGCCACCATCATCATAGCCAACATAACCAGCTGGCGCACCGACCAGGCGAGAGACGTTGTGTTTTTCACCAAATTCGGACATATCAATCTTGATCAAAGCATCTTCGCCACCGAAGACTTCTCGCGCAAGCACGCGAGCCAGCTCGGTCTTCCCGACCCCGGTCGGCCCCATAAAGAGGAAGGAGCCAATTGGGCGATTTGGATTGGCGATACCAGAACGACCTCGGCGGATAGCCTTAGCTACGGTGTGGACGGCCTCGTCTTGACCAATGATGGCTTTGTCGATATGCTCCTCAAGTTTCGTCAAAAGTTCAAGCTCGTCACCATGGACACGGTTGACTGGGATGCCAGTCTTGAGCGAGACGGCCTTAGCGAGCTGGTCTTCAGAGACAATCGGGCGCTTGACCTCGTCGCCAAGGGATTTTTCGAGCTTATTTAATTCCTGTTTACGTTTCTCGGCATCGGTTTTGAGGAGAGCAGCTTTTTCAAAATCGTTTTCTTCGGCGGCGACACTCATCTTTTCCTCAAGGTCTTTAATCTCGATCTTGAGTTTTTTCATCTTGCCACCACCAGCGCGATCGGCATCAACTTTACAAATCGCGGCAGCTTCGTCAATCAAATCAATCGCCTTATCTGGCAGGAAACGGTCGTTGATATAGCGGCGCGACATATTGACCGCCATTTCCAAAATCTCATCTGGAATCTCCACGCCATGATGCTTCTCGTAGTGATTTTTCACGCCCTTCAAGATACGGAGGGCAACTTCCGGAGTTGGCTCATTGACCTGAACAGTCTGGAAACGGCGCGAGAGAGCCTTGTCTTTTTCGATATGACGACGGTATTCATCCATCGTGGTCGCACCAATCACACAGATTTTACCACGAGCGAGAGCAGGCTTCAGGATATTAGCGGCGTCCATCGTGCCATCCGAGCCAGAGCCAGCGCCAGAAAGCAGATGCAGCTCGTCGATAAAGAGGATAATCTCCGGGTGATTGACAGCTTCGTCGATAATACCCTTGATGCGTTCCTCGAACTCGCCACGATACTTCGTACCGGCGACCATCGAGCTCAAATCAATCTGGAAAATGCGCTTGCCGATAAGGTTGCTTGGCACATCATTTTTAACAATGCGCGAAGCCAAGCCTTCGACAATGGCGGTTTTGCCAACGCCGGCCTCACCGATGAGGACGGGGTTAGACTTCGTGCGACGGCCGAGGACGGTGATAGTACGCTCAATCTCCGAGTCACGACCGATGACGTTGTCCAGCTTACCGTCCTTTGCGAGTTTGGTCAAATCTTCGCCGAAACGAGAGAGGAAGCGGAGCTTCGGACTAGTCTGAAACTGCTCACGCTGGCGGTCCATGTCGGCGTAACTATGTGCCTGAGAGATGGCCAGGGCGGCTTCTTCGCCGATTTCGTCGAGGGGAACGTCGAGATTGCGGAGGATGTGACCGGCGCGGGAATTTGGCTGAGCGAGTAGCGCCGCTAGGAGATGCTCGGTGCCGATTGGGTCGGGGTTCGCTGGGTCTTGGTTGGCAGCGGCGGCCGCCATGCGGAGGGTAAGCACGGCAGCTTCAGATAAAGACATCATGGCGAGACCGGCTTGGTTCGTAATGTCGGCAGGCTCGCCTGGAATTTGCTTTTTAACGTCATCTAACGAGACACTGTATTGATGTAGGAGTTTGGCGGCAGTACAACCATCAACATCAAGGAGGCCGAGGAGGATGTGTTCCGTCCCCATGAGGCTGTTATTATAGACTTTGGAATATTGATCAGCTTTTTGGAACGCAATATGGGCATTTTCGGAGAGGCGCCCCATAATTTCATTGAAATCGTCTTTCATGTATATTATTGTAGCACAGGGGAGTTAGCACTGTCAAGGGTGGAGTGCTAAAATCATTATACTGTGCCTTCTTCGGAGTGCAACAATTCCTTCACAAAGAGGTCGATATCGGTTGATGGCTTTGAAGTGATAATATCTGTACCATTCTTTTCCCTTAATTTTTCGGCAACTTTAATGGCAAGTTGATAATCTTTTAATAATTCTTTATTGATATGTTTTCCCGTAATTAGATCTTTTTTCCCCGCCTCTTGTTGTGCACCACTTATCGTTGCAAATGCATTGGATATATTACCAAAATAACATCCCAGCCAAACTTCTATACATGGATTTGACAATAACAGAATAACGCCGCTCTCTGCAGCATGCTTTACAAATGAACGTAGCTGTGCAATAGAATAATTATCCACGTCACCAATTACGCAAATATAATCGAAGCCGTCGCCTTTCAGCTGTTCAGCGTGCGCCAACTCTATAGCTTTTAAAATAGCATCATCTATAGATCCTGAGTTAAATTTTGACTTGAGAATGACACGTCGAAATTGCTCTTTATAAAGCTGAATTAACTCCTCCTCTGTAACTCTGCCATTATGAACAATCAAAAACCGTTTACGTTGCTCAAAGCGTGCGCTTTCAGAACGCCTACGATGCTGTCTTGGCCCTTTCTTATGCATTTTTTACAGCTCCTTTTCGTAGTATATCCCGCACGCTTTCAAAAATTGAGATGTCTGGAGTTGCGCCGTAACGACCGTTAATATATTTTACGCCAATATTAGCCCCTGCCCGCGGGAGGTCCTTGACGTCAGTAAGTGAAAAGATATCCGAGCGTCCGACTTGGTCTTTCCTTGCAAACCAGATTTGATCGCGGTCCAAAATTTCCCCTTCACCATAATTCTCAATTAATGAAATGTCATGAGTAGTGAAGATGAGTTGCGCCCCATGTGGATTAGTTTCAGCACTATTAAATAGTTCAATTATTTTTGCTACTAGGATAGGGTGAAGGCTGGAGTCAATTTCATCAACTACACACACTGAGCCATCTTTGATGGCGTCATAAAGAGTAGAAGCTAAGCCAATCGTAGTTTCCGTTCCCCTAGATTCACTAACTTCTCCAAACATTGGATCATTTAATACGCTCCCATTATGGACAAACATGAATTTAGTATTTTTTCTAATGAATTCATTTTTGTCAGCCACCCGTTCTGGATTAATCTTCATTAGGGCTTTTACAATTTGTTCACTTGGAGCTACTGGGCGAGCTTCTTTTATGCCAAAATCCACTGCTGGTAAAACTGCATTTAGAACACGCGCAAAGTTTTTATCTTTGAGGGCCCTTTCTCTCGCAAGTTCATATTTATTTGAAAAATTGCCAGCATCATTATAGATAACTTCGCTAGAAAAAAACCTATAGACTGGGCGAGTTGATTCCTCATTCAGACGTTTTAGAGTAGTTAATAATAAGGTATGTGGGAGTGGGGTAACTTCTTTTTTAATAGCCTGTTCTATATTTTTACTGGTAAACTTAGCGCCAAAATTGAACTCCTGGTCTAATTCACGTAGGCTGTTTTTGAAAGATACGTTTCGTTCGAAGACTAAAGATGGTTTTTGACTCTCATAGACGTAGAGCGCTTCTCTATTGACGCCTCGGTGCCAGTATTCTAAGTCATATTGATACTTTATTCCATTTGAGGCGATAAAAATATAACTGAACTCGGAACTTTCTCTTAGTGGCATTCTGCCAAATTGAAATTGATCTAGAATTGAGTAATAATTCTCTTCATGCTCCATGAGCTTAGAAACAAAGAGTACTGCACTGAGAAACCCCGATTTACCAGAGGCGTTAGCACCATAGATGGCCGTCACACGAGAAAGTTTATCATTATACTTGGTGACAATATCCGGTTTTTCATGTCGAATAGACTTGACGCGTTCCATTGAAAAGAACTGTTCATCCTTATAGCTATGATGGTTCTTAAACTCAAAACTAATTAACATAAAACTCCTTTACCACATTATACTCCATATTACTCAAAAATGCAACTATTTTCTTTATTTGTGTTATTTTTTTACAAAATTTCAAAAAATACTTGACGCTACTAACTCATTCTGCTATCATAGAGGTAGTTGCCACTTCCATGGGGTAGCAACCATAGAAAAAGCGCCACGGATCGACGCGGCACTTTTCCGAAAATACAATTTATTCTGGCGAGAACAACTTGTATTTTTCTATGATAACATTAAAAAACGAGAAAGTCAACATCGGAAGAAGACTTTCCTCTATTAAGGTTTTATCATGGCCGTTAAATTAATCTCTTATGATTTAGGCATACCAGAAGCCTCTACCTCATATCGGGAATTGATTTCTTACATCGAGAGCCTCGGCGATTCAATTAGACCGTTGGAATCATTCTTCCTAGTTGATACGATGCAATCATGTAAATCTATTCGCGATGGAGCTTTAAAACTTCTTGACCAAAATGACCGTTTCATTGTCATGGAAGTTGACTTGGGCATCTGGGCCACGTATGGTCTGCCCAACTCAGTATTAGAGTGGATGCACAAACATTAGTCTAGATACTAGACCTCTATGACTGGGGGTCTAGTGATGGATTAGTCCCCTTTAATAGCCATGCGTATTGCATTGGCTAGGATTTCGCGCTTTTCACGTACTCTGTCTATATCAATATCTCTAATCTGTATACGATAAGCTTTATTATCAATATACCGAATATTAAGGCCAGCGTATTCCAGTTCATCAGAAAATGCCTCATCTTCTGGCATTCGGATGTCTAGATACATAAAATTTCTCTTCGGATGAAAAGAAATAAAGTTATTGGCTATGCCACCCTCACTGATGCCGATATAGAATTTATTGTATTTTAAAACCCTATCGTCCCGGTCATTTGGTAGCCAAGAAAAGATTTCATCAATTGACTCCAACATCTTTGTCCGTGTTTGCCAATATTCTCTATTGGTTGGCTGAGCCTCTTTATCGTCATCCTCGTCTGGCAGGTCTAATTTTATAATCTGGTCAAAAGTAAGCAAGAGCTGATTATCACTCATGCAATGTGCGGACATCTGAATTGCGATAAGCGGGATGCTGCCATTAAAGAGCGATAGAATATTCATAAAACGGCTTGTAATATCTTCCGCAACGATAACTGGATAGTGTTCATACTGCGGATTTCGTTTACGCTCTAAGTCCCAGTATTCAATGGTGCGGATAATGTGACTTGGGTTAGTTTTTCCTAGTTGAACTTCAACTTCGTAGCGTGTATCATCTTTTGCAAAGAGCAAGTCTAACCTGCCTCCAGAAGCTTGAACCTTCTCGCGGTCTTTTAGTTCCAAATCGTCGCCAAGCCCCAATACACTAGGATTATCTGCAATATAGTTTTGAATGATATACTCGTTGAGCCTAGGCACTTGTCCGAGCGGGATTGTTTTTGGCGTTATAATATTCATTTATTAACTCCCTTTTAGTTATTGAAAAATAGAAACCTCATTTGGAGAGGTTTCTATTTTAGCTTTACTTATACTAGATTAGTTATTGGTCGTAGCAGTATAGGTAATAGTATCGGTGTAAACACCAGTTGCCTGATCGGCAGCAGTTGCGATGTTATAGGTCATCACTGTCTCATCGCCGTTGCTGGTTTTTGCATCAGTTACCTTGACGCTTTGGTCAGTAGCAGCAATGGCAGCGTTTGTCAACAAGCCACCAGTGAGGTTCCATTTTGCGGTACCGGCAGCAACCGCTTCAGCGCCAGCTGGAATCGTGTCGGAAGCCCCAACTTTGGTGAGCGCAGTCGTAGCATCACTATCTTTTACAGCTAGAGTGTAACCAGATGTGTTGTTCGTCCAGACCTTGATGGTTGAAGTTGCGGTAGCGGTAGAGTTTGGAAGTAGAGAAACATAGCTGGAAGAAGCCTTGGTTGCAGTGGCTACTTCGTAAGCAGAAACATTCTCTCCGTCGATTGTCGTAGCCTCGGTTGAGTTCTTGACCTTAACCTGAGCGTTATCGCCAGCAGTGCCGTATGAGCCGTTGCCATCATTGTTACCAGTGATTGTCATAGAGATTGCAGGCTGAACTTCAACATAAAGATCAACATTGCCAGAAACGCTTTGTGGAGTCTGAGCAGCATAAGAAGCCAATGGCAAAGCAGCAGTACCTAAACCAGCAACAACGCCTAAGCTTGCGAGAATGATTTTTGATTTTGTCATTTGAATAAACCTTTCTAAAGGTTTATCAGGGGAGACCCTCATAGTATAATATACTATGAATACACAGCCCAAAATCACAATCATCAAGCCAAAAGCAAAATCAGAGGCGGCCAAGACCAGCCCTAAAAAGCTCAAGGTCGCCGCTTATGCTCGCGTCTCCACCGAGATGGACGAACAGCAAAACAGTTACGAAGCCCAGATTAGCTTCTATGAAAATTACATCAAATCCAACAAAAATTGGCAGTTTATCGCCGTCTTCGCAGACCGTGGTATCACGGGTACTAGCACCAAAAACCGTACCAGTTTCAACAAAATGGTTAAAATCGCCCTGATGGGCGGTATCGACCTTATTTTGACCAAATCCATCTCCCGCTTTGCCCGTAACACCGTGGACACTCTCCAGACTGTGCGCAAACTTAAATATTCTGACGTGGAGGTCTTTTTCGAGAAGGAAAATCTGCATACTCTCGATCCAAAATGCGAAATGCTACTCACTATCATGAGCAGCCTGGCCCAAGAGGAAAGCCGTAGTATCTCCGAGAACATTCGTTGGGGCAAGCGCAAAAGTATGCAAGACGGCCGAGTCTCGCTCCCCTATTCCTGCTTTCTCGGCTACCGCAAAGGCGTAGATGGCAAGCTAGAGATTGTCGAGAGCGAGGCCAAAATCGTGCGCAAAATCTATACTCTACATCTAAAAGGTCGAAGCATGAGATTTATCGCAAAATATCTAACCGCACATCGTATCCCTACGCCGCGCAAGAAGAAAATTTGGACCTCCGCCACCGTAAAAAACATTCTCACCAACGAAAAGTACAAGGGCGATGCTCTGCTTCAGAAAACTTATATCGAGGACTATCTTACTAAGAAGCGTAAGAAAAACACCGGAGAACTACCTCAGTATTATGTCAAAAACTCTCACCCAGCGATTATTCCGTCAGAGGTGTTTGATGAGGTACAGAGAAGACTGAGCTAAGATTTTTCTTCTATGATTGCGGTATTCGCAATGCTCTTGTGAATGATTTTCACCCAGATATTAGTATTTATAATAATCAACTCAGAAAATTGTCTCAAAATCTTTCCGAGCGATGGAATGGGGTTGTAGTTATTTTTAAAAACGCAAGAAAATACTGGCGAGCTACCTCAGCATTATGCCAAAAATTCTTTCTCGCAAAATTAAATCCCCTCAAGTTATAGAACCGAGGGGATTTGAATATCTACGCCAATGTCAGATTATTTGGTCGTAGTAGTATAGATAATAGTATCACGATAAACACCGGTCGCCTGGTCAGCAGCAGTGGCTACGCCATATTCAACCTCATAAGCAGTACCAGCGGAAGTTTTGATATCTTCAGTGCCAATTGTTGCTGGGGTAGCAGTACCTTCAGCTGGAGTGATAGGCATTGCAAGCCAGTCAGTAGCGTTCAGAGAAGCACCATCCTTGCTAGCTACACGGTAGCCCCAAGCGGCAGTACCAGCGTTCAAAGTAGTAGCAGAAGTTGCTGGAATAGTAGCAGTCTTGCCCGTTGGATCAAAGTGGACCAAATCTGCGCTAGCATCGGCATCAATTGCAGTTAAGTTATAGCCAGTGACATTGTTGGTATAAACGGTTACAGTAGATTTGAAGTTACCGCCCTCAACTTTTGAATTTGGAAGCAAGCTGGTGTAGCTTGAAGAGCTAGTAGTAGTATGTGCTTCCGTATGACCATCTACGGTATATGGGCTTGCAACTGTCTGACCAGATGCACTGGTAGTATTTGGGTTCATAACGTCAACAGCAGCATTGCCAGTAGCTGCGTGATTGTCAGTCTCACTATCTCCGAGGAGGTCAGTATATAGCTCATGATGATCATTATTCCCGACAATCGTCATAGCAATAGCTGGCATGACTTCAACATAGAGGTCGACATTGCCAGAGACGCCTACGTTAGTAGCATTTGGAGTAGCATAAGATGCAAGAGGTAAAGCAGCAGTTCCGAGAGCAGCTACAACACCGAGACCTGCAAGGATTGTTTTAGATTTGGACATATTTTTCCCTTTCTAAAGGTTTATTCAATTTTTGCAAAACACTGGTTAATAAAAATTGGTAAAAATCTTACCTCTGGAAATGGATTTTTGTGGCAAAATCGTTCTTGACACAAGCGTTTTAAAGGAGTATGATAGAAACATAGCAAGGTCATATTAAATAAAATAAAACAAGAAAGGTTTATTCAAATGACAAAATCAAAAATCATTCTCGCAAGCTTAGGCGTTGTTGCTGGTTTAGGTACTGCTGCTTTGCCATTGGCTTCTTATGCTGCTCAGACTCCACAAAGCGTTTCTGGCAATGTCAACCTCGCCGTCGAAGTTCAACCAGCAATTTCTATGACAATTGTCGGTAACAACGACGACAACAGTTCTTACGCTGCTGGTGCCACCCATGCTGACGGCGTGAGCGTATTCAACCCAGCTGCTTTGAACACTAATGACGATTTCGATAGCTATGATGCAACTACTGCTCCAGCCGCCGTCTATAATAGTGCATCTCATCAGGCTTCCTCCAGCTACACTTCACTTCTCCCAAATTCTGTTTCCAACGATGCTACATTTAAATCCGCCATCAGCGTTTACACGAACTCCACGACTGGCTACACTGTTGCAGTAGAGGATAGCGATGCTACTACGGCGCTCACTAATCAAAGCGACAACACTAAGACAATCCCAGCCGGCGCTACTCTAGAAGCTGGTACGGCTGCTTGGGCTTTCAAGGGTGGTAAAACTGTAACTGAAAATGAAGGCGTTTACACTTTTACTGACAATAATAACTGGCGTGCTATGACTGCCAATGGTACTCAGACCCTTATTTATGGTTCCAACACCAAGACCACTGACGGCGACCACTTTGATATTAACTACGGCGTCTCGACTGATGCTGATCAGGCTACTGGTGTCTATACCGATACCATCATCTACACTGCTACGACTAAATAATCTAGTATAAGCGTAGGTATTCAAATCCCCTCTTCGGAGGGGATTTTTGAAACCATGTTTTTCAATAAAAGCTGACTTTTTAGCCCGCTCTCCATCGAGATATCGACGAATTTAAATCGCAGATGATTTAGATACCAGCCGAAATATATACCTTAGCGAACAATCTGATTGGCTAGAGTCACACGGCAGAGGGGAGCTTTCAATTAGTACGTCGAGACTACCAGATGAACCCCAAAACTGATGAACATATTACAGCTCATCCGAACCTTATCTCTAATTCATCCTTTATTTTTTTCCAACCAGGAATACGCGACTCTAAGAGCGTGAAGAAGTCTTTGTCGTGTTTTCCGTATTTCATATGGCACAATTCATGCGTTATAACGTAACGAATGGTCATTTTTGAAGTTTGTAAGAGCTTTGGATTGAGATTAATGGTATTATCTTTTTGATAACTACCCCAGCGAGTTTTCATCTCGCGGATTTTTAGTTTTGGTATGATATCAATGCCGTAATCATGAATTGCAGATATTAATTCCTTTTTGAAAACTGATTCGCATTTTTCTAAATACCATTTTTCATAAATTGCTTTATTGTGGTCAGAATTTCTTAAGCCTAACCGTGTTTTTATAGTAATAATACCAGGTGATACGCTGATTCCTTCGGCCGGATTCTTCTCAACCCTTAACATATATTGTCTTCCTAGGTAGTAGAAGTTTTCGCCCGAAACGTAACTTTTAGTAATTTGGTTTTTCTTGTAGCGGCTAAGTTCACTTAGCTGGTTTTCTAGCCAGGTCCATTTTTTAATTAAAAAGCTATCAATGTCCGAATCTGATGCATCTAACGGTGCTCGTAAGGACACTTTCATATTTGAAAACACAACTAGACTAAACGTCTTTCTTTTAGAACGTTCTAAACCATAGTCATAGGTACGCTTGCCGTACCGGAACTTTCTTTGCTCCATAATTATTCTCCGAAAAGAGTATAGTTATTTTCGGCAAGCTCTAGAACCTTCTCGCGGATTTTTTTATTGGTAGATTCCGGGACATGCATATTATCGTAGATATAATCGTCTAAGTAGTTTTCGATAATGCGTTTTTGGTCGTAATTTTTCCACCAGTCAATGATGGCATTGTCTTGGACAATTTTCGCTAATGATAAGATGCGTTCGTCGTATCGCTCTGAAGGAATGACGTCCTTTAAGTTGCGATATAAAATATCGGCGCCGTTTTGCTTTTGGATGGCTTCTGGGAGCTCGTCGTCTTTACGAGAATTTATTTCACTCGTAATAAGCGAAAGCTGTTTTAGGGCTTCAATATCGGCTAGTTTTTCTTCACGTAGTGCGTCGATGATTGCTTGGATACGTTCTGAGAATTTTTGCCATAAAACCACGTCACCATGTGCTTTAAAAATCTCGGTAATTCGGCGCTCTGTTTGCGCAGCGATTGCTTCGGCCCTAGATTTGTTGCTGCCTAATTTTTCGATAGCCTTTTTGAATTCCTCTGAATTATTTATGTCGATTGGTTGGACTAGAATTTCGGCTTGTTCTGCAGTAATATGGTCATTTGCGATTCTTTTAAGCTCGCGTTCGTACTGACGAAGATCTATTTCGTCACCAAATTCTAGTTTAGCAGTTCTCTTAATTTCAACAAATTTTTTGAGATCTGAAGCTATGTTGTCTACAAATCTACCATCAATATCTCTCAAGCATGAATATTCTGCAAAGGTATTTAAGAGAGAATTAAGCTGGTCAATAAATTCGCGACGAGTTGCGTCGTCTCTTAACACTTCGATATAACCCTGTTGTGAATTTAGGATCTTGCCCCTGAACATATCCAGAAGCTTTTGGTATTTTTCTTCAACTTCAGCCTTCTTTTCATTGGCATTGGTTAATGTACCGTGGACATCATCTGGGTCAAAATTACCAAATAACGCCATCGCTTCCTTAATTGCTGCGGCATTAGATGAATAGTCTATTACAAAGCCAGCGGTTTTTTCAATCTTCTGGTTTTTATTACTAAATACCCGATTTACTCTTGCTATAGCTTGAAGCAAATTGTGGTCTTTTAAAGGTTTCGCTAAATAAAGCACGGTATTTCGGGGGGCATCGAAACCGGTAAGAAGCTTATCTACTACAATAAGTATTTCAATTCCTTCGTTGTCGTCTGTGAAGTCATCAACGACCATGTCTTCATAATTCTTAAGGCTAGAATATTTATATTTAATTTCATCTAGATATTCTTTAACTTCTAATTTATCTTCGTCATCGGCTGAGATTTCACCATTTTCGTCACTTATAACGAGAGCTGTTTTTATGGTATTATCTGCTTTAAACCATTTTTGCATGAGGAGCGCAGATTTTTTATTCGGTGCGACAACTTGAGCCTTCAAACCAGTATTTTGAAAGATTTTTTGATAATGCTCTGCAATGTCATAACATATTTCTTCGATACCAGCTTTAGCGCTACGCTTAATGTCTTTCTCTACATTCTTTGCAACAGATTCGCGTTGCTCTTCGTTCAATGTGGAGAGAAGCCTTTCGGTTTTGCGATTAATGGCGTTTTCGTCTTGTTCTAGAGGAATGAATCTTCCTTCATAAATTAGCGGGACGATAACTTTGTCAGCGAGAGCATCATCAATAGTGTATTTATCAATGAATTCGCCGAATTTATTCTCAGTTTTTTGTTTTTTGAGTAGTGGCGTACCAGTGAATGCGATGTAACAAGCGTTTGGAATCATCTGAAGCATTTTGAGATTTGCTTCGCCACTTTGTGAACGATGGGCTTCATCTACTAGCACGAAAATGTTCGGATCTTCGTCGACAAAACTTTTACTGCGGTTACTGGCGGAATTAAATTTATCGATAATTGTAGTTAGTACGCTATCGTCCTTATTCTTAATTCTGCGAAGTAAATCTTCACCACTAACGGTGCGGACTATATCTTTTTTGAGCCTACCGTTTTCAAAAGTTCCTTTAATTTGTCGGTCTAGATTGATGCGGTCGGTTACGATAATGACACGTGGATTTTTAATATCTTCGTCTTCAATGAGAGCGCGAACAAGCATAACCATAGTAAGCGACTTACCGGAACCTTGCGTATGCCAAATAATGCCGCCTTTTCTGCGATTCGGATTTTTGGGATCCATGGTAGAAATTCGCTTTAGAGTTTTCTTAACTGCAAAGTATTGTTGGTAACGTGCAACTTTTTTATGTAGCCCGTCATAAAATACGAAATTGCGGATAATATCCAAAATGCGGTCTTTTCGTAGCATGCCATAAATAAGTCCATCTTGAGGAAGGAAGCTCCGCGGTTCGATTGGTTTTACGCAGCCGTTTAAGTCGGATTTAATCTGCGTGAGAATATCTTGATTAAATTTGGTTGAAAGGATTTCTTCGATTTTGTCTTTAGTCTTTGCTAGCCCTAGGCCTTTTTCTCGCCAACCGACGAAAAATTCGTCTGGAGTATCAGTAGTGCCATAAACTGCATTTAGTCCATCCATGGCAATAAGAAGCTGTAGAAAAGTATATAGCTTTGGTGAATATTCTTTGCGTTGATACCGATGTAATTGGTTAATGGCTTTTATGCAGCCTTCACTAGATTTTTTGTTTTCGATTTCGGCAATTGGAATTCCATTAATGAAAAGTATAATATCGGCGCGAAGATTTTCTTCGTTGCCATTAACTTTATATTCTACTGTTACGTGATAATCGTTGTTTTCTGGATTATCAAAGTCAATATAGCGGATAGAACGGTCTTGATAAGTGCCGTTTTCGAAAACTTTGATAGTCCCACCGCCGAGCTTCGGCATGATGCGACCACTAATTTCTCGACAAGTATCGATAAGTCCGTTAAACTCAGTGTTTTCTAACTCGTCGACCTTGGCGGCGATATCGGGTTCGTCGAACTTTTTGCCATCATAATCGTTGATGCGCATGAGCGCGTTTTTAGCGATATTGGTAAGAATTACTTTCCTTTGATCATTGCCGCGGGCATTGTCGGCTTCTTCGCGACTAAGGTATGTCCAGCCGAGTTTAACTAACAATTCTACGGCGGGGAATTGCGATTCGTTTACTTCGTCAAAATCTACATCTATCATTTTTACTCCTTTCCTTTTTCGAGTTTAATATTGCTAACATCTAATTCGCCAGAGATGAGATGGTTGAGGAGGTATTTATACTGCTTTTGCAGGCTTTCTTCATAATCTTCAAATTTTGAAATTATAGTTGCTTGAGTCTTTAATCGTAAAACTGCGTCTTGCTGAATTTTTAATGGTGGCAATGAAATTTTTATTTTAGCTAAATCTTTTGCGTGAACATGTGGCTGTGCACCACCTGTCTGTAATTGATAGATTAATCTCTGCAGTAATATTAGCCAACTAAAAATATACATTGTATCAGATATGCCTTCTTTGCCGTATATAACAGTACAATCTGATGCCCATATTTTGCCTTGTCGGAAGTCAACATATCCTGCATTTGCTCCGCTTGCACTTACCGTTATCACATTTTCGTGTGTATATTTGTTATGTTTGTATGGGCTATCTATACCACCCGCTATTACTGGTATATTACCTGGTATTAGATCTTTAGTCGTTAATGCTTTACCTCGCTCTATGTTAGCTATCTTACCTAATTCAATATTGATATATTCACTAGATTTACCAGTTGTTTTATAACCCGATAATAATGCTGCATATAAGTATTTCATCAGATTATTCTCTTGTATTAGTTGGAATTTTATTGTGCCGATTGCATCATTCCAGGCATCAAGAATTTGAACAATTTTTTGCTGCGTTTCTAAATCTGGTACAAATATTTTAATTTTAGCTAACTCTCCAAGATACACACCACCCTGTGCACCTTTGCTTTCGCGCCTCAATAGTTCCTTTTGAAACAAGCTAGTTTGAAATTGGTAATATGCATATTTGGGGAGTATTTTTGTTTTATCGAAACGCACGATTGCAACACTACGTTGAAAGGTAAAATCGCCATTATAATTCCTTAGAATTGCGCATCTCCCCAAACTACCCACAATCGTAATCAAAATGTCGTCGTCTTGTAATTTGTAGCCGCGATGAATAGTGTCAAAATCTCTTTTCGATATCTTCCTGTCACTCTCGCCGATGAAGATATTGCCATTTTCAATATTTTGAGCGCTGAGCAAGTACGGTCCACTTTCTGCGTCCTTATGTGTTCCATGTGTACCGTCTTTGAGTAAAATAGATACGTCACCGAGTTTATATTCCGACCAATTATTATTCATAAAGATCCCTCAGTAAATTTCTTGCTATATTTTGCAACTCATTATCGGCTACGACGCCCAATTCATGGGCATCAGGATTAAACTGTTCTCGGTATTGATTATATTTTTCAAATTGTTCTTGGCTAATAACGCCATCCCCCAATAACTTGTCGAGTTTTTCTTTGAGTTGCATTTTACGATCTGGTATATACGGCTGGTGCCATATATTTATATGATTTTCTAGAAATTTTCTCAAATCGACCAAATCACAATCTATAGCACTTTCACCGTTCGCAAAAGTATTGATTTTCGTATACTGTCTTTCGTAATCAGATAAAATTAATTCCGAACAATCTGACTGGATAATCTTAGAGCTTCCTTGACTTTTTATTAATTCCAGATATTCAAATTGGGCAGATTGTTTTATCATTCGAATCACAAATGTTTTATAATGCGTAGTAATGATTACCTGCGAAAATTTCCTCGATAATTCCTTAATCGATTCTACTGTTATTGAGACGCGGTTTTCATCAAAACTTACAACCGGATCATCCAGTACAAGCAGCTTAGTTTCATCTTCAGCGCAAGCCAAAAAGATTGATAGTGCTAAATTTCTACGGTCAGACTCACTGAATACAGTTTTAAAATTGTCTGATTCAATTTCCTGATTTTTATATTTCACCATTAAATCGCAAGTTGGTTTATTGCCTTTTCGTGATGGTTTGTAATTTAAATTAAAGTCTCTACTCCCCAATCGCTCAAACCAATCATTGATTGCTTCAAACCTTTTTTCAAGAAATGTCGCTTGTTCTTTTTCCAATTCATCTTGTTTTGCTCTTATTCCCTTTTTTAATTTTTTTCGCTCTTCAATAATATTAAGATATTTTTTACACTGGGTGTCTTGATTTATTCTGCTAATTTGTTTATCAATCTCTGTTATGCTTGATTTTTTAGCTGTCAACTGCGTTTCCACTGATTTGCTGTCGATATTTTTAAGTTTCTCTGCTGTCTTACTTATAGAGCTACAGTATCCGTTCAGCGCTTCATTAAAAATTTTTACACTATCCGATAAATCGATCTCATATTTTTTTAACAAATTGATGTTGGGCTCTTTTAAGGCAGCGCCAATATTTTTATTCTTCTCTTTTATGAAAGTCTCAACCGCTTTCCTAGCTACCATGATTTCTTTGCTATAATCTAACTCTATTTTTTTAGTTTCTTGTATGAGCGCATCGAAATCATAAATTACATCATCAGGCCAAGCAATGAATTCATCATAATTATGAAGCAATCTGACTTTTTCGTTCATTTTGTAAGATACTGCTAAGTTCGAAACTGAATCAAGAATATCAGTAGCTTCAGATTCTTCTGATAAAACGCCGTTTTTATATTTCTCAAATTGGGCATCAAATAGTTTTTTGTATGCGTCAATTCTGTTGCTTACTGACTTTAGTGATTGATTACAAAATGGGCAGTTTTTGTCGTTTGAGAATGCCATACCTTCTTCAACCCAGTGGGTTTTATGTAGCCTCTCGAGTTCTTTGCTAATTTTGGCGATTGTGGTTGAAGCCGTTCGATCGTATCTGGATTCTGCAATTTTTTTCAACTTTTCCTCCAGCGTTGCTACGACCATCTCGTTCCCGTTAATTTTATTAGGCATCTGGAGGGATCTGAAAGTGTTGATTTTTTGTAGCTTATTAATGTCTTTAGTTAAGTTATTTTTTTCTTGCTCTAGCTCTTTGATACTTTTATCAACTTTGAGTTGACAAAACTTAACCACTTCTTCCTCCGATAAATGTCTAACCGGATCTGGGCTAGCTTGACTTAATTTTTGTGGATATTTTGATAATTCTTCTTTTTTCTTTTCAATTTCTTTACTAATCTCTACGCCTTTTGAACCGAGTATTAAATTAGTAAAATTTGTTTTATTATCTCTCGTTTGTTTTATCCCTTCAAAAATGTTATCCTGGATAAACTTTTGATCAAAGATATACAATCTATTTTTCAGCAAATTGTTTTGCCAAGAGCCGTTTTTATAAGATACGTTCTTCTGTCTATTAGCGCTTATTACGCAAAGCCCTACTTCTTGTTCCTCTGTTTTTCCGTTTGGTATGGTTACACGATCCACGATATAGCTAGGGCTGTCCTCATTGGCAGATCTAAAAATGTCCGTGAGTGTAGTTTTCCCAACTGTATTCTCTCCATATATAACTGTGATTTCTCGGTCACCAAGTGGTACGCTACCGCCATTTCGAAAACTACTGAAATTTCCGACGTTAGTGATTTTTTTAATTCTACTGATTTTCATTCTTTACCTCTTTCAAGCTGGGTTTTTCTTGGCTCTGTGATAGTTTCTTGATTTTATCAGTCGTGTGGTTAAATTCCAATGAGCGTAACTGCTTGATAGCAAGTTTGCGGAGAGTCTGGAGGCGTTCGCTTTGGGGTAAACCTTGTTCGATCATTAGAGCGTTCTGACTTTGAAGGTTTGCCATAACGATATTCTGGTCGATCGAAGCATAGTCACGTTGGTTACCCTTCTTGTCTGGATTTTGCTTGCGAAATTCTGAAGCGGTCTGACCAAATAATGCAACGTTCAGTAAATCCGCCTCGCTGGCGTAGATGTGATTAATTTGACCTTTAGTGAGCTCTGGTAGGATGAGACAATCTTTTATTGTGTCAGTTTGCAGAATGTAATTTGCTTTTGCGAGTTCGCGGCGTACGTTCCATTCGATTGCATTATTGTATGCCTCTGACTGTTTTAATCTTTGAAACTCTTTGATGATGTATAATTTGAATTCTGGTGAAACCCATGAAGCGAATTCCATGGCTATATCATAGTGTGCTAGTGTACCACCACCATAGCGACCAGACGAAGAGCGGAGCCCAATGGCATTAGTGGACTCTATCCATTGTTTTGGTGATAAAGTGAAAGCATTCGAACCGGCGGAATTTTTAAACTGGTCGAAATCGACCATGTTAAAATTCGGATTATTGAGCTGTTCCCATAGACCGAGAAATTCGATGGTGTCTTTACGGCGTAACCAGTTTTTTACTACATCTGCGGGGGCGATGCTGTTTTTATATTTCGCGATGTCAGTTAGACTGATAAAATCGGCGTCTTTCGGCTTAGTGATGACGGATATTCCTATTCCATTTACTTCAATTCTATTCTTGATATTCTTTGTACTCATATTATTTCACCCCTAATTCTTTCAGATATTCGTCCATCTTTTTCTCAAGTTCCGCTAGCTTTGGCTTTAACTCGGCGATTTCTTTGAGAGTGGCTTTGATGTCGATTTCTGGCTCGGGTTCGAAAGTGTCTACATAGCGCGTAATGTTCAAATTGTAGTCGTTCTCAGCGATTTCGGAAATTGGGACGAGGCGAGAAAAACGCTCAATTTCTTTACGTTCATTAAAGGTATTGAAAATCTTGTCGGCGTTCTCTGGTTCAAGTGAGTTCATAGCCTTGCCGGGTTTGAATTCTCTAGAGGCCTCGATAAAGAGAATTTTATCTTCGTTTTCGCGCTCGCCACCTTTTTCTCGTGCACGGTCTATGATAAGAATCGCGACTGGGATGCCTGTAGTTTGAAAAAGGCCGGCTGGCAAACCAATAACAGCATCAATTAGGTTTTCTTTAATTAGACTCTCGCGGATTCTGCCTTCACTGGCTCCGCGGAATAGAACACCATGTGGAACGATAACTGCCATGCGGCCAGTTTTGGGCTTCAATGTTTCTACCATGTGGGAAATGAAAGCATAGTCGCCTTTTGATTTTGGCGGCAAACCACGCCAAAAGCGATTGTACTTGTCACTGGAAGCTTTCTCATATCCCCACTTATCTAGCGAAAATGGTGGGTTGGCGACTTCGATATCGAATTTCATAAGATGGTCATCTTCTACGAGCATCGGTTCGTTTAAGGTGTCGCCCCATTCGATTTGCGCGGAATCCATGCCGTGCAAATACATATTCATGCGGCAAAGCTGGTATGTGGAGCCTTTGGATTCTTGGCCGTAGAGAGCAAAGTTATTGGAGCCTTGCTTCTGGACTTCTTTACCGGCTAACAGCAAGAGGCCGCCACTACCCACCGTGGGATCGCAAATTCGGTCACCTGGACGAGGACGGGCGAGACGAGCGACAAGTTCAGCAACTTGGGATTTGGTAAAAAATTCTCCTGCTTTTTTGCCGGCGTCGGCACCAAAGCGTTCAATGAGATACATGTAAGCATTGCCGATAATATCTTCACTGGTATCGGCTAGCTCGATTTTGTTAAAATCGTTTAGGAGATTGCGAACCATGCGGTTGCGGGCTTCAAGTTTGCCGAGGATGGCTTCAGAGTTAAAATCTAGAGCGCCGAAGATGCCGCGGAGTTTTTTGTCATTTTGATCTTCTATGGCGTGAAGGGCCTTATTGAGAATCTCGCCGATATTGTCTTCTTCTTTTCTGACATAAACATCTTCAAAGCGGGCTCCCTCAGGGAGATAAAAGCGTGAAAGCTTCATTTTTTCGTTAATGCGATTTTCGTCGTTTCCAAAACGCTCTTTGAGTTTTTTGACTTCCGCTTTGGATTTGTCGCTTAGGTACTTGAAAAACAATACTGCAAGCGCGTAGTCTTTATAGATGGAGGCGTCGACCTGGACGCGGGAACTGTCAGCTGCTGCCCATAATGTTTGGTTTAGTTGGTCTTGAGAAATCGCCATTATTTTACTCCTTTTATAAGTTCGTTTTGGATGCCCTTAATTAGTCTTTCGTTTGCGTCATAATATTTAGTTAAAATGATCCGTTGTTCGTCCAGAATTTCCATAATACGTTCAATCTTATACTGAGTAGATAGCGAGACATCAGGAACTTGCAGTTCTCCCATGGATAGTGGCGATAGACTAGCAACCGTCCTGCCCGTAGACATGGAACGAAGCCTTTTTTGTGATTTACTAGAGTTAATAACATGCGCCAAGTACAATGGAGTGTATCGGTCATTGAATAATCTGACTACTAGTACAGTACTTGTTGCCACATATGGATAATCATCACTTTGAGCTCTAAAAACTTTTGCTTCGTGATTTTCTCCACGCGCTTTGACTAAGATATCACCATTCTGTAAAAAATCTCGAAAGTTCACTGGGATTTTGCCACGTTTGGCTTCAGTAAAATTAGTAGAGATATCTTTAGCTCCAATCATGATAACAGTCTGTTTATTACTAGAGTTTGTACTCCGCAGATTATACCCGACTCTTATTTTTGATATTTTATTCAAGG
Source organism: Candidatus Saccharimonadota bacterium (assembly GCA_017480095.1). Taxonomy (GTDB): domain Bacteria; phylum Patescibacteriota; class Saccharimonadia; order Saccharimonadales; family Saccharimonadaceae; genus Nanosyncoccus. Next base: position 104,273 of record JAFVBG010000002.1, read on the forward strand.
TGATCATGTTCTATATATATCACAGGTTTACTGAAGATGCAACAGTTTTTGAACGTAAACTTCTAATGTGTTCTATCAAAAATCACACCCCACGCCAGCCGAGCACACTCCACGCGGGCGGGCATCTGGGCAACATTGTCTAGCGGCGCATAGACCGGGTTCGGCGTGCCAGCATCTATGCTCTTTAGATAGCCAGCGACGTATTCTTGAGCCTCGTCGGTGGCTTTGCCAATGATATTCTCGCAGAGAAAATGGGCGCTCGCCATCGAGATAGCACAGCCAGAACCTTCAAAACGCGCGTCGAGGATCCTAGCCGCTTGAAACTCGGATTTTTGGGAAGATATCCCTTCAGCAGTAGTTGAGAGAGTCGAAGGAGACGGGACGGCAATTTTCAGATATAGAGTCAGTTGGTCGCCACAAGAGGGATTTGAACCTTCTAGCCGGACAACCTTCTCGCCAGGCCTTAGACCAGTTTCCTCTATTTTGCCACGATATTTTGGCGAACGCGAAGCCTCTAAAATAAATTGGCGGTAGAACTTCGACGTTGGCACCGAGCAGGTAGAAGCAGTTCCAGGTTGAAAACCAGCCCTGCGACAATCCGAATTTTTATCCTTTGGCATCATTTCAAAATCTCCCAAGCTTCCTTAATGGCAAAAATAAGCTTGTCGACATCAGAGACAGAGTTATACAAGCCGAAACTCGCGCGGCAGCAGCCTGGAATACCTAGATGTCGCATCAGGGGCTCGGCACAGTGATTCCCCGCCCGGATACAGACACCTTCGTCGTTCAAGAGTGTGGCAACGTCGTGCGAGTGAATGAGATTTTCTGGGGTATGCTCGACGGAACGGTAGAGGTTGAACGAGACAATCCCGACCGCGTCGCGTGGGCTGATTAATTCGATAAATGGCAGAGCGGAGAGTTGGCCATGAGTGTATTGCACTAAGTTCGACACGAGTTCGGCTTTGGCTTTTGCGACATTCGACTTTTTTTGTACAAGTTCGGAAGAGTTTGCAGATTGGCGTTTTTTCGACAACCACTCAATCGCCACTTTCAACCCCACTTCACCAGCCAAGTTGCGTGTACCCGGCTCGAAACGCGACACGTCATCCGCCAAAATAGTCTGCTTTTCCGAGACCTGCGAAATCGCACCGCCCCCAAAGGAACTTGGCATAAACCCAATCGGATTCTTAACATAAAGCACACCAATCCCCATCGGCGCATACATTTTATGCCCAGAGAAGGTCAAGAAATCAACATCGAGCTTCTTTGTGTCCAGAGGCAAATGTGCCACCGCTTGAGCAGCATCAAGCACAACCTTAGCTCCGACAGTGTGCGCGCGAGTAGTAATCTGTTCCACAGGGAATCTCTCCCCCGTTACGTTAGAAACCGCAGTAACAGCGACAATTTTCGTCCGCGGAGTGATTGCTTGCTCAAGCGCCTCTGCCAAGTCCGATGGGTCGGTCGGAAAATCGTAAATATACTTCAACTTAGCCCCGGATTTTTGCGCCAACTTCTGCCAAGGGACAAGATTGGAATGATGTTCAAAAATCGAGAGCACAATCTCATCGCCCGGCTTCAAGATTGAACTCTGCAAAGACTTTCTAAATTGAGCTAGCACAGAATCCGCACTTGATTGCTGCTGAACTTCGGCGGCATAAGCTAGATTTGCAATCGAACCTTGTAGGAGTTCAGCATAGTGGAGTGCGACCAGATTTAGACCCTCGGTGCAACCACTCGTGAAGATAATTTGTTCAGGACTAGCACCAATGAAATCCGCCACGGTTTGACGACATTTGGCATGGAGCTTCGTTGCATCATGACCGAGGTCATAGAGTGCGCGACCTGGATTGGCATTCTGATTCGCATAGAAATTCTGCAGAGCATCTAAAACTGCTTGCGGTTTTTGAGTAGTGGCGGCGGAGTCTAAGTAGGTTAAATCTGGACGATTTTTGAAAAACGGAAAATCAGCTTTTGACCCGACCGACATGATTGCACTGCCCATAGAATCAGATTGGCAGGGTTTGGAACTCTTAGCAATCATCTCAAGGTCTCCTTCAACATCTCTTCAAACTGCTCCTCAAGAGAATTATCCCAGTTTTGCTCCGGTTTTGCAAGCTTAAACGCTTCGGCGAAGCGACTACGGATAATCAGCTCTTTCGCCGCTTTTTCTGAAAGCCCACGAGACCGGAGATAGTCCAGCTCTCGCTCTGGCATTTCACCCAGCGTGACTCCATGCGAGCCAGAGATGGTTGGTTCGGCGCAGAGGATAATCGGTGAAGACAAATTCCGCTTTGGCTTGCCGAGCAAAAGGACCTCTTCGCGTTCATTTCCGGTGGAGTTAGTGGCGCCGGCTTTGAAATCTAGGGTGAACTTCAGTGACTTCTCGGCACCAGCGGCCAAGACGCCAAAACAGTCATAGTCGATTTCGACGCCGCTTGAGTAGATTTCGATTTTGTCTTCGAGCTGAAGTGGTGCAGAAGTCGTCGCAAAGTAGCGCGTGATGATGCGGTATTTGCCTGGCTTGGTAAGCTTGAGATGAAGAGGGTTAACTCTAATGATGCGAACGATCGTGGACGGGTCCTGCCCCGCGCTCTCCCCAGTTTGTGCTAAAAAGCCGCTACAAACTGGGGATACCCCAGCGCGGGTCACCCGTCCACCGTCATTCTGGCTCATAATCCCCCTTTTATCTCAAGATTAACCAGTCGGTTCATCTCTACGGCGTATTCGAGTGGGAGTTCACGGGCGACGGATTCGGCGAAGCCAGAAACAATCAGATTTCGAGCTGCGGATTCGGACAGCCCACGAGATTGCAAATAGAGTAGTTGCTCCTCGGAAATACGGCCAACCCGGGCTTCGTGACTGACGTCGGCAGTGACGCCTTTTAGCTCGACTGACGGAATCGTGTCGGAAACCGGAGCTTTTAACGTTGTGTTTTTTACAACGTTTTCAGGGGCAGTTTTATGTGATTTCGCGACATTCTGGGAGTTTTCCACAGGGTTTTCCACAAGTAGAGAATCACAATTCGAGGAGGATTTACAATCTTCGGCACAGATTTTCACCAAGCTCCGAAAGGTGGTCTTGCCACCAGGCTTGACGATGCTTTTGCTCTCGATAGTAGAACTAGTCTGCGGAGCCAGATGAATCATCTTCGCGCCAGTATCGAGGTCTTGCCCTTCACCAGCTAACGAGATACCTAAGTAAGATGAGCTGGCCCCTTTCCCCGCCAAAACCGAACACGGATAGAGCATTGTAACGTGCGAACCGAAGCTGCCACTCACCCATTCTAACCGTCCGCCAGCCTCGACTTTGGCACGTTTGGTGTTCAAATTATACATATTTTTTGACCAGTTTTCCACAGTTGAATACCGAACAAGCGCTTTCTTCCCAACATAGATTTCTACACAGCCGGCGTGAAGGTTAGCTTCGTTATACTTTGGCGCCGAACAGCCCTCGATAAAATGCAACTTGGCACCCTCGTCCACGATAATCAGAGTATGTTCAAACTGCCCTGCAGATGGAGCGTTGAAACGGAAATAAGCCTGGAGCGGAATCTCAACTTCGACACCCTTCGGCACATAGACAAAGCTACCGCCAGAATGTACTGCGCCGTGGAGGGCAGCATAAAAATGCTCGTCTGGCTTCACTAACTGCATATAATGTTCACGCACCATATTAGCGATTTTGGCATTTTCCGCTTCTGATAGCTCTGGGATTTCGCCACGGGCAGCCACATCAAAATCTTCATAGATCACACCCTTTTTGCGGACGGTCTCACGCAGATTATGATAGACCACTTCGGAATCGAACTGCGCGCCGACACCGGCCAGCGAAGATTGCTCCGCCTCTGGAATACCGAGGTCATCATAGATTTTAGCGACATCTCCCGGTAATTCTTGCCAAGTGGCTTTGCGAACGGTCTTTGGGTCAACGTAATACTGAATCTTGTCGAGATTTAGACCGGACAAATCTGGTCCCCAGGCGGGTTGCGGGATAGTTTTCAATAATTCCGCGCAGGCAAGACGATATTCAAGCATCCACTTGGGCTCGTGCTTTTTCTGGGAAATTTCGGTGGCCATGGCCAGCGGGTCCTGCCACACGCTTTCCCCATTCTGCGCTAAAAAGCCGCTGCAGAATGGGGATGCCCCAGCGTGTGTCACCCGCTGACTAGCCATTGAATCCTTCCGCTAAAGTGGCAAGCGCTAGACCTAGGTTGCCAGTTTTAACAATTTTACCATTTTGTAAAATGGCGACTTTGTTCGGGTTTAGACGCTTGATTAAGCGTGAATTATGGGTGATAATAATAGCAGATTTTTCGGAAGTATGCCACTTTTTGATAGATTTCGCAACTGTGCGCACAGTATCAACATCGAGCCCAGAGTCGATTTCGTCAAAAACGGCAAGCTGAGGATTCAACATCAAAAGTTGTAGCATTTCCAGCTTCTTTTTCTCGCCACCAGAGAAACCGACGTTCAGTTCGCGATCGGCATAATCTTCCGGTAAGCCGACCAGCGCCAAGTTTTTACTAAGGTTCTGATAGAACTCCGCCAAATCCACTTCTTCCGAAGTGATGGCGCGAAGAAAATCGGAAATCGTGATGCCGGGAATGGCTGGCGGCTCTTGGAAGCTGAGGAAAATACCAAGGCGAGAACGGACTTCTGGCGGGTCCTGCCGACGCAACAAGTCAACCCAGCGGACCGCTTGCTCCGGCCCGTCTTCACGGGCGGAGCTACGCTGTACCTCGTAGCAACTTCGGCATGTCCGCAGGGCTTGACTTGCGTGCGCGTCACCCGCCAGATATCGCAGCTCCCCTTGATACTTTACTAAGCCCATAATCGCGCGGGCCAGCGTGGACTTCCCGGCGCCATTCGGCCCCATAATCACCAGAATATCACCGTCTTCAACCGTCAAGCACAAGCGGTTTAAAATCTCCTTGCCGGCGAGCCTAACCGTCAAGTCTTTGATATTTAGCATCTTATTACTTCCCTTTCTTTCGCGTTAGATTCTTAAACCGCGCTTCACGGCGGCGCATGCTGGCTTCAAACCGCGCCTGGCGGCGTTTCATACTGGCATTGAAGCGGTCTGTCAGCATTTTTTGACGCTTTTCAAACTCCTCATGCGCACGACGAGCCAAAATCCGCGGGTCGGCACCACGCCAAAGCTGGACAAACTGCCCCAGCATCCGCGTACACTGACGCTTAATCTCATTGGTCTGATCGCCGACGATTTTGCCAAAATCCGTCACCTTGACCGCACGTTTGACAGCGGCGACCGACACAAAAGTGTCCAGTAGGAACAGGGTCAAAAAGACAATCGCCAGCATAAGTCGAGCCGTAGGACTAAGCCAATGGACAGCACGCGCGACCAGCGGATGCAACCAATGAACAATTACCACCCCACCGAGGCCGAAGAGCAGTGAATTTTTGAGACAAATCCGACCGTTCAAGTGAATCTTCGCTTTAACCGAGTAATCCCACCAGCGGACCTTAAATATCTTCTCTAGTGCGAGACTAGTAAAATACTCCAATATCGAACACGCAACCAGTGAAAGCAGAAAAGTGCGGGCAAAATCTGGCAAAATCACCGACAAATCTGAAGAGAAAGAAAGTGGCTCGTCAATGATGACGGGATTGCCAAATAGCGAAGCGGCAAAGAGAATAATCAGCGCACCGAAACCATAAAGCGGCACGACTGGACCAAAGAGAAAACCACGATTCACCACGCGTTTCTGACTGACCGAGCAAGTGACAACTTCGGCGAGATAGCCAAAAACAGCGTAAATCGTAAAATAGAGTACCAATTCCGCCATGAGTATATTATACTCTATTTATGACTGGAATGACAATAGGAGTGTGCCCAGTAGCGTCGAAGAGAATGTGGGTGACGTCCTCCTTAATCTCTTCTTTCAGGTCTTTCAAATCCCCCATGATGGCGCCAGATTTTTCCGTCTTCAGGCGGAGATAATGGCGTATCTTGCCAATCAGCTCCTCGGAGTTGTCGAGATAGATAAAGGCACGTGAGACAATGTCTGGTGTTTTGACCAGGCGACCAGTTTTCTTGGAGACGGTGAGGACGAGGACAAAGATACCCTCGCGGGAGATATGAATCCGGTCTTTCACCACGGCCTCGTGGACTGGCTGATCGGCATCATCATAGAGCTTGTTACCAGAGTGGATGCGACCGTTTTTGCGGATGGTCTTATCTGGCAAAAGTTCAACAATATCACCATCATCGGCCAGAATAATCCGGTCGCGTGGAATACCAATGACATTCTCTGCCATCTGCGCATTGTGCTCCAGCATATAGAACTCGCCGTGATATGGCATATAATTCAGCGGGTGGGTGCGTTCGACAAAATCAACATGATCTTCGTAATAAGCGTGACCAGAAAGATGTAGTGGGCCAATGTTGGTGAGGTGGGTCTTGCCATTCTGAATCACCTGCGCGCCCTCGCGAAGTAGGCCGTCCACCGTATTCACTACGTGTGGCTCGTTGCCAGGGATTGGATTTGAGCTGAAGACAATCGTATCGGTAGCTTTAATCTTGATAAACTTGTGCGCACCCGTAACCATGCGGTTCAAAACAGCGTTAAGCTCCCCCTGTGAGCCGGTACAGACGATCGTAATCTTTTCGTCTGGGAGCTTGATGATGTCCTCCATCTTCATGATGGTGTCTTTTGGCACTTTGATTTCCTTCGTACGGAGGGCAACTTCGACGTTGTTAATCATCGAGAAGCCCGCAAACGCCACCTTCCGACCGCGCTTTGCAGCCTCTTCAAGTACATTGCCGATACGACCAATCTGAGAGGAGAAGCAAGAGATAATCACGCGGCCATTAGCATAATGATCCATCACAGAGCCGAGGCTATCGCCAACATCATATTCTGAATGTGGATGATGCCCTGGAGAGTCAATATTGGTGGACTCATTTAACATCAAGGTGATTCCCTCGTTCTTAACAATCTCATCAATCCGCTCGTAGTCGGCTTGACGCCCCATCGGGTTAGCTTCGTAGCGCCAGTCACCGGAGAGGTAAATCAGACCATTTGGCGTACGCACCACGATGGCAGTGCTACCTGGGATGGAGTGCAGGACATGGATAAACTCGACCGAAAGATGCTCCGAGACCTGAAACTTCTCGTGTTTGAACGGATCGACTACCTGATAATTCAAATCTGGTACATCGTCAAGTTCACTCATCTGGCGCTTAATCATGCCAATGGTAAAATCAGTACCATAAATCGGGGTGAGTGGATTAAACTTTGGCAACAGGTGACGGCAACCACCGATATGGTCTAGGTGAGCATGGGTAAAGAGTAGAGCCTTGACCTTGTCACGGTTATTTTCAAGATAATCAATATCTGGAATCATATAGTTGACACCAGGATAATCGTTGCCAGCGAAGAGGACACCCATATCCACGACGACAATCTCCCCCTTGTACTCGATAGCAGTCATGTTTTTACCGATGCCAAACTCGCCGACACCACCGATAGGAATAATGCGGACGGCATCTGGATTAGGGCGAGCCTTTTTGAGCTGGGAATTAGTCACTTGGGCGCCATGATAGCCATTATAACGTGATTTATTAACTGGGATGCCGATGATGTGTTGCGTAGCCTGAGCATTGACATCTTGCGAGAGCATTCGCTGGTGGTGGACAACCTCGCCTTTTCGCACACTTACGCCCAGAGCCGTTTTAGAGGCCTTTTCAGCGGTTTTGGTCGATTTTGAAGATTTCGGCGCTTTTTTACCATTAGCGTTCCTAGAGCCTCCTGGGGCCGTTTTAGACGATTTCGCCTTTTTTGACGATTTTTTGACTAAATGAGCATCCTTGCCGCCTTTTTCAAAATTACTGTTGAAATTTCGACTCTGAAGTTCGTCAAAAGCGTCAATTTTGGTGGACATAGGGTCAGCTTTGGCCGCCTGGCGCTCGGCAAACTCTTTCTTAATCTTCGGCAGACGCTCTGCACTCATCGCCATCAGGCGGGCACGGCGCTCCGTTTCACTTTGATTCATGTAAAAACTCCTGTTTATGTAACTAAAATACAAGTTGAATTAAGTATCTTAATTATAGCGCAACAGGAGTTGAATGTCAACCTATTCGTCCAGGTTTTCCAAACCAGGGAGCGATAAGCCAGATAGTAGTTCAAGTGAAGCACCGCCGCCAGTGGAGACGAGAGAATATTGCAAATCTGGGTTTTTCGCCTGTAGGTTTTCAATGAAGCCAGTGGTATCACCACCGCAAATCACCGTCGTGGCGCCGTTTTTAGTGGCTTCGGCCAGGGCAAAGGCGATTTTTTCTGAACTCTTGGCAAATTCTGGGTCTTCCACCTTGCCGAGCGTACCGTTCCAGAGGATAGTTTTGGCAGTTTTGATAATTTCGATAAACTTATCTACCTCGGCTTCAGCAATATCAAGTTTCGCACCCTCACCATCCGTCGCAAAATCACCAGCCACTATAACTTTGTCAGTCAAATCGGCCGGCACAGCATAGCCATCGGCAGCAATTTTACCGCCGACCAGGACTTTCTCGGCTTTTGGTGCTATTTTTTCAATCAGAGGTTGTTTGTCGTCCACCTTAGCACCACCCAGGATCATCACAAATGGATGGGCTGGATTCTCCGCGACTTTAGTCAGCTCGGAGACTTCTTTCTCAAGCAAAAGCCCAGCGACGGACGGAATCTCTTTTGTAATAGCGTCGGTCGAGGCATGAGCACGATGAATCACGGCAAACCCATCTTGGACGAATAAATCAGCATGAGTGGACTCAGCAATTTCGCGTGCAAATTCGGCGGAGTTGGCCTCTTCTCCAGGGAAGAAACGTAGATTTTCGAGCAGAAGAATACCGCCGACTGGGGTCTTTTCTACAGCTTCTTCCACATCTGGGCCAGAGACATCACCGACAAAGTTGACCTTGGCATCTTCACCAAGTAGCGCTTTCAGCCTTTCTGCAATCGGGCGAAGCGATAATTCTGGCACTTTCTTCCCCTCTGGACGACCGAGGTGTGAACAGAGGATAATCCGACGTGCACCCTTTTTCTTCAAGTATTCAATGGTCGGCAAACTCGCGCGAATCCGCAAGTCGTCGGTAATCACACCATCCTTCAGCGGCACATTGTAATCTACTCGCACTAGGACATTCTGACCACGTGGGCGAGCATCTCTAACTGTTAGCTTTGAAAACATATACCTCCTTTTCCACCTTATTATAGACGAACGATTTGAATAGTATCCGTACCTCCCAGGGTATCTCTATGCCCAGAAACGATTAGCGCAGTCAACTCAGTCTTACCATCTTCCATCTGGAGATAGCCATTTGCCTTCAAATCTTGACCGAGGTCGAGACCATAGGTCGGCGAGTATGGACGAACAAAAGCAGCGTTCGCATAAGTAAGCGCCAGTTGCCCAGCCACGCGTGGATTGCTGGTAACGGTAATAATTGGGGTTGATGGGCGCTGAGCCGCAATCGAAGCGGCGGTAGTACCGGTAGCAGTCTGGCAGATAATCACATCAGCATCAATTTTCTCTGCCATGTTTGTCACAGCAGCCGAAACAGCATCGTAATTTCTAAAGTCACCGGTAATTTCATGGGCGATTGGCAGAATCTTGGCGTTATTCTGCGTGTAGAGAATCACCTTTTTCATGGCTTTGACCGTCTCAACTGGATATTTACCATTAGCAGTCTCATCCGAAAGCATCACAGCATCGGCACCAAGCATGACGGCCGTAGCAACATCAGAAACTTCAGCACGAGTTGGCTCTGGATTATCCACCATCGAGCCCATCATCTGGGTCGCCACAATCACTAGCTTAGAATACTGACGACAGAGGGCAATCAGCTTGCGCTGGACGATTGGCACAACTTCAGCACCAGCTTCCACCGCCATGTCACCACGCGCCACCATGATACCATCGGTCGCCTTGACGATAGCTTCCATAGTCTCATCGTCTTGAATGGCCTTTTTAGTCTCAATCTTGGCGATAATCTGCGCGGTAGAACCATGCGAAAGCAAAATCTGACGCAGTTTTTCAATATCTTCAGCGGATTGAACAAAAGAAAGTGCAACATAGTCAAAATCACGAGAGGCGCCAAATTCAATATCGGCCATATCCTTCTCGGTGATAATATCGCCGCCAAAGTCGGTATCGGGCAAATTTAAGCCCTTTTTTGACATGATGAAACCGTCGTTTTCAACTTCAACCTTGATTGCGGTTTTGCTTTCAATCTCGGTGACGTGGGTGCGGATTTTGCCGTCGAAAATGAAGATTGGCTCGCCAACTTTAACCTTTTCAGCCAGATTATACTGGACTGGGAGACGGTTAGAACCATCGTGTTCAGTAACGGCGTGGTCGAGAATCAAAATGTCGCCAGTTTTGACGTCCATCTTGTCGTCTTTTAGCATACCAAGACGAATCTTTGGCCCCTGTAAATCTTGTAAGATTGCTACGGAACGACCCTTTTTCTCGGCCGCAGCACGGATCCATTTGATTTGCTGGTCACGCTCGACGTAATCGCCATGAGAGAAGTTCAAGCGGCAGCCGTTGACACCAGCCATGATTAGTTCTTCAATTTTTTGTTCAGTAAAGGTGGCCGGCCCAATGGTCGCCAAAATTTTAGTGCGTTTAAATAATTGTTTACTCATAACTTATCTATAATTATACCAGATAAACTGGGGTTAGCAAGAGGGTAAACAATGGTATCCATAAAGCCTCTTTTATGATATAATATATATTATGAAGATTAGAGAGAACATCCCGATTTCTGAGCTTACTACCATGCGCCTCGGCGGTAATGCGCGCTACGTGATTGAGGTTGAATCGCCAAAAGATGTGGCGGAAGCCTTTGCTTTTGCTGAAGAGAAGAACCTACCGACTTTCGCTCTCGGTAGCGGTGCGAACACGATTGGTCACGATGAAGGTTTTAATGGCGTCATCATCCTCGATCGCATTAAAGGTATGGAAGTCCTAGACGAGTCTGAAGACGGGGTGTTTGTCCGCGCTTGTGGTGGTGAAGTTTGGGATGATTTTGTCGCCTTTTGTTGTGAGCGTGAATATTCTGGAATTGAAGCTATGAGCGGTATTCCAGGTCTAGTTGGTTCAGCCCCGGTGCAAAACATCGGAGCCTATGGACAGGACATTTCTCAAGTTATCGACCATGTTGAAGCCTACGACACGAAAACTAAAGAGATGGTTATCCTCGGTCGCGACGAGATGAAGATGGGTTATCGCACTACGATTTTCAATACTGGCGAAGATGCAGGCAGATATTATATTACGGCCATTACTGTCGAGCTTGAGAATCGCGAGATGTTGAAACCGCCATTTTATACCAGTTTGCAGGCTTATCTAGCTGAGCAGCAAGGGGCGACACTTCCAGCGAACCATTCTGAACTACCAGAAATCGAAGATCGTGAATACACTCCAAGTGAAATTCGCCAAGCGGTTTTGGCGGTGCGTGGCAGCAAGTTGCCAGACCCGGCCAAAGAAGCTTCTGCGGGTAGCTTTTTTAAGAATGTTTACCTCACGGAGGCAGAGGCAGAAGCGGCACGCGCCAAAGGTCTAAAAGTTTACGAAAAGCCTGGCTCGGTACTAAAAAATGCTGCTGGCGAACCACTGAACTTTATGGTGAATTCTGGCTTTCTAATTCAGGAATGTGGACTATCTGGCAAAACGTTACACGGTATGCGCGTGAACGAAAAGGCCGCGCTCGTGCTTATTAACGATTCGGCTAAAGGTTATGAAGATTTAGCCAAGGCTCGCGCGGAAATTCGCCAGATTGTCAAGGAAAAATACGGGTATGATCTAGAGCAAGAACCGGTGGAAATTATTTGATATGTTGACAGAATAAGCTACTTATGCTATAATAAAAGATTAGGTCTATGAAAATCTTAAAAGGTCGTGATTTAGCAGATTTTATCAAAGAAAAACAAGCGCGTCAAACGCGTCAATTTTTGGCGCAAAAAATCCAGCCGAAGCTACTCATTATCCGCGATAGCGAAAACCCCGTCATCATGAAATATGTCGGGTTGAAAAAACAATACGGCGAAGATATTGGCGTCGAAGTTGAAGATTTTTGCGCTAATTCCAAAGCTGAAATCGAAACGAAAATTGCCGAGGCCAACAATGACCCCAAAACCCATGGCATTATCGTTCAACTGCCATTAAAAACCGTTGAAAAATCCGAGCTGGACGAGGTGCTTGGCAAAATTAACGTTGAAAAAGACGTCGATGGTCTCACAGGCAAGACCGACACCGCCACGGCAGTTGCGATTAACTGGCTAATTGCTGGGCATGGGCTCGACTTGAAGGACTTAAAAATTGCCATTGTCGGTCGTGGTCGCCTAGTCGGTGCACCGCTGATTCGGATGTGGACTAATTCCGGCTATGATATAACAGTTTTTGGGCATGATGGAGATCTAAAAACTTTGAAAGATTTTGATGTAATTGTCACCGCGACTGGCGTGCCGCATCTCATTACTTCTGAGATGGTGAAGCCAGGCTGCATCCTGATTGATGCTGGCACCGCCGCTGAAGATGGTGTCCTGGTTGGCGACGTGGATGAAGCAGTGCGAAGTCGCGAAGATTTAAAAGCGATTACACCGAAGGTTGGTGGCGTCGGCCCACTCACAGTTTGCGCTTTATTTGACGGCGTGCTGAATAGCGTTTAGGCTAGAGAGCCAATCTACAACTCGCTCTGTACCAGCTCTGGGGTGATGGTGATTTCTGCGCCAGAGGTGGCGGTACCCGCGAGGACGAGTTTGGCGACGATGTTCTCGACGGTCTTCTGCACGACGCGCCGCATCGGACGTGCGCCGAGTTGCGGGTCATAACCTTTTTCGACTAGTAAGTCAAGTGCTCCGTCGGTCAGTTTCACGGTAATCTTCTGGTTGGCGAGAGTCTTGTTTGTACTCTTGACCAGGAGCGCGGCGATTTTGCGTAAATCTTCTTTTGAAAGTGGCTTAAAAATACAAATTTCGTCGAAGCGGTTGAGAAACTCCGGCTTAAATTCACCGTTTTTAATCAAAGTATTAGTCAGCTCCTCTTTAATTGCAGCTAAATCTTCCCCGCCAGAAACGGCCGCACGGATGCGGTCGGCACCGGCGTTCGACGTGGCAATCACAATCGCATCCCGGAAGCTAACTTCGCGGTTCTTGGTGTCGCGCAGGATGCCTTCATCTAGCATCTGGAGTAGGGTAGTTAATACCTGCGGATGAGCTTTCTCGATTTCGTCCAGCAAGACTACTGAAAATGGGTTCTTCATCATCTGGGCAGTGAGACTCATCGGGTCAACCGTTGGCTCGGCAATCAGACGGGAAACATCATCGGCGGAAACATACTCGTTTAGGTCAATCCGTACGATGTCGTTTTCACCACCAAAATAGACCTGCGAGACGGCTTTAGCCAGTTCGGTTTTACCGACACCAGTCGGACCGAGGAAGAGGAAAGTGCCGATTGGACGGCTAGTATTGCGCACGCCAGCAGCAGAGCGACGCAGAGCATCGGAAACAGTTTTTACTGCTTCGGCCTGGTCAATCATTCGCTCATGAATCAAGTTTTCCATGTTGAGCAAACGGTTGCGTTCGGCAGTGTCAGTCTCGACTTGAACTTTTACGCCCTGAGTTTTCTCAATGGCTTTACCCACGCTTTCTGCCAAGACAAAGCCGTGGTCGGCATAACTAGCTGCACTTTCGAGCAGATGGAGTGCGCGGCCTGGCATTTCAAGGTCGAAAACATAGCGGCTAGAGAGGCGATAAGCTTCTTTTAACGCCCAAATGGTGTAAGTAACTTTATACTGATATTCTAAGCGTGGCACCGCATCTTGCATTACGCGCAGAGTCTCAGCTTCGTTCGCTGGTGCAACCATGATTTTGTTGAGCGAGTTCGCTAGAGCGGGATTTTTAGCGGAGATTTCGAGATATTTCTGCTCGTCCATGGTCAAGATGATACGGAGAGCGCCGTTTTCGAGGGCAGGCAGAAGCAGATTGGAGATGTCAACCGAGCCGACGCCTTCCTCGAAGAAGAGGTGCGCATCTTTGAAATAGAGAATGATATTTTTGGCGGCATAGGCTTCGTTCAAAATTGCCGTCACCAGACGTTCGACCTGACCGCGCTCTGGAGCCTGACCGAGAATCGTGGCAGAATCAAGCTGAAAAACTTGGCGAAACTTCAACGTGCTTGGAATATTCTTATTGTCCGCCGAGAGGATTTCCCAAGCAAAAGCACGCACAATGGTGTTTTTCCCTGTGCCATCTGGACCAATCAGGGCAGTGTTTTGGCGACCATCAGTCGAGAAAGTTTGAATCATGCGGTTGACAACCTCCATGTGCGGCTCAAGTTGCACCTGTTCCGGATTTGAACTCTGGCTAATAGAAATGTTACGGCCAAAGCGAGACATCAGCGGAATGTAGCCAAAAGAAAGGTCGCGCGCAATACCACCATCACGACGCTTGACTTTAGCGGTCTTGACAATGCCGTGCAGGTAGCTATACCAAGTGATACCATCCTTCAAATCAGAAAGTTCCAGTTTTAACGAAGCCAGCAACAATTCAGCCTGCGGATGGAGCGAAATCATGGCGACTTCGAGCATACCGCCAGAGACAGTTTCGCCGTTTAGCTCCCTACGGAGAGATTTAGCGACGGAAAACACCCGCATTTCAGCCTCGGTGCCATAGACCCGCTGGAGATCCAACGCAACTTTTTGCAAGATTTCTGGGCCGATGGCATAGCGCGACATTAGGAAACGGCCAGAGCGGCTGCCGGCTGGTAGGCTTTTTGCCATGCCCATCACCGTAGCATCTTTTGATAATAGGCAAAGAGCGTTTGGCGAGAGGACGTCGTTGATATTTTCAGTCTCGATATTATTACTACCAGCAGTGCAGCCAACCGGGACTTTTTTCAAAACCAACTTTGTCCAGATGAAGACAATCATAAGCAGTGAAGCAAGACCGAAGCAGAGCCAACCCAGAGGGTTTTTCAGATAGAATGAATAGCCCGAAGCGGCGAGGCAGGCAAGGATAGCAATCACATTGAGAGTAAGCATAGGCGTATTACCTAGAATTTGCCCCAAGCGAGCTTCACGCGCACGGAGAGAGAGGTGGTCGAAGAGGTCGTTAGAGCGGTTTGGGTTGATGGCAAAACCCTGCGGAACTGGTCCGAACGGTGATGTTTGCGACGCTGGCTGAAATTGTGATGCTAGCGGAGTCTGATTCTGTGGTGTCATAACGTTACTCCCGAAGTCCAGAGGACGATGCAACAAATCGGCATGATTGGCATGAACGGATAAGCAATCATCGCCACGATTGAGATGGCGGATTGTAGTATGAGCGAGATAAGACCGAGGATGATCAGGAGTGTGCGCAGAGTGAAGCCGACCGCACGAGAGACGAGACGATCTAGGAAGGCTTGGAAACGCGTCTCAAGTGAGCCTTCGACGCTGCCGGCAGAGATTTGGCGAAACGGCAAAAACCAGGTTTTGACGAGTGAACCGATAGAGAAGAAGTCGGCAGTATTGCGAAGCTTGTCGATAAGCTTCAAAAAGAAGGCTTTGAACCCGCGACCATACCACCAGTTTATCAGTTCGACGAGTAGCATATATTATATATTATATCACACTCTATGCCCGCTAGCTCTATAAAGAAAATACGTGACGACCCAATATATGTGATATAATGGGAGTAGCTTAATGGAGTTCAAAAATGGCAACAATTTATGATTTTAAGGTGAAGAAGCGCGACGGTAGCGAGCTAGATTTAGCCACGCTGAAGGGTAAGGTTTTACTAATCGTCAACACGGCGACTGGCTGTGGCTTCACCCCGCAATATGAGGGGATCGAAAAGTTTTACGAAGAGTATCATGATAAGGGCTTTGAAGTCTTAGACTTCCCTTGCGACCAGTTTGGACATCAAGCGCCTGGCGATAATGATGAAATTCATGAGTTTTGCACGGCGAAGTACAAAACGCAATTTGACCAATTAGCAAAAATCGAGGTCAACGGTGATAAAGCCGAGCCGATTTGGAATTTCTTGAAGGAAGCAATTCAAGATGAGGAAGTAAAGGGTCTCGCAAACAAGGCAGCGATGGCAACGGTTTCAAAAATTGCTAAGGCTACCGGCGGCGAGAAAGGCTTTATCCGCTGGAACTTTACGAAGTTTCTCGTGGACCGCGAGGGCAATGTGGTTGGACGCTATGCGCCGACAACAAAGCCGGAAGAGTTTGAAGGCAAGGTTAGAGAACTGGTCGAAGGGTAATCTTTTGTAAAATCCACTCCATACAGGGGTGGATTTTTTAAGGTTTCGATGATATAATATGTGTAGTATATGCACCCTTAGCTCAGCTGGATAGAGCGTCAGTTTCCGGAACTGAAGGTCGCACGTTCGAATCGTGTAGGGTGTACCAGATAAAAATAGGTCCCGAAGGGACATATTTTTATTTAGAGACATACACGATGAGAACGTAGTTCGACCTCCGTAGGAGCCGAGTCAAGCGGAAATGCTTGCATTTCCATTTGCGAGGCGACGCCCGGAGGAAAAGGAATTTGCGTAGCAAATTCCGTATCGTGTAGGGTGTACCATTGACAAAAATACTAAAGTGTGGTATAATAGAAAGATTGAACTCTTTAGAGCCGTTCTTAAGAAAAATCCCCCGAAGGGGATTTTTAGATGCTCGCATTATAAGCTAGACTATGGGCGAGGACCAGGGGCATCGTGACCAGGACCAAAACCTGGGCCAAATCCAGGACCGCCAGGTCCCATCGGGCCAGGGCTGCCAGGACCACGCCCAACAGGACCACGACCAGTGCCCATTAAATTATTGTTCGTAATGTCCGAAGATGGATAGCCACTACGCCTAATGTCATTGGCTGATTCGCCTCTACCACCCGTAGCGCTCTGAATCTCGCCCGAAGACATAGGACTTCCACTACCATCTGCAACCACTTCGCTCTGAGATGAGAGGTCAGGAACCCAGCGCAGGCGTTGTCGCATACTATCTACGGTATCGTGGACATTAGTTTGACGAGTAACCGTATGGGCTTCGTCAATTGGATGGGTGGCAACTGTTTCAATAGGAGTAATCGCTGGTGGCGCTTGCCTGGTCGTACGTGGAGCTTCCTGTTGAACTGTCTGCTGATTTTCATCAACATCAGGATTGAGCGGATTGTTGAGGGCGGTATCATCTCCCATATCTGGACCACCAGAGCGTACATCAAGCGTACTATTATCACCAGTAATTGGACCATTAAATGGAGTGTCTAATCTGCTACCATCACTGGTATCTGGGCTTACGGAGCGCGTATCGAGAACTGGCGTTGATGCACCCTGGACTTGAACTGAACCAGTTTGAGCTGGTGCATTCTGTGGTACTTGCGTTTGAGCATTAGATGTCGATGCTGATTCCGCGCTTGGGGCAATGTCGCCAATTTCAGCATCTGGAGTAGCTTGAGCAGCTGGGGCAGCCGGAGTGGCTGAAGCACTAGTGCCACCAGGCACACTTACTATTGGTGCGTTATCTACATTTGTTGTACTACCAGAAGTGTTTTGCCCAACCGTCGTATTCACTGGGGTACTGCCAAGCGTTGTAGATGGAGCTGATTGCGTAGGCTGTTGGACTGGAGGGATGGATGGAGCTGATTGCGAAGACTGCTGTGCACCAGTTGCCGGCTGTGCCGTAGTCGTTTGCGTATTGGCTACTGGTTGCGTCGTGGTAGTTTGCGTGCTGGTAGTAGATCCAGCAGGAGCAGGAGACGCGGACGGAGTAACCGGAGATGGGGCGACCGCAGGAGATGCGGATGGCGTAGGTTGGACAGTAGGAGCAGGGGAGCTGGAGGTGCTAGTAGGTCCCGTGACCGTTGGCGCAGAGACACCGGCATCTGGTAGTGTTGAGAAATCAATACCGCTAGTGTCGTCTGGGGCGGCTACATTTCTAGTCGCAGCCTCAACACGCTGTAAGAATTTGAGCTTCTCTGTACTGAGATTCATATTGCCACTTGAGTAGTTCTTGAGAGCCTGAACGGCGGCGCTGCGGTATTGCTTCTTGGTAGCATCGGTGATAGCACCTGAGGCACCCACGGCGTTTTCGATTGAGCCCCAACGACTGTCGTCAATGTTTGCAAGCTCTTGAGCAGACATCTTTTCACCCAGGCTATTATCAACGGCATATTCAAATCTGTCGATACTCTCGCCGGCGCTACGCTTCTCCGCCCAGTTCTTGATAGCACGGTCGCCATTCTTCCATGCGCCACTATTATTCTTAATTGCCGTGGCAAGATTACTAAGTTTTACTTCACCTTCAGCCGTACTAGCCATGCGCGCGCCGTGACGAGTTAAGTAGTTGTGGATGAGGCCGCGGCCATGGTCATCACCAGAAAGAACATTGGTAATAGCAGAAATTTCTTCGGCGCTACCATTCTGGATATAGTTGTCAAGCATGTCGTACATTGGGTCACCAGCAGTAGCGTTTTCATGAACACCTTTCGCATAGGCAGAAGAGTTAATGATGCTCTGCTCGACATCTTTCACGACTTTTGCACGCTCGCTAGCATCAATTGAAGCAAAGCTAGCATTTAACACGTCTGCGCTGGCCATGCGCTCAAGACGGCGACGGCTACCATATAGCTCCGTAGCCTGCGCGTTAGTTGCACCTTCGAAGATTTTGTCTTCAGACATGCGAGAGGTCTTTTCGGCTTCCGCGCTTATACTCAGGTCTGCCTGACGACGTTTGCCAGTTACGTATTTATCCTGATTATAGAGCGCCATCTCCTTTTGAGTAGTTTCATTTTTAAGCTGATTCTTCTGAATGGCGGCATTGGAAAATCCTGCATCGGCGAAGTTTGATGTCTGGTCAACAATATCCATGTTGTTGACTATATTGTGCATACGCTGACCCGCGGCAAAGGTCTCGTTGGCATAGTTGCCGACTTTTCTAATCTGATCTTCGTTGGAAATCGCGCCGCCGACTATGGTGCCAGCTAAGAAGGCATTGGCCGCGGTAGCTCGCGTAGTATTGGCAAAAGCATTTTTCGCCTGCTGGACACGCTCATTGTAGTCTTTATCGCTTTCACCTTCTAGACGTTCTGGCATTTCAAATTCTGCGCCAGCAATGGCGTTATTACCAAGCATTTCGTTAGCTCGGTTAGTGGCGACCTCAGTTTTTGCCGCATTTTCCATGGCGCGGCCCATCGCACGAGCTTGCGTACCGCCGATAAGACGCCCACCGACACCTTTCCCTCCGGCCACATTCCGTCGCCAGTTTTGCAGGGCTCCGTTCTTATTTTCATATTTATAGGTGCCATCTGCTTGACGGACGCGCTTGATACCGGCACGTTCCATGTCTCGACGCTGGCGGTAGCCTTCAGAATTACGCAGAGCGCCAGATGCGCGACCACCGAGATTGCGACCGAGCTGACCGATACGATTACCAAGGTTGCCAATCGCCTGGAATGAACCACGAAGCAGAGTTGGAATAAAGAAGAATGGCACGATACCCACCAGCATCGCAGAGAGTGCAAAGAAGAAACCCTGATCGCTGGAATCTGCCGCTGCTAGGAGGAGTTTACTGGCGAAGTTACCGCCACCAATCATCACACCGACGATTGGGTAGAGCATCAAAAGTCCAGAGAACATTTTAATCCAGCGATCGAACCATTTGCGGGTGTTTGGTAGCATATACATTACCACTGCTACTGGCGAGATAACTGTAAGAATAACTACACCGGCTTGACGCGCGCCGAGCAAGACAAAGGTAAAGAAGAGGGAGATAATGCCAGCAAGCACAACTGGAAGAATGGCCAGGAGAATACCCATACCACCACCATAAGCTAAAACAAGTCCCGCACCGACGAGTGCGCCAAGGATTGCGGTTAGCAAACCGCTCCCGATTGTCGTTGCAACGCCGCCAACGGTAATTGTGCCGCCAGTTTGAACATCTGCCAACGAGTTGAATAGCCCATGTAAGCCATTACCGAGGATGTTGCTTACGTCTATCGCCAACAGACAGAGAATGTAACTCAAGTTCACCAGAATGACTGCTACGATGAGTCGTGGAAGAATACGTTTGATACCAAGATTATCGATGCCTACTCCGGTAAGCTGAGAAATGATCACGACAAGAAGCAAGATTACAAAAATGATATTCGCAAAGGTCTGAAATGTCTGCCAGGATTTGAAAGTATCGGTACTAAACATGCTAGCACGAACTTGCAGGAAAGGCTCAATCACATGCTCGTAGAGAAAATCGAAAAGACGTTGAGCGCCAGAAAGAATTGGACAAAGAATCCAACCGAGTGACTCGGCGGAGTTAAAACAGGTCGGTTCGTTAGACGAGCTATCATCAGCCGTCTGCCCGTCTTGCGAGACGGGATCGGTATCAGAGGCATCATGAGTAGTGGCGTCTGGCACATCCAGACCATCCAATGAACCCACGGAGCCAGCATTACTGTTCATCCAAGCTGCAATATCAGCAAATTTTCCCGTCGAAGTGCCAAAATGGTTACTGCCATCAATCGTAGCGACTGATTCATTTTCATTTTTTTGTGGTTTAGCAATACATCCAGTTTTTACAGTGCCGCCGCTATAAACCGCAATATCAACATAGCCCTGAGATTTCTTTGCAGTTTTCTCATTATCCGTTCCGTCACACATTATGTCGGCATTATAGTAGTCCGTGATATAGTTTGAATAAAGTGCAAAAGTCTCACCATTAATAAAGGCTGGCATTGTAGTATATTTCGTTCCAGTGGCAGCTTTAGTTGCCGTAGCGGCTGCAGCTGACTTATCTGCAATCGTGAAGCTAGAGGAAATGTCACCAAGTGGTTGCGTTGGAATGTTATTTGGGTCTAGCGTATGCGAAAAGCCGGTTGGACCAAGGATACTCGTGTGGTTCTTTTGATTACAGCTTGCATTACTAAGCAACCTGGACTGTACTGAATTTTTGAAGCTTGACCAAGAGTCGCCGATGTTATAAGCCACAGTCCCGCCACCACCGTCTCCAATCTCCCATACGGCACAATCTATAGTGAGCTTGCTGCTATCCGCGGAGAACTGGACAGAGTAGCTACTGCCGCTATGATTTCCACCGGCTGTCTCTATCCTAAGTGCACTGTCGATTTTCCCGTTCGTAATCTTATCTGCACAAATATAGTCCGTTGGGATTGTCTCTGTGCTGCCATCGCTATTCCATCTCAAAGTATAGTTGAAATAAAAACATTCACCTTCAGAATTACCGTTGCTTTTAGTATAACCTAGAGTATCAGTAAGAAATTTTGCTTTATCTTCTGGAGAGGCGCTGGCGTCTGGCCACTGAAAACTATTTTGCAGAATATCCCGGCATTTTGTATATAATCCATTATCGCTAACGTTGCCATAGGTCGCTGGCATATATGTTGATGTATCACCCCAAGTAACCGCACCATTATTAAAATCATAGTCATTCAGAGTTAACGGGGTCTGGAGAATGTCTGCGTCATAGCACTGTCTAATAGCGGTAGCAAGTGCTTTTTTATACTCAGCTGAATCCGTAGAGCCAGCAGCAAATGCCTGCCCAATCGGCAAGCTCAAAACAATCGACAGTAGAACAATAACAGCAGAGAGTATGGCACTAGCTTTTTTTACTATTCCATGTTGTTTCATTTGTTTTCTCCATTGACTAGTTTATCCATCGTCCATAATGCCCTTTTTGAGTCGGATATTATCTTGTCAAACCCGATTCGCTGCTCAAAAATCTCATAATTTGAACTAGCGAGAGCGGTACGGTCGGCCTGTGTCATTTTACGTGCTAAACAAGTATCGTCAAGCTTTTGATTCACTATACACCCAGCCTCATCATATAATGCGTATGTCTCAATGATGGACTTATAGTATGCTTTCTCATTAGTAATAATTTCAGCACTATTTTCATACGGAGTCGTTTCAAGGTCAGTAAATAATATATTGATTTCATCAATGGTTGTGCCCTCACCTTTTTCGATATAATCCGCGAGTAATGATTCTGCGGTAGGAAAAACTGTTCGACCGATAATACTAACGTAATTAAACAGACCACGATATCTATCTACTGTACCCCTCAGTGAAAGATTAGTATCGGCCACGGACTCGTTGAATTTATCAAACAACGGCTGGACTTTTTCAAAGAAATCTTTACCTTCGCCATTTGCGATGGCCTCATCTACGGCGTAGGAGCGTCCTCTTATATACGAGACGTCAAAATCAATATCATCACCTAGATATGCTTTAGCAAAATTTGCGAATGCGACGGATGGGGATTGAGTCTGCGTGGCTTGCTGATTATTTTCGTCGTTTTTCTTCGGCAATGAAACAAAAACTACCAGGGCGATTGCCGCGATGGCGACAACAGCGATACCCAAAAGTATGAGTGGATTTGGGCGCTGCGAGCGCGCTTGTTTGTTTTGACCCATCGTGGTTTAATTATAGCACAAACGGAATGGGAAATGCAAGGTTTCAAGTGCTTGTGGAAAACTATTTAGCTTAAGCTTGACTTTTTAGATAATTTGTGCTATAATTAGAAGATTGGGCTATTCGCCATCTCTCTTCAGCATCACCGTAAAGGCCTCGGATGGAATATCCACTTTGCCAAAGCGTTTCATGCGGGCTTTACCACGCTTTTGTTTGTTCAAAAGCTTGGCCTTGCGGTCGCGATCGCCAGTATGAATCTTGACCGTAACATCTTTACGATAGGCGCCAATAGTCTCACGCGAGATAATGCGAGCGCCAATCGCCGCCTGGAGAGCAACCTCAAAACTCTGGCGCGGGATGACTTCTTTCAACTTTTTCGTCACTTCCCTGCCAATACGCTCGGATTCGGAACGATGACACATAATTGCGAGGGCGTCAATTCTCTGCCCAGCGACCAGAAAATCGACACGAACAAGATCTTCGGCCCGATAATCGGCGAGTTCATAATTAAACGAAGCATAGCCGGAAGTGGTACTCTTAAGCTGGTCATAAAAATCCGTCAAAAGATTTGCCATTGGCGCTTCAAAATCAATCACTGCACGGTCTTCGATATAGCTAAGATTAGTCTGGCGACCGCGTTTCTCGATGATGAGATTCAGAACGTTGCCAATCATGTTGCTCGGCACGATGATTTCACCCTTAACCCACGGCTCGCGAATTTCGAGCACTTGCGTCTGGTCTGGCAAATCGCCAGCGGATTTGATTTCCATCTCGGTGCCGTCATTCAAAGTAACTTCATAATTCGTAGAGGGATTAGTGACGACAAGGTCGAGGTCGAACTCGCGTTCCAGACGCTCACGGATGATGTCAAGGTGAAGCAAGCCGAGAAAACCGATGCGGAGGCCGAAGCCGAGGACGGGTGAATTTTCGGGCTCGTATTGCAGAGCAGAATCGGAAAGGGCAAGTTTTTCAATAGCGTCTTTCAGAGTTTTATAATCTTCGTTTGAAACTGGGAAAAAGCCTGCATAGACAAAAGGTAAGACGTTTTTATATCCTGGCAGAGGTTGCGTGGCGGGGGCTTTTACCAAGGTGACTGTGTCGCCAACCTTAGCCTCGCGAGTAGTCTTGAGGTTGGTGACGATGTAGCCGATTTCGCCCTCTTCTAGAGTGTCTTTTGGCGACATCTTTGGCGTAAGCGAGCCGATTTCGAGGGCGAGACCCTTGGTGTGGTTTGCCATCATGAAAATCTCGGAGTTCTTATGCAGAGTGCCGCTGAAGATGCGGACGTATAAGACAACGCCGCGGTAGTCGTCGAAGTAAGAGTCAAAAATCAAGGCCCGCAAGGCAGGGCGGTTATTTCTCGGACACGCGTCCGAAAAATCCGTCGCCACGGACTTTTCGGCGCTACTACTCGCGCTGCCGCGCTCCGTACTGTCCGAGCAAATAGCCGCACCTGCCTGCGGTGCCGGTGATTTTTCGACGATTGCGTCCAACACTTTTTCGACGTTGAGGCCTGTTTTTGCCGAGACGCCGATGATGTCCTCTGGTTTGCAGCCGAGCAGATTAACCAGCTGAGCAGAGACCTTCTCGACATCGGCGGCGGGGAGGTCGATTTTGTTGATAACTGGGATGATTTCCAAATCTTGTTCTAGGGCGAGATAGACGTTTGCCAGAGTCTGCGCCTGAATACCTTGCGTGGCATCCACCACCAAAATTGCCGTCTCAACTGCCTGTAGACTACGGGAGACTTCGTAAGAAAAATCAACGTGACCTGGAGTGTCAATCAAGTTCAGCTCGTAGCCCTTATAGTGCATCTGAACAGGAGTGAGCTTAATCGTAATCCCCTTTTCCCGCTCCAGTTCCATGCTATCGAGTAGCTGAGACTTCATCTCGCGCTTGGCCACAGTGCCAGTCAACTCCATCATGCGGTCGGCAAGAGTGGATTTGCCGTGGTCGATGTGAGCGATAATGCAGAAATTGCGGATTTTTGAGTGGTCCATGAAAGTAATTATAACATATAATCTTTGCAATTTCTAGATATATATTATATAATATACTATCATGAAGAAGATTCTGGCGGTTTCGGGCGGGGTGGATTCGATGGTGTTACTTCACACGTTTCGCAACGAGTCAGATGTCGTGGTAGCACATTTTGACCACGGCACGCGCCCAAGCTCAAAAGCCGATGCAGAGTTTGTGCGAAAAATTGCAGAATCCTATGGTTTACCGTTTTTCTTGGGAAGTGCGAAGCTGGGCCCAAATGTTTCTGAAGAACAGGCTCGTATATCACGGTATGAGTTTTTTGAAGATTTAGCGCGAAAGCTAGACGGTGAGATTTATACGGCTCACCATGCCGATGATTTAATTGAGACGATGGTCATCAATATCATCCGCGGAACTGGTTGGCGAGGCTTGGCACCGTTTTCGAGGCAGAATGTGCATCGACCGTTTTTAGAGGGTGAAACACCTCTGTTTCGGAAGGACATTTATCAATATGCCTCGCAGCATGGATTAAGTTTTCGTTTTGACCCGACCAATGCCGAGGACAAATATCTACGCAACCGAGTGCGAGAAAAACTGATGAACCTACCATTCGATGCAAAACTTGAGTTGATAAAAATATATCACCAGATGAATAATTTGCGCATGGAGATTGATACGGAGATTTCGGAGATTTTGGCAACTTACTCTCAAAAAGATGGGTTTTACAAGTATGACCGAACGATATTCATGAACCTTGAAGATGCTACTGCGCTAGAAATCCTACGTGCAATCTTGGCGCGTGAAGATATTTCTGCCACCCGGCCACAACTGCACGATTTTTTGAAAGCCATCCAAAACTACTCGGCCGGTCGGAAGTTTAATCTGCCAAAAGACCAGTTCGCCAAAATCGGCACACGTGAGTTTTGGGTTATTACTATGCCTGCGGACGGGTCGCGAAATCATAAAGTGCATTGATGACATTCGTCACTACGACTTCGCGTGGGGCGTCGGCATTGACTGGTAAGAGCAGGCCGAGGCTCTTATAATGTTGTAAAACTGGCATAGTTTTCAGGCGGAACTCTTCGCAGCGCTGCTTAAAAATCTCGATTTTCGAGTCGTCCTTGCGCGCTTCACCTGGCACGCCGATACGAGCGCCGTTGTCATGCGCTTCATGCCAGCGTTGCTCGACGTCGGCCTCGGAGATGTTTAATAATACCGCGGCGCGAATCGGGTGGCTGTACGCCTGAGCATTCTCAATCACGGCGTTTTCTTCGCCACTCCAACGCCCGACACTAGAGAGAATCAGTGGCAACCCCCGCAAATCTTCTCGCCCAAAATACGGCAACACCCACTCATAAAACACGTCAGAAGGAATCAGATTCCCCTGTTCGCTATAATGACTCCTAGTCTCGGCTTCCATCGCACGGATAATCATACCTGACGAGAGCAGACGAGCGCCCAAAATCTCCGCCAGAGTAGTGCCGACGGTGTCTTTTCCGCTCATTGGGAGACCGAAAATATTAATACTGCCTGTACCTAACCAATTTTTGATGACTTCAACTTTTTCTTCCATTATGAATATTATAGCATACTCCAGTAAAATAGGGTAGTCTGGCACTCTTGACTTTTGAGTGCTAGTCCTCTATAATAAGGGGTATGGAACTCACGAAACGGCAAAAAGATATATTATTTGCAATTATTGAGGAATACGCTGAAGTGGCGACCCCGGTGGGGAGCGTGACTTTGGCGAAGCTCTTTGATGTGTCTTCCGCCACCATTCGCGCGGAGATGGGGCGACTGGAAGAACTGGGACTGATTACTCACCCGCACACTTCGGCTGGGCGCATCCCGACCGATGCGGGCTATCGGCTTTATGTTAATTCCCAGATGGAGAACACCGACAATCCGTCCGAACGAATTCCGCATGAGTTACCGACTGGAGAATCTGCTGGCGAGCGCCTAGTCAATCCCGCCAGATTATTGCAAGATCCGTTCCTAGAGAAGATTGACCGTCTATTCAATGCGCGAGTAGTTTCTCAAAATAAAGCCGACATCGCAATTCGCGGAGCAGTCGATTCCCTGGTGGAGCTGACTGGCAACTTGGGTCTCGCGACTATCGGTAGCCAACTATACTTGGCTGGTATTTCGCATCTGTTTATGCAGCCAGAGTTTCTTAATCACGAACGAGTGCAGGCGGTAGCAAAGCTGCTAGACAACTTGGAACCGTGGCTCCGAGAGACGGCGCCGGGGGAGCCACTCAATATCTTCATTGGTTCAGAAAACCCGATTGGCAAATCGGCAGAAATGTCGCTGATTATCAGCAAGTTCCACAGTCCGTTTTCAGATAATAGCTATATCGGTGTACTGGGTCCAACTCGGCAGAATTATAGTCGCGTGATGGCACTAGTGCGTAGGGCGGGAGAAATGTTGGAGGATAACTTATGAGCGTAATCAAGAAAAAACCAGAAGATAATACCCCTGAAGAGCCGAAAGTCGCGCCAGAGGTGGCGGAATTGACCGCAAAAAACACCGAGCTACTAAACGATTTGCAACGGACGCGAGCGGATTTTGAAAACTATCGCAAACAGATGGATTTGCAAAAAGCTCAGATGGCAGATTATGCCAGATTTGAAACCGTGAAGAAGATTCTACCTCTGGTAGATGATTTTGATCGCGCCATCAAGGTCTATCCAGAGCAACTGGGGGCACTGGCAAAGAATTTCGATAAAATCATGGGCGAGCTGAAGCTAGAGCGGATTAATTCCGAGCCAGGCACGGAGTTTGACCCAGAGCAGCATAATGCCGTGATGATGGAAGAAGGCGAAGGCTCGACCGAAGTAATCGCCGAGAGTTTGCAGACTGGCTACAAATACGAAGGCACAGTGATTAAGCCAGCCATGGTGAAAGTAACTACTAAATAAATAAAGTGTTGTATTTTTTACAACAGGAAGGAGATTTGATGAGCGTAACCGAAATTACGAGCGCAGAAGAGTTTAGAAAAGTAGTCTTGGAGAGCCAAACCCCTGTCGTGGTGGATTTTAACGCCGATTGGTGCGGACCATGCCAGATGTTGAGGCCAAAAATCGAGAAGCTAGCAGAGGGCGGCGCCAAAATCGCCTCGGTCAACATTGACGAGCTAGATGATTTAGCCGAAGAATACGAAGTCGCTTCGATTCCCTGCCTAGTAAAATTCGCCGGGGGCAAAGAAATCGACCGCAAAGTTGGTTTATTACCAGAGAAGAAAGTAGCAAAATTTGTCGAGGATACCATGGTCGGCTCAGACGAAGCCGAAGTCGAGGAGGCTTGAGACGTATGGATTACGATGTAGCGATAATCGGGGCTGGCGCCGCGGGATTGACGGCAGCGATTTACGCCGTGCGTGCTGGCAAAAAAACGGCGGTTTTTGAGAAGTTGGTGGCTGGCGGACAGATTGTAAACACACCAAAGATTTCCAACTATCCCGGAACACCAGGAATATCTGGTGCGGCATGGTCTCAAGCTTTAGAAAAGCAGGCCTCGGATCTCGGCGCCGAAATGATTTATGATGAAGTCTTGCAACTGGAGCAGGTTGACAACGGTTTTAAGCTTTCGACCGAAGATGAAAGTTATACGGCGCGCACGGTGATTGTGGCGACGGGGCTGAACGAACGCAAAATGGAAGTCCCAGGCGAAGCAAAGTTTATCGGACGAGGAGTGTCTTTCTGCGCGACTTGCGATGGAAGCTTCTATAAGGACAAAACTGTGGCCGTAGTCGGTGGTGGCAATACGGCGCTATCTGATGCGCTCTATTTATCTGACTTAGCGAAAAAGGTCTATTTAGTGCATCGTCGCGCAGAATTTCGGGGAGAATTTGCTCTGCAAGAAAAGATTAAAACTCGCAAGAATGTTGAGTTAGTGCTGGGCTACATGCCAATCGAGGTGGTAGGCGACAAACGCGTAACAGGATTGAAAATCCGTGAGCGCGAAGGCACTCTGGAGAAGACGCTCGGAGTTGACGGTATTTTTGTGGCGGTAGGAAAAATCCCTTCAAACCAACTGATTGCAGATTTGGTCGAGTTGGACGAAGCGGGCTATGCTATTACCGATGACAAATGTGGCACTAAGACGCCAGGATTATTCGTGGCGGGTGATGGACGCGTGAAAGAATTGCGCCAGCTCGTCACTGCCACGGCAGATGGGGCGGTGGCAGCCAGCTCGGCTATTGACTTTTTAGCATAAGTGTGATATAATAGGAAGATTAGCCCCTACTGGGGCTATCTCTTTAAAAGCCTGGCTTGCCGAGCAGGTGGAACATCTCGCGCTTATACTGCTCCACACCTGGTTGGTCAAACGGGTTGACGCCCTGAAGCATACCAGAAACGGCGCAGGCCAGCTCAAAGAAGTAGATGAGGCGTCCGAGATTTTCGGCATCTATTTTTTTAACTTCAAGCTCGAAGACTGGGATGTTACCAGCCCGATGAGCGGTAATAGTGGCTTCTAGCGCCTTCTCGTTGATACCAGAAAGCGGACAGCCTTCAAGATAGGTTAAACCGTCAAGCGCACCGTCCTCTTCTGGAACTGTGATTTCATCATCGACGCCGTCGCTGGCAAAATGCATGACCGTCTCAAAAAGATCGCGACGCCCCTGTTGCATGAACTGACCCATGGAGTGCAAATCCGTAGTATAGACCACGGAGGCCGGGAAAATTCCCTGCTCGTTTTTGCCTTCGGACTCGCCGAAGAGCTGTTTCCACCACTCGTGGAGCATGGCTAAGCGTGGCTCAAAGCTGGCAAGCACCTCGGTATTAAAGCCACGGTTCATCAGAGAGGAACGAAGGATGGCATATTTATATGCGTCGGTCTTGGCGCGGTCGGTCTCGTAGCGTTCTTCGCCAAGCTCGTCAATGGTCGGGAGCAGACCAGCCAAGCGCGCCTCATCACGAGCACCTTCAAGCAGAGCATCGACGTCCACACCAGCGGCGGCGATTGGTAAGAGTCCGACAGCAGTCAGAACGGAATAGCGACCACCAACATTATCTGGCACGACAAAGGTAGTATAGCCCTTCTGCACAGCTTCATCATGAAGTGCGCCTTTAGCCTGATCAGTGGTGGCATAAATACGATTTTTGGCTTCTTCTTCGCCGTATTTTTCGATTAATTTCTGCTTAAAAATACGGAAGGCGACGGCCGGCTCGGTGGTGGTGCCGGATTTTGAAATGACATTGACCGAAAAATCATGTCCATCAATGATGTCAAGAATCCTATTCAGCTCAAATTCAGAAAGCGAGTTACCAGAGTAAAGGACTTCAACGCCAGCATCCGAAGTCTGGCATTCAAGCGCTTCAATCACGGCACGATGGCCAAGATAAGAACCCCCAATACCGATGCAGACGAGATAATCGGATTCTTTCTGGATCTTGGCGGCGGCGGCTTTGATTTGTTTTAACTCTTCTTTATCAACGCCAGCGGTAACCCAGCCACCAAAATCATCAGCCTTAATTTGTTCTAAGATTGGTTCAATCGGGCGAAAATCCAGTTCGACCGACTCGGATGTTTTAAGTTTAACCATAAAATCCTCCTCTGCTTTTTCTCTATTATAACAGATGAGGGGTTTGGGTGCAACCAGAGGGTTTAGCCTAGAATCGTTTTAATATTTTGTTGTTGCAATAATATTCATCTCGTGATATATTTTTAATATGAAACAACCGACATATCAGGAGGAAATCGGTCGCGTCGTCACGCGTATGCGTAAGGAAAAGGGCATGACTCAGTCCGAACTCGCCTCCGCGCTCAAAACTTCTCAATCAGCCATCCATCGTATCGAGTCTGGTCAGCAAAACATCTCTTTTGAAATGGTTAAACGTCTTTCAGACTACTTTGGCGAGCCGATTTTGTCGGTCAATACCTCTGTTTCGCAAGGCGTAGTGGTCGAAGGCGGACATGAGCTTTCTGGTGAAATTACCATCAACACCTCTAAGAATGCCGCCGTTGGCTTACTCTGCGCTGCGTTACTTAATAAAGGCAAAACCACTCTGCATCGCTTGGCTCGCATTGAGGAAGTTTATCGTATCATCGAAGTTTTGCAGTCGATTGGTGTAGATTGCCGTTGGACAAATCGCCACCGTGATTTAGAAATTATACCACCAGCCGAATTAAAAATGGACCAGCTCGATGTCGAAGCAGCGCGCAAAACTCGCTCGATTATCATGTTTATGGGGCCACTTTTGCATCGTTACAAGGAGTTTACCCTGCCTTACGCTGGCGGTTGCTCTTTGGGCGTGCGTACAGTCGAGCCGCATCTGCGAGCGTTGCGTAACTTTGGGCTAGAGGTTGATGCTACCACAAACTCTGGCTTTTATCAAGCGACCGTTTCAAAAACCAGCCAGGAAAATAAGCGCATCGTTCTGATTGAGCGTGGTGACACCGTGACCGAAAACATTTTGATGGCGGCCGCCCTCTTCCCCGGCGAGACTAAGATTATCGGCGCTTCGCCAAACTACATGGTGCAAGACGTCTGTTTCTACCTTGAGGCGCTGGGCGTCAAAATTGATGGTATTGGTACTACTAATCTGACCGTGCATGGTCTGAAAGAGATCAACACCGATGTCGAATATTCCCCATCTGAAGACCCAATCGAAGCCATGTCTTTCATCGCGGCGGGACTGGCGACGCACTCCGAGATAAAAGTCTGTCGCGCCCCGATCGAATTTCTGGAAATCGAGCTAGAAGTTTTAAAGTCAATGAACGCCGAGATTGAAGTCGGAGCAGAATATCTGAGTAATAACGGCCGTACACGCCTAGCGGATTTAGTGATTAAGAAGTCTGACCTGGTCGCGCCAGCCGACAAGATTCATCCGATGCCATTTCCAGGTCTGAATATCGACAACTTGCCGTTTTTCTCGGTAATTGCCGCTTCGGCGCGCGGTCGCACCCTGATTCACGACTGGGTGTTTGAGAACCGTGCCATCTATGTGACCGAACTGTCAAAGCTCAATGCGCGCGTCGAGCTTCTAGACGCTCACCGCGTCTATGTCGAAGGCCCTGCCAACTGGCGTCCAGCCGAGCTGGTGTCTCCGCCGGCCCTCCGTCCAGCGGTGGTAGTCTTGATTGCGATGCTAGCTGCGCCTGGCGTCTCGGTCCTCCGCAATACTTACTCTATCAATCGTGGTTATCAAGATTTCGCCAATCGTCTGCGTCATCTAGGCGCGCAGATTTCAAACTTGACGGGGATTTAGTATCCCACTTCAACAAAAAAGTGTTGTGAATTTTACAACACTTTTTATGTAATCAATTACTTTTCGCCGCCACAAACTACGTTGTTGGCGTGGACCCAGCCTTCGAGCGTGCCACCATCAAGATACTCACCGCTAGTGCGAGCAGCGCGGAAAGTGCCACCCTTAGCGATGTAAGAGGCGAAAGGATCGGTAATCATATATTCTTGGTCCATCGCGCCAAAATCGTTGGCATGGACATAGTCCACGATTTCCTTCATCAAGCTTGGAGCAATAATGTATTTGCTGACGCTAGCTAGACCAGTCACCTGTTCCTCACTTGGCTTTTCTTGAATCTTGGTGATTTTTTCGTCCTCAATCGTGAGAGCGCCACCGTTCAAAAGAGCAGAATGTGGGTGGTCGATGGCGAGCAGAGCGGATTCGTCTTCACCCTTGATTGCTTTCAAGAGAGAAGTAGCGGATGATTCCCCGCCCGGATTCCAGATGAAATCATCGCCCATAAAGACAAAGACTGGCTCATTGAGGTTATATTCTTCTGCCACCATCGCGACTGGGACAGCGGTACCGTATTTACTAGAAGGGTCTTGAGAGACGTAGTGAATCTTCACGTTGTCTGGTAAGGTTTTGGCAAGCTCAAGACGGTCTTTTTTACCACGAGCTTCAAGATAGAGATTGAGGGCAAGATTGTCCTGATAGAACTCACGCACCTGGCAAGGCTCGACATTACTAATGACCATATAGATGTCGGTCACGCCAGCTTCAATTAGCTCCTGGACGGAGTAGTCCACCAGTGGACGGTTGCCGACTGGGAGCATGCTTTTCTCAATAATTTTGGTAATCGGTAGGCGACGAGTACCCCAACCAGCAACTGGAATAATCGCCTTGGTGATTTTATTTGCCATATAAAATATCTCGTTTAATGGGCTAATTATACCACAAAAAGCTAAATTATTCAAGCGGAGACATCAAGTTTGGCTGTTCTTTTTTGACCTCAATCAGAGGGACATACCATTCTTCCGGATAGTTTTCAAGACCGAGTAGCAAGGCGATGGTCGAGGCGATATTAGCAAGACCTGCACCTTCTGGATGGACAATGCGATACTTGTCGCGGTTTTCAGTGTTATCATAAATGATGAACGGCACAAGGTTAGTAGTATGAGAGGTCTTTGGCTGGCCAGAGGCATCTACAAGCTCCTCGGCATTACCATGGTCGGCGGTAACAATAAGTACGCCACCTAAACGGTCCACTTCGCGCGCAAGGCGGGAAAGTTGAATATCAATGGCTTCGAGAGCTGTGATGGTTGGCTCAAGCTCGGCAAAATGCCCAACCATGTCACCACCAGCGTAGTTGATACGGACAAAATCGTACTCGTTGAGATGCTTGATAGCTTCGTCGGTGATTTCAGCGGCTTTCATCCATGGGCGAGTGTCAAACGGCAAGGTGTCAGAATCAACCTCGATATGGTCTTCGCCTGGCGCACATTCATAAGAGTTGCCATTGAAATAATAGGTGATATGCCCAAACTTAACTGTCTCAGAGATGGCGAGCTGGTTCATACCGTTTTCGCCGATGAAGTGGTTGAGAGTATTCGTGATTTCCTTAGCCTCGACCAGACGATGTTCTGGAACGTGAGTATCGGAATTATATTCGGTCATGCCAGCGAAGAATACGTCGCTCGGACGATAATCGCCACGGTCGAAATACGGGAAGTCATTATAGGTGAAGGCCATGGCAATCTCGATGGCACGGTCGGCACGGAAGTCGAAATAGATAAAGGAGTCGCCGTTTTCCACCTTGCCAACAGGTTGATTATTCTCGACAATTACAAATGGTGGGACATATTGGTCTTGAAGATTTGGATCCTGAGCGCGGAAAGTGCCGATGGCTTCAATCGCAGAGGTAAAATGATATTCGGCATAGCCATGGACGATAGCATCCCAACCAGCTTTGACCACGTTCCAATCATTCTCATAGCGGTCTGCGACAAAAATCATACGACCACCACCAGAGGCGATGCGATAATCTGGGTGGTCTGGGAAGGCATTGATAAAGGCCTCTATCTCGGTGATAAACTGGTTCGCACTCTGTGGTGGGACGTCGCGACCATCCAGGACGAGGTGGAGACGGATTCTCTGGACGCCTTCTTCGTGAGCCTTGGCAATCATGTGCTCAAGATGAAGGATAGAGGAGTGAACATTGCCATTACTAAAGATGCCAGAGAAGTGGAGGGTGTGGCCGTTCTTCGCTCTGGCGATAGCACCTTGCCAGGCTTCAGAGCTCCAGATGGAGCCATCATCAAAAGCCGCGTTGATACGAGCGACACCTTGGGGGAAAATCTGACCGGAACCGATGGCATTATGACCGACCTCGGAGTTACCCATCGTGCCAGGCATGATACCGACATATTCACCAGAAGCTTGAAGGGCAAGGGCATGGTAACCTGAAACTATGCTATTTAGAAATTCGGTATGCGCTAACTTAACGGCATTACCTTTCACATCACGACGCAGACCAACGCCATCAAGAATCGCGAGAACGACTGGTCCAGAATAGTTTAGTTTCATAGATTGCCCACTCCTTTTTGGTGCTTTTATTCTTCTTTATTTTAGCATAAGCAAAACAGATTGTAAAGCGCAGGAATCAAGCTTATGGTTTCTGCGTAAAAAGGCTATACTAACTATGAAAAAGCTCTTGGTTTAATTAAACTTAACCAGCTTGGCGTGCACCACCATGCGCTCCCGGTCATTATAGCAAGTGGAAAGCGTGACGATTTGATCTTTACTATTCGGCGCCGAGCGAAAATCGTAGGCGCTACGCTCGGTAATCATCTTGAGGAACTCGGCGTATTCGTTGTCATCTTTGAAATTTGTCTTGAGGTAGTCGGTAGTGGTTGGAAGATGATAGACCGAGAAAATCTGCCAGATGCCGTTCTTTTCTGGCGAGGAAGTACGCACCACAAAATTAGCGCGGTCAGAAAGCCAACCATTATAGAGAATATGGCGCAGACCGCCAAACATGGTAGTATCGACTCGACCATGAGCATAAAAAATAGTGTTTTTATCAGACATATTGGCATTATTACGATAGTCCATGAAGACCCAGCCCGCCGAGTTTGTACTCTTGTCAAAAGAGTGCTTAAGATAATACTCATTATCATCATGCTGGACAAATGGGTAATTGACATTAGTGCCAGCTACCTGGACCCAACCTTTCGTCTCGTCATTAGTGAGCATGAGGTTCTTCAGATCAACATTTAGCAGGTTCATCTTGATGAAAGCCCAGTAGGGATTGTCTTCGTCTGGGTCTTCGTCCTGCTCGACGATGGCGCCGCCGTTTGTTTCGCGGATTTTGGCAGCCTCGACCGCGTTTTTTACTTGTTCATCAGTGCGGGAGTTTTCACTAGACCAGTTAGCAAAGCCGAGCAAAGCCGTCGTGCCGCCAGCGACACCTAGAAATAATAGCACTAGGGCGATAATCTGCTTTGGCTTCAGGTGGAGAGCGAAGGAATCGGCCAGTTTCTTCTCGCGAGTGCGCTTTTTAGCGGAATCTTTTTTAGCGGAAGACCCTGTCGGCATTTTAATTTGCACCTCGCACTGGGAAGGTGAAGGTAGTTGCAATCACGCCACCGATGAGAGCGGAAATCAAATCCCACATGGTATCAGCCACACCTTCAGAGATAAGCGTCTGCATATGTTGACCGAAGAGCTGATCCATCATGAACTCAAAACATTCCCAAAGCACGGCGACGAGAGCGACAAAAGCCATCGAGAAAAGGGCTTTAAACCAAAGCTTGTCTGGTTTGCCACTAGCCTGGCCGAGCAACTCCTTAGCACCAGCAGCGGAAAGACAACCAGAAGCGAGGTGGACAACCTTGTCATACGGGAAGAACTCCCACTTATAGAAATCGAGATCAATGCCAAAAATCATGGCAAAGACGACAAAGACATAAAACCAGATTTCAAAAGTCTTAGAGATTTTAACACCGAGGAGACGCAAAAGGTCCGGGGCAAAAGCAAGCGCAGAAGTCGCTAGATACGGCAAAGTTTTGACAAACCAAGTCCCCGGGATGAAACTGATGAAGAAAAAGGCGAGACCAACGGCAACGATGGTGTATTTTAAAGCTTTGCGGATGTAATCTTTCATATCATTATTATAGCACAGGTTTCAAATATCTGAAAATCACGACTGTTTCGCCATTCATCAACCGCCTTGGCGACACCCTGGAGCTGAGGATTATTGTAATCATGAATAATCAGCGTGGCGCCTTTAGCGAGCTTCGGTGTGACGAGCTTGAGGCTAGTTCTAATCGAAGTATAGAGGTCGCCGTCGAGAAAGGCGAAGGAAATCTTTGCCGGCAAGTCCGTGGCTGGGTCTAGGTTTTCAAAGAAACCCTTTTTGATGATAGGAAGCTTGAGACCAAAACGCTTGAACTTTTCTACTACTTCGCGTTTAGTCACCAGCAGTTCCCCTTCTTTGAACTCGGTGCCAGCGGCAGAGCCATCTTGCTGAACACGCCTCGGCAGGCCCTCAAAAGAATCGTAAATAAAGAGGCGCTTCTCTGGTGGCTGATATTCGCCGTTTTCGAGATGCTTACCAATAAAACCATGCTTCTCCAGCAACCGTTCTAGTTGGACTGAAGTATCCCCACGATAGCAGCCCAGCTCGACAAAATCGCCTTCAACCTCTAGGGATTTTTCGGCTAATTCTAGAATCTTTTGGGTTTCACGCTCCGAAACTTGTTTTGGGGCATCAGCATGGTGTTTCATACTAGTAATTATAGCACATATCCCTATAATTAGCACTCTTGACAAATGAGTGCTAGTTTGATACAATAGAGGTAGGTTAAAAATTAGCAGTCGCTCAAGTAGAGTGCTAATTAACAAAGGAGTATAAACATGAGTAAAATTATTGGTATTGACCTTGGTACGACAAACTCAGCTTTTGCGTACATGGTCGCTGGTAAACCAGAAGTAATTACAAACGCCGAGGGTGACCGCACTACCCCTAGCGTAGTTGCCGTGACGAAGAAAGGCGAACGTCTGGTCGGTAAAGTCGCACAGCGTCAGCGCGTAACAAATCCAAAAAACACGATTTATGGCATCAAGCGTCTGATTGGTCGCAAGTTTGAAGATGACGAAGTCAAGCACGATCTTGATATTATGCCATACAAGATTGTGAAAAAAGGCAACGCTGTGGCCGTAGAGATGGACGGCAAGGAATACACCCCAGAGGAAATCTCCGCCATGGTACTCTCGAAGATTAAGGCCGATGCCGAAGCCTTCCTCGGTGAGAAAGTAACCGAAGCGATTATCACCGTGCCAGCATACTTCGACGATTCTCAGCGCCAGGCTACGAAAGACGCCGGCAAGATTGCTGGTCTAGAAGTACGCCGCATCATCAACGAGCCAACTGCCGCTGCTCTCGCCTATGGCCTAGAGAGCAAGAAAGACGAGCAGATTGCCGTCTTCGACCTCGGTGGTGGTACGTTTGATGTTTCCATCCTAGAGCTGGGCGATGGCGTGTTTGAAGTGAAGTCCACCAATGGTGATACCCACCTGGGCGGTGAAGATTTTGATAATATCATCGTAAACTACCTCTGCGATCAGTTCAAGGAAGAGTCTGGCATTGACATCAAGGGCGATGCCGCCGCAATGCAACGCATTAAGGACGAAGCGGAGAAGGCTAAGAAGGAACTTTCTTCTGCTACTTCGACCGACATTAACTTACCATTCTTGACGGCTGATGCCGATGGCCCAAAGCACTTTGAATATACTTTGACTCGTGCAAAGCTAGAAGAACTAGTTGAGCCTCTGCTTGACCGCCTAGCTGAGCCAGTAGAAAAGGCACTAAAAGACGCCAAGCTTTCCGCTTCTGATATTGATGAAGTCGTGATGGTGGGTGGTATGACGAGGATGCCGGCCGTCGTAGAACGTGTGAAGAAGATTTTTGGCAAAGACCCAATGCAGGGCGTGAACCCAGACGAAGTTGTGGCGGTGGGTGCAGCAATTCAGGGCGGCGTACTTCAAGGTGATGTAAAGGATGTTCTTCTTCTCGATGTGACCCCGCTTTCCCTTGGTATTGAGACTATGGGTGGTGTTTCCACGAAGTTGATTGACCGCAACACCACTATTCCAACTAGCAAGTCTGAGGTCTTCTCCACTGCAGCCGATAATCAGCCATCGGTAGAAATCCATGTGCTCCAGGGTGAACGTGAGTTTGCAAACGACAACAAGTCGCTCGGACGCTTTATCCTCGATGGTATCGCTCCAGCCCCACGCGGTGTCCCACAGATTGAAGTAACCTTCAACATTGACGCAAACGGTATTCTTAACGTCACTGCCAAGGATAAAGGCACGGGCAAAGAGCAATCTATCACCATCCAGAACTCTGGCAACATGAGCAAAGAAGACATCGAGAAGGCTCAGAAAGAGGCCGAAGCCCACGCCGATGAAGATAAGCAAAAGCGTGAAGCCATTGATGCTCGCAACAAGCTCGAAAACGCCGTTTACCAGGCGGAGAAGATGCCGAAGGAATACAAAGATAAGATCTCTGAGGATGATACCAAGACTATCTCCGAAGCTGTCGAAGCGGCAAAAGAAGTTTTGAAGAAAGAAGATGCCTCGAAAGATGATCTAGAGAAAGCGGCCGAAGCTCTGTCTGAAAAGATTATGCCAATCGGTGCGAAGATGTATCAGCAAGCTTCGAGTGATGCTTCCGCCTCTGACAATGGCGGCGATAAGAAATCCGACGACGGCGCCGTCGAAGGCGAAGTGGTGGATAAGTAATAACCCAGCTTATCATCCTTAATCCCCCTCTCGGGAGGGGGATTTTCGAGGGACTATTTAGGCTGGAGTTGGCTTGATTTCAACACCGAAGTCGTAAAGAGTTTCAGGCGCGATATCGATTTCATCATCCCAAGCAACAGAAATACCATCACAGTGTGCTCGCTTAAAGAACCCTATATCTTTTAGCTTGCCATAGGCTTTAATTTTTGGGATTTCAGGTTTCATATCAAATACCTTGACTTTACCATCTTTGAACCAAACCTTCAATGTGAAGTCATCTTGAGGGATAACTTTTGTAACAATCCACTCTATGTCTGGCCCCTCATCGGCGCAACACATTTCTATTCCGGTTTTTTCATCAATATACGTTCGCATTATCTTAGCGGCTCGATTTTCTCAGCCCTTCCTTCTTTTTTAGTAATTCCCAGTTGGTTTTCAGGTCGTCCTCATGTATTGCCGCCCAGGCCTTGACAAAGCTAATCTGTTTCTTTGGCAAATCACCTTTTAGTAATTCACCATCAAAAGTAAATGAAGCTTCGTAATTTTGATACTTCACATGAAAATTCCATAAAATATGCTAATTACTGGCATTTTATTCATACTCCTTATTATAATATTTTTTGAGTGGCTTGACAAGGGCTAGTGCTTGCGGGAGAGTCTTGAACCGAGGCTCTTGAGAAAGTGGGCGAGCTCGTGGCGGAATTGGAAAATCACTACGCCAACACCAATCAGGACAACGCCACCTATCGCCCAAAGGGCGGTGAAGTTTTTCTGCTCCACTCCGCCAGTAGTTGGCACAAGAGCATAATCCGCTCCATCATTAACTTTGATTTTACGGCAACGATTGGTTTCGGGATTGCGTTCATAGCCCTCCGCGCAAGGAGTAAGTTCATCTTCCGTGTCATCCGCAATCTTACGACAGCGATTAGTCTCAGGGTTGCGCTCGTAACCATCCTTGCAAGGGGTCAGTTCTTTCTCGGTCGGGAGTTTATTACAGCGGTTAGTGGCCGGATTAAGGTAATAACCATCGCCACAAGCCTTCGGTTCAGCTTCAACTTCAACCTTTTTGCAACGATTCGTGCTGGGGTTCAGATAATAGCCCTCGGCACAGGTTTTCTCCTCTGGCTCGACTTCAATATTCTTGCAGCGGTTCGTTTCGGGATTGCGATATTTTCCCTCTGGACATGGGGCAAGCGTAGAGATGGTAACATCAACCCCTACACCGGAATTAACAGGGGTGGGCGAGCCACCGCTGTCAGGAGTTGAACCGGCAGAATCGTCGCCCGATATGTCCCCTGCACCGGTTGAGCCATCTACGGTTAGATCAGTTTCGCCTGCGACTGACTCTGGCATGATAATCTGCAGCGCTTCAGCATTAAAATCTGGCTCGTAAGTCTCAAGTTGCACAGGTTCAAACGTTTCCGCATCACGAGCGAGAATGTGCGGATTTGCCGAGGTGAAACTTGGTATACATTCGGCTTTGCCAGTCCAGCAAATAGAATCCAAAATGGTCTCTTCAGCGCTAGCTACGTCTTCCGAAACTTCGCCCACAACAGCGTCCGAAGCCGCAGTGGCAGCCTCAGACGAGCTGTCGTCCACTGGAGCCGTCGCCACCAGCCGAAGCGAGCCGCTCATGGCGAGATCTTTCGCGTAAACGGCATTCGCCACATCAAGTGAATCCTCAGCATTCCTCACCTCTGGACTACTCTTGAGGCGCAAGACCAGCGAGCCAGGCGCCAAAAAGCTATACTCTGGGAATTCATAGACCAGATAATCTTTTGTGCCATTGTTATACCAGAGAGCAATCCCCTCTAGCGAAACGAGGCTAGTTGTGCTGTTTACAATCTCAATAAATTCGCCCGTGTTTGATGCCTTATCTACAGTATAGCCTGGACTGAGGGCTTTGATATAGAGTGGCGGAATTTCCACCGGCTGAAGTTCAGGGTCATCCGACGAATCAGGCGGAACTTCGAGTTCGTCTGGCGGAATTTCCGCTTCGATGTTCTCAGTGTTTGTAATTGTTTCGGATAAATCGGATACCTCCGGGATGGGAGCCACGGAAGTAGCGATTGCAAGGTGCGTTGGGAAAGCCCCAAAGGCCAAAGTGAGTGCGGCGAAGAGCCGTGTTTGCTTTGCCATATTCTCAAGTTATCATGCCGACAAAAATATTGCAAGCATGAGCATTTTACAATTTTTAGTTTTTCCGGCTAGCCCGAAAGGAGCTATTTTTTCTTCGCCAGATCACGCGCCGCTTGACGGACGAGTTCACTCCAACCAAGTGCAACATGTGGTGTACTAGCAATTTCGAGTAGGGAGAAATTGTGGCGAATCATGACAGCAACTTCTTGGATTGCTTCAGCGGCACCAGGCGCCATCAACGTTGCGCCCAGAATTTTACCATCGTGGCTGGCCAACATCTTGATAAAGCCCATGCGAAAATCCTGAACGTTAGCAGCGGCAACGCGCGAGAGCGGGATTACTGCCGAGCGGTATTTCTTACCACGCTTGGTCAAATCATCTTCCGTTAGACCGACCACGGCAATCTGTGGGTCGGTATCAGTCACACGGATGAAACCGTTATAGTTCACATAGTTGGTCGCCCGGCTTGCCATGTTCATAGCGGCGATACCACCTTGATACTCAGCTTTTTCGGTCGAAACGTCGCCAGAAATCACATCGCCAGCGGCAAAAATATGCTTCTGGGAAGTCTGTAAAGTTTTCTCGACCTTAATTCCAGCCGCAGTAAACTTCACACCAGCGTTTTCTAGTCCGAGGTCTAAGTTTGGTTGGCTACCAGTAGCCAGAATGATGGCTTCTACTCGCACCGCCTTCTCCTTATCGCCAGTCACGAAGTAGGTTTTGACGCCAGCTGCGTCTTGCTCGACGGCAATCACGCGAGAAGAAGTCAAAATCTTCATGCCAAAACGCTTAGTGAAGTATTCCGTTAAAACTTCGCCCACCTCCTTATCTTCGCGCGGCAAGATTCGCTCGGCGATTTCCGCCATCACGACTTTGCTACCGAG
This sequence comes from Candidatus Saccharimonadota bacterium, assembly GCA_017480095.1. Taxonomy (GTDB): domain Bacteria; phylum Patescibacteriota; class Saccharimonadia; order Saccharimonadales; family Saccharimonadaceae; genus Nanosyncoccus. Next base: position 145,681 of record JAFVBG010000002.1, read on the forward strand.
CTCGGCAAAATACTGGGCAACCTCGCAACCACTAGCTCCGCCGCCGACGACCATCACGGTCTTTGGTACGCGTGGGATTTTCAACGCCGTCTCCGGCGTGTAATGTGTGACGACTTCGAGTCCAGAAATACCTGGATTTTTTGGCATCACGCCAGTAGCGATGAGGATTTTGCGGCCAGAAATAATGCCACCGTCACCTTTTTTCACGGAAATTTGGTGCGTGCCGACAAAATGTGCATTACCTTTAATCATGGTGACCTTAGCCTCTGCTAGCTCGTGCTTAACCTGGGCGATTTCACGGGAGACGGCTTTCTCGCGCCAGTGGGCAGAAGTCGGATAGTTATAACGGAGAGTGGTAGAAGAAATGCCAAATCTAGCACCATACATGGATTTAGCATAGAGATGAGAGAAGTTTAAACTGGCGGCATACGGAATATCGCGAGAAGCCGCATAGGAGCCACCCCATTGATTTTTTTCGATTATGGCAACTTTTTTGCTGGTCTTAGCCAAGGCTTTGGCCGCTGCACAGCCTGCCGCTCCACCACCAATGATGATGTAATCATAATCGTATCTCTGCATTCTACTCCTTTCTGCTATTACTTAGTTTGAAAATGTTATTGCTTAAACTTAAAATACTATTGCTAAATTATTTTATCACGATTGCTATACCAGTAAGCTAGATCTTTGTTATACTTGCGGAGCTTGGTCGAAGTAACTCGGTCCAAATCTGTTGCCGTCACGACAGCACGCGCGCTAATCCAAGTATCTACCTCGTCTACCACACGGTCCACCATGAGCTCGACGGCACCACGATGCAGCCCCAAAACTCTTGCTTCCTGCAAGATTTCCTTCTTTAACTTTGCTTTGCTATATTTCCCTCGCACTAGAAATCCTTTAAGACTTTAAAGGCAAAGAGGAAAATCGCGAGCGTGACAAAACCAACCCCGGTCATAATCTTGATGAAGTTTTTATTCCTGACGCGCCACTTCTGAATTTCGACGATAGTTCTACCTTTTTCAATGAAGATATTTAGCAGCAACATCGGAGTAATCACGGTCAAAACATAAACTGCTATTGCTAGAATCTGCATCCCTTGTGGCAGGCAGAGAATCGCATCGGCGGCCGTAATAATCAAGATAACCGCAAATGGCATCTCCGCACAAGCCATGGTCATACCGAGCGAAAACGCCTCGACATCTTCATCGGTCTGCTCAGCGCGCTCGTTGATGAATCTAGCGAAGCGGCGTGGAATCCAAAGTTCCGTCCCAGTACCACGCTGATAGTAAACGAACCAAATCGCAATGGCAAAGGCCATCAAAGCTCCAGTTAGAATCGCTAAGGTCGCCTCTGGCATGGAGCCGGAGAAGATGACCAAGATGAAATAACAGGTACTAGCGACAGCAAGGGCAGTAAAGAGGGAGACGCCGAGCAGGTAGCTCCGAGCAAGCTTCTTGGTAGAAGATTTAAGCTTCTTACCGATATTAGCGTGATAGAGCAAAAGTAAGGCCGAGACCCCTAGTTGTAATCCAGCATGCACGACCCCCGCTAAGATGACAATAAATAGGTTGACCAAACCGTCCATGGTTAGATTATAACACACTTATGGTATAATTAAAAGCAGTTATGGTAGAGAAAAACAATAGCAAAATCAAACTAATTGCCATCGTGGCGACTATAGTTCTTGCGATAGTCGGTATTCTGATGACGACCGAAGATACACAAATCAACTTTGAAGCTGCCTATAATATACCGGCGTTTAATTCTCTTGCCGAATTGCCAACTACTGGCTATGGTCAATGGGCAGTTGCAGTCGATAACAATATCGTGGCCACATCGGAACCTTCAGCACCTCTCCCAGCCACTCCTACCGCCAGCACGGCCAAAATGATTCTTGCGCTCGCCGTAATGCAAGCTAAACCTTTCAATTTCGGGGAAAAAGGCGAAGCTATCACGATTTCCTCAGAGTATTTTAACCGTTATCTCTGGCATGTTGCAAATGGTGGCTCTGTCTCAGCCGTGGCACTAGGGGAAGAAATTAGCGAATACGATGCCCTGGCCTCTGTGATGCTCCCCTCTAGCAACAACATGGCAGACACGCTGGCAATCTGGGCGTTTGGCTCGCTTGATGCTTATCGAGATTATGCTACTGATATGCTCTCAAAATGGGGGCTTGCCAATACCAAAATCGGTAACGATGCGAGCGGGTTTAGCGAAACTACGACTAGTACTGCTGCTGATCTGGCCTTGATTGGACAGAAAGTACTGGAAAATCCAGTCTTGGCGGAGATTGTGGGCTCGAAAAATCATAGCGTGCCAGTAGCTGGCGAGTTAAGAAATTCTAATCAGCTTCTCGGAGAATTGGGGATTGTCGGCGTGAAGACTGGGTGGATTGGCGATGCCTCTGGCTATCAGCTTGTCTCTGGATACCGCATCCCAGATGAATTATCTGCCGACGACCACATTGCTACACTTGCCCTACTTGGTGCGCCAACGCGTGCGAGTTCTTTTAGTGATTCTCACAGGTTGGTTTCTGCCCTCCAGGAGCTTTTGGTAGATAAAGTGCTAGTCAAACAAAACGACACGGTCGGCTATATCGACTCCTGGTGGACTGGACGAGTACCAGTTTCCGCAAAGACTACGCTCAAGGCACTAGGCTGGGAGGGGATGGAGAAATCGGTTGATTTTGAAACGAATCTAAGCGAGCAAACTGTTGGTGGGGAACAGCCGCTAGGTAAAATGCGCGTTCGTCTTGCCACGCGGAGCTACGAAACCGAGCTAATTTCGGACCAAATCCAGACCGCACCGTCTCTCTGGCAGAGATTTTTGCATCTTTTCGGCTGGAAGGCTTCCACCCCTGTTCAGCCTGTGGAAAAACCTGTGGAAAACTCTGAAAACATCTCGGAACAAGCTCCTGAAGCGGCTACGGAAGATCAAATTGAGAAGGCGGACGAAAAGATCGCTGAAAAATCTGAGCAGGAAGAAAAGACCCAGAGTTCGCAACAGAACGCTATTGCCGAAGGTGGCAACTGTACGACCAGTTTTGGCCCGCTCATGTTGATTAACCCAAACTTCACCGTATCGACCAGCTTCATCGCGACTCGCAAGACACAGCTGATTAGCGTCTCAAAAACCTACGGGATACCAGAATATAACTCTAATAACGGCGACAATCTACTTGATGCGGAGGCGGCGACGCATTTAAACGAAATGTTAAAAGCTTATGCTGAGGCTTATCCAGGACATTCCATGGGAACTCGCTCATGTTTTCGACAGAAAGGCACGAATTGTGGCAGACTTTGCGCGGCGACGGGAACTTCCGACCACCATACAGGCTACACTTGTGACCTAATCGACAATGCCTATGGTACGACTTTGGATACAGATTATTATAGTAGCCACATCGAGTGGCAATGGTTGAAACAAAATTCCTACAAATATGGCTTTATTGACCGTTTCCCAGCGGCGTGGGCGGGTGGCTCGATGACCGAACCGCTGAACGTTGATGCGAACGGTAGCACTGGGCTTTTTGAAACTTGGCACTATCGGTATGTTGGCATTACCGCCGCCACCGAAATTGCGACTGGCAAATATAATAATGGAGCTTATGATTCTCTAGAACATTACTTGCTGGCAACTGGACGAGTAAAAAGTCTGAAGCCAGCGAGTTGCAAGTGAGAATATATTTTGAGCAATAAAAAAGCGGCACCTGGGGGGACAGGTAGCCGCTGAAGTGGTCTCCTGGTCGGAGCGGAATCCGGTCATCGGAGAAACCAAATGGGACCTCGAAACGCAGGGGGGACTGCGCATAAACTTCAAGGGCCCAAGCTGGGCTCTCTTATGGTTGCGGGGGTTGGATTTGAACCAACGACCTTTTGGTTATGAGCCAAACGAGCTACCAGGCTGCTCTACCCCGCGATACTGTTAAAATACCTACTTAATATATCACGGGGAACGGAAAAAGTCAACCCCTATGAGCGGGATTAGAGGTTGCCCTTGTTGTCGCAATTTTCAAAGTCAGAGGCACTGTCCTTTTTGGTTCTACATTCGTTCGTCACCCAGAAGGCCTTGTTGATGTCTTTTTGATCAGTGCCTGCCATCCAGACAGCATATTCTGGATAAGGGAAGCCTGTATCTACTAGCTCAATACGAGCCTCAACTCGGCGATAGATGTCGTTGGCGCGACCGGTAGAGTCAACTTGAGCCTGGACCCCCACGAACGGTGCAATTTTATCAGAGCCGATACCGTCGTTGGAAAGCCCCGTAGCGCCTTCGCAGTTGGCTTTTTTACACATCGTCACAGAGAACTCCGTGCCAGAATCATTGGCATACGGCAGAGCGAGGCGGAGGAAGAAAGTGCTCGGATTGCGCGTGGTCGGGTAAGAATCTGCGGCATTCCCCGCTGGTACTGGGAGATTAATGACCGCGGTACACATAAACGCCGCGTTTGTACAACTCACGTCAAAAGGCGCATTGTAATCTTTATCCGCGATAGCGAGGACGTCAGCCTTACTGATGATTCTTACGTTCTGAGCCGTACTGGAACTATAGCTAGCAGGGCGAAGGAAGAGACTGGCAAAGTCAAGCATATTTCCACTCTTGGCAGAGATAGTGCCGAGATTGAAGCTGTTTGCAGTCTGGAAGACGTCCGCCGTAAGAGCCGGGATGAGGTTTTGATTTTTCGGTGGGAGGTTACTAAAGGCGGTTTTGTTGGTCATGTCTTGCGGGTGCCACATGATTTTTAGCGCCTGGACTTGACCGTAGTCACCGGTATTGGTGCGAAGTGGGACGACAATCGTACGGTTCGTGGAGTCGAGAGTACCACGATAATCCGTCAGTTCTTCAGAGATTTTGACACAAGTATAAGCTTGCAGCATACTGGCGGAGTTATTGGAGTCGGAGATGTTTGTAGATTCTTGAATCACAACGGATTCATTGGTGATTGCCCGGCCAAGAGCCGTAGCTACCGTATCACAGTTACCACTAGCGATATTCGCCTGCATATCAGCGACGAAAGCACAATCCCCCGTGGTAGAGTTCTTATCCACGCAGTTGTGGTATTTCATCAAGGCAACTTTTGCATCTTCGATACCAGCCAGAGCTGAATCGTAGGCCGAAGTACTGAGATCGTCGTTGACTGTGTTCGTGACATCAGAAGTCATAATACGGATAAAGCTGATGGTGATAATACTCAGAATAAGTGTTGTAAAAATTACAACATATATTGCGGCTGCACCTTGCTTTGTTCCCTGTTTTTGTCTAGATGACCTAATCAAACTTTTCATGCTTATCTCCTCATATTATACATTAGAACGATGTTTTTTGAAACCCTAAGACTTTCCCGACGCACGCACCGCAAAATTAAACTTGTTGATGGCACAGTAAGCAAAACCAGTATTGAGATTATCTGGCGCGTCTTTGCAAGTATTGGAGCTGGTCTGGATGTTGACCGAGCCAGAAATCGTGCCGAGTGTGAAGGAGCCAGCATAGAGTGCGTGGGCGGTTAGATCCTGATAGTTGATAGCGTGAACATGAAAATCATAGACCGCAAGCTGGGTCTCGGAGCTGGCGCTCATGAGCTCACGCTTAGTATTAAAGACTTCGTTTGGAACAGTAATGCTTCTGTCCGGCGATATGCTCGCAGTCGCATACGAGGCTGGATAGCTACCAGGACTGCCATTCCAAGCATTAGAGCAAATCTCACGGTTGGAATCATTAAAGCGCAGTAGGCGATAATCCTGCACAGTTGTACCGCTCGCACTGATTATGCTCTGTTTATAGTCCGTAAAGCCCTCTCTGGTCGATGAATGATAATAAGTGCCGTCCGTATTCAAAACGTAACCGCTATTCCAGACGTAAGAATACGAGCCTGTGCAGAAGAAACCGTAAGCTGGCGCAGTGATAGTCTCGTTAGAGGCTGGGATATAAACCGTGGTATTGACCTGGCCATACACCAGATTCCCCCAGTTTGAGCGGCATCGGCTCCGATCCGTAGTATTGGCGAGTGCATTACAATCTGGATAAGAGTTGGACGAGTCGGAAATCGTGCGCGTGAGCTCGTCGATTAGCTCAAGGCCGGCATTGTTGACCGAACGCAGGGTCAAACCCTTCTGGTAGATTGAAATTGAATAGACAATCAAAGTCGCAACGGCAATCAGCAGAAAAGCGACATAGCCAATCGAGATGGAGAGTTCTGCAATAGTAAAACCTTTTTTAGTCTGAATACTCATCGAATTTTCTCCTGAAGCTCTGGATTATAGAGTCTAATAATAGTGCCGATAGTAGAAGGGTGGTCTGAGCCTGGCGCATACCAACAACTATAAATATGGAAATCGTAATATTCTGGTTGATTATTCAACATATTTGACATGGCGGCCGATTTGCGCGCGATTACCCAGATACCCTCGGCTGCGCCGACATAAAGCTTGCCACTCTCATCATAATAATCCCTGTCCGATGAGTCCGAAGTGCCATCCCAAGCTGTATTACTAGCAGTATAGACCACGCGCGGATAAAGTGTTGCCTCACGAAATTTATTATTTGTCGCTTCAACCACAGTATTTGTTCCGCCAGTTGGGCTGAGATTTCGTAAATTTAGCACAAAGGCTTTATGATTTACAAGGTAGTTGCCATTATACCAGTTGCCACATCTCCCTACTGCTAAATCTTGGATACTATCGTCATGATTAATGGCTCGACCTACAATTCTATTCCATAAGTCTTTGTAAGAATTGCTCCCTGTGCGCCCATATTCGCGCTCGGAGAGAAAAGCGTTATGGATGTAGCGCAAACCATCTGCCTGAGCGGCAATTTCGATGCGCGCTTGAGATAGTTCAAGCGCTGATTCGCCCTGCTGGAGGCCGATGTTCATCGTGATAATGGTAAAAATAGCCACTACCGAATAAGCCGTAATCGCAAAAAGTACCTCGATCATAGTGTCGCCTGGACGAAATTGCTTTTTATCTCTTAGTTGTTGTAACATCGGTTCTCCGTTGCATCATCTGCTACCACCACGATAATATCACCAGAGTTCCTGGCATCCGAGACTAAGCGAATATTACGGCGCCTCTGCCCTCCTCGGTCGTCAGAATCAACACAGAAGTTGACTTCTTGCGCCGAGTATCCACCACTCGTTATGCTATTAGTCAATCTAGCGACCGAACCGTTGACTCCGAATAAGTTTCCTGCAACACTACCACTTGCCGCGGTGCCAGCAGAAGACAAAGTCCGAGACAGGTTAATCCCGTCTGCACTATATGTATTGTTGAGGTAGGTATGCACCACGCCAGACAGCGGAGAGCGGACGATGAGCAACGCGCCGGTGAAGCGACTGCCCGTGGTGTCTTCAATCCAAGCATCCCAGTCTAGGGTGACAGAATATGACGAGGCGGAGAGTGAATACGGACTGGCCGCATTCGCACGGCTGAGCATCACGACACCGGCCTGCACTTCAGCCACGGCAGATAAATCGTCGGTGGCGGAGATGGGATGGCGATTGTCCACGATGTTTCCGATTACATCGTAAACATGAATCGCCTTTGAGTTGGTTTGGTCTTCTCCAAAGGTAACTAGTTTACCATAGACGGCGCAATCCGAGCGTCCAGAGCCAGATAGACCAGATGCCCCTAAATTGCGCGATGCAATCATGGCGGCATCCATAGTACAATAGTCACGCACTGTGGTCGTGGCCGAGCGGCTGGCGATTTGCACATCTTCTACCTCGTTATAAACTCGACGCAGGAAAGATGCAAAGTTTTGGACAGAGGAAGAAAAACGTTGGCTGGCGATGTTATTATGTGTATTGGCGATGACGCCGACAAACATCAGAGCTGCCACTGCCAAGAACAGCATGACTTCTATAATCGTAAATCCGCGCTTACTCTTCATCTTCGCCCTCGCAGTTTTCTGGCTCATACATCAGCTCGTCGTAAAGCCCCTGATAATAGCTGACTTTCTCGGTGTCGCCTAGTTTTTTATAGACCTTGAGATAGAACTCTAGGACAGCTTGATATTCGCGGTCGGTCGGAGCGTAGTTTTCGGCCTCCGTCGCAAACTTCGCGGCGCGTTCATAATCTTGCACACCATAGTAATATTCCGCCGCCGCCATCTGATAGAAATGATACCCGGCAATGTTGTTAGTATTGCTCTCTAGGGCAGCATTGATTTTGCGCGCCAGCTTCTGATCGCCACCGTGCGCGAAATTATACTCTTTGACCTCAGTATAAAGCGCGCGATAAGAAGCATAAGGGTCTTCGGCGGTACCTTCGGGTAGTGGCGTATTCCAGAGTTTGGGGATAAAGATAATGCCCAAAGTAACCACTAATACTATACCAAGAGCGATGAGAATTGGACGCCAGAAGCCCATATCGCGCCAGATTACTTTGCGACGCTGCTTAGCCTGGGCTGGAAGTTTCTTCGTTCCAGCCATATTTAATACCTCGGCGCAAGCTCGCGGCTATAGGTGGTCGTAGCTTGAGTAAAGCGGTTGAGCTGGGAGTAGGCCCAAAGGTAAACATCTGGGCGAAGGTTGAAGATTTCGGCTGGAGTGGCAGAACCATCATCGGCAAGGTTCTGCGCTGGGAGATTGCTATTGTTGAACTTCGCTCCGCCCTGGAGCGCGCCAGCGGTGCGGTCGAGAGAGAGTTCATTCGCAATGACTGGGCCGTTAATCATCAAGGTTCTCTTGCATTTATTGGCGGCATTGGTATCGGTGGCACTGATTTCCACGTTACAGGTGTCAACTTTACCATAACTACTGACGGAAGTACCCGCAGTATTGGCGGCGATTAGCCAAGCGTCAACCTGGGTGACATTCTCAGCAATGGTGATATTATTCGCGATGATGATGACTTGCGGAATATCACTGATATTGGAGATGTTTTGGGTGTTGCGCTGATTCATGACGAGGGTGTTTGGATTGGAAGCACAAGTGCCAGTGCCGATACAGATATTGCCGTTAATGGTCACATTGCCATTGACACGGATGACGTGAGTGCCGGAGCTAATAGTAGTCGTGTTGATAGTTGCGCCACCAGATAGCTCGTAGTAGTAGGCATTAGAATTACCAGTACTGCCACCTAACTGCTTATCCGCCCCATAAGTTGGAAAGCTATTATTAACTGGAGTGCCAGTATAGCGAGAAAGAATCTTTTGCAACATATTCCCAGGCGAGACACCCGTAACGTTGGAGTGACCGAGGTCGTCGTTGTTTGAGTTGGAAATCGTCTGAATACCACGAGCATTATAGTATTGCGAGTAGTTGCGGGTGGTAGCATAACCCATAGCGGCGCCAGAGGCGAAGTTATAGACACTACCGTTGGCTGTGACACCATATTCATCCCAAGAGCCAAAGACAACCTTATTGGCGGCGGCAGATGGGTTGAGTGCCCAGTTTGGAGCCTTATTAGAAACGGACGTATAGACACCAGCCTCAGTATAGAGACCGCCGTTCCAGACCTGGAAGTTAGCCTTTTTAGCAATCGTGCGACAAGAGGCATCTGAGAGCGCCCAGACAGCGTCATCAAAGTGGCTCATGCCACTACCCTGCCCATCGGTAGAGTTGAAGGTAGTGCCAGAGGTCGGAGCAGACCACTTACCATGCGAACCGCCAGGATACGCGCCCACCGCCACGCAGTAGAGCGAGCCAACTTCTACACTATTGTCATCTGGGACGGTAGCCGTCTGCCAAGTGTTCTGGTCTAGCACCACGGCGCCGCGTGGATTACCGTCTTTATTCAAGGTGTCATTCGTGGTAGAGGCGGCAAACTCCTTGCAGTTGGCGCTGGTGCGGCCAAAGGCGGCGCAGAGGTCGGTGCCGTTCCAGTTGGCGGCGACTTTGCCCGTGAAGCTAGCCTTCTCCGATGGGGATACGATGAACTGAATAGCTTGGAACTTGGTGCCGTTCTCTAAGGTATAGGTCGCATAAGATTCGTTTGGATCGACGGCGGCATTGATGCGTGGGTTGACCTTGGCGTCGAAGTTGAACTGGATATCTTCGCCGAGATAGACAGTAGAAGCACTGGAGATACGGGAGGAAGTGGTGATGTAATAATTGTATGGTACAAGAACTTCTGCCGTTTTCGTTACGTCGGTAGCTACTGGAGTAGTGACTCCAGCCTGGGCAGTCTTGTTATTCGTAGTAGTGTATTTAACTTTGTTCGTCTGGACTTGGAAATTGTCTCGGATGTTGACATTGAACCGACAGCCACCACCGGAGGAAGCGCCGTTGTCTTTATTCACTGTATAAATACCCTCGGAAGGAACTTTATAAGCGTTGACGTTGACTAGGACGCCAGTTTCGGTGTCTTGTGGCCATTTATTACGAATCTCGTTATCGCAATAGCTACAAGCAGCAATATTATCTTTATCCTCGTCGGTGTTGCGATTATTCCTCGAAGTCCCGCCTGGACAGTGATGCCAGCGGCAGATGTTTTGAGAATAGTTATAGGAGTAACCATCTACCACGCCAGTCCCACCACCATAGACTGTATCACCATAGCCAGTAGTCTTAGAACAGGCATAGCGGTGGCGATAGCAGGTGAAAGCGTTTGGTCTCTCCACGTATCTTGCATCTGTACTGCCTGGAGCAGGGCCGTCAAACCAGGTATCACCAGTACAGTGATAATAATTATAGACGCATGTCTCCCAGCTTAGATACCTGCCTGGGAAGCCTTCGTGTAGGCCGTCGCAGTTGAAATTGTAACGGCATTCAGAACCGTGGAGATGATCGCCACTATTTGAACAGTAATAGTAATGGAACTCCCATTCAACCGAGTTTGCACTTTCATACTCTCTAACATAACAACCATAATATTCTTTCGCTATACTGTCCCAGCACCCCTCGTCATCCCATTCATAATCATAGCAACTACGATTACCCCAACCAGAACCGTAATTTGGACAATAAGTGTACCAGTCCCACTGTTCATCTGCGGCACGAGAAGAATAGTTTGCACTGTCATACCCAGTGGCGATTGGAGAGGTAGTATTCTTATCGGAGTCCATGTAGGTAGTTCCTACCATGGTGGTAATTTCGTCCTTCGTCGCGGCGTTTTCGGTCCAGGTATCCTTACACTTGGAAGGGTCGGTAGCACACTTGTAGTCCACCCAACCAGCTTTATACTGGCTGTTATTGTAGTCATTGAAGCTGACCGGATCGATATTATAAATCGACTTCGTACTCTCTTTCTTCGGTGGACCAGCGGTATCTTGCGAACCGGTGCGGTCTTTATCCCAGTCGCCAGCGTTGACGCTCTTAGCGTCGTTCTTATGATCTACGCCCTCAAAATCTTTATACTGGCCATTATCACGAGAATCGTATTCTTTCCATGGGGCAGTCTCCGCATGGTAAACATGACGAGGATTACACTTACACCAGTAGGTAGAATCTTGTGTGCCACGGTGAGCTTCTTTGATCCAGTTCTTGACGTCTTTATAAGTAATACGCTGGGCGATGCCTCTACCGACTTCAGACGAGCCGCCTTTGCCATAGGTGCTAGCCGTGCTAAAGCGCTCACAGTTGCCACCAGAAACGAAGGAGTGAATCTGGTAACCCCCAGACATGAAGGCGTCTTTATAGTATGCACCACTACATTTGAGCTCGTTGGTCAATCCCCAAGGCGATTCGACATAGAAGCCCCAAGTGCCGATGTTGTTCACATTGCGCGAAGCAGGGTTGCTACCAGCCTTGAGCGGGAGCTCGGCTGGATTCTTCGTGGAGCTCTGGTAGAGCTTGGCGGCGTTAGAAGCATTAGCAAGAATCTGGAGATTCCCAGCAGCGACTACACCCTTACGGCCAGAGACGGTAGTAGCATCGTTAAACTTGCCGAAGCCATAGTCTGCCGTACCAGTCGTGCCATAGGATGCACTATAACCACTAGCCCCCTTAGAACCAATGCGCGTAGTGCCATAAATCGAAAAGGTGTTTTCAAAGAGGTTGACAAAGCTGGTGCGAGCGGCATCACTATAATCGGTAGTATAAACGCCATTGGTACTACGCACGGCTTGTGCACCATAGCAGAAGGCATGCGCAAAGGTGACCGTATCACCTGGGCGAGCATAGACAAAGACGGAATCTTTGTTTGCCTTCATGGTGTTTTCAGTCTTATCAGTATTGAGGTTCGTCACCTGAGACCAGCCGTAAGTATCGCCACGGTTGATGGAATAGATATTCTTGCCTTCACAGTAGTTCTCTGGAGGATCTGGTGGCTTTGCACTGCGTGAAAAAGTGATACAGGCTTCGGACGAGCCATTGTCAGAATAGCTGGCTGAACCATTCGTCACGGTAATATTCTTATGATTATAATCAATCTTCTGACAGACTTTGACCGAGCCAGTCTCTGGCACAGTAACTTCTAGGTCGGAAGTCTTGACATCTTGATAGTAATAGCCAGCTTCTGAGGCCTGTTTCCAGCCGGCGGCTTGAGAAGTGAGCTTGGTGTTCCCCTGCTCCGCCGCTTTCGGACTAGTGGACGAGGTAATCTTGTGCGTCGTATCGACAATCGGGTTGAAGCTATTTGGCGCACGGCCATCGAGCTTCAAGTAAATGCGCTGAGTAAAGTTCACCGTGACTTTCTGCGTGTTGTAGCTAAGGGTGACGTTTTGGTCTGTCCTGCCGTTTAGGGCAGAAAAGGTTTGATTACGATTATTATAGCCGACGCCAGATTTTGAGGCAAAGTTGTAGGTATTAGAAACAGGCTCGGAAGGGTCTGGCTCAATCCGGATTTGAACAGGGTCAGAATAGCACGAACCAGGGCTACCGTTATAAGAGCTACCAAAGCAACGATAGAGGTGGACAGTAAAAGCATAACAACCGTCACCACAGTTTGGAGACATGTTGCTTTTGATGTAGTCAAGATTGACATTGCGAGTGACACCACCCGATTCCCATCCCGTAGAAAAGCCGTTGTCACTACTACCTGAACCACGATAGAAAGTAACTCCAGTAAAATCTGTGAAAGCACCGTGAACCGTGCGTTGAGATGCTACATCCGTTGGCGACATACCGGACGAGCTAACTTCCGAGGTTAAGATGCGAACATTATTCGCACTACCGCCACTCCCCTGATATACGGAGCCATAAAGCGTGACGGGAAGCAGACCAGCAAGATCGCCTTTATAATAGATAGCGGCATTCGACTTGTTTGCCGTGTCTGTAGTAAGCCAGGCAGCACCACGAGCGACGCCACCACCCCAGAGGTCGCAGGCGTTTTGCGTGGAAGTATTACTGCCACAACTAAGTGCAAAAGCAGACTCCGAAAAGTAGGTGCCAAAAACAAAGCAGGTGGCAAAAACTAGCCCAAAAACCAACGGACGTTTCTGTTGACTGGCTAGTCTAGCGAATCGCATTATTATCCTTCTCCATCCTGACTATTAGTGGTTAGCTTCTCAACCTCGCGACGATAGACTTCGGCCTCGGTAGTTTTGCCAGCGTTCGTATAAAGATTCTGCAAGTTCACGAGGTAGTCAACTTTCACAATGTCATTCGTCGCCAAAGGCTCATATTTCTGCGCAATTTTCACAGCTTCATTCAAAACTGTATTAACCGTATCTTTTGAATGTCCCCAGACAAAGTAGAATTCGGAATAGCGAATACCATAATAGAGCTGGGCTACGCCAGATAGCGAGTCAACTTTCTTAGAGTACTCGTCTTTAGCCTGCTCAAAGCCAAACTCGTTATTAGTGGATGATGTTATGCGCTTAATAATATCAAGTTGATAATTCATGGCAGATTCACGTGCGGCGCTAATATCGGCGATAGCCTCTGCATCTAGCCCGTTCAAAACCGCTGGGTCATCAGAAGATGCCGCTTGGCTAGACGAACTAGAGCCAGAAGAACCTGGTCGGCCTGAATTATTCCCTTGCTTGTTTACTAGAAACACGATGACGGCAACCACTACCGCGACGACCACCACGACCGCTATCACGCCAATCAAGAATGCTTTCTTCGGGCGCACCCGAGAGCTATTTGATGCGATAATATTCTCTGGACTAGACTGAGAATCGTCCATCCTATTTTTCCTCCGTTTCGTTATTTTGATTGTCTTCGTCAACTGGAGTGGCAATCGGAGTATCGTGGATTGCGTTGTAAGTGCGGATTTTCTCATTTAGCAGGTCGTCGATGAGCTTGTCATACTCGGTAACTTGTGCCTGCTCATCAAGTGCAGCATAGAGATCGCGGACGAGAGTATAATACTTAAACATCCGCTCGAAGTAGGCACCCAAATCTGGGTCGTCCACCAGCGGTTGCTTATAGTCCGAGACGTCGATGTTGGTTAGCTGGCCGACAGCTTCGGCATGGCGACCAAAGTTGGTATAATACTCTGCCCGGATGATATAGATGTCGATTTGCTCGGCGATACCCTTGTGGTCTTCCAGTAGCTCGTCAAAGTATTTCAAAATCCCTTCTTCTGGGTTTTCGGCATCGGGAGTGCTCATCGAGTTGACAGTGCCACGCACGTCATCGGTAAACTTGAGCCACTCAGTCTCTTCATTGGAATAGCCGGTCTCTGGGTTGATAGCCTTCGGGTCGTAACCCTTTGGAATCAAGGTCGGGACAATGAGGAGGACTAGGGCAGCTAGGATGGCGCAAAGCACACTGAAGGTCGTGGCCTTGTGCTCGCGGTCGAAGAGACGGACGAGGAAGTTCCGCTTCAGAGTCTCGCGAGTTTTTTGCAATTCTGCTTGAAAATCTGGGTCGGGAGTCTTGACGTTCTGGATGATTTCGTCTTGCGTGCCGGCGACGGTCTCGTCTAAAATATCATCGGCGGAATACTTGACCTCCTCTTTCACACGAGTGTGTGGGTCGTGCTCAATCTTCGCACGCGAGCCTTCGTCGAGTTCGTTGGCGTTGGCAGTGTTGATCACCTCTTTTTTCTCACCCTTTGCATCAGAAAATTCAGGTAGCTCAGTAAAAGCTTTGTCATGACCTTCTTTCATATATATTATTATAGGGCGGATTTTGGCAAAATGCAAGTGGTTAATCGAGAATTACGCCAACAGGGGTATTTTTGTGAAAAACGTTGTAAAAATTACAACATTACAGAATTATACCCTGTTAGTATCTCGGAGCTAATTCCCTGACGTAGGCCGTGCCAGGCTCGGCGGAAGAGGTGATTTGGCGGAGTATCCAGAAATAACTGTCGGCGCGGAAGTTGATGATTTCGCCCGGAGCGATACCGCCGAGCGCAGTTGCGTTGAGATTGCCAGAATAGAGATTAACGCCACTATTATTACCAGCCCAGCTACCGCCAGAACGGTTGAGCGTAATGCTATCCGTGATGACTGGGCCGTTGATGATCAAAGTGCGGCCGCAGGCGGAGGCGGAAAGATTGGCAACGTTACAGGTGTTGACATTTCCGGTCACGACTAGCCAAGCATCAATTTGAGTCACGCTGGGATCGATATTGACATTGTTGGCAAAGATAATGGTCTGCGGGACGCTAGCTAGGGTGGAAAGATTTTGGCTGTTGCGGTCGGAGAGGACGAGGCTGGCTGGATTTGAACTACAATTCCCTCCCCCATTGCAGACATTAGCACTGATACTGAGTGTGCCGTCCACCTGAATAATACGCGTCACGCCAAAGCCGGAAGTCGATGGAGTGGATAGTACGCTGCTGATATTGGCATCGCCAGGAACATAGACGTATTGCGCGCCAGATGGGAGGGTATGATAAGCCACGGCCGAGAGATCTGAGCCAGCTGGACGAGTGTCCTCCTCGGTATGGTTGTTGATTGTGAGTCGATTTTTGAGCCGTGAGACGATGGAGTTGTCGAGGTTGACACCAGACATCCCCGAATATCCCGTGATGCCACTACAAGCGTCGTTGGCCACACTGAGATGAGTCAAGGTACAGAAGGACGAGACTGGCCCGCGTGAAGAGCTATAGCCGAGCCCAGCCGCCGAAGCAAAACCGACGGTCTTCGCCGAAGATCCACCGTTCACGACGGCATATTCTGCCCACGAGCCAAAGAGCTTGGTGGCGGAGCTGGCCGGTGCGTTGGAGAGGGCTGCGCCTGGCGTCTTTGCCGAAGTGGTAGCGTTAATGTTACCGTTGGAATAGACACCACCGCCCCAGACTTGCGTAGAAGGCTTTTTGGCAATCGTGCGACAGGAGACGGGCGAGGTGCGCCAGTATGGACTAGTGGTCGGGTTGGTATTAGTGTTAGAAAGGGCGTAGCCATTCAGTCCAGTGGTTTCATCAAGAGTGATACCCGGTAAATTGTGCGAGTCGGCATGAGAGATACCCGAAATGACGCAGTACTTCGTGCCTGGCTCCACGTCTGGCACGTAGCGAGCGACGTTGGTATTGAGCGATGAACCGACGGCGGAAGTTTCGAGACAGTTAGTAAAGCCTTTGCTACGGACATAGTCGCAGAGGCTGGAGCTTGAAGCGAGGACACCGGTTGAGCCTGTCAAAAGGTCGCCAGAGACCATGCCACTGGAGACTGGAATCGTGAACTGCGCATAGGCAACCTTAGTGTCGGATGGAACAGCAGTAGCATAAGTCGTGGTGCTAACGGCTGGATTGATGCGCGAATTGACCGCTAAGACAAAGGAGCTATTGACTGTCTCTCCCGCATAGACAATATCAGTGGCAGAGATGTGGGCAGTAGCGGAAGTTTCAAAATTATATGGGTATCTGGCAGTAGCACAGGCTTTAGCATGACCATCTTGATCGCTACGTGAAGTTTCCGTGACATTACCCTCGGCATCGACCTCGTAGTTGACGGTTTTGTCGAAGTAGAGGTCTTGACAGACAGAGAAGATGTGCCCTAAGTCGAGGTTGACCGTGGTGGTAGGATTGTTGACCAGCGCACCAGTGGTGGAAGTGCCATACCAGGCTTGGTTGGTAGCGACTCCGCCAACCAGGGGATTATCGGTGTAGGTGTTCCAGTTGGTATGAATATCACCCGCGTGTTTGGCAATCGTACTATCGTTCAAGCGGAGATAGTGTCCAAACTCAATGTTCAACGCGCCGTCACTAACGTTCTTTTCGGCGAAAGCAGAAGTAGTATCCCAACCGTCGTCCTTAGAGACGCCGTTTAGTAGCACCGTAGTCTTGCCAGAGTAGCTGCTTTCTCCCGGCTCAGGCTCCTCACCTTCATCCTGCAGGGCGATTTTCATCGGGTCGGAATAACAGCCGCTCGGTATCCCCTGATAGGATGCGCCGTAGCAGCGCCAGACGTGAACCGTGCGTTCATACTTACCATTACCGAGATTCGTAGCGCTAGCTTTGAACGCGTTGATGTCGAGTATAGCGTCCACGCCACCAGATTCCCAGTTCGTGGACCAAGTACTAGCCGCACCAGCCCCGCGCCCACGGTAAATTTGACTCAGGGTGTAGCTTCCACCAAAAGTGACCGGGGTATAGGTAATGCTCGAAAAATCAGAATCTGGGGTCATGCCACTACTGCCGCTCCGGGCTTCAGTGAGAATATGGACGTTATTACCATATTTATCATCACTGGAAGCATAGCGCGTAAAAACAGCGCCGTATAATTTCACACTAATCGTGCCTTCGGTGTAGCCTGACGGAATTGTGATTTGATCCACGGCAGCATCACTGTTGTTAGTTAGCCAGAGCGCACCGCAGTTATTATCGGTGCAGACATATTGAGCATTATTAGCTGAGCTATTGGAACCTGGCAAGGCAGAAGCCGCAAAAGCTCTTGGCGAACTAAGCCAAAACGCTATTGTCAAAAATAACATACCAGCGAAAAAGCTAGCGGATATTTTTAACCTGCTTTTGCTAATAGCTAATCCTGCTAATGCTATTCTCATTAACCTGCACCCTCAATGGTCTCAATCTTCAACTTTGGATTGCGCTCTTTAGCAAGAGCAGCGTATTCTGCAGCCTTTTCTGTACTGCCGAACAACGTCTCATAGCGATAAATATCATAAGCCGTCTCCCAGGTCGGATTTAGCTTCTCCGCCTTATAGGCATCTTCTAGGATGAGTGTGTGGTAATTCTCACCAGTCGCAATCAGCCACTCGTGTAGTGCCTTAGCACGTTCAGAGTAAAGCATGGCCTTTTCTTCATCGGTTTTAGCGTCATAAATCTGGTCCTCGTATTCTTGAATCGCCATCAACGCACCCTGTTCCTTAAAAATCGGGTTGATACTTTCGCGGATTTCTTCGACCGTGCGATGATTAGTCACTTCTTCGACATATTCAGTAGTCTCGGTCTCCTTCGCCTGCTCGACAGCACGCTGAGTACTAGAAACCGACAACATGATTATGGTTAGAATAACCGCAACCAGAATAACACCGCCGATAGCAACTTCCTTTTTATGCTTATTCATGAAAAGTTCGTATTGCTCCTTCGGCGTAAAGGTCGGCTTACCCTCGTTTTTGACGTTGGTAAAATAATTCTGGTTATTGTGTGCAAAAGAAGTTGAGGTGATATTACGCGAGTGGAAGGCAGGAGTACCTTGATTGGTCTGGGCAAATTGATTGTAGCCTTGCGGAGCGCGCTGATAGTTCTGGCCGTATGAGGTCTGCTGCGCTTGCATTGGCTGGGGGTTCTGAATCGGCTGCGGCCCTGGGCTTGGTTGACCTTGAGGTGGTTGTGGTTGATATGGATTCTGCGGATTCATAGTTTTATTTTACCATAAGTTATTTAGTTTGTTTACTCCTTATAACCCGGCTGGAGCTGAGCCAGAATTGTTACAAGCCGTGACCGTGCCATTGTCTGCGGTCCAGCAGTTGTCGGTCACCCAAGTTGTGCGGTTGAGATCGGCAGTGCCAGTCTGCTGAAGGGCGTATTCAGGGAATGGGAAGGCACTGTCGAGCAAATCCACGCGCACTTCTACCCGGCGGAAAAGGTCGTTGGCACGGCCGGTAGAGTCAACCTGAGCCTGTAAGCCGTCAAACGGTATTTCTGAACCCTCTGGACATCCAGCCGTAGAACAAAGTGTAACCGCTAAATCTGCCGTGCCACCAAAAGGCAAAGATAATCTGAGTGCCAGTGCTTCAGTGTTACGCGTAGAGCCACCACTAAACGGAGCGGGGAAGTTGATGACAGAAGAGCAACGAAACTCGGCAGAGTCTAACGTGTTAGCACAAGAAATCAGGACTGGATTATGCCCAGCAGAGGTATCGGCGTTCACTGGAACGGTTTTATTCGAAGCTTCAAGGACGGTGCTAGCTGGGACGGTAGTGATGCCCGTAGATGAGCCTGGGAGCAATAGCAGCTCAGAGTGATTTGTCCCGACGTTGTTCACGCTCAGCTGAGCAAGGTTGAATGTAGGGTCGGTCTGGTAAACATCCACCATGACAGCAGGAATCTTGTCCGAGCTGACTGATGGAATAGTGGTATTATTAGCATAGGTACCAGTATTTTCACCCGTGTACCAAGAGAACTTGACGGCGCGCACCTGCTCACGATTACCGTCACTATTGGTATCGGCCGCCCAAAGTGGAACTAGACGAGTATTGGTAGTGGAGTTGAGCGTAGCGCGATAATCTTCGGTCTGCTCACTAATCTTGATACAAGTATAAGCCTGTTCATAGGCAGAAGAATTATTATCACCCGTGCCAGATTGCTCTTGAATCACCACTTCACCAGAAGTCACGCGGCCGAGCGCCGTACCGATAGTATCACAAGAATCATTAGCAATACCGTTTTTAATATCAGCAATCAAGCGTTCGCAGGAGCCGACTGCCGCCGTGGCGTTAGCGGTGTAGCCCTCGTCTAAGCATTTGCGATAACGGACGAGAGCGATTTTGGCTTCTTCCACGCCAGCCAGAGCAGAATCATAAGCAGAAGTGCTGAGGTCGGCATTGATAGTGCGGGTCGATTCTGAAAGAATCACTCGGATAAAGCTAGTGACAATAACCGTTACTAAAAGTGTTGTAAAAATTACAACATAGAAGGTGGCCGCACCGTTTTTGGTGGCTAATTGTTTTTGCTTAGTTTTAGCAATAGCGTTTTTTGAATATGCCTGATTAATTTTGTTCAACATAGACTTTTTCTCCCGTCGCACGAGTGGCGAACTCAAATTTATTGATAGCACAATAGGCATAATCCGAGCTCAAGTTGTCTGGCGGAGCAGTGCAAAATTCGCCCGTGGCGTTGATGTTGATGCCGCCGCGCACGGTGGCGAGAATAAAGTTACCAGAATAGAAGCTATGCTTACTAGTCTCATGATAGCTAGGAGTGAAGAGTTGAAAATCATAAACCGCTAGGGTGTCTTCATTATTATCTGAGAGCAGCTCGGTCGGGCTGGAATTGCCACCCGTGATGACATGACGATGGTTCGGGTTGGCATAAGTTGCGCCGTTTTGTTCAAGCGAGCTGGTACAGACTTGACGTTTCTCGTCACGCACGGCGAGAAGATGGAAACCGGTATAATCCGTGCCATTGTAATTAAGCGTGGCCTGACTGTCTGAGAGGTTGGCCCCAAAGTTTGAGACATAAGTGGACGAATCTAGGACGTAACCCGTATTCCAGAGGTAGGAGAAGTTTCCTGTACAGAGGACACCAGAGGCTGGCACTCGCCCAGAGATAGTGGTGTTGCTGGATTTTATCCTGACGTCGCTGACATAGGTCTGCTGGAAGAGGACTTTGCTACCAGCTTTTGCACTGCCAGCACAACTGGTACGCTGGGAGGACTCGGTGAGATAGTTGCAGAGGGTGGAAACTTTCTCGGACGGAGAAGCAGTTAGAGCGCGAGCGATATGATCGGTGATGTTTTGCCCAGCGGTGTTCACTGCTTTTAAGCTTAAGCCTTTCTGGTAGAGCGAAGTCAAGTGGATAATCAAGAAGGCGATAGTCACAAGCAGTACAGCGATAAAAGCCATCGCGATTGAAAGCTCGGCAATCGTAAAACCGTCATGGTTATTTTTAGCAATAGTTTTTTGCAATCTGCCCATGCTAGTCGCTCCCTGTACTGATTAACTCTGGATTATAGAGGCGGATAATCGTGCCGATAGTGGTGGGCATAGATTGGCCAGGAGCATTCCAACAAGTCTGAATGTGATAATCATAAAACTCCGGCTTGCCATCGATGGCGGATTCTGAGGCAACGGAAGTCACCCAAATACCTTCGGCGGATTTTAAGGTGGTGTATTCGACATTGGTATTCGTAACATCGTTGCTGCGCTCGGAAATGTTAGCATCGTCCGTGGTCTCGCCGTTGACCGAAAAGATTAGACGTGGCTGGAGCGAGGCAACCTTGAAAATGCCAGAATCTGTCACGGTGGAATAGATAGTCTTAGCCGGGTTAGTGGCATCAATCTTGCGCGTATTAATAACGAAAGATTTATAACCACCAAAAATGCTCTCACTACCCGTAGGGGCATAGCGCACAGCACAATTATTCACCTGAAGAGAAAGGATAGCGCTAGAGCTGGAATTGTGCTGGCTCTTCAGCCGATTCCAGAGGTTACCAAATTCTTGCCCAGAAGTTAGATTCTTGCGCTCGGTAATATAAGAGTCATGGATATAGCGGATGGCCTCTGCCTGAGCGTTAATCAAATCGCGCGCCATAGTCTGTTCAAGGTTAGTCTCAGCGGTAGCGATGCCTAGATTCATGATGGCGATAGACAAGATGGAGACAAGGGAAAAGGTGGCAATACCAAACATTACCTCGATCATTGTGTCTCCGCGTTTAAATTTGAGTGATTTTAGAGGCATACATTACTCCCTGCGTCAGCCTCTACCACTTCGACTGCACCAGCGTTAGTACCATCTGCACGCTCAGCGTGCAAACGAATGTTGCGCCGACCAGAACCATAAACATCATCCGAGTTCACGCAAAAATCAACAACCTTGTTCTGAAATTCACCATCCAGCAGGTTTGCTAGGAGTGTATTTGCCGTGGAAGCGGTAGTGCGAGCAGCAGAAACGGCGGTCTCGCCACAAGCGTTGGCAGGAGTAGCAAGCACTGAATCCACATTAAAGTTGCGTGGAGAGCCGTTGAAATCTGCAACTAGGGTATGAATAGTGCCATTGACTGGGGAACGAACGACTAGAATCGCGCCGCGAAAGAGGTTGTCGGTGGTGGAAGCATTTTCAATCCGACCGCCCCACTGCGGAACATAACTATTCCCTGTGCCAGCCAGATTGATATGGCAAGTTCCCTCGCCGTCCTCTTCGTAAGCCAAGAACTCAGCGTGCACCTCTTTCAATGCGTCAGAAAGACTGAGCGTACTACTGGAAAGCTTATGCGTATTATCGATAATGTCTCCGATCACGTCATAAGTATGGACGGTAGTATCATCTCCGTTCTCGCCAAAAATCATGATTTTGCCGTAAATGCCGCAGTTGGTGCGACCAGCGGTATTAGCATTGTTGGCAGATTGATACAGAGTGGAGTTGGGGTCGGAAGAGAGCGTACAACCAATACGCTCAGCCGTATTTGTAGCACGGGGATTAGCGGTGCTCTCGACGTCGGCATAAATCCGACGCAAGTATTCGGCAAAATCGGAAACAGTATCATCGTAGCGTCGGCGGCCGATGCTACCGCTAGTAGTGGTAATCAGAGCCACGAACATGACAGCGGTAATGGCAAGAAAAAGCATAACTTCAATAATCGTAAAGCCCTTCCTAATGCCGAAACTCATATATTTTATTATATCACAAGCATGAGCGGATTGACAAACTTAAATGTTTGTGCTATAATAGGAAGATTGGGGGTCTAAATCCCTAAGAGGAATGAGACCCATTGTGAAAAGTTGCTCGGCCTTTCCTCCGCTGAACTAGCTTTTTGTTCCTCTTTATGCTTATTTTTAGCATAATCAGAATTCTTCGGTAGATAAATCATGGTCTCGCCGGCAGCCATTTTATTCTGATGCAAACGCGCGGAAAGTTCCTGATACTCATTAGAAGCGTAGTATTTATTCTCAAGGGAAATAGTCTCTACTTCAAGCTCCAATAAAGCTTTGGCACGATTCTTTTCTGCCAAAGTCTGTTCCAAACTCCAGTTACGCGCCATCGAAGTAATGGCGAAACCGATAAAATACATACTGGAGCCAGCAATCACCAAAAACACTACCCGCTCGCGCGTAAGACGGCGCTTCAAAAACAAACGAAGCTGACGGAAAATACGGTTGATTTTATCCATTAGCAGTTTTATTATACCAATTTTTGTGCTAAAATGAAAGAGACCTCTGGGGGCATAGCTCAGTGGTTAGAGCAGGCGGCTCATAACCGCTTGGTCCCTGGTTCGAGCCCAGGTGCCCCCACCAGATTTTATAAAACTCGGCGTTTTCGCCGATTTTTTAGTGGTAAATTTCTGTTAAGTCCCTTGCAAGTTCTAGAGTGTAATCTTACACCGATTTTACATAAAAAAGGGACAAAAACTGCCGTTTTTATCCCTATAAAATCGTCTGTTAATACCCTAAACAATTATTCAGTACAAGTTACGCTTTCTTAGATTCTAGGTATGCTTTTATAAATTTCTCAGACGGGGAATAAAGATTATCTGGTAGTTTATCCAGTGAAAACCATCGCCATTCATCTTCGCTCCCCGGCTCCATAACCTTAAGCTTGCCACTGAACTCCCTAGCAATTACGTGCATAGTAATATAATGTCTATCTGGTTGGATATCATCTGCCGCACCAAATAATTCTAGTTTATCAATATCTAAATTAGTTTCTTCCTTAACTTCTCGTTTTGCGCCCTCAAAAAACGTTTCATCATATTCTTGTTTTCCTCCAGGAAGAGTCCAACAGTCTGTTTCATATATACCACCAGTATCTTTTTTATTGGTAGCTCGATGCCCCAATAAGATTTTGTCATCATCAAGGAGCATTACTCCAATTCCAATTTTAATAATATCTTGCACAGTAGCCTCCACTTATATTAGTTTAATTATACCACGTTCACAATCCAACTTCGCTTGCAAATCTTCTCTATATAGTGTTAATGCCTGGACAATTCGCCCCCACCAGATTTTATATAAAGCCGATTTTTCATCATTTCGCCCCTGTAATTCGCTGTTAAGTACCTTGCGAAGTTCAGGGGCTAATTTTTTTGACGATTTTTCGATAAAATCAAGCCATGGGTACGGCTCTACCTCTATAATTTTGGCTGTTAATACCCTACTATTCGGTTCAGTACCTACTTCACGTTCAACAAGTTTGGCTGCTGGTCCAATTGGCTGCAAAATTGCCCTGCGCTCCCCCACCGACATAGCGGATTGCATTTGTTCCTTAGCACTATGTAGGGTCTTGAGCGTTCTGCCCACTATCTCATACCAATTCTTATCTCGTTCTTGAGCGTCTTTATTTACTGCTTTAACTTTACTAATCTTATCTCTTAGTTCTTTATCTTTAGCCTCAAATACTTCGTCCTGTATCATACCTCTAAGGCGCATATCAAGTAATTTATTTCTTTCTTTCTCGAATTCCTCAAGCGTAGAATGTTGCATATCTGCAATATCGTAACGTTCTTCAATCTCTTGTTTATGTAGTCTTTCTAAAATCTGCATAGACCATTCATATAAGACTGGATGAATAGTGTATTTATCTAATAGCTCATATATTTGTCTGAAAGCTTCTTCTTCGGAAATACCACCCTTAATAGTACATTTTCTTGTAGGGCTTTTACGGGTACATTTATAGTAGATATGACGATTGATTTTGCCATTTCTAAGTTTTCTATCATGAGCTTCGGCCACAATAGAACAACCACAACTGCCACATACCATCAAGCCTTTTAATTGAAAATCCTCAGTATTTACCTTAACTTTTGGTTTAATATTATGAACAATAGCGTATTTACTTTTCATGCGCTGAATGCGATAGAATTGTTCCTCAGTTATCATTGGTTCCCATAAGCCATCATGCAATACCGAGGAGTCTTCCATGTCTCTAATTTTACCCACATAAAAAGGGTTTTCTAATATATTATGAAGTGAGGTTAACCTTAACGGAGTGCCACCACTTTTTAATCTTTTCTTAGTTCTATAGCCCCAATCGTTATTTAATATATCTAGTAATTCAGGTACAGTGTAAGCTCCAGTAAGGTACAAGCTGAATCTGCTTAATGTATCTGAAAGATTGCTAACTTTTTCAAAACAATGTTTTCGCCGTTGCGCCGTCTTTCCTCAAATAATTCTTCAGCCACTTTACATGTTTGCGAACCAGTATTCATCTTACTGATAGGGTACTTGCCAAAATAAAGTAGCATACTGGTTATTTGGCTATTGCTATTTAATATATTTCTCAAGGTAATCTCGTAAGCTACTGCGTCAAGGTAAAACAACTCCCTAAAAACCTCCTTGCAATTATTGCGAACGGAAACTCTCACCTTTTTATAACGAATCCTTTCTAGGGCTTCTTCATGGCTAAGATTAAATTCTTCCACCAGCTTCTTATGCCAGTGCCAGTTCGACTTCAGTTTCTCGTCGATACCGTCATACGGGCTGAATTCATAGCTAAGGCAGCGATAATCATCCTTTAATATACGGAGGATTGCTCTTTGATTTTTTGGCGTGATTCCGAATTTTCGCTCCACCCCAACGGGGCTGTAAGTGAACATCTTGCCATTTTTACGTGCAGGGCTAAGAACCAAAGAGTCACTCCTATCAAGAATGAACCCCAAGAATTCAGAACTGCCTCGCATCGCAGTAATTTTGTTCTTTAATGTTTTAGTTTTAATTTTTAAATTGTCGCTTAATTGCAACATAGGATACTACTCCTCTCTACGCTACCCCTGATGGCGTAAATTAAACTTAATATTATATAGTATCCTTTCTTCTCTATATTATAACACGTTCTATAATAATTGCTAATAGACGGTATTAGACGTGCTCGCAAAAGCCACCAACAGACACCCTAATACTCGTCATGGTCATAAACTAATAAATGTAATAGCCTAGCAATTATTATTCGCCAAAATGCCGATTTTTGCCGAAACTTCTACTGCTATGAACAAGTCCGTAGGGACGGTAAATACAATATGATTATGGAAGCCCGATTCGCAATGATTGAGGCTGGGCTAAAGGCTAAGGATTATTCGGACGTGATCAGGCATTATTCCGAGTATAAGTCAGCAATAGAGGCAAACTATGGCTCGGTGGATAATTTCATGGAGGTATTTAGGTGCGACTCTTAGATTACGAATGCCAGACCACCTTTTGGGAGGACTTCTCTATCGCTGACAAGTTCGGAGTGGAAGCCGTCAAAGATACTTACAAGAGAGCGAAGATCGAATGGGGCGATGACCGCATATATGGCACCGAGCTTTCAATGGTTCTTAATCATAAATGCTAGCAACACTACAACGGTGACAACACCATTTTGAGCAAACTATATTCAGAATTATGGGGCGAGTTTCACGATTGCGTGCTCGATAACTGGGAGGGAGAAGACTTGCAGTATTATCTACGAATAATGGATTAGGTAATTATGGCTTACGCCAAATCGTTATGCTTTTTCGTAATGCTACTCGTCCGTATTTCGCCATTTGTTGACTGCTGTTTCCTTTTTGCTGATGAAGGCAATACACTTTTTCGGGTATAAATCCTAAATCTTCAGCAAGACTAGTACATAGATAATCCACTGGTATTACTTCGCCACCATAGCGAACATTATCATTAACGAATACTACTCTAGCTCCACTCTTACATACCCTGAATAATTCCGCAAATATAAACGTGAGGTCGCTAAAATACCCTTTTACCATACGAATAACGCCATTATTATTTAGTTCACCCATATTATTGCGTTTCTCTAATGCGTCAATAACTTCATTTAGCACCGGGTTTTCGTTGATGACTTTTTCGATATAGTTGTACCTATTAGTTTCGCCTATCTCTCTGTAAAAAGTCATGAGCACTTCTTTTTTCGGCTTACTTTCAACCGTGCAAGAAAGCAATGATTGACGCATTTGCTTCATTTTTTCTTCTGTATCAACACCCAAAAATACCAATTCAAGAGCATATGTTCTAGTATAATCATACCTATTGCAGTATGGTGGCGACGTAATAACGCAGTCAATATAATTACCTTGCATTTTAGGCAGCTCAAATAGGGCACTATTCTCTTTATACGTAATAGATGATCTAGGGTAATCGTGATAATCGCTCTGTATATTTTCAATATCGACTAGGGCCTTTTTGAGCTCCTTTAATATCGTATTCTTGACATCGCCTATGTCTTCACGAAAATGACACTTTGGAAATGGTTTTTTACCTTTTTCAACTCGCTGTCTATTTGCCTCAATCACTTTCTTTGATCTTGAATCCCACCCCAAATACTGACCTTTTTTGGATGTATAACTACACTCTTCTAAAGAGTTAATCGTACAAAGTTTAAATAGTGACTTAGCTTCATCTGAATAATCGGATTTTTCAATCCATTCTTTTGAAAATTGAAGCCATTTTTCATTATTTTCTGGATAGGCCGTGTCCGTAATTCTTATATATGGCGTCCGTTTATTATACTGCTCTGGTAGAAATTGCATTCCGAAATTTTTAATAAGGGTTTTTATTTCGTTAACGTCATACCGCATAATATTTTGTTTTGCCTCAATCGCTACAGTTGAAATCGGCATTATATCGTAGTCAACGGAGTTAATTCCGTTCATTTGGCATACGAGTGCGGTGGTGCCACTACCCATAAAAGGATCCAAAACATTGTTACCGGCAACAATTCCGTAGTCCTTTAAGAAAGTATTCACTAAATTCGCCGAGAATCCTTCTTTGTATTTTAACCAGCCATGAAGTGCATCCTTTTTACTTAATTGAAAGCTAACACTCTGCCTATTGAATTTATCTGTCAACTCCAGGATATCTCTGTATTTATTTTCGGCTTTTAATCTCTCTTTTTGTTCACAAACATTATCTGCTGAGAAGTTGTCCACTATGTAGTTTTGTATTAAATCCCTTTCCTCCACGCATGTCCTTTCGCGGCTATAGTGATATGAGCCAATTGCAAAAATCGGTTAACTGGTTTGTGTTGGTTAAATTTGTCGCGTTAGTCATAATATCATCAGAAAGCTGACTGTATATTTCTTTGGCCATAGCTTTTTCGATTGCTGCTCCGACGAAAGCGGTTTTGATGTTCGCATACCCAGCCTTCTTATAGCTATCCCTTATCCTGTTCAGGGACGAATTGGCGGTCTTCCAATGCTCATCTGCGCCAGCTGGGTCTATGCCACCTTTCAGCTCTCCATACATAATCGCAGACTTATCATCTTTAATCTTTTCAGTAACTTGGAGAGTGTCATTCGCAGAACAAGAATATAAACAAATATCAATATTCTTTTTTACGGTCGGAACCGTAGCATTAAATATAACAACACGATTCCCATTCTTGTTTTTCCATTTTATAGCTTTGACTTCTTTTTCTATATCGGCCTCGTCTATTTTTCCCGGCCTCCAATCCTCACTTGAAGTATGAAGTATATCGCAACTGATATTTTGAACGCTCATACTCGAAAAAATGGCTCGTACCAGTTTTTCTTGTCCCATTGCTCCAATCCTATTGCGCATTGTACCGCCAACCGCATCGCCTTTTATGAGCAAGTATCTAAACGTAGCTTCATCTATGTAGTTATTACCAGCGGGTTTCAAAAACTTGTCGATAAGCTCTTTTATTGCTAATATACAATCGTCTTCACTTAAATGCGTCGTTGCTTTTTCTGATAAACCAGAAGCGGTCACTAAGAAAGGGCGAACTTCTTTTATTTCTAGTAACTCTTCAGCATTTCTTGTTCCTGACACCATAGCCTTAAAGGTAAGAGCGTTTTTAATATAGGGGTCTCCGACTCTATTTTTTTCTAGAGCAATACTAAGAAACCCAGATCTAATTTCGTCATGGCTTGTCACTAGGCTATCTGAACTTGTTATATACTTGTTGATTAGCATACCAACTACATTATACCATGAGGAGCATAAAAATTCTAGGTCACTAACACTTTACGAAATGTCAAAACCAGCATTTTTAGCTGGTATTTTGTAGAGATTTTAAGTTATTTGTCTAGACTTGTTCCCAAACTCTAATCAGCTCGTCGAGCGTTTCAAGCCTAACTTTGGATTCTAAATCCATGAGGGTTTTGTACTCCTCTTTATTGAGGCACTTCGTCCATAGATGTTCGCTCATTTCGCCAGAGTAAAGCATTTCTTCTTTCTCTAAATTCATAAACTCTTTACGAAAACTCATCTGTTCCGTGAACTTCATTTTCAGTAATACGTTTATAACGAGGAATCCCTTTTGCGTCTAGATATTTCATTAGTACTAATTTATTCATGGTACTACTAATTATATTTAGAATGATATGTTTGACTCGCCAACTACAACTCTACTTCTACATGAAATTTTTTACCTACTTCTACAACTTTCTGCGTATTTTTCTCATAGATGAAATACTTAATCCAATGTATTCCATCATACGATTCGGTTTCATAATTAACAAACTCATTCGAGCCGGAGCCCTCGATGCCGTTTTTACCCCTAGCCTTGAACAGCTCCCCACGTCTATTTTCGGAGCCTTCAGCATTCAAAACCTGCCATCTGATTGCGTATTTAGATTTATCATATTCCGAGGCAACGAATTTTAGCTTCTGTCCTTTACCGAGGTATTTATACCACACCTTGCTTTTCGTTGAAGACGCATTTTTATTACATTCTTCAATCTCTTTCAATTTCAACGAGCCGTCTAGTTCTATTCCGAAGCCACGTCGCCTTAGTGCTTCTAAGCACTCTGGGTAGTTAGATAGGTCACTGGGAAAATCATCGCTTAAGAATCCTCGTATCTTATCTAAATCTGGGTCTTCCTTTTCAAGCAACTCATTCTCCAATGTCGAGAGGCAGGACTGAAACGCAATTCGGATTTTACTGCAATCGGCAGCTTCAATTTTTCTAGCTAAATTTTCATCAATTGTTGGCATTTTTATACTTATTTGGCCATAAGGCTTACTAAACGTGTCTACAATTTTTCGTAACGCCACGATTACGTCTTCGGCGTACGATTCAAGTTGCTCATATTTTTCACAAGCAATGGCTATTATACATATGGACGGCAATTCGCTAGTTAAGCCAGCATAATCGCGAATCCTTTTCAATAATACTATTAAAGCCTGAAGAAAAGGTTTATTGCTCACATATTCCAAAAACCACTCTTTCAGTTTTTTGGTATCGCTTTTAACCCAATTGTTATCGCTTCTTCGTGCGACGTACCTGAAAGACCCGTAGAATTGAGATTTTATGGGTACATAATCAGCATGAAATAGCACATCAGTGTAAGAATCCCTCGAATGATAAACTCGTTCACAGCTCTCGCGTTTCTTTTTGTCTACTTTATCGGCATACTCATCCGCCAATATATTCCTCGTGTCTAGAAGCGCCCCTACTGGCTCATTCCAGTTTTCTCTTTCTAGCACGATGTCTATATCATACTCACCTGCAATGCCGTTTTTACTCTGTTTTGCGGTTAGGGGTTTCACAATCGTCCCCATAGAATACGAACCCTGAGCATAAACTTCCAAATCGTTAAAGTTCGCCATGAACAAAGAGATTGCATCGCCTAACGTATCGTCTATAAGTTGAGCCTGAGATTGTGTCAGAGCAATGCGGATTATAAAGTCTTCAAACAACGTATCATATCTGCTAAGGTTCTTAGACATTATATTTTTTAACCCCCAAGATTTTATCATGAATGGCCATCCAAGTCCTTTTTAGAGGACAAAGAAAGCGGCGAGAATCCAACGAAAATTGGTCTGATAATTCCTCGATTTTTTTATGGTTAAGTTTAATACTGCTCTCCATAACGGCAGATGGATCACCATCCGTTTGCCAAGCCTTTTTCATTGCTTCGCCTGTTAAATCTCTTATTGACGAAAGATAAAGCGAATACCTTTTGCCATACCACCTAGCTTCAACCATTAAGAGGCTTTTATAATACTCATTTTCTTCTTGAATGTCGTGGGCGAGATTTTTAATAGCCATATCCTCGCCTTTTGCTCGCCTACGAATCCTATAACATAACTCAACTCTCTTAAGAATAGAAGCATTCGCTTTTGCGACTAGCTCTTTCCGCTCCGATCTTCTATTACGGTAACCGGTGACGAAGTTATTGATTAGTGCAGCAATTACGGATGAGCTAAGTATCACAGCTACAATCGTCCAGATGTTTTTTAGTATTTCCTCCATGATATCTCTATATTACCACAATCGGATTGACACGTCAAGATTATATGTTTTAATATGCTTATGTATATTTAGGCAGCACCAATCCGTAAATTTTTAACATAATTAAAGTATGGAAATTGATGGTATAGAATACGAAAAGCAACTAGACAAAGAACTTGAAGTAAAGATTGATATGTTTATTGAACTAACGGAGCATCTACTATTATGGTTACAAGAAGAAGGAATAGACCATTCACATATTCTTAGAGAGTACGAGAAAGATCATAACGGCGAAACGGTAAAAACGGCTTTTTCGTGAAATTTTTTATTTTTGTGATATAATATAGGTAGGTGAGGAAATTGTAAGTTAGCAATCGAAGTCGAAATTATTCAGTTTATCCTGAATGTCTTCCTTGTAGATTGTTAGTGTCTGAACAATTCGCCCCCACCAGTAGAATTGAAGTCGGCGTTTTAAAGGCCGACTTTTTAATAGGGAGGGCTAAGCCTCCCTATTTATTTCCGTTAAACTTTTAAGCCTAGGCTTGACGCTTCGCGGATTTTTTAATTGCAAATAGTAGCACTGCAGCTACGATGCCGCCGAGAATCATCGTCATGGCATCCGTCGCCTCTGCGCCGTCCACGCCAGCAGTGAACGCGCCCGTACTCGGCACCGCCATCGCCTCATCTTCACTATCGTCTTCGGTCTCGTCTTCTGCTTCTACGACGGTAAATGTAGCCCTAGCAATTCCAGTCAAACCCGGAATATCAAAGAAGTAAATCTCAATTTCATGTTCACCGATTGCTAACGTATCTAGATACGAACTGAGTAGTGTGGTTGTCTGTATTTCTGGTTCCACAACACTGTCATATCTTAGGTCAATATACTGACCATCCACCATGATAGTCACATCGCCACTAGTATAGCTAGTCGGGTCTTTATCAACCACAAATGCCAAATCCTTACCACTGCTAATCTCGTGTTCACCGCCATCGCCATCGGTCACTAGATAGAAAGGACGAAACGCTACTACAATATCGGCATTCTCATTTACACTTACTAAGTCGAGAGAATAATCATCGTTTAAGAGGTCGGTTACGTCTTCCCCGTTGTATTCCACCCATACCACTTCATAACCGTCTTCGGGGACAATGTCAACATGCAGATCGTCGCCAACATCAACATAAGTAGGCGCGGATATTTCACCGTGACCGCTCCAGATGCCAACATCAACAGTGATGTAATCTTTGATGGTAAAAGGAACCCGGAGCGAAGACTACTCTCGCATGGTTCTATAAGAAGTTCTTAGCGGAGCCCACCCCTGTAAAGTTTATGCTTTTTTGAAAAAATCGAAAAAACCTCTTGACAACAGAGAGAAAGCATAATAATATGAAAATATATCAACTAAGGAGGACTTATGGCCTACGAACATACTAATAGCAAAGGTGTCAAATACTACCTTCACAAATCTGAAGTAACCCTTCGCGGTGGCAAGAATCAGACTATCTACTTCTTCACCAAGACTGCTGAAGGTGGCAAAGGCACTCCTTGCGATCTTCCTGCAGACCGCCAGGTCAACGAAAACCCACGCAACGGTTTCTTGACCCTCTCCAAGAAGAAATAGTATTTAGTTGAGTTTTATAAGAAGAATCCCCCGGAAAAGGGGATTTTTTGTTGTTTTGAAAGAATTGTGAATCTCGGCGTTTTTGTCGTTCGCTCGCCACAAGGCGCGTTTTATTCCAAGAAAACTACACGAGCAAGAGGACAACAACGGGGAGAGTCACCATCGAGAGCGCCGTCGAGATGACGACGAGCTCGGAAGCCTCGACTTGGTTGCCACCATATTTCTCAGCGAAGAGGCCAAGGGAAGTGGCGGTCGGCAGAGCTTGGATGAGAGTACAGACTGTAATGACCTCGATTGGAAAATGCAGAGCGATGGTGACCAGCCAGGTTAGAAACGGCGCGAAGACGAGTTGGATGAGTGCAATCACAGCTAGACGCCAACGCTTAGAGAGCTGGCTAAACTTAGCGCGGGAAAGCATGTAGCCGATACAGATGAGCGAGAGTGGAGTAGTAGCAGCGGCGACATAAGAAACGGCACTCTGAAGCGGAGCCCAGAGGTGAAATCCAGTCAGGAAGAGAACCATACCGAGCAAGACAGCGATGATGTTTGGATTCAGTAGTAATTCTTTGAAGAAACGAAACGAAAGTTTGCGTTCAAAAAGGTAAACACCATAAGAGAAGAGGGCAAAATTGAACGCCACGATAAAACCACAGTAGGCGATTACTACTTCTTGACCGAAGGCCGTAGAGATGAGCGGATAGCCTAAGAACGTAGCGTTATTGAAAATGAAGGCAAATCTAGCTTCGTAACGTATTTCCCCCTTAAAGAAGAACTTTGAGAAGAAGAACTGTGAGGCTAAAATCATGGCAAACATTACCGCTAGTCCAGCCAGAAGACCGTCGCGGAAAAGACTGGCATATTCCTCATTAAACTCCGTCGGAAAGGCATTGAGCAGTGCCGCCGGCATAAAAACCGAGAGCAGAAGATTCACTAAGTCGGCATTGGTCTTGGTCGAAATCATCTTTTTCTTGCCGAGGAAAAATCCCAGTGCGATAATGCAGACGATGGTGGCTAGTGAGCCGTAAAATAAACTTAAGTTCATACTTCTCCTATTTTAACACCGCGATGGCAATTTTAATGACGAGCCAGCCAAAGAACCGCACAAGAATCCACGCTATCAGGACAAGACTGATGAGGGAACAGAAGCCAGAAGCAGTCGGGGTCCAGACTGGGGAGACAAATTCGTTGCGATAGAGAGCAGGGTTGGGCAAGTCGGCTTTGATAGTCTCCGTAATGTTCTCGGAGGCTGGATATTTATTAATTTCTCCAGTCATGCAGGCGATGTAGCCTGGAGAGTTCCAAACCCAGCGATTCGCAATCGCTTGAGGCTTACAGACTGCCATGGCAGCGGCATAGATGTTGCCGTTTGGATTACTGTCATCGGCAGCCCTGGCTTCGGCCTCGGCTAGGATAGCCGCCGCTTTTTGATAATACTGGTTTGAAAGATAGAACGGCCCTGTGCCAAAATAGACGATGTTGAGGCCGTTTTGCTCGGTAATGTTAATCACGGTATGTGAAAAGACGAACTTTTTGAGCTCATCAACGGCGGCGGCCGTCTGCACACCATCACCACTGGCATCAGTTTCCTCCACAATATTGCGCAGGCGAGTCATCTCGATGTGGTCGAACCGTAAGAATGTGGCAGTCAAGAAAAGCATCGGTATCAAAATCAAGACGAGTTGCCAAGCCTTAATTCCCTTGACGCCCTTCAAAACGCGTTTGAGCGAGAGGCGCTGTTTTTCTTTCTTGCTACCACCCATTTATAACCATTATATCATAAAAATGGTATAATCATATTATGAAGATTTTTATTTCAGGAATTTCTGGCACGGGCATGGGGCCCTTGGCGTTGATGGCAAAACGAGCTGGGCTAGAGGTGGTCGGCTCCGATTTGGCAGAAGGTGCAGTCTCGAACGAGCTTCGCAAGGCGGAAATCGAGTTTGATACTGAGGCTAAGCAAGACGGTAGCTTTCTCAAAAAGCACCTGGACAGCATAGATTGGTTTGTCTATACTTCCGCACTGCCAGAGGACCACGCTGAGCTAGTGATGGCAAAAGAAGCGGGCATCCGAACCTCAAAGCGAGACGAGCTGATTGCTTACCTCGTAGAGAAATTAGGGTTAAAAATGGTAGCCATAGCTGGTACTCATGGCAAGACCACGACGACCTCGATGATTATCTGGGGAGCTCTAAAGCTCGGTGTCCCGATTTCGTATCTAGTGGGAACTACCCTACCATTTGCAGAAGCTGGAAGTTATGATACAAATTCTGAATTTTTGATCTATGAAGCCGATGAGTACGACCGAAATTTCTTGCACTTCTTCCCCTGGCTCTCGATTATTACCGTGGCGACTTATGACCACCCTGATATTTATCCAGCACCAGCAGATTACCAGGCAGCTTTTGAGAAGTTTCGCGGACAAAGCGAAGAGGTGATTGAAGGCTCTAACTTAGAAGGTGATGGCTTCAGGCTGGCGGGCAAAGCACGGCGGAAGGATGCGGCAATGGCGATGGCAGCACTCTTGCGGATGGCTGAAGAACTAGGAATGACTCTATCTCAAGATGAAATTATAGATGTCTTAGATAATTTCCCTGGCGCAGGTCGAAGGTTTGAACGCATTACAGACGGCGTTTACTCTGATTACGGGCATCATCCAGAAGAGGTGGCCTCGACCGTTGAAATTGCGAAAGAAGAAGCTAAGCTCCGCGGTAAACTTGGGGTGGTTTTGGTTTATGAGCCACACCAGAACACGCGCCAGCACGAGGTGCGAGAAGGCTACAAGACAGCGTTTGACGGTGTTGCTAAACTGTATTGGCTCCCAACTTATCTTACGCGGGAGAATCCAGATTTGCCTGTGATTACCCCTGATGAGTTTATAGCGGGGCTAGATTTAGCAACACGAGACGTAGCCGAGGCGGCAAAACCTAATCGAGATCTGGCAAAGGCGCTGAAGGACTATCACCAAGCGGGCTATCTGATTCTTTTAATGACAGCTGGTCCAGCTGATGGGTGGCTGAGAAAGATATTTGAGGTATAACATGGGTGTAAAAAAGGAAACTAAACAAAAAGCGGGTAGGTTTGTCATCGTCGGGACTGGCATTACGGTTTTTGATTATCTGGTCTATGAGCTACTTGTAATGCTATTTTTTGGCGGCGATACCGAGAAGGCCACCATCGCATCGATTATCTCTGGAACGGTGGCGACTTTCGTGGCATACCTAGCACACAAGAACATTACTTGGAAGGCACGCCAGGTCGGGAAAGCCGAGATTATCCGATTCTTCATCTGGAACATCATCACGATGTGGATTGTGCGCCCACTTCTGACTGCAGGAGCAGGATTGCTCGATCCACTCTATGGTCTAGCACAAGGTATATTCAACTTCATTATGATTCCGTTTAGCTTCGAGTTTGTCAAAAGTACGGGGATTTTCTGTCTGACTACGGCGGTAATTATGATTTTGAACTACCTAGTGTATGACAACTTCGTATTTGGACAGAAAAACCGCAAAAATAAGCATTAGCACTCTAACGCGTCGAGTGCTAATTAGTGTTTTTAGCGTCTTCTGCCTCTGGAGTCCGCACTAGAGGCGGGAAGAGATAGACATGAAACGCGTTTGGCAGACCCGAAAAGAAGCAGAGCGTAATCAGATAAGATAGTTCAATCGCCGAAATCTTTTTGATGAACGGGAAGATGCTGATAAATAGACAGATGTATCCCAGGAGGCCAAGCTCTAGCAAGAGAGAAGCGTATTCGTTTTGGACGATTTCTTTTGAAGTGCCCATCTCGTCTGGGAATTTCTGGTAAAGGGCAGTGCCAGCCGAACCGAGACCAGTACCAAAAACGCTGTTTCTAGGGGAATCATTCCAGGCGTCGAGGGCTTTATTAGTTAAATCAACGCGAACGTTGGTGGATTCGGCAACGTAACCATCGAAAACAGGGAGAGAATGAGTGGTAGCCTGAGCTGGCAGTTGCTCCGCTGAGCTGACATCGATAGCGCTAGTATCGGTATCTTGTGGCTCATTTTCTGGAGTGGCGTTTCGCTCTGGGCGCAGGTCGATTTTGCCGAGCGAGAGCTGGTGAATAGCCCCCGTCGTGGCGGAGACAAAATCGGTGGAAGTTGGGCCAAGCTCGGCGAAGACTCCTTGCATAGTCAGAGTGAATGCGAACGATAAAATAATTACTGGAATTGTCAATAGGGAATAACCGAACTTTGATTTTCCTGCTGTTCGGCTTCCCGTTGACCTCTGGACTTGGCGAGTTTGGATGTATTCTACAACTAGCCTGGCTACGAAGGCAACACCGAAGGCATAGATAGCGCCGCGAGAGAAAGTGAGGAAGAGTGTAGAGGTGAGGAAGGCAAAGAGAGCGAGATATTTCTTCTGATGCCGTTTGAGATAGAGATTAAAAGTATAGAACGTGGGGGCGATAAGTAGGTTTCCCATGAACTGAGGCTCTAGCGTCAGACCGTTAGGGTGCGGAAAGCCAAAACTCTCTGAGGTGCAGCCCAGACAGAGTAGAGAGGTTTCACGACCAGCCCCAAACACGTCCAAAATACATTGCAGCCAACAAACCACAGCGAATATAGCCGTGGTCGAGAGAAAGACAGTCCGAAGCTTGTCGCGATAGATTTTCTCAGCGTCCAGGAGCACGAGCACCACATTCCAGACCGAGTACCAGAGCAGGATTAGGAGACCTGCCGTCAGGAGGCCGCGCAGATGATTGGCTGACCAGCAGACGGACAATACGGCATAGAGCGGGAAAATCGCAGTCCGCAAGAAGAGTTTACGATATTTACGCCAAATTTGTGGCAATTTGAACAGGGAAGCAACAGAGAAGAAAACCAGCCAGATTTCGGGGATGGAAAGCTCTAGATTCATGGAATCATTGCCACCCAAAGAAATCTGAGGGTAGCTAGCTAAAAACAGGCAGGCTGGAAGCAGGAAAATCAAGAACTTTTGAAGTTTTGTTGTAAATTTTACAACATTTTCTAGGGAATTACTTGGCTGGAGTTTCTGAGAGCGCACGGTGGATTTCCTCTGTTAATTTTGCCATGAAAGCTGGCTTATCGTATTTTTCGGCGGTTTTACGGATGGTGGCAGCAGAGAATTGCATTTTACCAAAATCTCGGATGGCTTGAGCTAGGCTCTCGACGGTCTGCTCAGAGAAAAGTAGGCCGTTTTTACCTGGTTCGATATAGTCTAAAGCGCCACCTTCACCAAAGGCAATCACCGGGCAACCCGCCGCCAGAGCTTCAACCGGGGCGATGCCAAAAGGCTCACGGCTAGGGAACAGATACCCCTTCGCGCGGCGGAGAAAAGTCTCTAATTCTTCTTGCGTCATGCGAGGGAAGAACTGAATCAGGTCGGAATTATTAGCTAGCTTCAGCAGGTTATCATGCTCTGGACCTTCGCCGATAATAGTAAGCGGTTCGCCCGTCTCAAGACAAGCCTTGATACAGAGATCGAGACGTTTCCAGGTAACCTGGCGCGAAGTAGTGATAAAGCCCGCTCGTTTCACGGCTTTACTAGAGGTAGTTTGACTTTTTGCACTATTTGTTGCACAATTATTTTGTTCAGGCGTTTGCTTTTTTCCGTTTTTATGGTCTTTTTTGATTTGACAATTCCCCACTTCTATTTTCTGACTTGTGGAAAAGTCTTGCTTCCCTGTGGAAAACTTTTCGAGATTCACTGGTGGATTGATAATCTTTGCTTCCCTATTATAGTACTGCTTGATTTGCGTGGCAGCGTATTTACTGATGGTAATAATCTGGTCTGGGCGCTGAGCAGCCTGGTAATCTTTCTTCCGCATTGGCTTTACAAAGAGCTTCAAACCGAGGCGAGCCAGAGGATCTAGGATGCCGAAGCCTGGATGTTTGAGATAATCATCGTACAGCTGCCAGTAATACTGAGTCGGGACATGGCAATAACAGAGGTGATAAGCCCTGTGTTGGCGTGAAGCGGTCTTGACCGCCTTGGCTTCTGCCCCTGTAACTGAGATTACTAAGTCATACCTACTAAGGTTTAGATGTGAGAACCACCGCTGGCGAAGCGGGCCAAGAAAACGACGCAGCCCAACCGGGAAGATATTAAGCCAGCCAGTACGGATGACGGCGTCTTGCAAGAGTCCACCTAGTTTTTTCGGGCGGTAAACCGAGGTATAGATTGGAGCCTCTGGATACATTTCATGGATAGCAATCAGGACTTGCTCAGCGCCACCAATCTGGTCGAGCCAATCCATAGCGATAGCAACTTTTAGGCCTTTAGTTCCCTCTGGTGGCTTAGTGTTTACCATTATTTCGCCCCTCTGCGGAATAATACTGCCGTCACCGTACGGAAGAGAATCTCGATATCAAGACGCAAAGACCAGTTTTGAATGTAATAGAGGTCGAGCGTGCGGCGTTCTTCAAAACTAATGTCGCGCCGACCAGAGACTTGCGCCAGACCAGTGAGACCAGATTTGACCGAGAGCAGGAGCGAACGGTCGCCGTAGTTACGAAGTTCACCTGGAACGAGAGCGCGTGGACCCACCAGCGAGATGTCCCCCTTCAAGACATTCCAGAGCTGGGGCAGCTCATCGAGCGAAGTACTGCGCAAGAACTTGCCGATTCTGGTGATGCGAGGGTCGGTTTCTAGGCTATCGCCGTTTGCGCGGTATTTTTTAATCAACTGAGGCTTCCCCATCTTGATAAAGGCCTCTTCCGGCGACATACCAGAGTATTCTGGTTTCATACTGCGGAACTTGTAGATTTTGACCTTGCGGTTATACCGACTGAGACGAGTGCTAGCATAAAACGCCGAGACTTTTGGAGAAGACAATTTCACAATTAGCCAAATAATGAACATCGGAATGAGCGCAAGCAGAAACAGGATGCCGCCAAAGATAAGGTCTTCCGTGCGCTTCAAGAAACGAGCGGCACCAGTATTGAGCGGGGTAACTTTAACCAAGATGGCTGGAGTATCGCCAATAAGAGCTAGTGAACCAGTGTGCGTAGCGAGCATGGACTCATTAGGCACATGATAATAGAGCGCGTGATGACGGATGCTCTCGGTATAGACATAGTCCGTCTGACGCGGGTCGGTATGAAAAATCGTGTCCGCCGGGGCTTTGCTCAGGCGAGAAAAAGCTTCTTTCAGGCTAGAATCTTGAAGCTTACGAAAACGCTGCGGGATATACTTCTTCCCCGCTACTACCGAGACCACACGATAGCCTTCCTCTGGAAAAGCCGAAAAATGTTCGAGCAAAGCCGTGGTGCTCTTAGAATTGCCAATGATAATCACGCGCTGAGTGCCAATTTTCCGCAAAACTAAGAGACGCAGACGGATAATACGCAAAAAGGCTCGCGTAAGTTTTAGCAGTACAAAACAGAGGACAGTAGTAAGGACAGCAACCGCACGCGTCGGGAAAAAGTTGCGGTGAAAGAAAAAATCATAGGAGATAATAGTCATGACACCGAGAATTGAGGCCGAGAAAAGTCGGTAAAGCTCTGGCGATTTAGACTGGCCAAGATAGATGCTCTTTTTATAAAGACCAAGAAAAGCCAAGATTACCCACCAGAACGGAATCAGTAGTAATGCGGTAGTGATAAAATCCATCGTGTTTGGCTCGAAGTAATATGGGCGGTTATCAAGATGCACACGAATAAGATAGGCGGCAGCAAAAGCTACGACAATAGCCAAAGCATCCCCCACCATAAGGGCAAGCCGAAAGATGAAACTTGGATCCTTCTTCATACCCATAATTATAACATAAAGTTCTCTGTTATGGTATAATAGACAAAAGGAGTTTTAATTATGAAAATTATGGTAACTGGGGGCACGGGGTATATTGGTTCACATACGGCGATCGAGCTGATTCAGGCTGGGCACGAAGTGGAGATTCTGGACAACTTGTTTAACTCTAAAGAGTCGGTGCTCGATAAAATTGCCGAGATTGCTGGCACACGTCCAGTTTTCTACAACTGCGACTTACTGGATTATGCCAAAGTCCTAGAGATTTTCCAGAACGGAAAATATGACGTGGTCTTGCATTTTGCTGGGCTAAAAGCCGTGGGCGAGAGCGTAGAACAACCTGTCCGCTACTACGAGAATAACATCACTGGCACCGTGAACTTGCTCAAAGCCATGCAAGAAACTGGAGTTTCCAAAATTATTTTCTCATCTTCGGCAACAGTCTATGGCGATGCTGGCGCGATTCTCTCGGAAGATTCTGAGACTGGACATGGCATCACCAACCCGTATGGCCAGACAAAGTTTATGATTGAGCAGATTTTGCGCGATATTTGCGTGGCGGATTCCACTTTCTCGGCAACAGTCCTACGATACTTCAATCCAGTTGGCAATCATCCATCTGGTTTAATCGGCGAAGATCCAAATGGTCGGCCGAACAATTTGATGCCGATTGTGATGAAAGTTGCAACTGGCGAGATCCCAGAGCTGTCGATTTTTGGTAACGATTACCCAACCGAAGACGGCACCTGCAAACGTGATTATATTCACGTAGTTGACCTCGCCAAAGGACATTTGGCGGCGCTGGAACACATGAAGCCAGGTTTTGTTCCCTATAATCTCGGCACCGGCAAGGCAACTAGTGTAATTGAGATGGTGAAGGCGTTTGAAGAAGCGGCGGGACGACCACTGCCACATAAGTTTGCAGAGCGACGTGCGGGAGATTTGCCAGAGCTTTGTGCGAACCCAGCCAAAGCTGAGAAAGAGCTCGGATGGAAAGCCGAGTTCACAGTGGCAGATGCAATGAGGGATACATTGAAGTTTCTAGGGAAAGAATAAAATAAAGCCTAGAGGGTTCTACTTCAAAACACAAAAATACCAGTGACCGCCATCAAATTTGAAAATGTCATACACTGGTAAACGTCAGGAATATACATTTTCAAATTTGAAGGTAAGGATTAGGTCATTGGTATTTTTGGTTTTGAAGTCTGGGAAGGCTTTATTTTATTCTTTCCACTAACTCCAGTGCGTTCTTAATCGCAACGTCCATATCCCAGTATTTATAAGCTCCGAGGCGACCACCGAGAATTAGGTTCGGATATTTCTCTTTGGCTAGCTTTACGTACTCTTGATAGAGTTTTTCGCTTTCCTCTGTGTTGACTGGATAGTATGGCTCGGCGCCTTTAGAGAAGTCCGCAGGATATTCGCGCATCAAGATAGAAGTCGATTGGTTGACAACCTCTGGGCGGTGAATCTGGTAATACTTAAAATTATGCGTGCGGGTATATGGCACGTCTGGGTCAGCCTCGTTGATGACGGCTTCTTTCTGCTCAGAGTTTTCCACAACTTCAGTCTCAAAACGGAGTGAGCGATATGGTAGGACACCTAGTTCATAGTCCAAAAGCTCATCGACTGGGCCACAGTAAATCACCATGGCGTCTTCTGGAATCTCGGCTTCAATATCCTTGAAGCTGGTACTGAGCCGAGTTTCGATATTTTCCGAACTGAGCATATTTTCGACAATCTTCGTATAGCCCTCTACCGGGATGCCCTGATGCTTTGCCGTGATGAAATAGCGGTTGTCGTGCGAGAAACGAACTGGGATGCGCTTTAGAATGTCAGCAGAAAGATTAGTAGCCTTGGTGTTCCACTGTTTCTCAGTGTAACCTTTGAGAAAAGCCTCGTAGAGTTTGCGGCCGACGAGCGAGATGCCTTTTTCTTCAAAATTCTGCGGGTCAGTAATTCCCTCTTTCTCAGAATCGGCTTTGGCCTCTTTGGCCACAAAACGCTCGGCACCCTCGGTGTCCATGTCTTGACCATAGAGTTTGTTGATAGTGTCAAGATTGATTGGCATAGGGTAGAGCTCGCCCTGATAGCGGGTGTTGACAGTATGAGTATAATTATTAAAATCGGTAAACTGAGTAATGTAATCCCAGACTTCGTCGGACTCGGTATGGAAGATGTGAGAACCATAATCGTGAACTTCAATGCCCGTAGCTTCATCGAAATGGCTATAGACGTTACCCGCCAAGTGTGGACGGCGGTCGATAATGAGGACAGGTGCTTGGTGAGATAGTTTTTCGGCAACGGTCGCACCGAAAAGCCCGGCGCCGACAACTATGTATTTCTGGGTAATCATGGGTTTATTGTAACATAAGGTCTGGTGGATGTCTAATGCTATATGGTATTGACTTTTTAAGCCAAGTGTGCTATAATGAAACCATAGGGGTTATACCCCAACCGTCGGGCGTACCATTTCGGTGTTGCGCTCATGAGGACCCACCTGCGATATGGTGGGTTGCTCGATTTTAGGGGTTGGTATTAACTTGACTTTCTCGCAAAGCATCTTCCATAATTAAATCTTTAATATTTGTAATGTCCGCAAGACTATAATGTGCCGGGCCGATGGTCCGGCTAAGCATTTTTAGTCTAGACGATAGGCAGTTTCTAACAGCAGTTCTCGGCGTAGCTAAAATGGTAATGTATGCTTCTGGATTAATCTTTAGAACATTCTGGATTGCCTCTGCATAGTCGCCATCGCACGATGCAACAATGATATGCATCTTGTCATTATTTCTATATGCGTCGACCATCATATCCGTTGCCAGATAAACATCTACATTGGATTTTAGCTTCAATGTTCGAGGTGCAATTTTTATATTATTCTGAGCCTTACACTCTTTGCAGATATATTTTTGATACCTAGGCGGCTCAGTATAACTTTTTCTCTCCAGCGTACATATTTTACATCCGCTATTTTTACTAAGCTCTTCTAGATACCCACGCTTCACATCGTCTGTTTTTGAAAGACCCTCATAGTAGCATATTTTCTCAAGGTTGGGATACTTATTTCTAAAATACTTGCATAATTTTGCAAAGTTGAGACGAAAACCACAACTGTTTAGGCAGGCAGAACGAATGTTACTAGCATCAATGTAGACGAAGGTTTTAATATCAATTAACTTCATGCTCTAAGCATATCATAAAAAGTTAACTTTGTCCATAACCTTTTTGCGAACATTTGTTCGGTTTTTATGGTTATGCGTGAGGTTACTATTTTTATAGGTGAATCTCTAACGTAAACGCCGAAGATTGACAAGCGTGCAAATCCCAGAAGACGCAATCAATGCAGCTAAGTAGGCTGCTATATCTACGTTGATCCCAAGAATGAATATAGATTGTAGTCCATCCAACCTGAAGGCTAGGCTAAATAAAGTCGTAAGGTCAGACTGTTCTATTATCGAGTACATAGCCATAATTATGATTGATGTTGCTATGGCAAAGATGGCAGATAACGTCGTAAGCAGTAGAAAACGAAAAGTATAGATGATACGAATTTGATATACACTAGCTCCCAACGAGCGATAAAGTGCAATAATTTTCTTATCATTATCGACGAGACGAATGGAAGTAAATACAATGACAATTAGGGCTACAACAACTAGAATAATTGAAGCTACCCTAAACGCAATATGCAGGTAGTTCATTGTAAGGTAGAACTCTGGTGGGGCCCCCAAGAAAATCCCGAAGTTAACTTTCTGCTCATCCATACTAGTCATTGAGGTATTAATTTTATCGCTCATCGCGAGATTACGAGCGGCCTCAGAGTTCGGCAGTTCAAAAACTAGTGTAATAAAACTATGCCGGATATTTTTGTCCGAGTTAGCCTTTGGTATATTTAACTTGGGTGCGGGTATCAAATTCAGGATTGGATTTAAGAGATATGAACTAGATCGCTCTAAGCATTCATAAGAGAAGCTGCCGATGTTACCCTGACGCCTGTTTGGGCACGTCTTCGCCTCAGACTCTTCATATTCTGTTGGCAGAATCAGCTTGCCGGATTCATCATATTCCCCCTCCCCTACATACACTCCACCATAGGACTCAATAAGTGCGATAGCCTTATTCTTTTTCGCTTGGACTTCTTGCAGCTCTACGTCCTGATATTCAATCTCTGCAGTTTCTGGATTATAGTTTTTAATTTCTCGCGTAAGAATGTTTG
Organism: Candidatus Saccharimonadota bacterium; assembly: GCA_017480095.1. Taxonomy (GTDB): domain Bacteria; phylum Patescibacteriota; class Saccharimonadia; order Saccharimonadales; family Saccharimonadaceae; genus Nanosyncoccus. The sequence goes on from JAFVBG010000002.1 coordinate 190,332, forward strand.
TTATACCATAAGATTTACCGCCAGCTACTTGACTAGTAAATTCTAGGTAAGTATCTTCGAAACCTTGTAACCAAAAGTTCGCAATAAAAATAACCACAAAAATTATGCTCATCACTATAATGGTAATGATATTACGCTTGCGGTCATTTTTGAGGCCTTTCCAAGTGACCCGAGCAATGTCTTTTAGTTTCATATTTTTATGATATAATTATAGCACAAGGGTTATATGAATGCTATTGAGTTTATAAATGTATCGAAGGCCTATAAGTCTCATTCCGTCTTAGAAAACATTAGTTTTCAAATTATTTCTGGGAGTTTCGTGGTCGTTTCTGGTGAGAGCGGAGCAGGAAAATCCACTCTACTCAATTTAATCAGTGCGATGGAAGAGCCTAGCTCTGGACAAGTTCTAATAAATGGTCACGACGTCTGGAAAATGCCCTCCAGAGAGCGCACTAATTTCTATCGGCGAGAAATTGGAGTGATTTTTCAAAGTTCTTATTTACAGCCTCAGCTAACTCTTTTGGAGAATATTACCTTGCCTGGAGTATTTGCTGGGATAGACGAGCAGAAGCGTTTAGAGCGCGCAAAAAATCTTGCAGAGTACCTTGGAATTTCAGAAAACTTAAATTCTTTACCCAGTGAAGTTTCTGGTGGACAAGCTGAACGCGCATGTATAGCTCGTGCATTATTACTAAGCCCGAAGATAATTTTAGCAGACGAGCCAACTGCTAACCTTGACGCTGAAAACGCACAAAAAGTTTTAGCAATTCTTAACCAATTACGCCAAGAGTTTGGCGTCACAGTCTTAGTTGCAACGCATGATATCTTACCTAAAAAATTTGCGACTCAGTTGATTAATATAGCTTCTGGAAAGTTGGTCACCACAAATGAGACTGCGCGAGATATTTAGGCTCTCACATAGAGAGTTTATCATCCTTAAGACTCGTAGCATTGCGACAGTCATAACGATTGGTGTACTTTTTGGCGCACTATTAGCTGGAATGGTCATCTTGCAGGGCATGGAAAATGTGGAATTAAAGTATGCTGGGGAGAAAACCAATTACGTAATCAATTTGTCGTTTGGGGACGAACCGTCTAATTTAGACCACATCGCCAGTTTTAACAATGTAACTGATGCTAGTATTTTCTATGATTCTGTAACACGACAAAGGAATTATATTTCAGAAAAAACAACTAGGCAAGTTGCAACTTACAAGACGTATGAACAATACAAGAGTCAGTTACGTCCACTTGTGCTGATTTTGATAATTGTCGCCATTCTCATTCTTAGCTTTACTTTTGGACATGTGATTAGCCAAGATGCAAATACTACGGCACTCTATTATTCATTAGGAGCTTCTAGATTGCAAGTCTTTGCAATCTATTTTTGCTATATCTTGGAAATTTGTTTCTGGGCAATGGTTTTTGCAATAGTTTTAGCCATCATTGGGTCCGGAATAGTGACTTGTATTGGGTGGGATAATTTTGTTAGGTTATTCTCTAAAACTCACCAAAATTCGACTGCGTTTCCACCAATTCTGATTGGCGTGAATTGGGAATGTGCCACGATTCTAATCGCAATATATGCTTCAGCACCTCTCGCATTCTTACTATGCTTAGATCAACTATCTAGAAAGAGATTAGCGTTAAAACTGAAGAAATCTTAAAAATAGGCGCCTCGTTGAGGCGCCCTGAAGTTTTGAAAAACAGTAGGATAGGCGAAATGGCTTATTGCGTATGATTAATAGGGCTTCTCCCTAGATAATTATCAGTACTCGTAGAGGCTGAAGTTATTGATGTAGACCGTCGTTGGGTTGCTTGGATTATAGAACTTAACTCTATAGGTCTTACTCGAAGTAGTAGAGTATGTCAGCAAGAATGACTGACCGCTCGTGCTCTGCGATATAGAGAACTCCGGACCAACGTCGATCCAAGTGCCCCAAAAGTTTCGATATTGAAACTTTGCTTTTAGTGGCCCTGAGCCACTCTGTGTCTTAATCGTACCTGTTGCGCGTATGCCGTTCAGGTTTATATTGCTACCTGGGTAAAGCGTATCAAAGTTAGATACGTAGTAATCAGTCGTGGAAGCCTGTGTCCAAGCGTAGTACTCATTATAGAGCGCAGCGGAAGCTACGACCGACATCATCGCAAATGCTGTAATCAGCACGATTACAATTACAAGAAAGCGTTTCACATTCTTAGTAATAGTCAATTTTAAAACCTCCTCAATGGAGCGCCTATTCTTCTGTTTTTCTAAAGAGCTGCCAATCGTTACGAAAGGCATAGCAATAATATTATCACACCCCTAATTATTTTGCAATAGTTTTTCGCTCCTTTTAAATGGCCTACGGGCGGAATTTGACGATAAACTCGGCCGAGAGGAGCTGAAAACTATTAAGGTATTTCAGCTTCTTTTCGCGCGGAAGGTTGACGCGGGCCACGGCGAGGGCGTGGGAGACTTTGAAGCGGCGGCGAAGCTTGTGGACGAGGCTTTTCCCTTGTTTAGCTGGCAAGGGAGAAGCAAACTCCGCAAAATCGGCGACGGATTTTTCCCAGTTCTCCCAGATGAGCGAGGACTTTTTCACCGTGCTGGTGGTGGTGCCATAATTATAAATATAGAGCGGCTTCAAAACCGGGCCAATCTTGATACGGGAGATGAGCTTTTGTGGAGTCTCGCCCTGGAACTTCAGCCAGGCATCGAGGTAGTCGAAGACAAACTTGGTATCCTCGGCAAAATCCTTCGTCACGTCAAAACGGAGATGATTATTCCGAATAATCGAAGCATGGTAGAGCTTGTTAACCGAAGAATAAAGGCGACCATCTTCGTTCATGAAACGGAGCAGATAAGCTCGTGCAGTCTCTCCAGATTTTTGCTTCGGCAAAGGCGAGATAAAGACATCGGACTGAGAATTGCTGTTGAGCCGGAAATAATGAAACCCACAGACCGAGAAGGCTGGGGCTTTTTTGAGGTCGTCTGGGAAGATTTTTTCGGTATAGACCTTAGCTTTAGCAGATTTCTGGGCAGATTTATCCGCTTTTTTACGAATTTTCAGACCATTCAGCATGAGGTCGTAATAATCCAAAGTAATCAAGTCGTCTGAGTCGAGAAAAGAGATGTAGTCGCCCGTGGCATGATCTAGGCCGAGGTTGCGTGCGCTGGAAGCACCGCCGTTCTCTTGATGGTAAATCTTCAGACGACGGTCTTTTTCCGCCATCTTCTGCATCTGCTCCAGAGAGTCGTCGGTAGAGCCGTCATCTACACAGATAATCTCAAGATTCTCATAAGTCTGCGTCAAGAGGATAGCCAGGAGTCGGCGAATAGCCAGACTGGTATTATAAACAGGAATGATGACCGAGATGAGCGGGTTTTTCATATTTATATTATAACATATCTTAAGCTCAGTTAAGAAAAAACAAGAACAGAGGTTGCCCCTTTTTCTCTTTTACGCCTTGTGATATAATATATTATATTATGGCGTCGAAGCGCAAAAACATGATTCTCTTGAGCGAGATGGTCAAGACTGACTTCAAACTGCGGTATCAGGGGTCGGTATTAGGTTATCTCTGGGCGGTGCTAAGGCCGCTTTTGATGTTTGCGATTCTCTACGTCGTGTTCGCGAAGATTCTGCGTTTTGGTGGTGACGTGCCACATTATCCAGTTTATCTCCTGGTCGGGACGGTGTTATGGAACTTCTTTACCGAGTGTACGGGCATGGGCATTCATGCAATCGAAGGGCGCGGAGATTTGATCCGGAAGTTGTCGTTTCCGAAGTATATTGTAGTAGTCTCAGCGACTTCGACTGCAGTTATTAATATGCTAATCAACATGGTAGTAGTGACGGTGTTTGCCCTGATTAACGGAGTAACACCGAGTCTGACCTGGCTGCTCGTGATTCCGTTACTTATAGAATTATATCTCTTAGCACTGGGGATTTCCCTACTCCTCGGAGCGATCGACGTGAAGTTCCGTGATATTGGCTCGATTTGGGAGGTTTTGATGCAGGCGATGTTCTATGCCGTGCCGATTATCTATCCAATTTCGATGGTTTTAGAGACTTCAGCTCTCGCAGCTAAGATTCTGCTACTCAACCCGATTGCGCAAGTTATTCAGGATGTGAGATATTGTTTAATCACGACAGAGACCACTACCTCTTGGGAGTTGCTGGGGGTGAAGTTGGGACTGGTGCCAATTATTCTCTGTGTGATATTATTTATCCTAGCAGTCTGGTATTTTCGCCGAAAAGCCCCGTACTTTGCGGAGGAGGTCTAGATGGGCGTTTTTGACGTGATTTTCACAGGAGAAAGGGCGTAATATGGCGTTTAATGCAAAAAAATACCTCGAAAAATTGCGTTCTGAGGCCCTAGCAGAGGCTGAGAGAGACGGAGTGGCGATACGGGTGTCCAACCTTACTAAGAGCTTTAAGCTCCCGACAGAGCGTGCCTGGGGGCTAAAACAGGCAATTTTCAACCGTTTGCGTGGCATAAAAGGCTATAAAAAGCAGGTTGTGCTCTCTGGAATTGATTTTGAGGTGAAAAAAGGTGAGTTCCTTGGCATCGTCGGGCGAAACGGGAGCGGAAAATCCACCCTTTTGAAGCTTCTGGCTGAGATTTATGTGCCAGATAGCGGGAAAGTCACCGTAAATGGCTCTCTGGTGCCATTTATCGAGCTGGGCGTGGGCTTTAATCCAGAGTTGACTGGTCGCGAAAATATCTACCTGAATGGGGCGATGCTTGGATTTTCAAACCGTGAAGTCGATAAAATGTACAACGAAATCGTAAAATTCGCCGAGCTAGAAGATTTTATGGATCAAAAACTGAAAAATTATTCTTCTGGCATGCAGGTGCGCCTGGCTTTCTCAATTGCAATCCGTGCAAAGGGTGATATTCTGGTGCTAGACGAAGTCTTGGCAGTGGGCGATGCCGCCTTCCAAGAGAAGTGTAATAATTATTTCGCTAGTCTGCATGGCAACCAGACGGTGATTCTAGTAACGCACGATATGGGTAACGTTGAGAGATTTTGTGACCGCGCGATTTTAATTGAAAAAGGCAAAATTGTCAAAGATGGCGAACCAAAAGCAGTCGCCGACGCCTACCGCAAGCTCTGGGATTAGTTAGTAATCCCTCGAAAAGCCCGATACAAACTGCCTAGTTTTAGGTATAATCTTAATTTCTTAGTCAGCGACGGATTATGACGATAAGCTTTCTTATGCTCTTTAATCCAACTTTCGGCCTCGTCACCATGTTTCTGGTCGATTTCACCCCTGATAGCACAATCTAGATAGGCGAATTTAGCCGTGAGAAGTGCAATCTCGGCGACAGGCTTTAGTTCGGTGTTATTTTTGAAGTATTCAATCGCTTCGTTTGCAGCACGCTCACGAAACTCTAGGCTTTTAATCTTGGCAGTCTCCGACATGATGCTACCAGAGCGGTGACGATAGGTGTAAAGCGGTTCCTGGCAGAAACTAACTTGGCGAGCAGCGGCATAGAGTTTGTAAGTAGTTAAACTGTCTTCGTGAATTTCGCCGGCTGGATATTCAATCCGATGTTCTATAAACAACTTTTTGCGGTAGAGTTTATTCCAAGCAACGAGATCATAATTTTCTTGGTTGATAAGCAGCCGCTTGGTGGCTTCTATGCCAGACAAGCGCTCTACTGCGGGGAGCTGCACTATCTTTTCTACGTTGTTATCTTTTTCAAGATAGCCACAGACTGAAATGTCGTCATGCTCTGACAAGTTTTCCACAAGTTTTTCCACATATTCTGGTTTCACCGTGTCGTCGCCATCCACAAAGGCAATTAGTTCCCCTTTCGATTCTATAATGCCCTTGTTGCGAGCACTAGAGAGACCTGCGTTTTGCTGATGGATTACGCGAATGCGTTGGTCGTTGGAGGCTAGAGCATCACAGATATTCCCCGTCTGGTCGGTAGAGCCATCGTCAATCACGATAATCTCAAGATTGGCATAAGTTTGCAAGGTAAGAGAGGTCAGGCAATCCGTGATATAATCTTGGACATTGTAGGCCGGGACAATAATTGAGACAAGTGGCTTTTCCATAGCTAGTTTCCCCTCTTTGGAATAATTTTTCGATATGTTTTCGCCAAGATGGTCAGGAGGTTATTTTTTAGCCTATAAAATGGGCGCAGATAAATATAGAGTTTTGGACTTTTAGTTGCGAGCTTTGATTCCCCAGCGCGTTCAAGTCCATTGAAACTTTCCAGTTTAAAGCCTTGTGCTGCCAACTTTTGATAATCTTGCTGGGCGGTTTCAGCAAAATCGAGCGCCGCTCTCCTCCTTAGGCGATTATAGTTCCAGAGATAGGAACGGAAACGGCAGAGTGCTGCGATGGTGAAGTATTGCCTTTTGAGCTCATGAGCCTCTAGGAATTCGTCAATCCCGTCGAACTCGTTTTTGACCGCCATAATCTTGGTCGAGCTATTGACCGAAGATGCAGAATTGTCTCGGCGGTAATGATAAAGTGGCAAATTCGAGCAGAAGACGGTCTCGGCACAGGCAAAAGTCTTGAAGGCAAAACCAATGTCTTGATAGGATGCGCCTGGAGTTGGCAAAAACTCAATCTGATTTTTCAACAGCATCTCCCGACGATAAATCGCCGACCAGATAGTCGGGGAAACCAAAAACACCGATTGGGTCTTTTTCGGGTTAATCAGTTGGTTATTCTCCCCTCTGAAAAACATATTTTCGGGCTGATTTTTCCCTGTTTTACCATAATAATGGTAGAAGCTAGCCTTCACGATGTCAGCCCTAGTCTGTCTGGCAAAAGAATATAAGACTTCAAACATATTTGGCTCAATGTAATCGTCTGGCTCGACAATACCGATATAGTCCCCCTTTGCCTGTTTTATCGCCTGATTGAGCGAGTCACCATAGCCAGAATTAGCCTTGTCGATAATCTTGAGGCGGGGGTCTTGGCTGGCATATTCTTTCAGAATTTGCAGAGAGCCGTCGGTCGAACCATCGTTGACACAAATAGCTTCAAAATCGGTGAAAGTCTGCTGCTTAACAGAGTCCAGGCATTCTCGCAAAAATGGTTCAGCATTATAGACAGGAATAAGAATGGAGAGGCGAGGCTGGGTCATAATTGAATTATATCACAAATTAAGTGCAAATCTTAAATATTTATGTTATAATAGACAAAAAATAAGAGAGGAGTGACAGGAGTGGCAAAGCAACCAAAAGTTTCAGTTGTAGTACCAATTTATAATGTTGAAAAGTACCTGCGTGAATGTATTGATAGTATTCTCGCGCAGACCCTTGAGGATATTGAAGTTATTTTAGTTGACGATGGTTCACCTGATAACTGCGGAAAGATTATCGACGAGTATGCAAAGGCAGATTCTAGAGTCGTCGCCGTACATCAGGAAAATGGTGGGTATTCGGTCGCCGTTAATCATGGCATAGACCTTGCAAAGGGCGAATACATCGGCATTATCGAGTCCGACGATTTTATTGAACCCGATATGTATGAGTGTCTCTATGCGGATGCTCATAAAAATAATACTGACGTAACAAAAGGCGGTTTCTATTTCTATAACCCGACTTTAGACGAGCCGTCCCAGAATGCGTTTTTCATTAATGCCTCTGGGATTGATTTGAGACTAGCGCCAAGCACACCGTTTACAATATCTGAATGGCCAAAATTAATGGCATTTCACGCTTCAATCTGGTCCTCGATTTATCGCGCAGATTTCGTAAAGAAGATTAAAATTCCTGTTACCGCAGGTGCTAGTTACCAAGATTTTCCGTTCATGGCCGAAACATTATCGCGAGCAAAACGCATTAGCGTTGTGAAAAAAGCCTTCGTTCATTGGCGCAATGAACCAAACCAAGGTAACTCAACAAGCGCAAAAGGCAAGAAGCTTCTTTTAATGACAAAGAACACTGCAACAGCGTTGGAGATTGTAAAAAAATATGGCGTTTATGAAGACGTTCGCGAGGCCATCGGCGTGCATGTAATTTGGGCAAATATTGGTTTCTTCTATAATATAGAGAAAAAATATCAAAAGACTTATTACAAAAACATTCACAAAGTCCTGATGGAATTTAAGAACGATAGTGATTTTAAGGGCGAATTCTTTACCCCTGCAGACCGTAAGTTCTTTAATTTGATGACTTTACCAAATTGGGAGCTCGTACGCCTACGAATGTTTGCGGGTAGAGTTAAGCACTGGTTCCAAAGATTGCTCTTAGCCTTCATGCCGACATACCGCGCAACAATTTACGTAAAGGAGCAATCTCAGCTTATCGTAGCTCAAAATGCTCAACTTCTCGATGAATTACACGAGATACGCAAAAAGATTAAAATGCTTGAAATAAATCAACGCAAAAATAAATAACGATAATCCCGCCAAAGGCGGGATTATTTTTTCTCTTAGCTATACTTGATTATAGCTTTATTTGTTTTTGTGTCTAAATATATAATCCCATGTTCATACTTCTGGGCTTTCTGATTGGCGCCAGAGTCATAAATATTACTAATCGGGAAGCCCAACTTGCCCATCTCAAAGTTCTGTGCTGCCCAAGCTTCGCGGATTTTACCACGAGACTCGAAGTATCCATGTTTGTCGTCACCGACGATGGCTCCACCCTCAAAGTATTGCCAGTAGATACCAGTATTTTTATTAGTCTCAATATTACTGGTCGGAAAACCGAGGTAGCCCATTTCGAAGTTGAGGCTCTTCCAAGCTTCGCGGATTTTACCACGAGACTCAAAGTATCCATGTTTGTCGTTTCCCACTACCGCGCCACCAGTGTAGTATTGCCAACGGATGCCCGTAGAATTATTCTGTTCATAATTGCTCGTCGGGAAACCGAGCGCGCCAGATTCAAAGCCTTGTTTCTGCCAGACTTCACGAATCTTGCCTGATGATTCATAGTAACCGTACTTATCATTCCCGACAATCGCTCCGCCAGAGAAATATTGCCAGTAGATGCCAGTGCTTGGGTTAGTTTCAATGTTGCTCGTTGGGAAACCGAGATAGCTAGTCTCAAAGCCTTTGGCTCTCCAGACTTCGCGGATTTTACCGGTGGATTCAAAGTAACCGTACTTGTCGTTACCAACGATGTAACCTTTTTCGTATTCTACCCAGTAGATACCAGTGCTGGCATTCCATTCGAGGCCAGTTTTCCCTTTACCAAACTTCGACTCGCCACCGAGCTTCTTAAACTGCTCTACAATTTTGTTGGCAATCTTCACTTGCTCAGCGGTAAGACTCTGGCTGACACCGAGTGGGCTAGCCGTAGAGTCGTCTGTCGGGTCGTAGAACCAGTCGGAGAAATAGAGGTAGAAGTTGCGGTTGCCATAGGCAGAACAGCCATCACCCGTGCCATAGCCGGCGTTCAGGGCGGCCTGATTTGGCTGGTATGGCGTATAGCGATAGAGCGAGCTGGTGGCCAAGTTCTTGATATTCACCGTGGTGCCACCACAACCAGAATTTGGGTTATACTGAACATAGTTGTTCCCCAGCGGATAGTTCGTCCAGCCGCCATCAAGTACGGTACGGAAGAGCCGAGCAGCATTGCTAATCTGATTGCGCAGTCCATAATATTTTGTATCACAAGCAGCGGTATCTGGACAACCGTAGCCAGTAGCGGCGCGGTATTGGCGATAATTTGGCCAGGTGTCCGTCACTAGCCCTTGCTCCTTTTGCAAAAGTACAATTAGAACTTGCGGGTTAATTTTATACTCCTGCGACACGGTATATATAATATGTGCGGCAGTCTCAGTAGATTTGGAGTCCTTCGTGGCTGGCTCACCCGTAGTAGTATCAAACTTCTCATCTGCCATACAGACAAAATGACCATTTTCGATATGATAAGTATAGCTAGAATATTGCTGAGCGAGGTAGGTGCGAGTATCGTTGCATTTATTCTTTGACTTCAAGAAACTTTGAATTTCTGCTTCGGTCATAGAATTGTAACGGGTCATATTATAATTAGTGATGATATTACCAGGGTCAAAGTGCGCAAGCGAGGCAGCGTCGATTTCCTGTTGATGTGAGAAGCGCAAAAAAGTAAAAGTGCTAGCAAGCATAAAAGCGAAAGCCACTAAGAAAAGATAGCGACGGTCTAATTTGCGCCTTCTAGCGGCGGTCGGTAAGATTTGGCGAGGTTTGAGTCGATTGAGCCTAGACATCTATTAGATTACCACCTTTCCAGAGATAGTCCCCTCTTTATCTCCTGATGTTATTTGGATAGAAATGTCCCAGGTGCCTTTTCCTAGTTTAGAAACTGGAATGTCGAAGCCCTGGCAGGTACTAGTGGAAGCAGCGTCGGCAATATTAACCGCGTCAGTATAATTTTTCGCACCAGAAGTCATGGTGAGGTTACAAGAGCCGCCAGAAAGATACTGGTCGATATTGACACGAATGATTGCTTTATCCCCACTAACATCGGCACGAGTAAGAACGCCGGTAATCACGGCAGACTTATTTGGGTCAGTGCCTTCATTTTGCGGGATGTCTTTCGGATTTTCGACGTTGACTGGTTCGGTCGTCGGGGTGACATCTGTCGCGGTTTGCTTATCAGAATCGTTTTTAGCGGTTTGAACTTCCGAGGGGGTAGGAGCTTCTTCAACTTTTGGCTCATCTTTGCGGATACGGAAATACCAGACGGCATAGGCGGCTCCACCCAGTAGGATTAGACAGAGTAAGACCTTGATGCAAGCTTTGATATGTTTGTTGCGCCGATGTTTCGATACATAACTAGCCATAATACTATTGTAACATAGGTCGAGGGATTTTGGAAATGGTCGTACTCGACTGATTCTAGAAGAATAGTCGTATCGAGTTAGTTTTTGAACAGCCCAAGATGGCGACCGCCATCATAAATCATGGTCGGGATACCTTTTGGCTTGATTTCGTTATCCACGATTTCACGGTTGCGTTCGATAGTTTGCTTCACCTCATCGGAGTCAGCTTTTTTGATAATCTCTTTCGCCTGGTCTTTCCCCACCCATGCTTCTAGCCAGCCGTCCAGTAGCTCTTTGGCCTTTTCATGGGAAGCACTATTCATGACAGACTGATAATTTATATTATTCTCATCACCTTCAGTAAATATTTTTTCGATAATCTTACTAGCCACAGTCTGATCCGCAGCGTAGATGTAGCGCGTGATTAATTCCGAGTTGGCAAAACGGTAAGAGCCATCTGAGTTTCTAATCGGATAAATCACGACTCTCAACTGGTGATTTTCTAGGAATGACCCCGTCTGCATGTTCTTAAATGACTGGCGGCAGACCGAACAACCGGGGTCGATAATCGAGAGGGCGAGGTTTTCCGAATTTTCTGTGCCAAGAGTGTAAGCTGGGGTTAAATTATAGTCGTTAACGTTCCAAGTTTTTAAGCGTTCTGGAATCGCCCCGATAATCTCGCCCCATTCTTCAAACCAGTTCAGACCCTCCTCGTCCAAGGCGCAAGAGTCAGCACCAAGTGCACAGTTGGCTGGCTGGGAGACGTTGCACGTGCCGAGTGTCCAGAGAGCCAGCCCCGCTTTCGCGCCTTCGATTATAGACCAAACCGTAACGATAACCACGAGAACACTGGCAGCCTCGATAGTGATTGAAAGTGGCTTGACCCACTCTGGCTTTTTCAGGATGACTTTCTTCAAAATCGAAGTCTTAACGTCGTCGGCGAAATTTGTGTCGCATTTTTGGAGTGTGACCCGCTTTGAGAAACAATACCAGGATTTCTTCAGAACTTTGAGATATTTACGGCCAAGCGTACGATTAAAAATACTTAAGAAAGCGACAACAATGCCGACCAAAATCAAGATGATAAACGCAGCGATACAGACCATATGTTATATTATACTATATTTTAGAGAGCATGGCGATAACTTTATTAATGTCTTCAGGTGTATTATGATAACCGAGCGAAAAACGAATCAGAGGTGGGTAATGCCGAACGTGATCAAGATAATCATGTACACAGAAGTAGCCCGTGCGCGCCATGATTCCCTCCTCGCCAAGAGCGGCGCCGAGTAAATGCGAGTCGAGACCATCAATATAAAACGACATGGTCGGGTTAGGCTGAGACGGGGCGATTTTTTCGCCAAATAGTCCGCTTGATTTCTTACTACCCTCAAGAGCGGCGGCAACCTCGGCGTTCAAAAGATGAACCTTCGGATGCTTGTCTAGGGCTTCATAGAGACGACGAGAATTCTCCTCAAGCCGGGCGTGCGCCTCTTTTGGTAGATTTTCTAGCCAATCGAGCGCAGCTCCGAGAGCGATAATCTCGCCCCAAGCTTGCAGACCAGACTCAAACTTCGTATGGGCATGATCCTTATTCTCGCTAGAGAGCAAAAACTTATCCTTAAAGACATCATCCACCATGCCACCACCGACAAACGTGGATTTAATATATGGTATCAAATTGCGTTTGACAATCATCCCCCCCAGAGATGGGGCATACATTTTGTGCGCCGAAAAACAAATTGCATCTACATCGACTTTATGTAAAATGTCCGCCGAGTGCGCCATGGCCTGAGCTGCATCAATGATGAGAAGACCCTGGTTTTTATGCACTAATTTCGCCAATTCCCTAATGTTGATAAGTTTACGCCCGTCGAAATTAGAAGCAGCATTCACCACGACGACGGCATGGTCAAAAACATCTCGGTTAAAAGTCGGGGTCTCCACGAGGTCTGGACGGTCAACCTCGGAGGAGTCTAGCGGCAAAGAGCCGTCTCGGTTACGCGGAAGTATCAGCCGAGGAATATTATGAGTTTCAGCAAAAGTCATCGTGGATAGAAACGGTGAGTTATGTTCAATATCACTAGTAATTACCCGCTTGATGCCAAGTTTCGCCGCATCGAGTTGCGAGAGAATTAGATTCAAACCATAAGTCGTATTCAAAGTAAAGCTAACAAAGTATTCATGCGAGCTAAGCTTGAGGTATTTTAGCACTTTACGGCGAGTAGCCTCGACTTTTTCGTCTGTCTCGACTCCCCAAGCGTATTTCACTCGTTCGCCACAGGAGTTATGCTGTTCATAATAATTTTTCAAAGCATCTAAGACTAGGCGAGGACGGAGAGATTGACAGGCGGAGTCGAGATAAACGTGGTCTGGGGTAAGATAATCAAAGTCGTTCATTATTCGCTCTCCAAGTCTAAGTCTAAAATTTGGGCAGCTTTTTTGATAGTCTCTACGTCGGCTTTACGAGATTCGTCCAGCGAGAGCTCCATAAGCTTATTACGGAAAAGATTGACTGTCTCGGTATGCTTAATATCGACCACTTCAAGCGAGCGAGCGGAGCCAGCTTCGCCTTTTTTCAAAGCTCCGAGTGCTACTAAGTTATTGATGTGTTCCGCTACCGAAGCCACGCTAGATAAACCAAGTCCAGAACAAATGTCGCGATAGGAGGGTGCAACCCCCTTTTCCTTGATAAACTCATCGACAAAGTTATAGACCGCGAGTTGTTTTTTGGTTAATCTAGCCATTAAATTCTCCTTATGCTATGGGCATTTAGCGTAATCTGTGATACAATTATACTACAGATGGCTGAAAAAAATAAGACTATCGATGGCATGGCCGTGAGGATGACCCCGGTAAGACGCAGAAGTTCAGGGATTGACGGCTTAAAACCCGCGACGGGGACTAAAACCACCGTCTCGCGCGAGGTGCGTATGCGCCAGGCCGAAAAAGTCTTACGTGAACGTGAGGCGAGAGAGCGTGCTGTACGTGAAGCCCGCCTAAGGACAGCCAGGATTAAAGCTGCACAGATGAAAACAGCCGATGATACTTCTATCCGTCCAGCCCCGAAAGTTACTCGTAATAATGTTTATTCTGATTCTACCAGTATGGCTGCGCGCCGAGCGGCGGCAGCAAGGTTAGCCATACGCACACGAGCCAATACCCCTAGACCAATAACCCGACCAGTCACTTCTGCGACTACTACATCAGACAATGTTAGGCGCAAGACATCTACTCCAACAGTTATTATGCCCGAAGAATCCCCACGGAGAGTACCTACTCAGCAAACAGAGCGACCAGCAGTAGTTTCTGGAACGCGAACGGCGAGGACTGCGACGATCTCAGAAAAAGAGACCGAGAAGATCAACCGAGAGGAAGGACGTTTGGCAAGAGTAGATTCTATCGATGAGTTTTTGGGGCCAGTAAATGCTTTTGACGACATCGACGAGAAGCCGCGGAAGAAAATTGTAAGGAAAAACCCAAGAAAGATGGAAGAAGAACTAGAATTAGAGAAACCAAAGAAGAAAAAGAAAGGGTTTTTAAAGTGGTTTCGGAGATTATTTATCCTCCTAATCCTTGGCGGCATAGGATTTGGCTTGGCTTGGAGCAATGGTCTAATTGCTAAGCTTACTGGTGGCCAGTCTGGGATTTTTGATGCAATCGGAGCCGTTTTTAATCCCGATGTCGAGCTAAAGAAGGGCGAGAATGGGCGCACGAATGTTTTAGTATTTGGTACTTCGGGCTACGAAATGGAAGGTAGTGGCCATGATGGCGCACAGTTGACCGACTCCATTATGTTAGTATCTTTCGACAAGGAGAGTGACGACGTGGCGATGGTAAATCTACCTCGCGACCTCTACGTAGGCGGAACTTGCACCAGTACGGGCAAAGTAAACGAAGTCTATTGGTGTGCTAATACCGACGACAAGAATGAAGCAGGTGGGGCCAAAGCTCTGCAAGACACCGTAGCAAAGATTCTGGGAGTAGAGACCCAGTATTACGTCCATATCAACTGGGGTGCGCTGGTGCAGATTGTCGATGCACTCGGTGGCGTGACGGTAACTTTGGACGAAAACATTAACGACAGCTGGACAAAAACTTACATCAAAGCTGGCGAGCCGACAAAGCTCAACGGCGAGCAGGCGCTTGGCCTAGCGAGGGCGCGACATGGGACAGAACAGGGGGATTTTTCGCGTGGAGCGAGCCAGCAGAAGCTCCTCATCGCCCTACAACAGCGCATACTTGAGGAAAAAGTGGATGTCGGGCAAGCGCTAGCCTTAGTAAATGCTGTCGGGGATAATCTGCGTACGAATTTCACACTCGAAGAAATTAAGTCGATGGTGCACCTAGCGTCCGATGTGAATATTTCTAATATGCGTCAAGTAGCCCTGACTAATCCAGAGACGAACACTTATTATGTCACCAATACTACCATGCCTGTTGGGGGATACGATATTTCCTTTGTCGTGCCGAGTGCTGGGACAACAAATTACACTCAAATCAAAAAGTTTATTGCCAAAGAGTTTTCAACCGATCTTGCCACGCGCGAAGGGGCTAATCTTCTAGTCTTAAATGGCACTGGTGTACCTGGCACGGCGAGCAAAGAGCGTGATTCCCTCGAAGCCAGTGGTTTCACCGTGGGGGCGATTGATGATGCGCCAGACGGAGAATATCCAGCCAAGTATTATATCTACGATGTCACAGCCAAGTGCCCAGGAACTTTAGCATCGCTCCAGAAGAAGTATGACGTCGAAGCCTCCGCCATCGAGACTCTACCAGAAGGCATCCAGGCGCAAGGGTTTGATTTTGTGATTATAGTTGGTTCGCAAGGCGAATAATTTCAATATCAACACCTGGCGTATTATAGATATTCAGAATAGGTGATGGGTTGGAAATCGGAGTCCATCTACTGGCTTCATCTTTTTTCAGAATTACGCGGTAGGTCTGGAGATTATAATGATCTTCTCGGCCAGTGGTGGTGCGAGCGAGAATGTAGTCGGCATTCTTGGCGTCTTCTACATCTTCGCCAGAGCTAGAGACGGCACGAATTTTGACAATCTGGAAGCTCTCGACGCGGGAGTAAGCTGTGCGCAGAGCGGTCGTAGGGTCTGATTCCCCGTTTACAATGTAGGCTGAGAGAAACGGATTAGCTGGAGAGGTAATATCAAGCGCATAATTGATCAAATCTACACCAAAAGAGGTGAGCTTGTTAATCGCACTATCGAGATAAGTCTCGGTAGTAGTAACTTTAAGCGTGAGCTTTTTCCCGGCATCCGAAAACTGATAACCCAGAGTAAAAAGCGAGTTTTTGATTGGCAGGTGTTCGACGATAGGGTATTTTTCACGCTCCTTATTACCCTGTTCAACTAGCTCCGCCGCAGCATCTGCCGCCGTTCTTGGTTTTGGGACGACCGTATTGATAATGCCGCCAATAATTGCGATAATCACCAGCCCCAGAAAAATCACTAGCGCCCAGAATAACACCGTACGGCGATTTTCAATCTGTTTTGGTGTGGCGTCCCCTGCCATTTCTATTCCCCGCTTGGAGTGTCGATTTTCTCAATTACGAGCTGGCGCTCTCGCCCTTCACCTTCGGAGTGAGTAGTAATATCAGAATAATCTTCGGCTAGCTTATGGACTACACGACGGTCGGCAGGGTTGAGATCAAGACGCATCGGTTGGCCAGTGCGGCGAACCTTCGCAATCCACTCCTCGGCGCGGTCGGCAATCCGCTCGGCGCGGGCGCGTTTGTAATCGGCAACATCCACGTTGACACGCGTAACTTCGGCGTTTTTGGCGGTCAAGGTAGCGGCGACAATATACTGGAGACTACGCAAGTTATCAGCATTCTTACCAATCAAGAGTGAGTTTAGACTAGTAGAAGGAATGCTGAGCTGGATTACTTCCCCATCAAAAGTTGAGTCCACAGCCACATTGATACCAAAGAAAGAGAGTAGGTCTTCTAGGTATTTGGTGGCAAAACGGATAGCTTCATCACGATTCATGTTTATTATCTCCTTATATTATTAACGGGGTGAAAGTTAGCACTCTCATACCTAGAGTGCTAATGCTTATTTCTCTTACGGTCGTCTTTAGCGGAAATACGGGTAATCTTAGTGCCAGTTTTCTTATTTTCGATAACCTCGGCCTCTTTGACCTTCTTGAGTTCCTTCAGGATAGCGCGGTCAGCAGTATCATCGAGCTCATTGTCGACTTTACTCAAGACAATCTTCTGCTGGAAGTAGGTAATGAGGTTAGTAATCAGGTAATAGAAGACCAGAGCACCCGGCAGGTTAAACATAATCAGGAACATCATCACCGGCATCATGAAAGTCATCTGCTGGGAAGCAATGGCATTCAACTCGGCCTGATCTGGCTCCTTGCCAGATTCGGCTTCTTTCATGAGCTGGCGGAAGGATTTTTTCTTGCCAGAGTTCGGCGAAGTCTGCTTCGCCATAAAGTATTGCATCACAGCGGCGCCCACCGCAAAGAGGAAGACGCAAATCGTGCTGATATTTAGGGTACCAGCAAAGACGGCGCTGGCGGTAGTATCAAGATTGACCTGCCCGAAGAGTTGAGGATGGAAGTCGTAGGTGGCTTCTTCCCCATCCGCCTTCTTTGCAAGGTATTCGTCCTGCTTGACCGAGAGGTCGTGAATACGGTCTAAGTTTTTAATCGGCTCATAAACACAGTTGGAAATATTTGTATAGCCACAGGTGTCGGCATTTGGGCGTGGGTTGACCATCGCCGAAATCGCCATGAAGAGCGAAAGAAAGATTGGTAACTGGATGAAGAGCGTCAAGACCGAGCGAAACGGTTTGATATTGTTGCGCTTGTAGAGGTCGAGCATCTGGATGGACTCCATCTGCTTGTTACCATTGCAACGCTTGCGAATCTCGGCCAACTCTGGCTGAATCTTGCGCATGAGCTTCGTCTGATGTAGCTGGCGCTTGACCAGCGGCCACATACAGAACTTTACAATAATAGTGAAGAGTATAATCGCGAGACCAAAATCGCCTACAAGATTATAGATAAGGAAAAGGATGTTCACGATTGGGCGAACAATCACCGTATCAATTAACCAAAACATAATACTATTATTATATCATACTTTCTCGGATAAGAGAAGCAATTTGACTTTGAATCTTCTGAAACGGGCAGTCGAAAAAATCTTTTGAATAAATGATGAAAACCATATCTTTGGGCACACGGAAGGCTTGTTCTGCCTTATAGAGACGAATCGCTTCGTAAACCCGACGGCGGATGCGATTGCGTACCACGGCACGCTTATCTACCTTCTTAGAGACTACAACCGCAAAGCGCTGGAAACCACGGGTATTTGGACAATGGACAAGAGAAATCTTGGCATGGCGAATAGTCTTGCCATGAGCATAGACATATTTAACGCCGCCGCGCGAATGAAAGCGATACCTTCGAGATAACATATACTACATTATATCATAAAACGGCGGGTCCTGCCACGCGCCTTCCCCAGTTTGTGCTAAAAAGCCGCTACAAACTGGGGATGCCCCAGCGCGTGTCACCCGCCGTTTTGCAATACATTATAGTACTTGTTAGCCCGAAGGAGGTCGCGGTGTTTCCCTTGCCCGACGATACGCCCGTGGTCGATGACAATGATTTCATCAGCAAGTTTCATCAGGTCTGGCTTATGTGAAATCATGATGATAGTATGATTTTTCTTGAGCTCTTTCAGAATTTTAGCAATCTTCTGCGAAGTTTCATCATCAAGCGAGCTAGTCACCTCATCAAACAGTAGCACTTCAGAGCGACTAAGCAAGGTGCGAGCGAGAGCTAGGAGTTGTTTCTGCCCAGCCGACAAGTTGGCGGCGTCATCCACCAGTCTAGTATTATATTTCTTTGGCAGTTTCATAATATCATCATGAATGCCAGCGATTTTACAGGCTTCAATCTGGTGATCAACATTACTATCGACGAGAGATAGGTTCTCGCGGATGGTGAGATCGAAAATAAACGGCTTTTGCGTCACAATACTAACATTACTGGCGTAGATTTCTTTAGTGTAATTCTGAGCATTGACTTCATCTAGGAAGATTTTGCCCCTAGTCGGCTTGTAAAGACGAAGAAGCAGACGGAAGATGGTAGATTTGCCAGAGCCAGATTTACCCACAATCGCCGTAAAGCTATGCGGTTCAAGGCAGAAACTAATATCCTTGACGGAATTTTTACCATCGTAGCTAAAATAAACCTTGTCAAAGCGCACTCTGCCAGCAATATCATCCGTCTTGTTTTTGCCAAATTCTAACATGTGCTTAGTCTTGTAGCTGAGGATTTTATGAACACGATCAACACGGACAGAGCAACGCGTAAGCTCGTAAAGGAGCTCAATAATATCATAATAATTATCCTGAATATCCTCAAAATAGCCGATAATCAACACTAGCGTACCAATAGTAAATCCCCCAGCGAAGATTTGCGCAACGCAGACCAGATAAATTGCCAATCTGCCCGCACCCAAGATGGCCGGGACAATCACTTCCCCAAGATTAGTGTGGAGCCGACGTTTACGGTAGGCATTAGTCCAGAGCTCTAGGTCGTGGTCGAGATAATCCTTTAAATCTTGCTTCATATTGAAACTATGAATCTCTTTATGACCATCTATAATCTGCGCAAATAGGCCAGAGATGTTGTCTTGATTAGTATAGACTAACTTGTCAGCTTTATCGCGCTGACGCATGTGAAAAGTGAAGACATAGAGGCTCAGGAGTGCTAAAATCAGGATTAGTATCCCTAGTAACGTATTGACAAATATCAAAATGATGCTGGAGATGAAAATGGAAATGATTTTTGTCAAGAAGTCAAAGAGGTAGTCTGGAATCCGCATGACAAAGTTGACATCCGCAAAGGAAGTGGAAACAATCGTGGCAGACGAAATGTTTTCCGAGAATCCTTCGTCGAGCTCTGTCACCTTTTTTAGAATCCGCCGTTGCAAAATATTATGAATACTAAGAGCATTCTTATAATATGCCCAGTAATTATAATGGTGGGCTCCGACATAGACTACCGTAGCAATAAAGAAAGCTGTTGTATCATAAATGGCGTATTCCCAGTTCCCTTCGGTCACCCGATCAATGATAAGCGAAGCGATATAAGGAATCGAGAGAAATGAGGCGGTAGTCAAGAAAGCTGAAAAGAGCAGATGAAAGAGCAGTAGAGGTGTGGTGGCCTTGAGCGAGAAGAACTTTTTAATAATATCATAATAATATCTAAACATGGCGCATCTCCCTTGGTGTGTTTTCTGGATTTTCTTGGTCTGAATTAGCGGTCTTTGGCAACTTAATAGTTCTTGTAGTCTGATTGGCGGATGGTGAAACTGCGGTCTGGAGAGAACGGTATAACTTACAACGCTTCATCAGCCCCTCATGAGTGCCAGAGGCGACAATCTTTCCTTTATCTAAGACAATAATCCGCGTGGCTTCGCGCATGAGGTCGGGCTTTTTTGTAATCATAATAACAGTATGCGTAGTGCGGATGCGGTTCAAGAGGCGTGGCACAAGCAGGGCGGTATCTGGATCCAATGAAGTAGTAACATCATCTAATAGGAGAATTTCTGCATCGGTAAGAATAGTGCGGGCAATCGAGACCATTTGACGCTGACCACCACTGATATTCCCCGCATTTTCACGCAAGATAGTGTGATACCCTTGCGGGAGAGTTTCAATAAAATCGTGAACGCCAGCGATTTTACAGGCTTCAATCTGTCGCTTGATGTTCGTATCGACAAAGTCGAGGTTTTTACGAATCGACATATTAAAGATAAACGGTGCTTGGTTAGCCACGGCGATATTATTAGTGTAAACTTCGCGCGAGAAATTATCAATCGGCACGCCATCTAGGAGAATTTTACCATGAGTTGGGCGCATGAGGCGCAGAATCAGGTTGAAGAGCATAGTCTTCCCGGCGCCAGGATAGCCGACAATTGCTACTACATCGTGTGGGCGGACAGTAAAAGATATATCTTTTAATATTGGTTTCCGCTCCACCGAAAGCGAAACGTTTTTCAACTCTAGACGGCCGGCAATATCGTTGAGTTCGAGATTACCAAAGTTTACCTGCTGGCGAGGCTTATAGTGCAATACTTCGGTTACACGCTGGACGGCGAGCGAGGTAACTCGAATACTCTTAGCGGCGGTAATAAAATCATCTAGGAAGCCATCAGCATAAGCATGATAAGTAATCACCATGACAAACTGATCGACCGAGATGATTCCCTGCGCCGCTTCATAAATAAGCAAGACATAAAGCAGAGCCAAAATGGAATAGTAGAGATAATCATAATCACAATCGCGCCGCGCCGAGGCTTGACGTTGTTTTTTATAAGCCTTAGTATAACTCTCCTGGATAATGTCCAGCTTCGTGGTGAGCTTTGAAAACATATTGAAAGTCTTAACCTCAGAGAGGCCGCCGAGGACTTGCGACATGAAGTTGCTAAAGCGGTCATTGGCGTTTTGCGTATAGAAGAAATAGTGATTATAATCCTCGTCACCCTGATTGCGAATAACTGTACAGAAGAAGAGGTAAACTAGGATGAGTGCTGCAGAATTGAGGTCGAAAGTAAAGATGATAAAAATTACCGCGCCCAGTTGTAGAAAAGAAAAGATAAACTCTGCAATCGCATCATTCATCTCCCCAATCTCAATCAAGTCGGAGTTGAGGGTATTCATTAGCCGACCTTTGCTAATCTTTTTCGTAAAATTCTGATCGACCGAAATGAGCTTTTCAAAAATCTGGTGCTGGAGGTTCTTAAAAGCATAGATTACATTCCAGCCATAGGCGAGGTGATTTAGAAAATGTGTCAGGCGGTAAAGAATATAGACAACACAATAAATCATAATCCAGAAATACGCTCCAGATTGGTCGCCAGCGGTGATACTCTTAATAATTAGCGCCGCAATAAACGGGCGAGAAAGGTTAAATCCCTTATAGAATAGTGCTGTAATCAAAGAGAGTACAAAAAGTGGAATAGAGACCGCTTTTAACGCGAGATAATTACGGATATACCGATAATATGACCTAAACAACGTAAATAGAAACACTAGTATTATTATAGCATAAAAATAATCCCTTTATAAGGGATTATTTAGATTTAAGCGGTAAGGCGAGCGCGACCTTTGATGCGGCGACGAGCTAAAACCTTGCGGCCGTTTTTCGTAGCATTTCGCTTCATGAAACCATGCTCTACCTTGCGCTGACGCTTGTGTGGCTGATAAGTGCGTTTAGGCATAAAAATCCTCTGTTTCAGTTATTTATCAAAACTAGTGTTCATTATAGCATAGATTTCAGAGAAAATCAAGCCTTGTGGAAAAGTCTAGTGAATGCTATAATTAATCTCAAGAAAAATTGGTGAAGGTCGGTGGGGATAAGGAGGTTATAGTCGTGATTCTAGTGGCTAAAATTTGCCAAGGAGGGTACTTGTAAATGTTTGATGTTTGGCGCAATGTTTTAGCCGAGATAGAACAAAATATTCCCCACGAGTCTTATGTAACCTGGTTTTCGGGTTCAGAGCTGATTTCTAATGATGACGGCGTAATCAAAATTAGTGCCCCAAATATTTTTAAGGCTCGCCAGTTTGAGATGAAATACGACAAGCAGATTCGGGCAGCGCTTGAGAGTAATGGCATTAAGGTCAAAGAAGTTTCATATATCGTCTCCAATAAGACTACCATCAAGAGACCACGGGAGATTACCTATGATGAGCTTCCAGTCCACAAGCCTAAGACTGCGTCAAAACAAGACTCTGCCGAGATTCAAGCTACAACCTCCAGCTTGGCCGACAACACACCTTATGCTACCAATTTCAACAGCGGACTGAATCCAGCCTATACTCTAGATAATTATATAATCGGAACCAATAATAATGTTGCGGTGTCCGTAGCTCAAAATATCATTGATAGTCCAGGTGGACGTTTCAACCCTTTCTTCCTTTATGGTGGACCAGGACTAGGCAAGACTCATCTAGTGCAGGCAATTGGTAATGCCCTGGCTAAGAAATACCCGAATTTCAAAATTAAATACACTTCGACTACAGATTTTTTCTCGGAATATATCCAGTCTATCCGCAGAAAGACTCCAAAAGGCGAAACTCAGGCCGATTTATATATTAAAATGTATCGTTCCCTCGATGTTCTAATCATGGATGATTTCCAAATGGTATTTGGGAAACAATCCACCCTCGATGCATTCTTTAGTGTATTTAATGATCTACATAGTCGCAATAAACAAATTATCGTGACTAGCGACCGGATGCCGAATGAAATCAAGGCACTCGACCCGCGCCTTTCCTCCCGCCTGGCGATGACTGGCCCAATCGACTTACAGATGCCAAATTTTGAAGAGCGTTGTGCGATTTTACAGATAAAAGCAGAGCTGATGCACCGTGAGGTCGAGAACGAAGTCATCGAATATATCGCCGAAAATGTAAAGTCCAACATTCGCGAATTAGAGGGGGAGTTTAATAAGGTCTTACTCTACGCCGACGTGCGCGGAATCCGACCAATCGAGGTGATTCACGGCGGTTTCATCAATACCAGCTCCCAGATGAAGAAAAATAATGTCACTTCGCAGACTATTATTAGCAAGACAGCCGAGGCTTATGGAATCACCGTGGAACAGCTGTGTAGTAGAAGTAGAGTCTCAAACATTAAGACCGCTAGACAGGTGGCTATGTATTTACTCCAAGAAGAGCTAAGTATGAGCACCACAAAAGCCGCTATTGAAGTTGGCTTAAAAGATCACACTACCGCTATGCACGGAGTGAAAAAGATTAAGGCTGATATGGCGACGAGTTTTGACTTGCGCGAGAAAATTGACGGTATTAGAAGGAAAATCTATGAATAGTTTTGTGGAAAATCCTGTGTATAACTCTTCTAAGAGTGTTGAAAAGTCCTCATCCTGCGTGGAAAATAGTGTGAAAAATATTGTGTATTTTGTTCGGGAAAGTGTGAAAAAGTTGTTCGGTTTTACAAAAACTAGCGTTCGGTTTTCCACGAAATCGTGTTCGGTGGATAAATATTACACAGCATTTACACAGTTCGGTTCTGTTCGGTTTATATCTGTTATTCATCAATATTTGTGGAGTTTTGCACATTTTCCACAGGGCTTATTATTACTATTATTTATATAATAAAGGAGAAGAAAATGGAGTTAGAAGTTACGCAGGAAAAATTAAACAAGGCATTAAGCGTCGTAAGCAAAGTAGCAGTGGGCGGAAGATCGACATTACCGATTTTATCGAACGTACTGATTCGCTGTGATGGTGGTAAAGTATCCTTAGTGACTACCAACCTAGACATGGCGGTGATAGATTACCTGCCAACCCTATCTGCGAAAGATGGGGTAGTGACGGTACCAGCTAGAGTGTTAGCGGAGTTTGTTTCCAATCTACCGCGAGGAGAAAAAGTTTCTCTTAAGACCGAAGGGATAAAGGTAAAATTAGCGGCCGGTAAATATACTTCCACCATGAACGGAGTAGCGGCGGACGATTTCCCAGAATTGCCAGAGATGGACGAGAAAAAGGCAGTTAAGTTCTCGATGGGGGTGGATGAGTTTAAGACGGGGTTGGCCGAGGTGATTGTGGCGGCTAGCAACGATACCACAAGACCAGCGCTAACAGGTGTATTCTTTAGTACGCGTGATAATACCCTGTTTATCGCGGCGACCGATGGCTATCGTCTGACTGAGCGAAGATTTGTGGAAAACGTCAAAAGTGAGGTGAAGGCGATTGTGCCAGCCTCAGCTATGCAAGAGGTGATGCGCTCTCTAGGTGATGAGGCGGATGAGATTGAGATGATTTTTGAAGAGAGCCAGGCGCGCTTCCGTTTTGGCGAGATTGAAGTAATCTCGAAGCTGATTGACGGTAGTTATCCAGGCTTCCACGAGTTGATTCCAAAAGATACAGAGGTGAAAATTGTAGTGGATAGAGCGGAATTGATGCGGATGGTGAAGATGGCACGGGTTTTCTCTAGTGTATCGGATGGAGCAATTTCACTAGAAGTAAAAGACCAGAGCTTAGTAGTATCATCAATCTCTAATGAGCTAGGTGAAAATGAGAGTGAAACTCCGGCTGAAACGGTGGGAACTGGAAAAAAGAGCTTTTCGGCGAGATATATGATGGATGCGCTTAACTCGATGGAGGAAGACAAAGTACGAATCGGGTTCGACAATACTGCCACTCAGGTAGTGATGAAGAATGAAAAAAGTGATAATTACACCCACGTAGTAATGTCTCTAGTGAGGTAATTATTCACGCCGTGATATAATGAAATAATGATTATTCATCTGGTGATATAATGCTCGAACGGGTCAGATTAGCGAATTTCCGAAGTCACGAGGCTTATCGTCTAGATTGTAAGCCTTCCACAACCTTAATTCTTGGGGAAAACGGTTGTGGAAAAACTTCGGTACTAGAGGCGATTTATATTGCTTTGCAGGGAAAAAGTTTTCGAGCAGTAGATCGGGAGATCGTGAAACGAGAGACGGACTTTTACCGTATAGAGGTGGAGTTTGACTCTGGTGAAAGAACGATTGTAACCTATGATGGGAATAAAAGACAATTCCTGGTTGGCGACAGGAAGGCGGCGAGGTTACCTAAAAAATATAAACATCCAGTAGTGCTATTTTTGCCGAGTGATTTGAATCTGGTGGAAGCTAGCCCGACGCGGAAGCGTGATTTTTTCGACCGTCTAGGTGCACAATTAAACGCAGACTATAGTAATTCTCTCTCGCGATATAACAAGGCTTTGAAGCAGCGAAATGAGCTCCTGAAGCGTCCTGACGCGGATGAGGGGGCATTATTCTCGTGGAACTTACTAATGGCGAAATATGGCGTGGAAATCCGACAAGAGCGGACGAGAATGGTGGAAGAATTGAACCGGCGCTTGACGGAGGCTTATCGCTCGATTGCGGAAAATCATGACACTGTGCGGATGATTTATGATAGTTATACGGGGGAGTCGTCCGAAAGCGAATATTTGAGATTGCTTTCGCTAGATTACGAGCGGGATCACTTGACTGGGCATACGAATTTTGGTATCCATAAGGATGATTTTGAATTTGTCTTCAACGAGGTGGGAGCGGAAGGAAATGCTAGTCGGGGGGAGATGCGGTCGATTATGTTGGCACTGAAGTTTATCGAGTCAGATTTGCTCCATGAGACTTTTGGGGAGCGACCACTAGTCTTATTGGACGATGTGTTTTCGGAGCTAGACGATACTAGGCAGAAAGCACTAACGACGAACTTTGAGCGCAATCAAGTGATTTTAACATCAGTGAAGGCGCCGTTCTAGGAATATAATTGTTTTAGCTTAGACGCCTTTACGATACCAGCGCACTGTCACGCCATTACCGTAAGTTAGGCTTTCGGCGCCGGCCATTGGGGCGCGTTCGTCGAGAGAGGCGGAGGCGATATTAGAATCGAAACCGGGGATTTCGCCAACATAGATGAAGGTGTGCCCACTCGAAAAGGCGACGTCGCCAGCCTGAAGTTGACTAGTATCAATCTCTGTATTAGCATCACCATTGAGAAGGGTCCAGCCATGCTCCTTGACCCAGGCCTCTTGTCCATCGGTAGCACCTTGGCCATCGTTATAGTTTGGCTCCCAGCCAGAGACCTGAACGATAGAGGTGACCCAGCCACCACAGTCGATACCACGATAGCGAATACCGCCGACATATTTATTATTAGCGATGCGCTCCTGAACAAGATTAGCATAGTCTGGCTTCGGGGTAACATACGGTGCGGAGTGGTATTCTGGCCAGGCGTATTTTAAGACGTTTTGTTGGAGTGAGCCAACATCACCAGAGGCAGTGACACCGCAAATATCACTTTCTACACTATTCCCTTTGACGGCGTTGGCTACTAATTCTGCCCAGAGTTTTTGCCCTTCGGAACTAGGGTGAAGACCGTCGGGGGTGAGATATTTCTCTGGATTTTCCGAAGCGGCTGCCATCCAGTCGATGACATAAACATTATTATGCTTATCGGCAGCTTCTTTAAAGAGTTGATTATTAGTATTATAGGTGTCTTGGTAAGAATTCGTGGTGTAGTTAGTGATAAAATAGATGTTTTTACCTTGAGTGGCGGCAAGGAGGTCGTCGATGTCTTTCTGAGTGAGGGCAGGAGCGGTATTGTTTGAGCCATGGGCAAAGACGATTTGGTCACGGGTGGAGTTGTTCTTGAGCCAGGTGAGAGCGGCTGCCCAAGCACGACCACCGACATTATTAGTCTGGACATCTGGGAGGAGCTTCTTCAAATCTGGTTCGCTCATGACGGCAATAGAATCGCCAATCACAGTAACAGAAGCACCAGTAGAATCGGTAGAGGCGTTGCCATTACTATATTTGCTGAGATAATCTTGCCAAGAGACATTAGAAGCGACCTTGTAGATTTTAGCATTCTTACTCATGCCAAACGGCGCAGAGCCGTTTTCTGAAGCGGGGTCGTGGAAAATATCGATATTGTTATTCCCTGATACTCCACCATCACCAGCGCCAGTATCGGCAATAATGAAATATTTACCATTGACGTAAGCCCCTTCCTCGGACTGATTGGAAGTGGTCTCGACATAAATCACATCACCAAAAGTTAAATCTGGATCGCCAACCTTAACAGCAGCTTGACCAAGAGCGAGATTGCCGTTATTGATGGATTCCGTGGCGTTATGACCAGCGTTGCCGCCGTTTTCGGAGCCAGCGGAGCTATAGAAAGTGATGGTGCTATGGTTAGAGAGGAGAGTACCTTTGCTTGATGAATTACTAGAACTACTAGTAGAGCCACTAGAACCACCACCAGAACTGCCCCCAGAGATAGTCTTGCCGTGGAACTGGTCGTAAAATTTCTGAGCATCAGCGGCGCGCTTGGAGGGGTTTGGGTTGGCTGGGCGTTCATAGTTAGTGAGGAAGTAGGTGGAAGCTTCTTCGACAGTGGTAGTCCTAAGAAGCCCCTGATAATTATTCTGGATTTCGTCCTTGATAAAGTCGATTGAGAGGGCGACGATGGTATTGAGGGTACTATCGTCAATTTTATCGAGCAGGTCGTTGGCATTGTAGGTCATACCGTAGGCTTGGTAATCTTCAAAATACTTGAGAAGACCGGCATCCTTAGACTGAATATATTGAAGAAAGGCAGTGCGGCGACCAAAAGACCACTGGACGAGACCGATACCGTAGGCAGCCTCAGTATTATGAAGTAGGTCGAATCCTGGTTGATATTTGGCGACCTGGCTATGTTCGTGGGCGAGAGGGTTAAGGCCAGATTCGTTCTGCATGTTCCCCATGACGCCAGCGGCTTGCTCATCGGTTAGGAAAGAGGTGAGGCCAGTCCAGATTTTCTCCGCCATAGTGCCACCATAAACGTTGACATCACCCTTGTAAGAGGTGCCACATTCGTTGCCATCTGGGTTGTAATAATAAATACCGTTACGGTTATACATATCAAGTTGGGCTTCGGTGAGGGCGGCAACAGGGGTGGAGAAAGCGAGGAAAATGGCAAAAATAGCGGCAAGAACACGGCGAGTGGTCTCGTAGCGCCAGTAGAGGCGATTTAAGGCGGCTTTGTATGGTTTAGGGGTTAGACAGCGGTTCATGCGGAAACTCCTTCTAAAAGGCGTTTAGAGAGGTAAAAATGCTTTGGGGCTGTGGAAAACTCGGTATAACTTGTGTAAAACTCTGATTTTTGGTTGAAAACTTGAGGTTTTTGGCCAGTTTTGGTGTAAATCATGGCTAGAGAGGAAGCTTCCCTATTCTCCGAGTTGAAAGCATAAGTATCCTCTGGATGGTAATCTTCGAGAGCCTGATAATAGTCAGCAAGGGCAAGGACCATCTCGGCGTCAGATTTTTCGAGACCAGAGATACGAGCGAGGATGCCAGCGCGAGAGTTATCGAGCGGGTGCTCTTCGAGGTAATGTTCACGATAAGCGACGACTGGATTTTCCACACCAAGTTCCTCATAATATCCGAAGCGGTCGAGCACGCGGTTTTGAAGCATATAAGCTTGGTAATATTTGATTTCTCTATCCCAGTCTGGATTAGAGGCAGAATAGGTGTATTTTTCACCCGTGGCGATACGTTCGCACGAGGCATTTTCTACGGCGTTGACAATGTCGATAACATCATTTAGAATTGGTAGGTTGTCGCCGACAATACCAAGTGAAGATTCGCAAGCTTTGGCGATGTTGGCATCATAGACACCAAAGGCAGAGTCGCGGTCAGCACCATAGGTGATGAATTCGGCCAGAGGCGAGTTGTCGATAATCTTTTCGTTGCCGTTTTCGTCGATTTCGAGCGATTTATTTACGACCGAGCGATAAGTAGCATCTTCGGGATTGAGGTCGAGAATAGACGGGTCGGCAGCGAGGAGGGCGTTACAATACATTTCGCCTACTGCATCAATATCGGTAAGATTTGGACATTCACCATAGGTAGTGAGATAAGTGTCGTAATCGCCGTCAGCGGAGACGTTTTTATAAAGAGACGAAGTGGTGGCATTAGCTAAGGTAGAGGCGACAGAGTAGAGATTACCAGAGGTAATATTGGCGAGGAGCGAGTTACCATTAAAGAGTGGAACAAAGGCTAACTTGGTGAGAATACTACCGAGGAAAGTATTTGGCGAGGTGGCATCGAATGGGCTACGGCGGTAGCGATCTAGTTCGGCCTCGGCGGCGAGGGTTTGAGTCTGCATCTTCTGGTAAGCAACGGAATTTTCGGCGCTGGCTGGCATGAGACCAGAAGCGGAACGAGAGACGCGAGAGTTTGCTGCCATAGCACCGCGACCAAACTCTTCACCAGCCGGGATACCAGATTCATATTCTTTAAATGTATTAGTAAAGAGAGCTTTGGCGACTACGGGGATGAAAGCGGCCAAGGCGCCAGAGATAGCAACGGTGATACCGATGCGGAGAGCGGTGTTTAGGAGAGCTCCGACCATCGTACCGATAATACCGCCGGTGGCAATAGAGCCTAGCGAGATGGCAGCAGCGGCGGCGCGAGAGATATTACAAGCGGCGGCGGCGCGCTTATTAGTAAGGAAAGAACCGAAGACGCTAAGAGAGGTGCGAGAAAGACGTTCAAAGGAGTAGAGGGCGGAATTATTAGAGTTGGCGGTGACGCCACCGAGAACGGTGCGGGCCCACTCGGATTGGAGTGGCGAGCCAGTAGTCTCGATTTCTTCCCCGTTCATTGGGTTATAGACTTTTTGGGTGGTAGGGGTGGCGAAGAAGTTGAGGACTTGATTGACGCCAGATTCATCACCTTCGCCTGCCATCATTTTAGAGATGGATTCGATGGTATTATGAAAGTAGTTGATAGATTGATAAAGTTCGGCGGCAGAGACGGCCATGGAAATCATGTTGCCGACTTGCCAGCCATCACAAGCAACGTTCACACCACTAGCAACCTTAGCGGCAGTACCAGAGATAAAAGCAGAAGCCTTGGTCTGAGCGTCGGCGCCATCGGCAGAAGTGGCAGACACGTCTGAGCCAGTTGGCTTGCGATCGATGATTGGGTTGCCATCTTCGTCAACTTCTGCCTCACCAGTTTCGGGGTTGGTGCGCTGCTCATCTTCGGCAGTGTTGATTTTGACATTGGAGACTTCCCCGCCAGCGGCAGCTTCGCGGAGTTTGGCGTAGTTAGCGTCATCGGTCTTCTCATCACCGGTAACTTTATAGTCATTAAAGATATTGCGAGACTGAGAGAGATGGTCATAAGTCTGGTTGGCAGAAGTATCATGAAAATCAAGAACATTAGAACGAGTGGAGTTGTTGACGGTGTCGCCAAACTCGATGTCGGACTGAGCAGTCTTGACGATTTCGGAGCCAGTGAGGGTCTTGCCCTTAAACTCGACCGAGCTAGCGGTGGCGGCAGTAGCACCGTTGCGGACAAAACGTTTCTGGAGACTGGTCGGGAGCATATTTTTGTTAGAAAGGTAGGTCAAGATACTGTTTTCCACTTTTGTGACGGCAGTGCGACCAACATTGGTAACATTAGTGGTGAGGGCGGAGATGTGTGGGCCGAGGAGAGAATTGGATGACATGATGGCGAAGCCAGCGCCACCGAAGAGGAGGAGAGAGACGGCCAGAGGGAGGGTACGTTTATTCAGGGCAAAGGTGCGACGAGACGGGTCCTGTCGCGAACCCCTAGCCCCCACCGCGTGCTCGTTCCACTGCGCGCCTCGGTGGGGGTGCCCCCGGTTCGCACCACCCGTTAACTCGTCGCGACCTTTGCCTGTATAAAAGCCTTGCCTTGGTTCGTTTTCTAATGTATTTAAGTCTTCTGGATTGGAGTTTAGTTCCCTAGCGGCATTAGATTCGGCCTGGCGGAGGAGATTGGCGTTTGGGTCGGCAAAATTTAGGCGTTTTTTCGCATTTTCGCCTTTATTAAAAGATGGTTTGATGGCACCCTCACCGAAGTAACCTTCCACAGCCATAATACTCTTATTATACCATACTTGTGGAAAAATGTCTAGATAGTATCGCCTTCGCAGTAGCCAGTGCGGACATTGAGTTGATAAAGGTTAGCGTCGTCACCAATTTCTTTGATCCAGTTTTTGACTAGTTCCTCGGTTTCCTTGATTTTTGGTGATTTTTGGTCGCAGGAATAGAGATAGATTTGGAGAATGTTTGAGCCAGCGATTGATTTGATGATAAGTTTTTCACCAGAGGCTAGCTTGGTCTCGTAAGGGAGGTGATGCTCGACTTTTTTGCTGGAGTCGCCAAAACGACCAATACATTCAGTGTTTGGGTATTTCATTTCTGACACCTTTGGACAATTTATCTGAGTATAAATACCAACATAATCCCCAGTGGCATTAAGAACTTTAACTTGGTAGGTTTGTTTTACGGAATCGATATCAACAATGAAAGCAGAGGTGGTTGTATTGATACTATGGTTAATTTCCGTAAAAGTATGGATGGTATCTTCGCGGATGCTAACATCTATATCGTCGCTTTTTGTCAGATTCTGTTCGCGTAGATGGCGGATGAGTTGCGTGCGGAAAGCAGTTAAGTATTCGGATGGTATTTTCGAGAGGTTAACGGATTCGTTTGTAATTTTTACCGCATCGTATTCTTTTGGAAGGAGAGTAATAACAAGAAGAAATATTAAAGTGGCACTAATTATGATTGAGATGATTGTAATGATTAGGTTTTTCTTATTTTTCATATTAGACTCCTGATGGACAATTTCCTTTTGGTAGATTTCCCTGATGAGTAGAGAGAACATCGGCAATATCATTTAGCAGTCCGAAGTTAGAACCAGCATTAGTTCCAATCGCAATCGCCGAGCATTGTCCATCGCTCCACTTCACAATACCAAATTGACGGGTTGCAGATGTACTACTGTCATCTCCCCATCCACCTTTGCTGAGATTCTTTGTTCCAATGCGATTTAGCCCGTAGCTGGAGTCACCGCCAGATTGGTTATCCATGTGGGTCATCACAGTATTAGCATTGGACAATGATGCCATATTGGCCGCGAAGAGGGCTTGCCCAGCAAGTGACCAGTTAGTATAGCCCGAAGTTAAGAATCCAGTACTCTTGCCAGTGCCGTTTACGGTAGTAGATGAATCTCCACCACTTTTGATTACATCGGTAACCGCACTGGCGGCAGAGGAGTCGTTGCCACCTAGACCCTCCCAGAGCCACCAGGCGCCACAGTTATCGGATTTAGTGATTGCTGCTTGAACAGCAGAGCTAAGATTAAGACTGCTTGGTGAGCTATTGCATCCGGTGTAAGTGTCCTTATAGGAAGTAGTGGAGATGTTTTTCTGAAGTGCAGCGATAGCTAGCGGGACTTTAATTGTAGACCAAGCGCGACCGCCAGACCATGAGCCACCGACCTGAACACTACTAGAATCTTTATTACCGATAGCAGAAACTGCTGCTCCGACTTTGGTGCTACCGGACTCAAGTTTCTTCAAGTCGGCATCAAATGAACCAGTACTTCCCCCACCAGAGGACTGAACAGTGGAGCGGAAGATGTGATAGTCGCCACGTGAATCTGAGAAGTAAACATTTTGAACTTGGCCGGTATAACTACAGAGTGATGCGGAAACGATTTGACCGTTACCGATATAGATGAAAGTATGCCCAGATCCACCAGCACCTTTATGCACTACGAATACATCACCAGGCTGTAGATTGTCTTCACTATGGTGGTTTGGTATTTCTTCCCAGAGGCTAGAGTTACTCATATGATCCAATAAGCTTCCGGTGTATCCTTCTGGATAATCTGGATCTACGCCGGCAGTGCGTACTACTACAGATACGAAGATGGCACAGTCTTGAGCGTAGTCTAATTCGCGGCTGCTCACACTACAATATGAGCGGGTACTTTGACCAAGAGCCTTTGCAGCTTCAAGAAATTCTGGCTTAACTTCATCTGGATGACTTTTATCTGGCCACGCAAGGCGTAAAGCAGCGTCAACAATACTGCCACCACCATTTCCTCCACCGTTAGAGCCACCAGAGTCCGGACAGTTTGTACCGCTACCCCCAGAAGAAGATGAGGAGGATGGCATGGAAGAAGGTGGATCGTTGGCAAAGTAGCCCATTGGGTCACCGGAAGCACCGTTGCTTCCCTTCCAGCCTTCACCACCCATCCAGTCGTAGAAAATCCATTCGCCACCTTCGACACGATTACCACTTTTGCCCCATTGTACTAGCAATACCTGTCCCGATTGCCAGCTACCGGGGTCGCTCATGATATTATTAGACTTACTAGTATCAGATATAGCATAAGCTTCGCCAATACCGTAGCTACAATCGTTTTTGCCAGATCCAGTCCAAAAACAGTCATGTTCAACAATTTGGGTTGGGATAGTGCGATTGCCGTTGATAAATATATCGCGGACAGCTTCAAGACGGTCGCTAGGAACGTTGTCGTCGTGGGCATTATTTGCATAGCTTCGGGTAGCGAACCAGGTACTGTGAGCTACATAATCCCAAGGCGAGCTATAACTGCCTTTATTTTTTTCATATAAGTTAGCGATAATTGACATCTCGGCTTTGAAAGCATTGAGATTGGTGTCGTTTTCATGCATGCCAACTTCGGCTAGGTCCCAGATTTCAGATTCCGTAAGTTGATACTTAGGGAACCCACCTGAACTGGCTGGAGTTGTAGTAGTGGTTGTGCCGCCAGATGGTGCAGTGGTGGTAGTTTGCACTGCACCAGTAGTGGAGTTTGAAAGGCGGTTGAAAGCGTCGACTGCAGCTTCACGGCGTTTGACCACGCCTTGCCAAGTCGTGTGACTACTGCCCCAAATCTTGGAGACGTAGGCTTGGACTTTGGAGTCTTTGAATGGCCCACCACCATCACCGCCGCCATAGGCATTTTCTACGGCTCCTAGAAAGAGTTCAGCATAACTTTCGGCACCAGCTGTGCCAGAGTTGTTTGTTACTTCAGATATACCATTTACAAAATTATTCCAGGCATTTTGAGTATCCTTGTTCCCTCCAGTAGTGGTCCATTCAAGATTGATACGTAAGGCTTCGTCGATTTGCTCTTGAGTGAGCCCAGCCTTGGTAAGTTCTTCGTCAGCGGTGGTAGGGCTACTCCACCAACCGTAGAATTTCCAAGCGTCTTTTCCAACAGCTTCATCAACTTGTCGTTTAAGGGCGGAGCCAAATTCGACACCATTATAGGAGTCCATCAGCATATGTAAGCCACGGTATCCCCCATTGGCGCCAACCATAAATGGGTTATAACCAGATTCAACATAGAGATTACCGAGAATGCCGGCAATAACAGCTGGATTATCTGAGACGCCAGTGATATTAGCAGAAACAAACCAGTTCCAGATGCGTTCCTCGATAGTATTACCAGCGAGGACACCAGCGGTGCAAGACGAGCCGCCACCCAGTGTACTTTTGATTACGTCGAGCCATGCGGCGTAGCCGGTAGAATTTGGATGTGTACAGTTATCTTGATAGCCAGTGTCACCATAATTACATCGTCCATCAAAGTATTCGTCCATATGATCTTTGGATGCGGCGTTCCAGTCTGCGAGTAGAACGTTCTGATTTGCGGAGGCGGCTTCTTGCATGGCTTCAGTGTAGTCTTTGTACTCATAGTTGCGAGTGCGTGGAGAGACTAGGATAATTTTGACATTTGAGTTCAGTCCAGTAGCCGTGCTGATCAAATCGGTGATTTGTGAAGCGAAGGCGGTTTTCGTGGTTGCATCCATGTTTGTGCCGAGAGCAAAGACAAGATACTCACGAAG
Source organism: Candidatus Saccharimonadota bacterium (assembly GCA_017480095.1). GTDB lineage: Bacteria > Patescibacteriota > Saccharimonadia > Saccharimonadales > Saccharimonadaceae > Nanosyncoccus. The sequence goes on from JAFVBG010000002.1 coordinate 225,291, forward strand.
GTTGCTACCTACATCATTTTTTAGAATAGATAATCCACTTGGTCCGCCAGTAGTTGGACCACCATCGGTTTTGAAACGTTTTGAGTAAAGAGCATGTAAATCAACGCCAGAAAAAGTAGATTTAATATTTTCTGTACTAGCTTCGGAATAAGAGTCGCCAATCCAAGTTATTTTGCTACCGTCTGGAGCAGCGCCACCGCTATTGGGCACACAACGGACATTGCTACCACTGTTTCCGGGTACACAGTCTGATTCTGGATTGTAGAAGACGATGTCGTTTTGCTCAAATTTTTCACGGTAGGCATCTGAAAGAGCATAGGTGGTATGCGTACCACAAGTGCCGAGAAAAGTGAGTATAGCTAGTGATAGTGCACGGATACTTTTGAGTAGAGATTTTTTCATTATAGACATTTCCCCATGGCTTCAATATCGTAATCGTTTGGGTCAAGATAGATAGACTTTAGCCATTTTTTAAAGTTGGCGGTGGCTTCGTCTTTCATGGATTGGTTTTTACATTCGGGGACGATAACAGCGAGGTAGGTGCGACCAGGAAAATTACGAACTTCGACTGAATATAGTTCTCCATTTGATAAGCGCTCGTAGTGCGGCAGATAGCGTTGGAGTTGTTCAACTGGGGTAACGGCAATACATTTTTTATCGGTGTATATGACATCCGTATAATGTGGACAGGTTATAATTACATGGGGGTCTTCGGTGTCTGCAAAAGTATTTGTGAAGACAATATTCACTTCAAATGAGTAGCGTAATGAGTCGATATCGATAATAAAAGTTGCATTTTTAGAACCTTCGGACGATGCCGTTTCTTGATAGGAGCCTTCGCGTATTTTGGCCTCGCTAAGATCTAGATTGCTAGTTTCTTCGACGCTTGATATTCTATCGTAGATAATGCGCGTGATGTAGTTTTGATATACTGCTGGCGCCATAGTAGTTTCACTAAAGTTGGTGATAGTAATCGGATTCTCTTCCGCTGGGTCGTGATGCGAGGCGATGGCGACGATGGAAATGATGACTATCGCGACAAAGGTAAGAGGTGCTAAGACTGCAAAGATTTTAGCCCCCAGCGAAGCGTTGCGGAAAAAATTACGTATGACCTCCACCAAATTCATAGTTTCATTATATCAAAAAACTTGTGTTTTTGGAAGAGCTTGTGTATTTTATACCTGTTCGGGTATAAAATGGGTCAGAATAGGGTGTTTTATACCCTATCAGGTATAAATGGGGTTACTGCCTAGTGGTTGGATTGGTATTGATCAGGCTCTCTTCGGTCTCGGAGGCGATAATCTGGATGTGGACGTGGTTCTGCCCAGCGAAGAATAGCCCCTGCCCGACTGGGAAGTTGGCGAGACGTTTCTTCTCTTCTTCGGTCAGTTTGAAGACATCGGAGAGGACATCCACGGCAGATGGGTTTTGTTTCAGAAGCAACTGCATGGAGCTGTTGGCCACGATGGCACGACCCATCTTAGAAGACATAAAGTCTTCGACGTCCTGCGTAATGGTGGTGAGACCAAGATAATACTTACGAGCTCGCTTCGCGAGGGAGAAGAGGAAGTTAGCGGAGTCTTCGTATTTCATCAGCTGCCAGGCCTCATCGACGAGGAGTAAGCGGCGGGTTTGCTTTGCACGGACAATGTTCCAGATATGGGAGAGGACGATATACATCGCCACTGGGCGAAGCTCGTCTTCAAGATCGCGAATGTTGAAGACGACCATCTGGTTGTTGATATCAATATTGGACTGTTGCGAGAAGATGCCAGCAAAAGTCCCCGTAGTGTATTTGCGCAGACGGTTGGCGAGTTCTGGACCACTGCCGCCCATGTGTAGAAGCGTATCATAAAGATTGCCGATGGTCGGTGGAGTGTTTTGATGCGTGCGAGGGTCGGAAGTGATGCCGGCGCGGGCATAAGTGTCAATCAAGGCTTGGTCGAGGTCGGCTTCTTCGGTTGGAGAGAGAGCCTGAGCCATCTGACCATTGGCGCCGACTTGGCTACCACCAAGCATGAGACGGAAGAGACCATGAAGCGTAACGAGGTTGGCACGGAGCGCGTCGTTAGCATCTTCAACATCGACTACTTTTGGCAGGTCGAACGGGTTGATGCGGACGTCGGAGTTAAGGCTGAGGCGGATGTAAGTGCCACCGACGGCATCGCAGAGTTTCTGATATTCGTTTTCTGGGTCAACGATGAGGACTTCGGAGCCAGTCATCATCGAGCGCAGGGCTTCAAGCTTGACAGTGAAAGATTTACCAGCACCAGACTTTGCGAAGACGACCATATTGGCATTCTCTAGAGAGAAGCGGTCGAAAATGACAAGACCGTTATTGTGCATATTGACACCATAAAGGATGCCCTTCTCTTGAGTAAGGTCGGCGGAGGTGAATGGAAAGGAAGTCGAGATAGCACCAGTGTTCATATTACGGCGAATCTGGAGCTGATCGGTACACATTGGCATGGTGGAGTTCATACCCTGTTCCTGCTGAGAAGAGGCAACTTTAGAGAAGACCATTTGCTGACCAAAGAGAGTTTCAATCTTGCGCTGGACGAAATTGAGCTCGTCGAGTGAGTCGGCCCAGAGAGTAACATAGAGGCCAAAGCGGAAGAAGCGTTCCGCACCAAGCTGGAGCTGGTCGCGAAGCTCCTCGGCATCACCAATGGCAGCTTCGAGCTCTGGGTCACGGACTTTACCACGTTCGGCGTTGACGGAAATGCTAGCTTCGAGCTGAGTTACCTTTTTCTGGAGGTTTTTCATCACGACTTGACTATCGACAGGATAAATATACATGGAAATGTCTAGGACTTCGTCAATATTGATGAGCGGAGAAAGCCAGCCAGTATAAAGTGAGCGTGGATAGCCATAGACGTAGAGGGTGCGACCGTATTTAGTACCAAGGCGGAAATAATCTGGGTGAATCTCGATAGAGGATGGAGAAATGAGGTCGCGGAGAGTAGTGATACCCTGTTCAAAAGCACGCTGAATCTCAAGGTCTTGGGCGGCTTGCTTCTGAGCGGCAAGTTGCGCTGGGGTAAGTTGGGTAGGTTGTTTAGATTTTTTGGCCATGGTTTCTCCTTTTAATTCCCTGTATTTTCACCTTTGCGGACATAAGTGGTGGCAAGCTTGCTAAAATCTACTAATGGTTCGCGGACGGCGGTGTCTGGATTATTGAAGTTATAGTAAAGTCCAGCGAGTTCTTTGGTATTCAAGCGGACGGCATGGATACCAATCTGGAAGAGACCAGAAACGACTGACTCGACGCGATTGTTGATTTCAGTGATAGCCTTGTCGTAAGTCTGGCGGTCGATACGGGTAACTTCTGGGGTATCGTTTTGTTTACCACTAAGAGAGCGGAAGATGGATTTAGCCTGCTGAAGGGCTTTTTCGGCGTCGGCATTAGTATAATATGGAATCACGATGAAGAAGCTTTTATCCATGATATTAGCTTCTTGCGAGAGAACGTCGATAAAGTTAATGTAATCGTCCATCAAGACACCGAGGAGCATATTATCATTATTACGGCGAATTTCGGCTAAGCGTTCGATGTATGGCGCAATGTCAACGCGTTGCGAGCGAATCAAAATCTGCGTGGTGAAGTTAAGCGAGTTGAGGAAATTTTGGAAAGAATACTCGACACCTTCGCGCTCGGTAGAAGACATCAAGTCGAAGTTGATTGATTGACAGGCTACGACAGCGCGGAAAGAGCCATCTTTCATGATGACAAGGCCATCGCGAAGCTCGGAAATCAGGAGAGAAGCCTGCGTAGAAGTTGGAAGGTCTGGCACCTTAGTAGCGTTGGCGGTATTTGGGGTGTTTTGTTTCCCTTGCGATGCAAGTTGAGCGGCCTGTTGCTGGAGAAGTTGTTGTTGCTGTTGGAGCTGAGCGGCCTGTTGCTGGAGAAGTTGTTGTTGCTGGGCGTAAGTCTGGGGAGTTGGCATAGCTCCGCGACTAGGCATGGCTGGGCGAGCCTGAGCCGTAGCCTGTGGCCGCTGAGTAGCTTGCGGGGTTTGGAACTGTTGTGGTTGTTGTTGAGGATTCATGCTTTCTCCTTAATGTAATGATACATAGACTTCGTTACTTTTTGCGGCGGGCGATTGAGGCTGGCTAGGTGTAGTAGGTCGCGATGCGGTGAGTGGATTGACTGGGGCAGTATTGCCAGAGGTGAGAGGCTGGATGACGGTGGAAGATTTGAGTGGGTCGGCCGCCTGGATTGTGGAAGATGGCGCAGGAGTGGATGGAAGCTGGAAAGTCCCAGCTGGAGTAGCGGCTTTTGGTGTAGTTGTCTGATAGTTAGCTGGGAGGGTAGGCGTGCTGAAAGCCTGCGCATCGGACATTGGAGCAGTGCGAAGTTGCGTGGTGCCAGGAGTGAGGTTTTGCGCACCAGAGCGGCGAGCCTGTTGCTCTTGCTGAATCATCTGGTTGATAACTGGCGAAGAATAGCCGTCGAGCATATCATGAGCATCAAGGTTTTCGGCCAGAAAGTCGTCGCGCATTGGGCCGCCCAGATCGCCGTGGATGGAATAACCTTCGGTATCGACCACGCCGGCGAGGAAGCTGAGGCGAGTAGAAGCTTCTTCCCCGCTAATATTGCGGGTGCGCGGAGCTTCAACTTGTTTTGGAGCGGTAATAACAATGGTAGATTCGGCCTGGCCAGGATTCCAGACGCGAGTTTTAGGCTTGATATGATAAGAGACGACGGCCGTAAGGTAGGTCTCCATCGGCTGATCTTTCTTTATGGGCAAAGCTAGAACACCGAAGAAAAGAATGAATGGAACAGGGATGATGGCGAGAAGCGGAAAGATATTAGCAAGCGCAAAAGCTAGGCCGATTGAGCCGATTGTGATCATAAGATAGACGAATTGACGGAAGGTAAAAGGGCCTAAAAGCTTATCATCCGCCTCGACGTCCTGAGGGACCTTATATTGCGCCATATACTAACGATTATAGCATATATTTCTAAAAACATAAACACATAAAAGTCCAGACACGTGTCGAAAACCCCTGTCGCCACAGGGGTTTTCGCACTACTGCTCGCCTTGCCAGGCTCCGCACTGTCTGGACGTTTTAGTGTTTATGTTTTTAGAAGTTTGTGCCGATATAATCGTCGAGTATTGGCTCAATATAATCACGATACTGGTCAACGGTGGCGCCCATGTTGGTCATGTGGAATTGTTCGAAGTCGTCGATAATAGCTTGGAGCTGACCGTGTGGGTCGTCTGCGAGCGCATCTTGAAGCTCGGCCATGACGTTTTCATAGTATTGTTCCCCATCATAACTGCTATCGCCGATATTTTCGATGCGAACTTTGAGATTTGGATTCTCGTCTGGGTCGATTTCGCCGAGAGCGGCACGATTTTCGCGCTCATATTCTTCGTCGATTTGGCGTTCAAGTTCGGCGTTAGCGGCACGCTGTTCATCAGTGTAGATTGGTGGGTAGCCACCGCGGTCTTCGGCACGGGTCTTAGCGTTTTGATATTGCGCACGGAGCGTAGCCGATGGGGCGGAGTGGAAGGTCTGACCACTAGCAGGAGCGCCAGCAGTAGTTGGGTTGTTAGCTGGATTACCAGTCTGGGCGTTACCAGTTTGTGCGTAGCCTCGGACAGTACCTGGAGCAATACGGTTGCGGACATCTTTAGAGCGGATAAGAATATCAGTCTTAGTCTGCGGAGCAAACGGATCTTCTAGGAGTTCAAATTGTTTCTTGACATCGGAGTTATTCCAAGCTTCCATCGAGTCGATTAGTTTGACCCAGTTTTCGGCCACGCCTGGTTTCATATTGTCGAGAGTTTGCGGAGTGATGCGAGTCATCATGGTAGCAAAGCGAGTAGCGGCAGGGTTGAGATACTTCAAGATAATTGTATTTTGAAGATCTTCTTTTGTAGCATCATCATAAGAGATGCTTTTAGTCTGAATAACACCGTTAGCATCGCGGAGGGCGTTGCCATCAGCATCGCGGAGAATGCGAGTACCCTTGAGGTATTTGCCGTTCACATTGCGATAGCCATAGAGGGATTCTTCATCGAAGAGCATGCGCTCCCAGTTTTCTGGATTCATGAGTAGGTCAAGCTGTTTAAGCTCAGCAACGTCTTGCGTGTTGAACTTGGCTGGCTTGGCAGTCTTAATCAGGTTGTCGAGACGGGCGATATTCTGGTGGACAAAATCTTTAATATAACGGTTACCAACGGAGGTGGCATACATCGGGCCAGCGAAGGAAGCTTTTTCGCTAAACTTGGCGCTCATCATGGCACGACCGAGAGTGGTGGAGAGCCTAGCAAGGCCGACGCCTTCAAGACCTTCGACTTCAATATCACCTTCTTTGATACCAGAGAGAATACCGTAGAGGCCATCGATTGGATCCTGAATCGGCATATCCCAGTTAGCCAGAGTTTCCTTCATGGCTGGGCCATCGTCTTTATAAATACGGGTGACAGAGACGCCGTCTTGATCTTTTGCTTCAAAGTAGAAGCGTTTCTTCATACCGCCTTTACCGTCTGGCACGAGTTCAAACTTATCGTAACCCTGAAGAGCTTCTGGATGATACTTCAAGAACTCGCCTGGAGACTGTTCAGGTTTACCGTTGACGAGGACTTCTTTGCGATCGCCATTTTCATCTGGTGGATAAGTGGCAATACCGTCGTCGTTGGTATAGTAGCCGATGAGCATATCACGAGAAGCACCCTTGTTGTAACCATATTTAGCATAAACACGAGCGACATCGGCGCGACGGGCGGCTTCATTTTTAGCGGCTTTGCCGATGACTTGACCAAGGACAGTGCTATCACCCATGTGACCGAGTGCACCAGCACCACCGGTAATATAGTGATCGTATTGATAATGGCCAGCACCGAGCTTGCGGAAAGAGTCATATTTGCCCATGAGCCAGTCAACGTCGGCGTAGCTATCGTTTTGAGCAGCGAGTTCAGCGCGGGTGTAATCCAAGAAGTGAGCACCACCAGTAGCGTTGAGACGGATATCCTTGGCGGTCTTGTTATGGAAGCTAGAGTAATTACCCAGAATGTGCTGAGCATCGAGGGCGGTAGTCTGAGCTTCGAGACCATAGTTCATAGCGGACTTAGCGTCACGAGTGAAGACAGAAGTCTTGAACTTCTGGTCTGGGTTGCCTGGGTCATAAGCCTTACCACCAGTGGTAATCATGCGCTGAGCGGCGATTTCAGCCTGAGCCATACGAGATTCAGTGTTGGATTTGATATTGAGGGCGCGCTTACGAGCTTGAGCATCGAGATAACGACGGAGGCCAGCGGCTGGCATGGCGGAGTTGGCAATGTAGCGTTGCTTATGCATATCGGCATAAGAACCAGTCCAGCCACGAGCTGTACGGCGGGCAGGATCGGTGAGTTTGGAGAGACCAGCACCGACACCAGCAAGGACGGTGCCAGACATCTTCATCAGAGAAGCTGCCATGAAGAGTGGCAGGATGCGTACGGCGGCACCGAGAATGACGAAGAAGGCGTTACCATTGGCCGAGGCCATGATGGCCCAACCAGCAAGCTGAGAAGCACCGAAGAGACCGGCAAACATTGGGTAGAAGACCAGCATCGAGGTGAGGGCCTTTTTCCACTTATTAAACCAAGGCTCGGTGTTTGGCAAGAGATAGCAGACGAAGGCGAGCGGAGCAATCATCACAAGAACAGAGACAACGGCCTGACGCATGGCGATAGTAATAAAACCGACCACGACAGAGATGACGCCCGCAAGTACAGTACCGAGGAACATCCAGAGGAAGTGACCGAGGCCACCAGAGAGTGCAATGGCGATACCACCGACTGTACCTCCTGCGATGACGGCGGAGAAGAGATCGACATAGGAGATGTCGAGGGCGTTGGCAGAGCCAGAGACGCTATCGGCGATGTTATAGAGGAAGTTTTTGATTCCGACACCGAGGATGTTGCTGACATCGACAGCAAGAGTACAGATAAGGTAACTGAGGTTGACTAAGATAGCAGCAATAATAATGCGTGGAAGGGTCTTTTTGATGCCGTAGTTACTAATGCCGAGACCGGTCAACTGCGACCAGACGACGATGAGCAAGAAGATGACAAAGACGATATTAGTGATATCACGAGCATATTGCCAGACAAGATAGATAGGAGAATCATTAGAAGATTGCAGTGGTGCGATTACCAAAAAGCTTTCGATAATACCATAGAGGCTATCGATGATATTAGCAAGGAGTCCAGTGGTAGGACAGACGAGCCAGCCAAGCCCCTCGACCTGATCATAACAGGTGTGAGGTTCTTCTTCGCTTTCTTCGCCATTTTCGGTGGTGTTTTCAGTATTCTCGGTTTCAGTGGTTTCTGGAGCTGGAGTGGTATTCTCGGTGTTTTCTGGGGTGACTGGGGTAGTTGGAGTGGTATTTTCGGTAGTTTCGGGGGTGATTGGGTCAGCATAAGTAGCAACAACAGGGGTGAGAGAAAGTGTAAAGACCAAAACCAACCCGATGACCGGGCTTAAGAGCTTGCGGAGAAACTTCTTAGCTTTCATGATTTTACACCTTCAGATATAGGTTATAACTTAATTATATCACACATAAGCGAAAAAGTCAAGACCTTTTCTCTGTCGTGAATGTGTGTTATTATATAGATATGAGAAAGTTTGGAATAGTTTTAGGAGTAATAGGGGTGGTACTAGGTGCTTCCCTGGCGCTTGCGCCGCGAGTTGAGGCGTTGTCGGCTAGTGAGGTAGGGTTGACGACGGTAGGGGCGATACAAATGAAGGAAGGTAGCGTCGATACTTCTTGCGAAAATAACCTTTTCGGGATGCGACCGTGGTATGCTGGCTTATCTGTAAAGGTTAATGGTAAGTGTGAGGTTGGTACGCCTGAGAATGATGAAGAAGTCGCGAAGATGGTCTGGGTAATCATCCTCAATGTGATGACAGATATATCGGTGATTATAGGCTATCTTGCACTTGGCTTTGTGATTTATGGTGGTTATCTCTATATTCTAGCGGGTGGTGACCCAGGCAAGGTTGCCAAGGGCAAGAAGACGTTAATTGGCGCGGTGATTGGAATCGCTATTTCATTATTGGCATCAGTGATTGTGAATACAATCTTAGCAATTATCGGGGGAAATTAAGGAGGAGTTATGTCTTCGGACGAGCAAGAACTATCAAACATGATTGAAAGTCGTCTGCCTAATGCGGCTGCAGATAGTAATTATATTCAGAATATCTTTAATGGCGTCTATGGGATTGCGGCAATTGTGGCAGTGGCGTTTATTATCGTCGGTGCAGTGAATTATATTATGAGCAGTGGCGATCCAAGCAAAGTTGCAAAGGCGAAGAACACTATCATGTATTCCGTGATTGGATTGGTGATTGTAGTTCTAGCTTCGGCAATCACGGCATTTGTAATCCAGACAGTGAGTAACGCAAAGTAGGGAGAAGATAGATGGCAAGTGAAGTGAAGAATTATATTGATTGCAGCAGTCTAGATGAGTATCAGAAGTCAATGGTGGCGGAATGTAACGGTGGGACGACAACGCGGGCGGAAGACTCGGCTCTTGCAATTATCAACACTGTTCTCGGAGTGGTAGCAGTGGTAGCGGTGGTGTTCATTATCGTGGGTGGCGTGCAGTATATCACTTCTAGTGGCGACACTGGCAAGGCGATGAAGGCGAAAAACACCATCATGTATGCGGTGATTGGGTTAGTGATTGCACTGTTGGCATTTGCGATTGTGAATTTCGTACTCAGTAATATTCTTTAGGTTTTCAGAAAAGGTCTTGATTTTTTGAGACGATATAGCTATAATCTAAGTAAAGGTATTAAAATAAGGAAAAAATATGAAGACTCTTGACAAACTCAAAGTTTCTGTAGGTGCTTTTGCCACCGTGGCCGGTGGTGCATTGATGGCTATGCCAGCTTCTGCTGCTAGCATGGTTAATCCAACCAGCCGTTGGGTAAACTCTGGTACTCAATCTTCGGTGACTGGTAGCAGCTCTGGCTTGATGGACACTCTTAACATCATCTTAAACGTCGCCCTTGGCCTTATCGGTTTCGTGGCCGTAGTGATGATTATCGTCGGCGGTCTTCAGTATACTACTTCTTCTGGTGATACCGGTAAAGTCACCAAGGCTAAGAACACCATCATGTACGGTGTGATTGGTCTCGTAGTTGCACTGCTTGCCTTTGCAATCGTCAACTTCGTACTTAGCAACATCTTTAGCTAAGGTATTGTCTAGGAAGTATAATCCCCTCTTCTCGGAGGGGGTTTTTTGTGATATAATGACGACATGAAGAAGATTTATAGTTGCACCATGGGAGTATTATTAGCTTTATTTAGCGTTATGGGACTATCGATGCCGGCGCTTGCGATCACGTGTCCGGATGGTTCTAAACAGGCTACGGCTCCTGATTTGTCGCTTTGCAATGCAGAAGATCCGACAAATGCAGATACCAATCTGATGGGACAGGTTAATATTATTATAAATGTAGCGCTAGGTGTAATTGCGATTGTGGCGGTAGGTTTCATCATCGTTGGCGGCCTGCAATATACCACGTCTCAAGGTGATCCTGGAAAAATTGCAAAGGCGAAGAATACCATTATGTATTCAATAATTGGTCTTGTAGTTGCACTGCTTGCCTTTGCAATCGTCAACTTCGTCTTGACAAACATTTTCTAATAAAGAAATACTGAATAGATAATTCCCCCCTCTTCTCGGAGGGGGAGTTTTGTGTAATCTTTTGGTTTAGCGAGCAGATTAACTAAAAGTTTACATTCTGTTTATTAGTGTTAAGGATAGAAAATATCCGCTCCTCTCGGAGCGGATATTCGAGTTCTAGGTGGATGATTATTGGACCATGATTTTCTTGGCCTGTTCGACTTTTTCCTTCTCGAACGTGATGGTCAAGACGCCGTCCTTGAGCTCAGCTTTGACGCTGTTCTCATCTTCTTTCACTGCGACAGGGAGAGCGATGGCGCGAGAGAACTCACCCCAGTAACATTCCTGAATATGCCAACGAGTAGTATGCTCATCTTCGCCGCCAGAAAGGACACCAGAGATAGTCAAGATGCTGTCGCTAATACTGACTTCGAGGTCGGATTTCTTAATGCCCGCAGTGCGAGCCTTAACTACTAGTTTATCGGCGGTTTCATAGACATCTACAGCGAGCTGTCCTGGGAAATCGTCTGGAGTGTCCACCCAACCATCATCCTCCATATCTGATGGGAGTTCCGGTTCCTCAGGCTCAGGCTCGATAGGTTCTTCCTCGGCCGGGGCAGTAGGAGCAGGATCATCTAGAAAGGCCGCAGCCAATTCGTCTTCCATCAGCATGTCGTCGTTGTTATTACGAGCCATACTTGTATATAACCTCCACTTATTATTGTTAAGCTTTATTATAAACGAACTTTGTGATAAAATCAAGAATATTATGACTTTTGATGTAAAAAATACAACATTTTCGAGTTTGTGGGATGTAGTGCTTCCCTATAATTGTAGGGGTTGCGGAAAAGTTGGAAAACCGCTGTGTGAGTGTTGTAAAAAACACATCATTGGAAATTCCATGTCGATTCAGACTGCAGACTTGGATGAAATGTATGCGGCAGGAATGCGGGAGGGGGTGTTAAAGGATTTGGTGGTCGAGTATAAGTATCAGAGTAGAAGGGGGTTTGCTATGACTCTGGCAGAGATTCTAGAGGGTGCTTTGCCACTTGATTTGAAGGAGCGGTTGATGAGAGGGCATGCGATTGTAGTTCCCTTGCCGACGATTCATAGGCACATCCGCGAGCGCGGTTTTGACCATACGGCGAAGATGGCAAAAGCCTTGGCGAGACGGTTAGGGCTGGAGTATTTGCCGCTCTTGAAACGCGTTAATAAAACCGTACAGGTGGGAGCAGATGGTGAGACGCGTAAGAAACAAGCGGGTGAGGCGTATGAAGTAAATAAAAATTTTTTTGCTACGCGTCGTTCCAGCCCGTCGCCACGGATGGAACGCGCTAGTACTCGCGCTGCCGCGCTCCGTATCCCGCAAAAAAGCTTTTTATTCACTTCAACGCCTATCCTACTCGTCGACGACATTCTAACTACTGGCGCTTCTCTGTCTGCGGCGGCACAAAAAATACGCCAGGCAGGCTTTAAGAGCGTGTCTGGCGTAGTGGTTGCGATGGGGTTAAAGAGTGGTGACTTGGTCGCCGCTCATGCCAGTGACGGCAGAGATGATGAAGTTGACGATGGCGTAGGCCAACATACTAATGATTAAGCCGATGATAGCGTAAAGAATGGTATTTTTGGCATCGGTGACCTTTTTACTATCGCCACCAGAGATGACGTAGCGGAAACCACCGTAGATAAGCATAATAACAGAGATGGTACCGACAGCAAGGAGAACCCAGCTGGTAAGCTTGCGAATGAAGCCGTTATCGCCAACGAGGGTGGTCGGCATACCTTCGACGTGAGCCGCGGCAGCACCCTGTTCGACAGAGGTAGCACCTTCACCAGCGACGCTTTCGCTACCAGAAGTGGCAAAGGCGTTGGCGGCGTAAACATTAGCGGACATAATTTTGCCACAGGCAAGGGTAACCGCACTAGCAATACCAGTGAGGCCTTGAGTGACTAGCTTGAGAGCTTTTTTCATTTCTATAATCTCGCAGTTAACTTTAATATAATTTTACCCCGCTCAGGCAATTCAGTCAAGGGGATATCTTCTTCATTATAGCACACAATGCTAAATTTGTCAAGTTATGATATAATAAAAGGCATGAGTTTTAGAGATTTTCCAGGATACAATCAGGTGGTGTTGCCATATCATTTCTTGCAAGCTTTGGGCGCAGGGGTGAGATATGGTTTTCCAGCGCGAAAGTTACGCGTGATTGGGGTGACAGGGACGAACGGCAAGACGACGACTTGTTTTATGATCTGGAAGATGCTAAACGAAGCGGGATGTAAGACTGGGGTGATGACTACCGTGGGTTGGGGGGTGGACAAGATTGAAAAGCAGGTGGAGCATATGACCACGATGCCATCTGGCGAGCTGAACCGGCGGATTAAAGCGATTAAAGATGCAGGGGCGGATTTTCTGGTATTAGAGGTAACTTCGCACGCGATGGTGCAGTTTCGGACTTTGGGTATCCCGATTGAGATTGCGGTGATGACAAATGTGACTAGAGAGCATCTTGATTATCATAAGACTTTTGATAATTACGTGAAGGCAAAGTGCAAGTTGTTCAAGAAGGCGCAATTCGGGGTAGTCAATGCGGACGATAAGAGTGCGGCGAAGTTCGAGGAAGTAGTAGAAGATTATATCACCTACGGTATTAAAAAAGACAGCGACTTGCAGGCTAAAGAGATAGAGTTGAATGCTGATGGCGTAAATTATTCATGTGATGATATAAATTTCATAGAAGGCCGACTGACGGAAGCATCAGACAAGCTGAATATTCGGACACAGATTCCAGGAGAGTTTAATGTATATAATTCCCTAGCCGCAGTGGCAGTGGGACAAAAGATTGGCCTGACCCCTGGGCAGATTGAGATTGGGATTAATGCCTTAGAGAGCGTAGAAGGACGGATGAACCGCGTAGAAGCGGGACAAGATTTTACGGTGGTGGTGGATTATGCGCATCAGCCAGACGCTTTCGAGAAGGTATTTAAGAGTTTTGAGGGTTTTAAGGGGAAAGTTATCACTGTGACAGGAGGCGCAGGGCGGCGTGACAAAGGGACGCGAGCGGAGCGTGGTAGAATCGCGGCGGAGCATAGCGATATATTTATCGTGACAGAGGATGATTCTAGAGATGAAGATCCAGCCCAGATTGCGGAGGCGTTTGTGGCGGGGGCGAAAAAGGCTGGCATGGCGGAAGATAAGATTATCGTAGAGCTGAATCGAAAGAAGGCAATAGAGAAGGCAGTCAGTCTGGCGAAAAAAGGAGATTTGGTGCTAATCTTAGGCAAGGGGCATGAAAAGACAATTCTCCGAGCAGATGGTCCGCATCCGTTTGAAGATTTAAAAGTCACAAAAAAGGCAATAGAGGCGTTACCGAAAAAATAAAACTAATCCCCTGTCTGGGGATTAGTTTTTGTAGTAGATAGGTCAATTATGGTTCGTAGTTGGCGATGCCGTCGATAATCTTCTCTGGAGCGATATGGAGTGCATCGGCTACTGCTGCGGCACAGGCCATGTAAGAGATGGCTGGTTCCCCAGTTAAGAAAGAGGCCACGGTAAAACGAGTTCCACCGATACTAAGTGTAGCCTCGACGCCTTTCTTATAAAGCTTGGAGTTCATAATCTGGATATGGCTAGTGCGGTCGGAGCCATAGAAGAGAGTGCCATCTAGACCAGCGAAGTCCACAAACTTGTTTGAGGTTTCATCATCGTGGTTTAAGACAACATAATCTGGTGCGTTCTGGAAAAGCTTGACCGTAGCGTTGTAATAATCTTCAGGGGTAGTGAAAGTAGCTTCTGGAGAGACCTCATCGGCGGTAGATTTGACATAGGTTTCTTCGGTCTCATCAGAATAGGTGAGCCGTGCTGGGCGATAATTAGTCAAAGCAGCCACATGAATAGGCAATTCAGAGAAGGTGCCGCTTGCTAATGCCTCGATTGGGGCTGTCACGACGACATAATTAGCACCAGCTTTCCAGGCCTCGGATAAGAATTTATAAAGCGCAGATATTTTGAACGGGCCAGGAGCGGCAAAGATTGCCACTGGCTGACCAGCAGATTTGAGAATTTCGTGAACAAGATGTGCTACTTCGTTCTTCCCAGTAGTGCCAGTGACTGCGATTAATTTCATATCCTTCATCGGATGACCGTAGTAGGTAGCTAAAAGCTTCGCCTTAAAACGGGTACTTTTCTCTGAAGATTTTTTTGATTTGGCCTTTCTCGCCGAGTCGCCATTGCCCATGATAGCGGAATTAGACTGGTTTTCGCGCTTTTTCATATTTTTAGTATAGCATATTTTTTAAAATTGTGCTATAATATATGTATCCCGAAAGGGATGCTCATTTAATTTCTAGGTGGATTATCGCTGGGAGAATATTCTTTCAGCGATAGTCTGCACAAGTATGTGCCCGTAGCTCAGCTGGATAGAGCGTTTGCTTGCGGAGCAAAAGGTCGTAGGTTCGAATCCTGTCGGGCATACCAAATTTACCAAGAAATCCGCCCATCTGGGCGTTTTTTGGTGTTTGCTCGTCTAAAGACGCGCTGCACACCAAGAAAACACCCATCTGAACGAATTTCTTTGGTAAATTTCACTTTTTAAACGGAGAAAATACCAATCTGCACAAATTTATCTGAGGATTTTTTGTGTTATCTGGTTCCGCCAGATAACACTGTGTCGACTCGAAAAAAGAGACGGTTTGCCGTCTCTTTTTCACTCGCTCTCCTTGTGTTATAATAAGTGGTATGGATTTCAAGCTAGTTTGGGTGCTGGCGATTTTGGTGGTCGTGGTTTATGCGATTTACAAAGTTATGCAGAAACACGTCGAGACTTTGCCAGCGAAGCTGGATTTTGGGCGGAAGAAAGATTACGTCTATCGCCTGAAGGAAGAAGTTTTTTCAAAAGCGGAGGCAAGGTGCTTCACTATTCTGGATGAAACTTTTTCAAAGAAGTTCTATGTGATACCAAAAATGTCGCTCAATACGATTCTGGACGGTGAGATTAAGGGGCAGAACTGGGATGGAGCGGCACAAGCGATTGTGGATTTGAAAGTGGACTTCATGATGATTCACCGCAAGACGCTAACGCCAATTTGCGCAGTACAGCTGGACGACCGGATTGAGGGTAATTTCATGATGGAACAGGTGCTCGGAGATGTGGGGTTTCCGATTGTGAAATTGAAGCGTCCAGAGGAGATGTCGAAAAAAGAGATTGTGCTGTCTTTTGCGAAAGTGCTAAAAAAGTATTATGACTAAAAGTATGGTATCTGGCTTCGCCAGAAAGCACGGCGTCGGCTCGAAAAAAGGTGAGTAAACTCCCCTTTTTCACTCGCTCTCCTTGTGCTATAATAGTTATAATAAGGATGGGTCAGGTGTTTTATGGAAAATAATTCAACAGAAACAGAAGCAGCAAAACAAGAGAGGCTAGAAGGCGAGCGACGGCGAAGGCTAATCGCAGCGGCGATGTTGACGGGAATTTATGACCAGACCCCAGAGCGAACGCAAAAGATGCAGGGCTTGATTACGGCCTTTGATGTAAAAATTAAAGAGGAGCAGTATGATGCTTTGATTGACATGATGGCAAAGGGGCAAGTCGGGCGCAACCAGGGACAAGAAGTGATTTCGATGGTGGTGCGTCCGGTAGATCAGTTTGGGGTGACGGATATTTTTGCTAGGTTGAACACAGTAGCGCAACAGTATGGCGGGGCGATTAAGGTGCGTCGGATGAAGGGGATTTTGGGCAATTTTTCTGATACTGGCTTTGACCGCTACATGGAAACCAATGCTTCGAGCGTGGCAACATTTCTCAATCGTTTCCCTGATGCGATGAGCTTTGACATTGAGGCGGATAGATTCTTGCGTTCGATTAATAACCCAAATAACTCTCCGCAGACGGTTGGTGAATACTATGAAGCGATGACTGATTTTAAGAATCTGATGTATGGCGAGGAACAGAGGTTCGTGGACCAGTATAAGATTATGGAACAGCAGGCGGTGCGACGCAAAGAGGAGTTGGAACGCCAGCGGGGTGAGTTGGTTTCTACCTATGCCGAGAAGCAACTAACTAAGATGACAGTGAAGAAATACAGGGGAGAGATTATCAAAGCGCAGCTCTACAAGGACGGCGAAGAAGTTGACCCGCACTACAAGCACAAGATGATTAATCTTTCAGACGAGGTCGAGGACAATGAAGATGTGATTCTTTCCCTGCCAGAACAGGGGTTGTTTGCGATTTTTGATGGTGCAGGAAGGACGGGCAACGGACGTGAGGCTTCACGGGCGGCCAGAGGTGCGCTGATGAAGTTACAACCTTGGACGATGACTAGCGCAGTGCAGTTTGCGATGGCGATGGAGCAGATAAATGCCGAGGTGATAAAGACTGGCGGGATGTCCACGGCCTTGATTGCGAAGGTGAACAAGAGTGCCGAGGGGCGAGAATACTTATCTTTCGCTTCCGTGGGGGATTCGAGGCTCTATCTTCTGAAGAAAACAGGTGAGATTACCCAGATGACTCAAGATGAGGGTGAGGGTAATGTGGCTTGGAATATCCTTGGTATGGGTAAAAAAGATATGAAACAGGTTCGCAGCACGGTGGGGGTGGCAAATACCGAGCAGATTTGTCTGCAATTCCAGGACGTCTGGCTGAATGATGGCGACCGGGTGATCATGTGTTCAGACGGAATTACAGGTGATGATGCTCCAGATGAAGAAAAAGGCAAGAAGGGTGATATTATGCCGATTGAGCAGGTGAAGGAGCTGGCTTCTACGCGGACGACGGAATTGGCGGCAGAGAATCTACTACTTGCGGCGCGAGAAATTGACGATAGAACGGTGATTGTGTTTGATGTATAGGGGTAGGAGGTTCGGAGTAATGAATGGCTAGAGACGATATAGACAACTGGGCAAACCTAGACGATTTGGTGGCGGACTCTGTAAACGGGGACAGTAGTGAGAAAAAAGGGTTGGTATTTGGGGATGATGAGCCAAAGTCAAAATGGGACGAGTTAGATACGCCGGAAATGCCTCAAGAGGAGAAGCGCCGGGGTTTTTCGCGGATTGCCAAAAGGAGCGTAGATCCAGACGAAGATAGCTCTAGTTTTTTGAAGAAAAAGCGTAAGAAAAAGGAGCTTTCACTAGATGATATTGAGGGGACGGATTTTGATGCCATAGATGCGGACGAGGATGAATTAGCCGATATTCCAGATGAGATAGATGATGCGGAGTATGAGGACGATTTAGGATTGGAAGACGACGAAGATTACGACGGGGGCGTAATGGATGACCTCTTGGATGTGGATGATTATGTGGGGGAAGATGAAGACATCGAGACGGACGAAGAGTTTATGGCGAGGCAGAGGGCGTTGAAAGGCGGGAAGGCGGTAAGTAGAACTCCACGCTCCATTCGGAGAGTCGCTGATAGTACGCAAACTGCTTCTGAACGCTCCGCACGAGCCCCTCTGAGGCAGCCTAAGGCGGTTTTGAGGCCAGAGAGCCGTACTATAGCGGTTAAGCCTAAAACCGTGCTTAGACCGGCTCTGAGAGCCTCAGAGAGGCAAATTTCAACCAAGATGTTGGCCGAAGACCGAAGATTGGCACGAAAAGCCGAACAAGAGCTGATGATGCGTCAGCCACGCACGGTAGTTCCCCTCCGAGAGGTGGAGACGAGGGTGATTGCAGCGCCAGAAGGTCAAGAAGAGTGTTTACCGATGAGGGCGAGACAGATTGAACGAGAAGTTCTGCAACCAGAGGAAGTCGAGCTACCGATGGAAACGTCGGAGATGCCGGCAGCGATTTATGAACCTGAACCACACGAAAAGGAGGATGAGGAAGTGTTACAAGATAAATTAGTGGCAGGCTTTTTATACGGCGGAGCGCAGCTCGAAAAGGCAAAGGTAAATATCAGTGATGCCGATGTAACGGCGGTGCTAACAGGGATGCGAGATGGGCGTTTTGGGCAGAAATCTCAGAGAGATTTGATTAAGAGCGTAAAGAGTCCAGTGGAACGGTTTGGTGAAGATGGAGTGGATCGTAGGCTAGGGGTGGCGGCGGAGAAAGAACGGCGGATTTTGGCTTATCATACAGGGGCAGGGTTTGCGAACTGGCGCGAAACGGACGGAGTGACGATTAAAGAGTTTTTGAAGAAATATCCTCTGCCACAGGATTTTGATGCGGCTAGCGAGGGCTTCCTCAGGGTAATCCGCAAAAACTCTGGGGATGTAACCTATGGCGACTATGTAAAGGCGATGGAAAACTTTAAATGGCAGATTTATGGTACGCGTCAAGATTATTTTGAGGCATTGAAGTTGCTGATTCGCCGCAGTGAGGAGCAAGTAACCACGGCGACGGGGCTGATTGAGTTAGATGAGGCGGGAGTGAAAGAGATTGTTAGCTTCTCTAGAGTAGAGGGCGATGCTTGGATAGAAGGGCCGATGGAGCGAAAGCTAACAATGCCAACGATTCTGCGGAATAAGTTGACCCCGAAGTGGAAATTGGAGCTGGAGAACATTACCTTGGCGTTTTCGCAAGCGTTTAAGATGACGACTAGAGATGTGGTAATGGCTTATATTCAGGTAGAAAATGTCTGGAAAGTGCGGAGTTTTTACCGTAATGCGCTGGATGGGGTTTGGAAATATCTGCCAGATTATGCAATGCGCCAGACTGGGAGTGGTAAAGCTGAGATTTGGTGTGGTTTAGCCTATGCAGAGGAGATGCTGATTTTGCCAGCCGCTTTACAGATGAGGCTATCTGAGATTGTGGAGAAGGGGTATTCGCGTAATATTGTGGATAGCACGGATTATCTGTTTGTGGGGACGGCACTTCGGTACGAGAGTATGAAGGATTATCTAGACACGCGGAAGTTAGCACGACTCTCTGGACCAATGTATGCCGAGGTAGCGGCCAGGCCGACAGTGGTGTTTGGTGGTCTCTCGCGGATTAAGGTGCGGCCGAGCGAAGTGGGTGTGGCGGAGAAAGGTGCGCAACCAGATTTTTCGCACGTGGTGCATGAGTGGACGACCACGACGGGGTTAAACGGTAAGGCAAAAGCGACCAGTTTCTATTCAAAAGATGGAAATCTGGAATATGTCTTCTTTGAGGATAGTCGGCATCGAGCCTGGCTGACGGCGGTAGAGGTGAAGACGAAGTTGACCTCGACTGGTTTGCGTGCAGAGTGGGCGTATCCAGGGGATTTGGCAACGCCAGTTTATGAGCGGGTGACGAAGTCTGATGGCTATGGGGATGACGCAGATCAGAAGGGGGGATATATCTCGATGTGGGATAAGTATGTATCGAAGCTGGGGATCATTAAAGAGTACTTAAGAGCAAAATTAGATAGAAAGTAGGGGGCTTTAGAAGCTAATAGCTCCAACGACGTCCTCACGCCTCTTGAAAAAGGCTAACTTTCAGTCAAGTTTCTCACAAAATTACCAGTTTTGTTCGTCACTTGTGAAAGTTAGCTTTTTTCAACTAGGGTTCGCACTTATTATTGGAGCTATTAGCTTCTAAAACCTCTTTTAACGATGAATGCGCCAAGTAAGCTAACGACGCCCGCCAGGAAGAGGCTGCTGGAGGAGAGTTCTTCCGTATTAGTGATGATACCGCTGTCTGGTGTGGTGATGGTGCGAGAAGCGATGGCGTAGTTGGAGAAGCTAGTGGCCGTGAAAGTAATGGTATTAGTTTCTGGGTCGTAGATGGTTGGGATGATTTCGTAAGTGCCATCGTGCTTTTCGTGGACAATCACGATTTCGTTGCCATCGACGCCATCTTCAAGCTGTAAAGTAATAGTGGCAGGTTCGTTGAGGTCGCGGACGCGTTCGTTCCAAGAATCTTCGTCGGAGCCAGTACAAGTTTCTCTACCTTTGCAGGTTATATTCCAAAGAGAGATGTCGAGATAGGTTTTGACGGAGTAATCACCAGCAGCTTCAGCAAAAGCAGCCTTGTTTTCATCGGTGAGTTCGACGTCGCCAACTTCGAGGCGAGCAGTACCGTGATCGAGAGTAGTCTGGTCTCCACCAAGGTCGATGGAGCCACCGCTAACTTTGTCGGTAGTAGAATTGACAATATCTTCGGTCAAAACTACATCAGCAACGAAGTAGGCAGCGCCACCAGGAACGGTGAAGGTGAACTCGCCGACTCCCTCATCATTAGTTTCGAGGTCGGCCATATTGACATTGAGAACTTGGTAGCCGTAATCTGGAATAACGCGCATAGTGAGAGTGGCACCAGCTGGAATAACGAGAGAACCATCGTCGTACTCTTCGCTACCGGAGTCGAACTCGATATAGCTAGGAAGAGCGATGTCGCAGGTTAATTCGGCTTCGGGACCACAGTCGTAGTAGATTTGTTCGTCATCTTCATCGACATCGCCTTCAAACCACCAGGTGCAGGTTTGGTCATCGAAGCTACAGTTATAGTTACCAGTACCAACGGTGAAGGAAAAGGCAACTAGAGCAAGCGAAGAATGGCCGATGTAGTCGCGACCCGGTACGAGATTACCATCTTCGTCACGGATGTATTCACAAACATCTTCGTGGGCTTCTTCGTCATAGTAGCAGTCGCGTTCCCATTGCTGGGCGGGGTCGGCAGTCCAGAGGAAGTTGCCAATCCAATCGTGCTCGTTGCGAGTGATTTTCACAGTGATATCGTAGGTGTCGGCCTTAGGAACATTCTCAATCTCAAAAGAGACCATTTGATGACTATAATTGTTGAGATAAGATACTTGGTCGTCATAATCAACAGGGATTGGATAAGAAGTGCCGTTGATGACGATGGCGTCAATGTATTTGAGGTGCCAGAGGGCAGACATCCAGATGTCAACAGCGGTGTCGCTTTCTTCACTATCGTAGCCGATGGTGGCTTGACTATAATGCTCACCTTCGACGGCGTCTTCAGGGCGCATCTGATAGTACTGTGGGCCATGCTCTGCGTTGGTGTTGATAGCAAAGTTAGCTTCAGTATAATGTTCTTCGTAGCCGGCGCCCCCCCTCAAAATGACAGTAGCTTTAGTGTTACCAGTTGGACCAGACTGGGAGTTATCTTCAAAGCGGAAATCGGTGTTATGAAACGCACCAGCAGTGAGGCCAGATAGAGTGACTGAATTTTCGGTAATGTCTAGTTGGCTGCCATTATCCCAGGCAAATGCTGTCTTTTCCTCTTCCGGAGCGAAAGTAAAGGTGAAGGAGTCAGACTTAGTATAGAGCATGTCTGAGTTGTCACCCGTCCCCTGTTCACAGACGAGGTTATCATCGATACCGAAGCTGACAACACCATTATCGTAAGCAATGGTACCATCATCGCAGTTGATGGCAGTGTTGCCGTTGATTTGGATGGCGGCGTATTCATCACCCCAACCGTCGAATGCCGAGGCGGTCAAGGCAAACGGGAAGTTGGCAACGACGAGGAGTCCAGCTGCTCCAAGACGTGTAATTCCCTTCAAGATTTTATTCATGTTAGCTCCTAATTAAACTATTATAATAATTATAGCGTATTTGGACGCGAAAAGTAAGCCTGGATTGAAGTTGAAAAAAGGGTGATTTTGTGCTATGATTATAGATGGAAGCGTGGCCGAGTGGTTGAAGGCGCACGACTCGAAATCGTGTGGGCGCGCGAGCGTCTCGGAGGTTCGAATCCTCTCGCTTCCGCCATCAGAAACGCCATCTCGGCGTTTTTTCATGCTCACTCGACGATAAGTCGCGCTTCGCATGAAGAAAACACCAATCTGACGCTTCTGAATGAAGCAGTTTGTGGTATAATGGGGGTAATAATTAAGGAGTTTTAAGGTGAAAAATGCAAAAAGTATTATCTGGGGCATCGCATTGATTGCGCTAGGTGTGATTTTGGGCGGAAATGCCCTAGGGTTATTCTCCATCGATATATTCTTTGATGGTTGGTGGACTCTGTTCATCATCGTACCATGCTTTATTAATCTATTTACAGAGGGTAAGCAGGAATGGTCTGGCAATATCATCGGGATTATCATCGGCGTATGTTTACTCTTGGCTTGCCAAAACTTGCTTGATTTTGACATGGTTTGGAAGCTAATCGTGCCAATTATCATTATCGGGATTGGTGTTTCCCTACTCTTCAAGAATGTGATTAAGAAGGAAGTTTCAGAGAAGATTAAAGAGCTAAACAAAGAGCTAGAAAAAGAGGGCGAGACGGCAGCAGTCTTCTCTGGCCAGAAGATTAAGATTGATAAAGAGTTCAATGGTAAGAGCCTAAATGCTATCTTTGGTGGGATTGAGCTGAACCTGATGGAAGCAAAGATCAAGAAAGATGTGGTGATTGATGCTTGTGCGGTGTTTGGTGGAATTGATATTTTATTACCAGATGATGTAAATGTAGAAATTAAGTCAACTTCAATCTTTGGTGGCGTATCAGATAAGCGTAAAATCAAGACTGAGAAGAAAGACGGCAAGCCGACAATTTATATTGATGCTAACTGTGCCTTTGGCGGCGTATCGGTAAAATAAGGGGTAGAAGATGACAGCTTTTCAAAAAATTATTAAATATTTTGCGATTTTTGTAGCGATTTCGCTCTGCATCTCAATTTTCTCAGGCATTGCAACGGCGGGGTTGGCAATTGTGGGCGCATTTGGCCTGCTTGGCAACCAGCCAGCAAATTACATGACTACAGAGACGGATTTGAGTGCACCTAGCCTAGAGTTGAAGATTGGCGCGAGCGACTTGAAGATCAAAACTGGCGACAAATTCTCGATTGAGGCCGACGAAAATCGGATGAGCGTATCTGTCAGCAGTGATAAGATTTCGGTAGAAGAGAAGAAAACTGGTTTCTTTGGCAAATGGAGAGCCAGCGAGCTGACAATTCAGATTCCAAAAGATTACGTCTTTGAAGCGGCCAAGATTGACTCTGGCGTGGGCAAAGTCTCGGTGGACGGCTTGAAAGCTAAGGATCTATCCCTAAACCTAGGGGTAGGTGAGGTAGAGATGAAGAACTTGACGGTAGAGGGTGCAGATGTGAACTGCGGAATTGGTAAAGTTTCGCTAGAGTTAACAGGGGTGGAGGAAGATTATACCTTCAAAATGAACCGAGGGATTGGTTCGATTAGCCTGAATGGCAATAGCGTATCAGACGATAGCACGATTGGCAAGGGCCAATACAAGATTGCGGTAGATGGTGGAATTGGCGAAGTGAACGTGCGCACTGCCACCGCCAAAGCGGATGAAGAAAAAGTTGAGCAGGCCGAGCCAGAAGTAAAGGAGAACTAGAGTGGCGAGTGTATTTAGCAAGATTATTGCAGGGGAGATTCCCTGTTACAAGATTTATGAGGACGAGAAGGTTTTGGCTTTTCTGGACATTCATCCAGAGACGAAGGGTCATACTCTAGTAATTCCGAAGGTGGAAGTAGATAAGATTTATGATTTACCAGAGGAAGATTACCAGGCGCTGTTTGCCGCGGTGAAGAAAATTGCAGCGCACATGGACGAGGTCTTGGGCCGGCGAACTCTGATGAAGGTGATTGGAACAGATGTGCCGCACGCGCACGTACACTTGATGCCACAAGACGATACTTGGGAGTATGGTCGAACACTAGAGCTGTCTTCAGAGGAGATGGAAGAAATCCGTCAAAAGCTGGCATTCTAGACCGTTTTTGCTTTTGCCAGCACCGTGTTTTTTGAGCAAGAAAATGTCCCCACTCTTAAGAGAGCGGGGACGAGGTTGAAAAGTGCTAGGTGTTGATTGTTACCTTGCGGTAACTAAGTACTTTGCCCTATAATCGCAGGCGCGGCAGGGTCGCCTCAGTATGTAGGCATAGGATCCGTGTCCATCGGGGTCTTCGGCAATTGCAATATGCGTCTTGTCATTAACCCTGATCAGGAACGTGAGTCTCATGTGGTAGTCCCAGCTGAGATTATGCAGCTCGACGTTGTAGTCGCGCACATCGGCATATTCGCTGATGACGAGTTCGAGCTGGGGAGCCGCGAACATCCCGTTCAGATCTTCGATCTGGGTGTTTGCCATGCGGGTGTCCTCAGAGACAAACAGGGGCTGTCCATTGCGAGCCAGATACCAGTCGGTATCAGTGCGGGTCTTACCATCAATCTGGCATATTGGCCAGAGCGGGATTTCTTCCCCTCCAGGGATGGCAAGATGGACAGTGTTATTGTCCTTGATTACCAGCGGCGGGGAGTAGATGATCAGATGCTGGCCATCCTCGGCATATTCGCCGTAGAAGACGAGGTTGTCCTGGTTGTCCACATGGGTCAAGAGATCAGAGTAGCCGACAATCTGCCACTGGGGCTGACTGATGATTTCTGAGCCAAGAGGTCCATAGTTTCCTTTACGTCTAGGAACAGACCTTTCGGTTTCCCTTTCGGCGAGGATGACCCACCAGCTGAACTTGCTGTAGAGTGGGTTGTCGAACTCCTGTTCCTGCTGAGCACGAGCCTCTTCTTCGGCGCTAAGAGCGCCAGCCTGCTGCATCTTGTAGTGATGATTTACGCAATCATTCAACATAAACACACCTCCTATATATGAAAGAACTTGGCGTTGCACGATCGCAAACGCCTATGTTTTCATTATAGCACAAAAGTTTTATTTTGTCAATGCTTCACTGTGTTAGCTCTCCTTGTGTGGTCAATCTATCTGTGGTATAATAAAAGTAATTAATTGGAAGGTTGAAATGAAATTTGCGAGTGCGTATGAGCCGGGGGAGTTTGAGTCTGAGATTTATGCGGGGTGGGAGGCGGCGGGAGTTTTTGCTCCGAGAGCGGTCGTAGATGATTCAAAATCTTTTAGCATTGTGATGCCTCCGCCAAATGCCAATGGCAACCTTCACATTGGTCATGGCTTGACAATCGCGCTCGAAGATTCCCTGACGCGTTACCACCGCCTGAAGGGGGAGTCGGCTTGGTATATCCCTGGTGCAGACCATGCGGGGTTTGAAACCTGGGTGGTTTATGAGCGTGCGCTAGAGGCGAAGGGCGAGACGCGTTTTAATTATTCACGTGATGAGTTATACGCGCAGGTGTGGGATTTCGTACAAGAACAGAGAGGTAACATGGAGCTTCAAGTGCGAGCGCTAGGTGCAAGCTGTTCTTGGAAAGATTTGACCTTCACCTTGGACGAAAACGTGGTGCGTCGGGTCTATAAGACTTTCGAGAGAATGTGGAAAGACGGCATGGTTTACAGGGGCGAGAAGCTGGTAAACTATTGTCCGAAGCATCAGACGGCGTTTGCGGATATTGAGGTGGAATACTCTGAGGACAAGGGTAAGTTGTGGGACATTGCCTATCAGTATGACGGGGGTGAAATTATTGTTTCAACGACGCGGCCGGAGACATTATTTGGCGACACAGCAGTGGCGGTGAATCCTGAAGACGCGCGCTACAAGGATTTGATTGGTTCTTTCGTAAAATTACCTTTGACAGATCGCGAGATTCCAATCGTAGCGGATGAACACGCCGATCCAGAATATGGTACTGGCGCAGTGAAGATTACGCCGGCGCATGATTATGATGATTTTGAGGTAGGTTTGCGCCACGATTTGCCACGCGTGCGCGTGATTGACGATGCTGGCAAGATGGTGGGGTGCGGGCCAGAGTATGATGGGCTTTCGACTGAAGAATGTCGTAAAAAAGTCTTGAAAGATCTGAAGACGGCGGGCTTGCTCAGGGGTGAGAAAGCAATTACCCACTCGGTGGCACATTGTTATAAGTGTGGTACGGTGATTGAACCGACTTTGAAAGAGCAATGGTTCATTGATGTTAAAAGATTAGCGCGCGAGGCGATTAAGCACCTGGAGCGGGATGAGATTAAGTTCCATCCAGCGTCAAAGAAGCAAGTTTTGATTAATTATTTGGAGGGGCTGAAGGATTGGAATATTAGTCGCCAGATACCATGGGGGATAGCCATCCCAATGTTTAGACGGATTGATTCCCTGGAGGCGCATTCCACGAATGAATTGGCCGACGCGGATGCTCCAGAGTGGATTTTTGACACGCGGACGAATCTGAGCGAGATAGAAGTGGGTGGCGTGCGCTACGTACGAGATGAAGACACGTTCGATACCTGGTTCTCATCTAGCCATTGGCCTATAGTCTGTACAGACTGGGAATCCGGTCAATCTGGTGCAAAAGATGGGAATCCGTATTATCCACTGAACGTGATGGAAACAGGGGCAGACATCCTCTTTGCCTGGGTAGCCAGGATGATTATGATGGGGATTTATGTGACGGGCGAAGTTCCCTTCCGCGAAGTTTACTTGCATGGTCTAGTACTTGATGCACACGGGCAAAAGATGAGCAAGAGCAAGGGCAATGTGATCAACCCGATGGAGCTGGTGGCAAAGTATGGTTCGGATGCCTTCCGTCTCGGCATTTTAAGGGGTCGATCGGCAGGTATGAACCAAGCGTTCTCTGAGAATAGCGTAGTGGCTGGTCGTAATTTATGCAATAAAATATGGAACTTGTCAAGATTAGTGCAAGGAATCGTGGATGATTCCCCGTCTGAGACAGAGGTCGAAGGCTGGGTGACGACCGAGAATATGGGTGAAGACTGGGTTTGTCGCGAGATTAATTCAGCCCGAAGTCTAATTGAGAAACAAATGCAAGAATATCGGTTTGCCGAGGCGGTGGAGACGATTCATTCCCTGATTTGGGACAAGTATGCAGACTGGTTTATTGAGAGCCAGAAATTATATCACAATGTGAATTTGTTAAAAGCTACTCTAGAGGCTATCTTGAAAATGCTTCATCCTTTTGCTCCGTTTGTGACGGAAACGATTTGGCAGAACTTGTCTTGGACGGAAGGCATGATTATAAATGCCGAATGGCCGGGCGAGTTTGAGTTTGATCCGATTTCGGCGGAAAACTTCGCAAAGCTGATTGGAGTGGTGAGCGAGGTGCGCTCAACCATGACGGCAATCTCGAAGTTGCCAAAAGTCGAGAAGATGCTAAAGAGGGGCGGCGAGGATAAAAAGATTCTCGACGCGGGTGATGTTTCGGCGGAAAAAGGCGGAATGGTGTTGCTTTATGGTGATGATTCCCTGGTGGCGACGAATGATATTTTAGTGAAGAACTTGGCGAAATTAGCAGCGGTAGAAAGCTGCGAAGGTCAGCCACGTGGCATCCGCTTAGCGCTCGCCAATCACGAACTTTACTTGGATGTTCCTGCTCCAGTGGTGGCGGCCTATGCAGAAGCACTGGATGAGCGAATTCTAGCGGTAGGGCGAGAGCTGGACGCTTTGAATGCACGGATGATGAATCCAAATTACGTCGATAAGGCACCAGCTGCGTTGGTAGAAGAGACTCGTAGGGCGATCGAAGAGAAAAATCGTTTGATTGAGGGCTTGAAAAACGAGCGTAATTTGATATAATTATAAGCATAAGCAAGAACATTAGGGGTGGGCAATTGAAAATGCTCACCCTTTTTGTATTTGGGAAAAATATGAGTGTTTTGGTTTGATTTTTACAGGTACTTACCAAGTGCTGATGGTGATACGCTGTCGAGAAAGGTTTAGTTGTTGTTTGCGGATAATTCCCTACCGTGAAATGTTTTTCTGATGTGCGCCAAAAGTAGAGGAATATTCATTTTGTGAGTTAAAATTACCCCTGTTAGAGGGGATTTTTTACGTTTCTCATCAAAATACTTCCCTACCTGGGGCCTTTCGTGAAATTTTTTGACTATGCAGCCTCTTCACTGCATTGAAATTGACAGTGTATCAAAAACACTGTATTTTAGTTGCTTTTTTGAGATTTTCTCGCAGTATATTTTTTACACCCACCAACTTCACCCACTACTTAAGTTCTTGCATCCAAATTTACGTTCCATATCCTTGGGGTGCATTCGTTGGTATCTTTATTTTAGCACAGGCGGGTTGCTAAGTCAATAGGTTGCTAGGGAATAGGGAAGAATACGATAAAATGGTGGGAAAACGGTGGAAAAAGGTTGTGTATTTCGGAGTTTTTAGGTGTGCACGAGGTTTTTTGCGATTTCTACAGTGTCTTTGATGGCTTTTATAGCTTTTTGCGTGGGGGCGAGTGGCGAGATGTAGGTTTTTTGGATTTTTATGCGAGGGCAGGGAATCATGGGGAATCGCGAGTGTTTTTTTTGATTCGCTACGTGATATAATGGATGTATGGCGTTTATACGGAAGTTCAAAACGGGTTCGGGCGCAACTGGCGTGCAAGTTTGCTATAAAGAGCACGGAAAAGTGGTAAAAACCGTCCATGTTGGCTCGGCAAACTCCGAAAATGGGCTTGAAAAGCTACTGAAAGAGGCGCAGGGAATCATTGATGCGGGAAAACAGTCGCTTTTTGATCTGTCTGAATTTGATAAAAAATAAATTTGATAAAATAAGGCCGTTTCTGTATTTTCTTGAGGCTTTTTAGCTAGTTATTTTTTACTTTTTGCCTTTTTATTGTATGTTTTCTGATTTTCGCTGGCTTTTTAGTAAAAAATAGCGGTTTTTATTTAGATTTTGAATATTTTAGGCGAAATTCTGCAAAAAATTGTGAAAAGTTGTGAAAATTGCAACTTTTTTAATTTTTCACGTCGTTTTCTTGGAAAAAGGTCGGATATAGAGAAAAAATCGGAGTTTTCCACAAGATTTGCGAGTTTTCCACAAGTATTTTTGAGAATTTGTGGATAAAATCTCGAAGTTTTGTTATTCAAAATATATCACAGGGTGAATATATCATGAGATGAATAATTTTTGGCTAAAAGGTAAAAAGAAAAAGCCCTCTCGACGAGAGGGCGAAATGGGTGGTAAAACAAGAATTCTAAAAGGAAACCGTGCTTTCTTCTGCATTTTACCAAAGATTTTTGACCACCTTAGTCTTTAAGACTTCTGGGTTTTGGTCTTCGTCTAGCTTGTCGCTGCAATAGACATCAAGAACTAAATTGATTGAATGAAGCCCATTGTATTTTACTTCATCATATAGCTCTGGATCGTCGAATGTCAGATAGCGCTCCTTTTTCTCTCCGGGGAGAAGATAGGCGATTTCGACATTCCATTCCTCATCATGATAATTGCCAAACCAGCCCTCTTTCCAGGGGACATGATATCTACCTGTGATAAGGCCAATGGTTTTGACGCGTTTGATACGCTTAATACGGAAGTAGAGAATTATAGCCTTGACGCATTTTACAATGATGATAATCGTGAAGACCGTGAGCGCAAGGATGAGGATTCCGACTAAGACGTACCAGATGATTTTGCCAATGTGGATAACCTCATTGACGAATTGTTTGATTTCTTGCATAGCCACCTCCTAAAGAACCACTAATTATATCGTGCCGGATATAACGTTGCTATTAACTATACCATAACTTTAGAAGATAGTCAAGGGGCAACAGTGGCTAGGAAATGGTAGAGCGGGGAAGAATGTTGAGGGAGTAGGGGTCGGTAGGCTGGACGCCACTCTGAATTTCAAAATAACAGGCGGCGGAGACCATGGCGGCATTGTCACCGCAGTACTTTGATAAAGGGAAGAAATAAACAAAGTCTTCTTGAAGCGCGTCGGCTTGGCTCGTGCGCCATGGGCGAGCCGCACTCGCACTCGGCTTGCCAGCCTCCGTACTATTGTGAGAAATTTCGTTACTTTTTTCCCGTAGCAAGGCATTGGCAGAGACGCCTCCAGCAAAGACGATATTTTTGACGTCTGGATATATTCTGCGAGCTTTTTGGAGGTTTTCGAGTAAAATATCTATTACGGCTTGCTCGAATGAGGCGGAGAGATCGACAATTTGTTGGGGAGAGAGTAAGTTTTTTAAATCGGAAGATGGGTGCGAGATAGGCACATTAACAATTTTTTGCACAGTGCGCAAAAATGCAGTTTTGAGACCAGAAAAACTAAAGTCCAGTGGATTGTCTAGATGGGGATGAGGGAATTGATATTTGTGGCGGTCGCCAGGGGAGACTTTGATGACCTCACCAGTATCAGCTTTAGTGATTTCGCCAAGTGCGGCTCTAGCAAGAGCTGGACCGCCGGGGTAGGGAAGACCGAGGATTTTGGCGGCTTTGTCGAGGCATTCGCCGACGGCATCGTCGTAGGTCGTGCCGATAATTTCAAAATGGTTATGCTCACGCATGTATAAGATTTGAGTGTGACCACCAGAGATAACCAGAGCCAGTAGCGGGAAGCCTGGAAATATATTTTGCTCTAGCCAGTTAGCGTAAATATGAGACTTTAGATGATGTACAGCATAGAGTGGTTTATCGTGCAGGATCGCGAGGGTGCGGGCGGTGAGTGTACCCACTAATAGGGAACCAAGCAAACCTGGAGTATGCGTGACAGCGATAGCGTCGATTTGAGACCAATCGTCTTGACCATCTCGATCGGTAAGTTTGGCATCCTGAAAAGCTTGGTGAATGACTGGCATGATGGCTTCGAGATGAGAACGGGCGGCCACTTCTGGGATGACACCGCCGTAAGCCTTGAAAATGTCAATTTGCGAGACGACGACATTAGACAGAAGCTTCAAGTCGGAAGGTTTTTGATGCTCAAAATGTTCTGGGCCTTCCAAAATAGCAGCCGCGGTTTCGTCGCACGAGCTTTCAATTCCCAAAATTCGCATGGAGATATTATATCATAAAACAGAGGAGAAGGGAAGCAGGACAAAAGTACACAAGACGTTACCGATAGTAGCGGAGAGATTCGATTGGGTTTTTGTGGGCGGCTTTAGCGGCTGGATAGATGCCAAAGATGAGGCCGATGGAGACCGACGTAAGCAGAGTAATGCCGAGGATATTGATGTCGATATATGGGGCAAATGGGGTAACAATCGAGACTAGAAAGGCAATGATGTATCCTAAAATCAGACCAAATAGGCCGCCGAGACTAGAGAGAATCAAACTTTCAAAAAGGAATTGACAGAGGATGTGCGAGCTGGTTGCACCAACGGCCTTACGGATGCCAATCTCGCGCGTGCGTTCGGCAACGGAGACGAGCATGATATTCATCACACCGATACCGCCAACGATTAATGAGACGCCAGCCACGAGTGCAAGCATACTGGATACGACTTGAAACAATCCGCCAGCAGGATGAGTAATTTGTTCGCCATACAAAACGGAAAAATTAGTATCGCCAGATTTATTACGCGTGAGTTCATTGGAGATTTTATTGGATAATTCTTCAAGGTTGCCAGTAGTTTTGGCACGAATGTTGATTTGTTGAATCTGGAGAGTATTATCTGTTTCAACGAGACGATCAATCGGGATGAGAACTGAGTTTTCAAAATCTACTGAGCTAAAGTTGATTGGATCTTCGGTCTCGGCGAGCATACCCACGACGATGAAACGCTGACCAAGATAAGAAAATACTTTGCTAACTGGTGTACTGGAGCCAAAAAGAGAAAGACTGAGCCCTTTGCCAATAACA
The DNA here is from genome assembly GCA_017480095.1 of Candidatus Saccharimonadota bacterium. Classification (GTDB taxonomy): domain Bacteria; phylum Patescibacteriota; class Saccharimonadia; order Saccharimonadales; family Saccharimonadaceae; genus Nanosyncoccus. The sequence continues at coordinate 257,259 of JAFVBG010000002.1, forward strand.
GCAGGAATTAAATCGGTATGAGACTCGGAGAAAAAGGTGCCAGAATGGAGAGTAAGACCTTGAATTTGCAGGAAGTTAGTCGAAGTAGCGACTACGCTGGCACTCTCGACAGTATGCGAATAAGATGTGCCGTCATCATTTTGACGCTCGGTGGTGAGATTGGCGGCGAAACGAGCAATAGGCGCAACCGCTGCAACCTCGTCGAGCTTTTGGATAGTATCGACATCTTTCAGGGTAAGGTTACTGCGCATGTATTGATTGGTCGCGGTTAACTCTTCGACGATATTATCAAGCTCGGAAGTTTTAGCAGTGGACGGACGCACAACCAGTAAATCTGTGCCGACATTTTTGACTTGATTGGAAATCAGACGATTGATACTGCCCATCAGGGAGAGAATTAAGATAATAGCGGCAACGCCGATGGATATGCCGAGACAGGTGAGAAAACTACGGGTGCGATTTTGCGAGATGGAATCGTAGGCGAGGCGATAATGAGTCTTGAGCAAAAGCGACATTAGGCAGTTTTCTCCTTTTTGTTGAACTTAACGGAAATAGGCTGAGGAAGGTCTTGATCGCGGACAGTTTTAACATCGGTATCAATGTGGCCATCTAGCATATTGATGACGCGGGTAGCATAAACGGTGAGAGCGGGATTATGCGTAACCATGATGATAGTATTGCCTTCAGAGTGAATAGTCTTAAGCTCTTCCATGACAATGTGGGCAGAACGAGAATCGAGGTTGCCAGTAGGCTCATCGGCCAAGATAATCTCAGGGTCGGAAATGAGGGAACGAGCGATGGCGACACGTTGCTTTTGACCACCAGAAAGCTGGGATGGCATATAATACTCTTTGTTACGGAGATGGAAACGCTCTAGAATCTCATCGGCGGTTTTTTCACGACGGGTTTTGCCATAGCCAGTATAGACAAGGGGAAGGGTAACATTATCGAGGACATTGACAGTAGGGATGAGGTTGAAATCTTGGAAAATAAAACCAATACGATCGGCGCGAAGTTTGGCTTTCTTGCGGCTGGAAAGACGGTCAACTGGTTCGCCATTGAGAAAATAAGAGCCAAATGAAGCACGGTCTAACAAACCAATAACATTGAGCAAGGTAGTCTTGCCGCAGCCGGACGGTCCCATAATCATGATAAACTCACCACGCTTGACATCGAGGTTAAAATCTTTTAGTGCATAAGAGACGGTGTCGCCATAGCCGTAGCGTTTAGTGATACCACGCAAGACGATTAAATTATCGTCGTCAATCTCTGGGGTAGCGGTCTTTTCAACGTTGGTTGTTTTCTTTTTGCCTAACTTACCCTGGACTTTAGCATTAGCGGTATCAAGCTTGGTAGAGGATTTTGCACGTTTTTCGTGTTTTTTGACGGTTTTTTTACGGTGTTTAAAAAACTTCGCCGACAAAACTATTCCTCTGTTAGATTAATTGTTTTCATTGTAACAAACAACAAATGAAAAATCAAGGGGTGACAAATGTTTTGAGATATGGTATAATTAATTTCACGCGGAAGTGTGTCCGAGTGGTTTAAGGAGCACGCTTGGAAAGCGTGTGTGCGGGCAACCGTACCGGAGGTTCGAATCCTCTCGCTTCCGCCAAATTTACAAAAAAACAAGCTAGGAAAGCGTAGCTTTCCGAAGTAGCTGATGGAATTAGAAAATCGAGAGTTTGCTCTCGTATTTTTTAATTCCAGAAGATACGAGAGGACGAAGTCCCAGCTTGTTTTTATGGAAATTTGGCAGCTCCTGAAGCGAGAGTGATCCACATCCTCTCGCTTCCGCAAGTCCAAGCCAAAGAAAAAAGATAGCTAGCGCAAACTAACTATCTTATTTACCCTATAGAAGCGTTGCCTAGAGAAGCGCTTCTTTTATGTTTTTATTATAGCAGAATATGATAATAATGTAAAGATTCTTGCCTAATTTCCTATTCCTCCACCAATCCTAACGAGGTGAGCGGAGGAATAGAAAATTAGGGTATTAAAATCCTATGAATGGTTATTTCGCCTTGCTATCTATATTTTGCAATTCGAAACGGTATTTCTGAGTGACATCAGGATATTTCTTATGGTCAACTTCTTCGAAAAACATATCATAAGGGCGGCACCAGAGGCGCCCGTCGCCATAAAGTGCACGATAAGCAATCATCTTCTCTTTAGTCTCGGAGTGATAAATAATATTCTCAATCATATAGAGATCGCCCTTAAAATGTTTATAAATACCATGAAGTTTGAAACGCTCGTTTTCCATAATTAGATTATATCACAGTTAGAGTTTAGATGACTTTCTTTTGCCAAGATTTTTAGGGGTAGAATTGAGTAATTTAATCATAATTAGCACTCAACACTTGACAGTGCTAATTAGGAGTGCTATATTAGATTACAGAGAAGGAGAAAATATATATGACTTTACAACCTCTAAAAGACCATATTGTCGCAATCAAAGAGCAACCTGAAGAAAAAACTGCTTCTGGCTTGGTTTTACCGCCCGCTTCTAAAGAAGCACCAGCTTATGCCACGGTAGAATCTGTCGGCCCAGAAGCAAAGACCGTGAAAAAAGGTGACAAAATCGTTTATAAAGATTATTCTGGCACTACGCTGAAGATTAACGATACGGAATACTTTATTATCGCTGAGGAAGATGTCCTCGCAATTCTTAAATAAGGAGTAGATATGGCAAAAAAGATTTTTTATGAACAAGAAGCGCGCGAAAAGGTTTTGAGCGGCGCAAAGCAACTTTACGATGCCGTGAAGGTAACTTACGGGCCAAAAGGGCAGAATGTGGTGATTGAAAAATCATACGGTGCACCGACGATTACACACGACGGTGTAACCGTGGCGGAGGCTGTGGAGTTGCCAAATGATGAAGAACATCTGGGCGAACAGGTGGGGGCAAAACTCATCAAGACTGCCGCGCAGAAGCTAAACAAATCCGCCGGTGATGGCACAACCACCGTTACTGTTTTGACTTATAATATCTTGAATGAAGCTAACAAGCTGATTGCCGCTGGGGTTAATCCGATGGAGCTTCGCAAGGGAATTGAAAAAGCTGGTGCAGAAATCGTCAAGAAGATTGATGAGTCTGCTGAGCAGATTGATGGTGATGATAAAAAAGTCGCTGAGGTTGCAACGATTTCCGCTGGTGATGAGACGATTGGTAAGCTAATCGCTGAGGTCATCTCAAAGATTGGTAAAGACGGTGTAGTCTCGGTCGAGGCTGGTCAAGGTCTGGAGATGGAGCAGGAAATCACCGATGGCTTTACTTATGATAAGGGCTTTAGCTCACCATTCTTTGTAACCGATAGTAATCGCCAAGAGGCAGTATTTGAGAAGCCTCTCATCTTGATTACTGATAAGAAGATCAGCACTGCAAATGAACTTCTGCCAATTCTAGAGAAGTGTGCACAAGCGGGCAAGAAAGATTTGGTAATTATCGCTGAAGAGGTTTCCGGTGAAGCGCTGACACTCCTAGTTCTGAACAAGTTGAAGGGCGTATTCAATCCATTAGTTCTTAAGGCTCCGTCTTTTGGCGATCGCCGTAAAGACATTATGGAAGACATTGCCATCTTGACTGATGCAACGGTAATCTCTGAGAATAAAGGCTTGAAGCTGGAAGAAGTTGGACTTGAGGTGCTTGGTTCGGCAGCGAAGGTGATTGCCACGAAGGACGAATCAACGATTATCAAGGGTGCTGGTTCAAAAGCGAATGTAGCAGAGCGAGTTGCCGAAATCACCAATCAGGCTAGTTTCACTACTTCCGATTACGAGCACGGTGAGTTTATGAAACGCGCCGCAGCACTTCAGGGTAGCGTAGCTGTAATCAAGGTGGGTGGTGCAACCGAAACCGAGATTGACGAAAAGAAATTCCGTGTAGATGACGCGGTAGCAGCAACGAAGGCGGCGTTAGCGGAGGGCATCGTCTCTGGTGGTGGCGTGACTTTGGTCTCTCTCGCCAATGAATTAAGCGCAAAATCTACTGCTTCAGAACCAGAGAAAGCAGGTTATGAGATTGTGAAAAAAGCCTTGAAGACTCCGTTTGTGACGATTATGGAGAATGCGGGTCTGAATTCACAGGCTCTACTCGCTGAAGTTGAGAAAGCGAAAGATGGTCAGGGCATCAACGTGATGGCACCAGAAAAGGGACTGATTGACCTAAAGAAGGCTGGTGTGATTGACCCAGCTCGTGTAACTAGGGAAGCAGTCCAGAATGCAATCTCGATTGCCGCAACCGCGATTACAATGGGCTCTCTAATTGTAAACTTGCCAGAACCACCAGCTCCGGCGGCTGGTCCAGATATGGGCGGCATGTACTAAAGCATCAAAAAATCCCCTACGGGGGATTTTTTGATTAGTTGTCGATCATCTGGACAAGCTTGAGTAAGCTTTCGGCTTTGATGTTTTCATCCGTGATGCCACGAGCGGCTGCGAGTGCGTTCCCGGCAATGGATTTATCGCCAGTAGCGGCGATGACATCGGTGACGATGCCAAATTTTTGCTCAGCTGGCAGGTTGACACGATCGATTAGTGGCACGAGCTCGCGAAGAGCTTCGGTTTTAACGGCACCAAGATCGTTTGTTGCTGGAGCAATAGCTGGCGCAACTGGTGCAGGCGCAGGAGCTGGCGCTGGAGCGGCAACAACTGGTTCTGGTGCAGGTGCGACTGGTGCTGGTGCAACCTCGGCTACTGGAGCGACGGCTGGTGCAACTTCATCAAACGCAGGCGGCACTGGCGGCACACCTAATTGATCCTTGATGGCATCGACTTCTGGTTGCGGAGCGGATGCATTGGCAACTTCGTCAATGGCTTGTTGAAGATCGTTTGTGTTTACAAACTGACTCATTTATATGACCCATCCCTATTATGTTTACTTTATTCTATTTTAGCATAAGTTGGTTGTATATGCAATAAAAAATTTGTTCAATCCTGTGGAAAACCGAGAAAAAATCGAGCCCATTTTTGTTTTTTATGGTGGGCTCGATCAGATTTTGTATCTGTTTTATTTTGTTTCCGGTTTTCGCTAAGCTTCTAGGTTAAGAAGCCTAACTTTTTCGCTAGATCCTCAGAATTTCTACAATTTTATCCAAAAGGTCTAGCTTCAAATCCTCCATCGGGAGACGGCTCCCGAATATATCAACGATTTGCTCGCCCTGTTTTTCAGGGAAGAAAACCGTTACTCTTGCGCCAAAACGTTTGCGCGGAATTAAAACGATTGCAAAATGTTCGCCGGTTTGGCGGATAGAGAAGGCACGGAAATCATCGAACGCGTAAAGTTTAGTACCTTCGCTCAGACCTTTGCTGGTGAGTTTATATTTGAGCGTACGAGGTGGACGAATGGAATAAACTACCAGAGCTACCGCTGAGACAATAATAAGTAGGCTGAATGACCAAAGCCCAACTAAGAAAGTGATGACAGCGCCAATGATGGCGACGATTGCTAACCCAGCATACCAACCACCATGCTTTTCATGCTGGACATATTCCTCTGCTTCCCATTTGATTGTTTCCGCCATAAGACTCCTATTCTGCCACCCTAACTGTAAGTTTGCCGATTGCTTTGATAACTTTTTCTTTCATCGTTAGTCCGTTACTACTGCTGTGATTACTACGGTGCCAGTGTAAGTCCCTGAGTCCATGGCTGAATTCGCCTTAACGCCAAAAGTAATTTCGGTGGTTTCGCTGCCATCCACCTGAGAGGTTGAGGTAGTTTTGTTCCCAGTTTTGAGTAAACCAGCCGTAGAACCACTACCAGAAGCAGGGACACCAATATAGCCCGCAGTAACATCTCCGCCTTTAACACCCCAGGTGTTATCAATTAAATCGGCAACTGGGCTAGCGATGGTGCCACCGGTCTTAGAAAACTGAGTAGTGATTTGATTATTGGTATTCTTCAGGGCAGTTTCGCTGCCAGCCATCTCGATGAAGAGCTTGTAGCCACTGGAGACGTTAGTCATGACACGGGCGTTCATAGAGGCCGTAGCGGTCTGACCAGGTAGCACAGAGAAAGTCACTCTGCGATCTTGCTGGCCGGTGCTAGTACCGAGAGGTTTTGGTGTGACCTTACCGTCTGTAGAAATAGTATCGACAGAATCTTCAGTGAATGGCGTAGTGTTGCCTTGTTGAGTAGTACTACTTAGCCAGAGACCTAAAACTGGGAGAACATTAACATTTATGGTAGTCTCGCCACTGGTAATACAGTTGCCGAGAGGATCTGTCGTACCAGGACAAAGTGGGGCATCAGCAAAGCTGGAAGTCACGACTGGCATAGCCAAGGTGCCACTCACAGTACCGAGAGCAGCCATAAAAGCAAATGCTATTTTTCGTCCATGCGAGAACAGACGCATTGAGTTTATATGACCTCCAAAATTAACTTAAACTCTATAGATATAATTATAATGCTTAAAATTAGCACCGTCAAGACTGAAATGGATTTTAATAATATAAAAAATCTCTCTTCTAGAAGAGAGGTATAGAAAACTGGCGGAGGGAGGGAGATTCGAACTCCCGCACCAGGTTACCCCAGTCTAACGATTTAGCAAACCGTCCCCTTCAGCCACTTGGGTATCCCTCCAATATCCTATATTTTACCATACTTCTCTGAAAAATGAAAGCTTTGTAATGAGAAAAATTGCCAAGTTAACCAGTACGACTGTGGCACCAGTAGGAGTGGCAATGAAGAAGGAAATAATTAATCCAATAATAAACGCCAAGACCGAGATAATGACCGAAAGAATAGTTGCACCCTTAAAAGTTTTGGCGAGGGACATGGCAGAGAGAGTAGGGAAGATAATTAAGCTTGAAATTAGAAGCGAACCCAGTAAACGCATACCGAGCACGACTACTGCCGAGCAGATAACTGCAAAAATAATGTCATAGATTCCAGTTTTGATACCAATACTTTTGGCAAAGTTTTCATCAAAGGTAATAGCGAAGATGCGGTGGAAGGCAAAAAGGTAGAGCAAAATTACGATACCCGTGAGTACACTGGCCCCAACCACATCTCCCCAGCTAGTGGACATGATACTACCGAAAAGATAGCTGTTTAGGTCGATATTGACGCCCTTGGAGATTGAAATAGCGAATGTACCGATGGCAAGTGCAGAGGCAGAAAGTAGTGCGATGGCGGCGTCACCGTTTATTTTGCGATTTCTTCCTAGGCGGAGAATGAAAAAAGAGATTAAGATGGTGATTGGTAAGGCAAACCAGAGTGGAGTCCAGCCAAATACAGTGGCGATAGCAAAAGCGGAGAAGGCAGTATGCGAAAGACCATCGCCAAGCATGGAATGTTTGCGCAAGACTAATGAGATGCCGATAAGTGCGGCGCAGAGAGAAACTAATATGCCAACGATAAGGGCACGGAGCATAAAAGAGTAAGAAAAGATTTCAAACATTAGTGAGCCTCCTTATGATCGAGAATTTCATGAGTCGGATGATAATGTTGGAGATAGTCGGTAGTATTATATATAGTAGCGGTGCCGTCTTTTAGAGAAAGGACTTTATTGCCAATTAGGTCGTCGGCATCAAGGTCATGAGTAATCATCAAGATGGTAAGACCATGGCTGTGATTGAGGAGAGTCAATGCTTCGTAGAAATCGTGACGAGAATCATAGTCAAGGTTGTTTGACGGTTCATCTAATATGAGCAGATTGGATGTAGCGGCTAAGGCACGTGCGAGCAGGACTTTTTGTTTTTGCCCGCCGGAGAGTTCAGAAAAACTTTTTTTAGCGATTTTTTCAATGGAAAGTGTTTTCATGGCGGCATTCGCGCGTTTGCATTCCTTTTTACCGTAAAAAGGTTTGAAGCCAAGCTGGCCAAGTGTGCCAGAGAGGACAATTTCGGAGACGGTGGCAGGAAAGTTTGAATCTATGCGTGTTTCTTGAGGTAAATATCCAATCTGAGAAGGCTTTAATTGATTACTAAAAATGACCTTTCCGGATAGTGGGGGAAGAAGCCCGAGGATAGTCCTGATGAGGGTGCTTTTACCAGAACCGTTACTGCCGACAATGGCGACAAAATCTCCAGCTTCGATATCAAGATTGATGTTCTTGCCAATCACGTGATGCTCGTAGCCAAAAGAAAGATTTTTAAGAGATAATAAACACTCTGACATTAAGATTATTATATCATAAAGAGGGGAAATATGATACAATTGAGAAAAGGAGTTTATTTAGGCATGAAAAAAGGAAAAATGATAGCCCTAATGGTGGGGGCGATTATAGTTGTGGTGGCGGTGATTACATTGATTATGGTTTCTATTCCAGCTCCGACTGTAAATTATTCGGCTAAATCCAGAGAAGACATAGTAGCTTTGGCAGATGACGTTGTTATTCAAAATTATGATCCAGACGAACTAATCCCAGCTAATTTAGACAATGGGCAGACAGCGGATAGAATTATGGGTGACGAAAATGCTCCGATTACGATTTTCACATACGCAGATTATGCCTGTTCGGCTTGTGCTTCTTGGAGTGAAGTTTTGAATGAAAAATTGAGTGGGGAGTGGAAGGGAAAAGTGCGAGTTGTTTATCGTGAGTTTTTGCGTGTGGAACAGAGTGTAAAACCTACGGCGGCAGCTTGGGCGGCAGCAGAACAAGGCTATTGGCAACAATATCATGATAAATTATTTGAGAAGCAGTCTGAATGGGCTTCGCTTTCTGGCTCGGCGATGCAAAAGCAGTTAGAAAAATACATGACTGATATTTCCGATGGCAAGGTAAACATGAACAAGTTTCGTGAAGATATGAAGAGCGAGCGGGCAGCAAAATACGCTGCTTTTACCTATAAAATGGCTCAATATCTAGATTTGACGGGTACACCAATGTTTAGAATGGACGGAAAACAGGTGGAAATCTCGAATTTAATTGAAACTGTGGAACAAAAAATTGCCACTTTGAAATAGTTTATGGTATAATGGGGTGGAAAATGAGTTAATAAGGTGGGACTAAAGGAGGTGCCACGTGAAAAATAAAAATAATTGTAAATATATTTTTGTAACAGGGGGAGTATTGTCTGGGGTTGGTAAAGGTATTACGGCGGCTAGTATTGGTGCAATTTTGAAAGCGAAGGGATACAAAGTCACGATGCAAAAATGCGATCCGTATCTCAACGTGGATGCAGGATTGTTGAATCCAGTGGAGCATGGTGAATGTTTCGTGACGCATGATGGCGTAGAAACGGATTTGGACTTAGGACATTACGAAAGATTTTTGGATTTTGAAACGTCTAAGTATTCTATTACGCTTTCTGGTTCGATTTACAAAGAGTTGATTGAGAAAGAGCGGAGTGGCGGTTTTCATGGAAAAACTGTCCAATTAGTGCCACATTTTACAGGACTAGTGCAAGAGAAAATCGAACGCGCAAGTGAAGGTAGCGATATTCATATCGTTGAGATTGGCGGGACGGTAGGGGACTATGAGGGCTTGCCATTTATCGAGGCGATTCGCCTATTCGCAAACAAAGTTGGGCGTTGGAATTGTATGTATGTTTCAGTCGTCTATGTGCCGTGGATTAATACTTCTAAAGAGCTGAAGACCAAGCCAGCTCAAAATGCACTGAAAGATTTGCGCGGTTTTGGGATTATTCCAGATGTAGTAGTAGTGCGTACGGAAAAACCTTGTGAACGGGCAATTTGTGAAAAGATTGCAGCGTTTTCGGGTATCCCAGGTGAGGCGGTATTGAACTTGCCAGATATCGATTCGGTCTATGATGTGCCGTTTAATGTGCTGAAGTCTGGAGTGCTAGAAATCTTGAATGGCTTTGTAGGTGATGATAAAGAACCAGATATGCGAAAGTGGAAAAAGTTTTCAGAAATGCGAGCCACGAAGCACGACAAGACCGTGAAGGTCGGGCTGGTAGCGAAGTATGTGGGAAATGAAGACACCTATATCTGTGTAACGGAAGCGTTAAAGGCGGCGGCGGCACATCATAAGCTAAACATCGAAATCGATTGGATAAACGCAGAGGAACTTGCTGCAGAAGTTTCTTCTGCGTCAGCAGATGCGTTGCTCGCTAGCAGTACTTCAAGTACAGCTAGCTCCGCTACTCCTGCTTCCTTGAATAAAGCTTCTGCAGTCGAACTCCTTAAAAGTTGCGATGGGATTGTGGTGCCTGGTGGGTTCGGCGCACGTGGTACGGAAGGAAAAATCATAGCGGCGACTTATGCGTTGGAGAACGATGTACCATATCTAGGATTATGTCTAGGTATGCAGGTAGCCTGCATTGCAGCGGCAAGAAAAGGTGGTGTAAAGAATGCTGGATCGGAAGAGTTTGGGGCGAGCGAAAAATACGGCAATAATGTGATTTACATTATGGAAGGCCAGGCGGGGAAGGAGTCGACTGGCGGCACGATGCGGTTAGGAGATTATGATGCAATCCTGAAAAAAGATTCGACTACGGCAGCGATTTACCGAAAAGAGTATGAAGATGAGTGTTATATTGATGGGACGGAGATTAGAACAAATGGCGAGGTGAAGGTGGTTGAGCGGCATCGTCATCGTTATGAGGTAAATCAGAAGTTCCTGCCAGAGATTGAGAAAGGTGGGTTGAAAGTTTCTGGTACCTCGCCAGATGGGAAGTTAGTAGAGTTTGTGGAAGCGCCAGGACATAAGTTTTTCCAGGCGACGCAGGCGCACCCAGAGTTTAAGTCTCGACCGCTGGCAGTGCATCCACTGTTTTACCATTTTATGAAGAGCTTGAAATAGTCCAGTTAGAAAAAATAAGTCTGGCAATTCACCAGGCTTATTTTGACGGCTATTATGGGTCTAGTTGTTCGTTGTCGTGCATACGAGGGTCGAAATCTTTTTGAACAAGTTGACCATCATAGATGGTGATTTGATCAGAGCCAAAACTTTTGGCCTCTGGATTTAGTTCAACGCAGACGGCAAAATCTTTAACGGTAAGATTGTATGCCGCTATGTCTTCGTCGGTAAGATTTTCTGCATCTTTGATTAGCTGACGGGGGTTATATGGAAAAACGTCAGAAGAGCTATTGCGCGTATCTGAAATGGTATAATAGAAGTTTTTATAGACTTCAGTGAGACCGATTTCGTGGAGCTGAGAGCAGTTAAAGGCATACGAAGAATCATCGGCTGGATCAGAGAATGTGTTGATTTGTGGTCGTCCGTAATAGTTTTGCAAACGAGCGTAGCTGAGATTGTTAGGGCTAAGACCAGTCATATAGTTGAAAAAGACGAACGACGAGACAGGGTAGGAGCTAAAATGATTGGTCATGAATGGAGACAAACCGACATTGCCATCGACGACGACAATATATTTGTCGAGGTCTTCGGTAGGATATAGTTCTGCTAAATCGTGCATGAGCATACCAATGCGCGTTTCTTCGTAACGGTGTTGATCTGTAAGGGCATTACCATAGCTCCAAGAATAGGTTACAAAAGAGTATAACAGCAGAAAGGCTGGTGCAAGGAAAAGCGGCCGTAAGCGGAGGCGAGTTTTAGTATGCGGGGCTACTTGAATAGTGGAAACGAGCATAAGTATAAAAATCGTAAAGGTGACAACGGGACCGACTAGACTACGAGCATTGATGTGATAAATTTGCAAAGCTAGACAAGGGCCGATGGAGATAGAAAAGGCGATGATAAAGTAAAGAGCCGAGAGGAGAACCGTCCGGAAGCGATTAATGAGAAATAGTCCAATAACCGAGAGAATCCCTAAGACGAGCCAGACATTGTTGAAACTGTTTAGAACGACATTGAGTGCGTAACCAATGTTACGGATGACGCCAGCAGGAAGCTCCGCCAGTGGGAACATTGAAGTATCGACATAAGAATGCATGCCTAGGGTGGTGATGTAGGCAAAAATCGTAGCCAGGATATAGGCTAGTATGAAAGTGATAATATCAGACCAAGGGAGCTTCTCCTTCTTGATGATGGATTGGAAGATTAAGGCTAGACCGATGGTTAGAAAGACGCCGGCGGAGATTTGCCAACTAGTCCAAACAAAGATATTACATAAGGTTGTAATCATGAGAATTTTAAAGAAGGACATGAGATTTTCATCTAGATGAAGTCGAGGCGTAGGTTTACCAGAATTGCTAAAAACAAGTTTGAGATTGGGAGTCTTTTGCCAGAAAAGGGCATACGGAAGAGTTGCTATTAATAGAGCCATAGCAAACCAGGGTGTTTCAAATTGATATTGCCAGGCATTAATCATGAAAGGCATAAGGGCAAGCAAAGTGGATAGTATCAGTGGAATGGGACGCTTAATAGATGGCTTCTTGTCGGCAAATAAGTAAACAAGGAAGATACTAGTAATGGCGAGGACAGCAAAACCAAAGATTTGACCAAAAGGTGCAATGTTATTGAGAAAACCTGGTTGAAGTTGAAGAAGATGGACAATAATATTGGAAGAGATGCGATTAAAATCGTCGCTGTAATCATAACCGATTGCTGAACGCGCGGTATCGTCGGCAAAGAAATATTGATCGCGGTAGAGAGTAAAGAAGGCTACTAAGTAGATTACAAAAATTAGCAGGAAAGGCTTGTAGTAAGTTTTAATGAGAGACTTAAGCTTTTGTGACATATTACAATTAGTTTAGCATAGCTTGACAGATTGAGCAATATCTTGATGATTTGGTAGAGCCCATAGATAATGATATAAGAGTTTGCAAATGTTGGTTTTAATGATATAATTAAATAAGATGAGAAAGTCAGTTCTGTATATTGTGGTGCCGTGCTATGACGAGGAGGATTGCCTGGATGAGACAAATCGAAGTTTGACAGGTAAAGTTTTTGAGCTGGCAAAAAAGAAGATCTCAGCGCGGAGCAGGATAGTCTATGTTGATGATGGCTCTAAGGACTCTACTTGGGAGAAAATTGTAGGTTTTGCTAAGAATAAGAAGGTAGTAGGGGTGAAACTGGCGCATAATGTAGGACATCAGAACGCGTTGCTTGCGGGCATGGATTACGCTAGAAAGAAAGCTGACATCATTATGACAATTGATGCAGATTTGCAGGATGATATTGATGCAATTGATAAGATGGTAGAGGAATACCAGGGTGGGGCGGAAGTGGTCTATGGAGTGCGAACAGACAGAAAGGCTGATACGCGCCTCAAGCGGGATACGGCACTAGGCTTCTATAGTTTTATGAAATTTTTAGGTGTGGAGCTAGTTTATAATGCTGCGGATTTTCGCCTGATGTCAAGAAGGGCAGTCGATGAGCTAATGAAATATAAAGAGGTAAATGTATTCTTGAGGGGGATTATCCCACAGATTGGCTTGAGAAGTGCAATAGTGGAATACAAGAGGAAAAAACGTAAAGCGGGCAAGAGTAAATATCCATTTCGGAAGATGGTGCATTTTGCATGGGACGGAGTGACGTCATTTTCGGTGAAGCCGATTAGAATGATTTTTGTTTTAGGTTTAATGATTTTTCTATTGTCCGTAGGGGTAACGACTTACGCAGTTATACAGAAGTTAACAGGAAACACTGTCAGTGGCTGGGCATTTACGGTTTGTTCAGTATGGATGCTGGGTGGTTTGCAGATGGTAGCGATAGGCCTAGTGGGGGAATACATTGGAAAAATCTACATTGAGACAAAGTGCCGCCCAAAGTGGGTGGTGGAAGAAATAAAAGAGAAATAGAGGGGCGGCGGCGTTTTGATATGAGCGCCATAGATACGGTCGGTTTGACAGGGGTGGATTTTTAGGGGGATTTATGGTAAAATGGTAATAATTATGGAAGAAATTCGGGAACAGCTGAGGCAAGTAGTCACGGAGCTTTTTGGGCTTTCGGGAGTGGAGATAGAGATTTCGAAAGTGCCAGATGGACAAGAGGGGGATTATGCTTCAAACATCGCGATGCGCTTGACGAAGGAATTGCACAAAAACCCGCGCGAAATTGCCACGGAAATTGCTGAGAAAATCACGAGTTTTGAGGTAAAAGTCGCTGGTCCAGGATTTCTAAATTTTATACTGCCAGATGAATATTTAGCGCGTAGAGTTGAGGATTTGGGGGCGAATTTCGAAAAAAATATATCACAGAGTGAATATTTTGGCAAAAAGGTGATTTGTGAATTTTCTGATCCAAACCCGTTTAAGGTCTTGCACGTGGGGCATCTTTATACCTCGATGGTAGGGGATTCGATATCAAGGCTGGTGGAGTGTGCAGGGGGAAGTGTGGTGCGTGCGAATTTTGGCGGAGATGTGGGGCTGCATGTGGCCAAAACCCTGTGGGCACTTTTATCATCGGATTCTTCTGCGTTAGCGGATGCGCTCCTCAGTCACCGTACGCCGAGTACGGCTCCTTCCGGTGCTCCCGCTGCCTTGAATAATCTCGATGATAAAAGTGCCCAGGAGTACAATATAACGCCAGAACTACTCGCAGAGTATTATGTCAAAGGGACGAATGTCTATGAGGAGGATGAGGGGGCGAAAGCTGAAATCACGAAGATGAATGCGGAAATCTATCGGATTGCGGCGGAGGATGATCATTCTTCAGAGCTAGCAAAGGCTTATTGGACAGGGCGGGAAGTAAGCTACAAATATTTTGAGGATTTTTATGCGCGGATTGGGGTGAAGTTTGATAAGTATTATCCAGAATCCACCGTGGCTGGGCGAGGTCTGGCGGAAGTACGCAAGGGCTTGGCGGATGGAGTTTACGAGGAGAGTAATGGCGCAATCGTATTCCCGGGCGAGAAATATGGGTTGCATACGCGAGTGTTTATCAATGCGGCTGGTTTGCCGACTTATGAGGCCAAAGACGTAGGCCTACTTTTCACAAAGTGGGATGATTATCATTTTGATGAATCGGTGGTGATTACTGGTAATGATATTATCGAATATATGAAGGTAGTTCTAAAATCTGTTTCGATGATGCAGCCAGAGCTATCCAGGCGGACGGTGCATATTACACACGGAAATGTGCGCTTGCCCGGCAATGAAAAAATGTCTAGCCGCAAAGGGAACTTCATTAAGGCAGTGGATGTTTTGAACAGTGTAGAGGAGCTGGTGCCAGACGAGAAAATTGCATTGGGTGCGATTCGTTATGCGTTTTTGAAATATCGGATTGGGGGGAATATTGAGTTTGATGCAAAGGAAAGTGTGAGTACGACTGGCAATAGCGGAGTTTATTTGCAATACTCAGGCGTGCGAGCGAGAAAAGTATTATCGCGATGTTCTTCTGCGTTAGCGGATGCGCCTCTCGCTGCCTTGAATAACATTCGCGCTAATAGCTTTTCTAAGTTAGGTGCGGAGGAGAGGGAATTGATTATGAAGTCTTTGGAGTATAAAACGGTACTTGCCGAGGCGATTCATGAGTTGGCACCACATAAGATTGCAAATTATCTCTATGAGCTAGCGCAGGTCTTCTCAAGATTTTATGAGAATGTGAAGGTTGCTGGTAGTGAGCGTGAAGCGGAATTAGCACAAGTGGTGAAAGTGTATCTAATGACGCTTGAGCATGGATTAAACTTATTAGGCATTGAAATACCAGAGGAGATGTAATGACAAAAGCAAGTTTACTTTGGGTGGATTTGGAAATGACTGGATTAGATCCAGAGGTAGATAAGATTGTCGAGGTGGCGGCGATTGGTACGGATTGGAAATTGAATCCAATCTGCGAGTTCACGGCCACAGTAAAAGTAGATGAAGATTTTATGAAAGAGCGGATGGTGGGTGAGTTTTGGGAGAAGAATTCGGAATCACGGGATGCGATGATAAGTGCGAACGCGGAGAGTGAAGCGTCGGAAGTCGTTGAGCAAAGACTGTTAGCATGGATAGACCAGAACTTTGTCAAACAGTCGATTGATGACTTAAAAGGAAAGGGAAAAATCATCTTGGCGGGCAATTCAATCCATCAGGATAGAAGGTTTATCGCGAGAGAATGGCGGAATCTGGAAAAGCGTTTGCATTATCGGATGTTGGATGTATCAGCATGGAAGGTCTATTTTGAGGGCGCGATGAAAAAGAGGTTTGTTAAGCCAGAGATACATCGAGCATTAGATGATATTCAAGGTTCGATTGACGAGCTTAAATGGTACTTAAGCAAAGTAGAGGGGAGTGAATTTTGGAAGAATTAGTGGCAAAAATTAGTGGATTAGGTCAATATCGCGTTTCGTCTGAGAAGATTAAAGATGAGAAAGTGACGATTTTCTGGAAGAAGGTCATACCAGAGGAAACTTTTGGCGATAGTGACGGAGAGGATACAGAGAAAGCATTTCTGATTGTGCGTAAAAACACTTTGGAAGTGCGATGTGATCGCAAATTGTCTGGACTGTTGCGAGAAAAATATGAGAGCGTAATGGAGAGTCGATATTTTGGGCGAGGGGGAATTGAAATTGTTAACTCTGGGCAATTAGAGCCGAGTGAAGTCGAAGATTTAATCCGGCTAAGCTATAATCTAAGCTAAAAATAACCCCCTTGAAGGGGGTTATTAATTACGGTCTTGTTATTATTTCTTGGATTTTTTGAGTTCGTCGCGAATTTCCTTGAGAAGAGCAATCATCTCAGCGTCGGATTTCTTCTCGGCTTTGACAGCGTCTTCAACCGTTTTCTCGGCTTTATCTTTTTCGTCTTTAACTTCTTTGCCGAGCTTGGCGGCAGCTTTCTCAGCGGCAGCCTTAGCACGCTCATTCATGGCATTCATGGCCTTGATGACAACGAAGAGAGCGAAAGCAATAATGAGGAAGTTGACCGCGGCTTGGATGAAGCTACCATAGCGGATGACCGCAGCGGTATTGCCACCGAAGAAGTTTGGAATCCGAATGGCGAGGTCGGTAAAATCGACGCCGCCGATGAGGAGACCAACAACTGGCATGATAATATCGTTGACAATGGCGGTGACAATCGCAGTGAATGCCGAGCCAATGACCAAACCTACGGCGAGATCCATGACATCGCCTTTACTAATAAACTCTTTGAATTCTGCTATAAAACCTTTAGATTTACTCATAATACTTTTATAGTATCACGAGATGATGATTTTTGCAATCACGAGCGGTTTAGAGCGTAGGGTCACTGAAATCTGCAAGTTGGGCATAGATAGAATCCAGATTGCCAGAGGAATCTTGCAGGACTGTGATGAGATCTTGTTTCTTTGTACGAGAGAGTAAGTCAGCCTCAAGGGAAAGAAAGTATCCGACTTCGCGTGTAAGAATGCGATGATAGGTGCGGTCTAACGTAGCTTCGATACGAGCGGTCTCAAGAGTTGCATTAATAGCTTCAGCATAGGCAGTTTCTTCGTCGATGAGGGCTTGGTTAGGGGCGGAGCCATTTTTACCTTTTTTATCCTCGACGCCGTAATAGTTTTGCAGGATAGTAGAAGTCTGAGACTGAGTATAGGTCAAAACGGAAGAGACGTTGGAAGAAATCGCGCGCAAACTAGAAGATTTAATTTTAGGATTATAAGTGTTGATAACTGTCATTAGATTATTACTGCGCTGGTTAATGCGGTCTATAAGATCACGTTCAGGGTCTTTTTGATTAGAAAGAATAGCGGCAATAATGATTACAAAGAAGACGCCGACTAGGGCGATGATAAGCCATTTAACAAGTTGAGCTGGGATCGGCAAACCGTCAAATAGGGAACCAGAAGTCTGCTTAGCAGGGCGAGTATCGGCGGAAATCTGGTTGAGATAATCCATATTATTCATGGTTATATTATATCATTGTGTTATAATGAAATCAATGGAAGAGGCTAAGGAAGAGATAAAGGCGAGATTATCCGTTGAGGATGTGGTGGGGCAGTATATTGAGCTGAAGCGAGCTGGTAGAACTCTGAAAGGCCGGAGTCCGTGGGGGGTGGACAAGACGCCAAGTTTCATGGTGTCGCCAGAAAAAGGGATTTGGCATGATTTTTCTGCAAACAAAGGGGGCGATATTTTTACCTTTATCATGGAAGTAGAGGGGGTTCCTTTTCGTGAGGCGATGGAAAAATTAGCAGCGCAGGCAGGGGTGGAACTGAAAAAATACTCCGCTGGAGATAAGAAAATCGCACAGGTAAAAGCACGTGCGAGAGAAGCGCTGGAGCTCTCAACTAAATATTATCAGATTTGTTTGACGAAGAACAAGCCCGTCTGTGAGTATGTATTTTATAAGCGGAATCTAAATCGCAAGACGGTAGTAGAATTTCGGATTGGGTACTCGCCACAACAGGGTGAAGCATTAAAGAATTTTTTAACCAAAAAAGGATACAATCAACGAGAATTGGAAGCGGCTGGACTATTGAATCGGTTCGGCGGGGATATGTTTAGGGGGAGAATGATGGTACCGTTCATCGATACTAATGGTGCGGTAATCGGATATACAGCGAGAATTTTAGACCAAGGAGAGCCGAAGTATTTGAATACGCCAGACACGTTGTTGTTTAATAAGTCGCGATACATTTTTGGACTTTATCAAGCGAAAGAGGCGATTCGGCGAGAAGGCTTTGTGGTGATTGTCGAGGGGAATATGGACGTGATTTCTTCGCACCAGGCGGGAGTGAAACAGGCGGTAGCAACCAGTGGTACTGCGATGACGGAGCAACATTTGAAAATTTTGTCGAGGCTAACTAGCGATATCAGATTGGCTTATGATGGAGATGAAGCAGGGGTGAAGGCGACCGAGCGAGCAATAAACTTGGCAGGGGGGTTAGGGGTGAACTTGACGGTGATTTCAAACTACCATGGCGCAAAAGATCCAGATGAACTGATCCAGAAAGACGCTGAGCTTTGGCGAGCGGCAGTGAATGAGCGGAAGCCAGCTGTGGAATGGTTGCTAGATAAGTATGAGGAAAAATTAGATTTGACGACTGGACCAGGCAAGAAAGAGTTTTCAGATGTAGCAATGAGGGTGATAGCTTATCTAAAAGATCCAGTCGAGCGGAAGCATTATGAGCAAATAGTGGCGAAGAGAATAGACGTGGATGTGGCGGACTTGGTTGCAAAAAAGGTGGATTTTGAGAAAAAGCCAAAACGGTTAAAGACTGTAAAGAACTCTGAAAAGGGGACGGATGTGCTGAGGGGGGTGGAAGACAATCTCTTGGCGATAATGCTGTATGGCGGAGAAGCGGGAACAAAAGTGAATCTGGAGTTGCCAGAAGATGAAGCGAGATTACTTGAGCTGGAGATGGTCTATGAAAACCGTTATAAAGGTTGGGAGAATAGTGCACTAGAAAAGGAAGTGAAAGGATTGATGACGCGGAGAGAGGAAGAAATACGGAAAGTAAGAATTGCAGAATTAACCGAAAAGTTGGAAAAAGCTAATGACGATGAGGCGAATGATATTTTGCGAGAGATTATGAAGCTGAATAAAGGGTTGTAATTTTTGCTTTTTGATGTATAATTTAGGACAATGGACCAGGATAATGATGATATTTTGACGCATGGTGGTCTCTTAGATGAAGATCCGAGTTTAAGCGATCTCGAAGACGAAGAAGAGCTTTCGGACGAAGAATTAGAGATTACAGTTGACAACGTAGATGCTTTTGCCGATGACTCGGTAAGGCTTTATTTGCGAGAGATTGGTAAAGTGCCATTGCTGACTCCAGATGAGGAGCAGGAACTAGCAAAGAAAGCTTCGGAGGGTGATAAAAAAGCCAAAGACCGGATGGTGGAGGCCAATATGCGCTTGGTCGTTTCGATTGCGAAACGATACACTGGGCGAGGTCTAGACTTTTTGGATTTAATCCAAGAGGGGAACACGGGGCTTTTGCGTGCAGTAGAGAAGTTTGACCCAGATAAAGGGTTTAAGTTTGCAACTTATGCCACCTGGTGGATTCGCCAGGCGATTACGCGTGCGATTGCTGACCAGGCACGAACGATTCGTATTCCAGTGCATATGGTGGAGACGATTAACAAGATTTTGCGCACTTCGCGTAAGATGACTCAAGAGCTAAATCGCGAGCCGACCATTGACGAGCTGGCCAAAGAGATGGATATGGAGCCAGAAAAGGTGGAAAATGCCCTGAGAATCAAACAAGATATTGCTTCGCTTGACCAGAGTGTTGGCCGGGATGGCGATGACGAAGATTCTGTACTGGGTGATTTCGTAGAAGATGAAGAGCGTGTCTCGCCAGAAGATTCAGCGGCGAATAAACTTTTGAAAGAGCAATTAGCTAAGATTATTTCAACACTATCTGATCGTGAGCAGAAGATTATCAAGATGCGTTTTGGCATTGGTGGTTCTAAGTCGCACACGCTAGAAGAAGTTGGTTTGGAATTTTCAGTTACGCGTGAACGTATCCGTCAGATTGAAGCAAAAGCATTATCTAAGTTGCGCAAACATAAAGACACTAAGAAATTACAAGAATATTTGAGGTAGGAGGGGAGATGAAGAAAAAGAAACTACTGGTAATATGTGCAGCAATTTGCTTGATGCTTGTAGGAGTGTCTTTTAGCCTGAATAACGCATACGCCGATGGTGACTGTGTAGAAACCTCAATCATTGGTTCTGGCGGACAGTATTGCGACGATAACGGTAGTGGTGTTTTTCGGATTTTAAACATCGTGGTTAATGTCTTGACCATGGGTGTAGGGGTGCTTGGTACGCTTGGTATTATTATTGCTGGTATTCAATATTTGACGGCGAGTGGTAATGAGGCGCAGATGGCAAAGGCCAAGCAACGCATCATCGAAGTAGTGATTGGCCTAGTAGTGTTTGGCGTAATGTGGGCGGTATTGCAGTTTGTTATTCCTGGCGGTGTATTCGGATAAACTATCGTGAAATTTAAGCGGATAATTTTGGTATTTAATCCGCGCTCATCTAAGTATGTGCGTGTGCGAGAAGAAGTTCTAAATCCTTTGATGAAAAGGGAAGGGGTTTTGTTGGGGAAGTTTGAAGTAGAGCCAACCAATGTGGACGAAAACGCGTCAAGACTGGCGCGTATTTTGGAAGATGGCGATTTGGTGATTACGGCGGGTGGAGATGGTACGGCGACGATTGGGTTGAACGGCGTAGTGCAGAGCAAACAAGATGTGAAATTTGCGGTTTTGCCGTATGGGAATTTTAATGATACGGCAAGACTTTTAGGATGTAGAAACGTCGATGAGATTTTAGATGGAAAAGCTAGAGAGATTTATCCGCTGGTGGCAGAGATAGATGGACGAGTTTGGCGGAGAGCGACTTGTTACTTTACGATTGGAATGTTGGCGGAAAGCACGGAAGCTTTTGACCAACCTTCGACTAGAAAAAGTTTACGCAAGGGGAAACAGGGGATGTTTTTCTCAATTTGGACGCTATTTAAGTGGTGGTGGAGAAACCGTAAACGTGAGTTCTTGCCGAAAGAGATTTTTGGTAGAAAAACGGATATTCTAGCAGTGAATGGTAAGAGTGTGGCAAAAATCATGAAGGGTGACCCAAAAACGGCCTATTCCAAGGATAAATTTATCGCTTCGGTGCAAAATTTGAGAGGTTTTTTCGGAATTGCAATTTTTATGGCGAAGAGTATTTTGTTTCATGTACCAGGCGTGCGGAAAAAATCGCTAAAAATTGATTTTGGCAAGCGGACGAAGGTAGAAATACAAGCAGAAGGGGAATATGTGACGAAAGCGATGACCACGCTAAAGATTTATAAAAGTGATGAACCGGTATCAATGGTAACAAGGAGAAAATAATGGAGAATGTTAAAATGGATAATGTAAAAATAATCGCGCTAGTAGGCATGAGTGGTAGTGGAAAATCAGTGGCAGTGGATTATCTGACGGCGAAGAATATTCCTAAAGTGTATTTTGGAGGGATGATTTATAAAGAGATGGAGCGTCGGGGGATTGAGCGCACACCAGATGGTGAGAGCGAAAAGAAGTTTCGCGAGATGATTCGGGAGACCGAGGGGAAAGATTGGGTGGTGAATCAGGTGATAGAGGCGACGAAGAAGTTGATTGCGGCGGGACAAAAACGCATCGTGCTGGACGGAGTGTATTCTTGGACGGAATATAAGATTTTGAAACATGAGTTTCCGGGCATATTAACTTTTGTGGCGATTGTAGTACCAAAGAAATTGCGCTACGCGCGGGTGGCAGAGCGACCAGAACGACCGTTTAACCTCGAAGAAATCCGCGAGCGGGATCGCAGCGAGATTGAGAATCTAGAAAAAGGTGGGCCGATTGCAGCGGCGGATTATTATATCTTGAATGATAGCTCGGTAGAAGATTTACAGGAAAACTTACAGAATATCTTGGACGAAATACAATTCTAAGGTATAATTACCTTATGAAGTTAGTCATTATAGATGGGAAGAGCGTATTCTATCGGGGGTTTTATGCGATGGGGGCGTTGTCGCGCAGTGACGGCAAGCCGACAGGAGGCGTGTATGGTTTTGCAGTAATCGCGATGGAATTAGTCCGGGAAATCAAGCCAGACAAGGTAGTAGTAGCTTGGGATAAGGCAAAAACTTCAATTTCTAAACGCAAAGCGATTTATGCGGATTATAAAGCTGGGCGGACGAAACCACCAGAGGCATTTTTTGAGCAGATTCCGCTACTCGTGGAGCTGATTCATGACTTGGGATGGACGTTTTTAGAAACGGATGACTACGAGGCGGATGACATAATTGGAACTCTAGCCAAACAAGCAGATGAAATACCTGGCTCGGAGACGATTATTATTTCCTCTGACCTTGATATGTTGCAGATTGTGGACGAGAATACGCGGATGTATCGGCTACTTAAGGGGTTTTCGGAGTTGGAAGAAATTGATGTGAAAGCTCTAGAAGAGAAATACGGCATCAAACAAGCGCAGTTCCTAGACATGAAGGCTCTGAAGGGTGACAATTCGGATAATATTCCAGGCGTGCCAGGGATTGGCGAAAAGACTGCGGTGAAGTTATTAAATGATTATGGTAGCCTAGATGGGATTTATCAGCATATAGACGAGATAAAAGGTGCGACGCAGAAGAAGCTGGTCGAAGGCAAAGATTCTGCATATATGTCGTATCAGTTGGCGAAAATTATGTTTGATGCACCAGTAAAGTTGGCGGATGTGCCGGATTTGGTGATTGATGCGCCGAAAATTATTGAGGGATTAAGGAAGTTAGAATTCAATTCGCTGATTAGAAAGTTCCAGAAGCAATCGTTGGGAGAGCAAGAACCAACACTGAGAGTGGTGCCAGGAGACGAACTCTATAAAGATGAAAGAGTAGAGTTGCCAGCAGAGTTTAAGCCAGAAATCGTGGAGTGGGACGTAAAAGCAAAGATGTGGCAAAATGCGGATTTTGCTGAAAAAGTAATTGGGGGCGCAAAAGTTTGGGATTTGAACCAGGGGAGATTTGTACTGTCTGGCAAGAAAGGTGACGACAGGCAGGGGCAGCTAGGCTTGGATTTTGGCGAGACTGATAAGCGGATTGAGCTGGAAGCTCAACAGAAGGAGTTCTTAGAGATTCCGAAAGCGTTCAAGGTTTTTTCCGAGCTAGATATGCCGCTAATTCCAGTGCTATTCAAGATGGAGAAGCGGGGGATGCTGATTTCGCGAGAGTACTTTAATGCGCTGAAAGAGGAATTTGCGGCGGAGATTGTGAAGTTAGAGCGGAAGATTATGGAGCTGGCGGGGCAAGAGTTTAATATCAATTCACCGATTCAGTTGAATGAGGTATTGTTTGAGAAATTGAGATTGCCAACGCAGGGAATCAAGAAAACTCAACGTGGATACTCGACAGGGGTAGATACATTGGAGAAGTTGAAAGACGCACACGAGATTATTCCGCTGATTATGGAATATCGGCAGATTACAAAACTACAATCGACCTACGTCCTACCGCTACCAGAGTTGGCAGATAAAGATGGTAGAGTACATACGCGTTTCACGCAAGATGTAACAGCGACTGGTCGGCTATCCAGCGTAAACCCGAATCTACAGAATATTCCAGTGCGGACAGAAGAAGGGAAGCGCATTCGGACGGGATTTGTGGCGCCAGAGGGGAAGGTGCTGGTGTCGGCGGACTACTCGCAATTTGAACTGCGTCTAGCGGCGGTGTTGGCTGGCGATCAACCATTGATTGATGATTTTAATGCTGGAATTGATATTCATAAGAAGACGGCGAGTGATGTATTCAATGTACCGATGGAAGAGGTAACGAAGGCGCAGCGGCGAGCAGCAAAAGTGGTGAACTTCGGCGTGCTTTATGGTATGAGTGCACAAGGGTTGGCAAAAGCAGCGGATATGCAATTTTATGAAGCAAAAGAGTTCATTGATAACTATTTCTTAGTGCGAAAGCCGATTCGAGACTACTTGAATAAAATCTTGACTCAGGCCAGGGAGCAAGGGTACGTAGAAACGTATTTTGGACGGAGAAAACCGACGCCAGGGGTGAAAGCGGGCAGTTTTGTCATTCGTCAGGCGGAGGAGCGGGCGGCGCAGAATATGCCGATTCAAGGGACGGAAGCAGATTTGATGAAGAAAGCGATGATTCAGGTGGATGCAAAATTGCCAGCGGGAGCGGAGCTAGTGATGCAGGTGCATGATTCGCTAATCGTGGAGTGTGATGCGGGGCAGGTAGAGGAAGTTTCAAAGATTCTACAAGAAACGATGGAAGGAATTGCACCAGAACTGCCAATTAAGCTAGCGGTGGAAGTGACGAGCGGAGGGAATTGGGGAAGTCTGTAGTTGTCAGCTGTGGAAAAGTCTTGTATAATTGAGGGTAATTAGGGTGGGTTTACTAATTTTTAATAGGGAGGCCCAAAAATGACAAACAACAATAAGCAGATTGAGATTTATAAGGGGGCAGAGGGGGAGATTGTTTTTGATGTTGATACGGAGCTGGAGACACTTTGGGCGACACAAGAGCAGATTGCCAAAGCGTTTGGAGTCGATAGGACGGTGATTGGTCGCCACATTCGTAATGTTTTGAGGGATGGAGAATTGGATGAAAAACGAACATGTGCAAAAAATGCACATGTTCAAAATGAAGGTGGAAGAATAGTTACGCGCCAAGTTACTAGTTATAACCTTGATATGATTATCTCCGTAGGCTACCGAGTGAATTCGCGGAAAGCGACGGATTTTCGTATCTGGGCGACAAAGGTCTTGAAGCAATATTTAACAAATGGCGTGGCGGTGAATGAGCGGCGACTGAAAGAGCTAGATAGCAAGAAGCTGAAAGAAGTCGAGGGGATGATGAATATCGTGCGACGTTTGACTACCCAGAATGAGCTGAATGCAGGCGAGGCTAACGGGGTGCTAGAAGTGATTTCAAAATACGCGGGGAGTTTTGAGGCACTGGAACAGTTTGACGACGGGCATATTGACCTGCGTGGCATGAACGGACCAAAAAAGCAGAAACAGTTGACGGTTGAGATGTGCGAAGAAGTAATTGGAGAGTTGAAGCGGAGTGTAAACGGTTCTGATCTCTTTGGTAAGAGGCGGAACAAGAGCTTCGACGGCGACATCGCGGCAATCTATCAGAGTTTTGAGGGGAAGGAACTTTATCCTGGCGTACCAGAAAAAGCGGCAAACTTACTGTATTTTGTGATTAAAGATCACCCGTTTTATGATGGCAATAAGCGGATTGGAGCGCTGCTTTTTATCGTTTTCTTGACAATTAATGATTTTCACTTGACGGCGAATGGGGAAACGAAGATTTCTGACCGGGCGCTGACGGCGATTGCGCTACTAATTGCGGAGAGCGAGCCGAGTGAGAAGGACTTGATTGTGAGCCTAGTTAGGAAACTGTTGGAAGATTAATTTTAAGGAAAATGTTGTAAAACTTACAACATTTGAGAATGATGAATTACAGCGAATTACAGAGTAAATTATTCGAAAATGCAGAGGAAGGCTACCGAGATTTTGCTTTGGGCGGAATTATCACAGAACGGCCACTACTGGGTGTGCGCGTACCAAAATGTCGAGAGATTGCAAAAGAGATTGTGACAAAACCAGGCTATTTTGAAGGTGGAGTGGAAGCGTTTTTGCAAAATGAGCCAGTGAGTTCAGAAGAAGTGCTGATTCGTGGTTTTGTGATTGCAAATTTGCCGTATGATGAGATGGTTTCTCAAATATACGGGTTCACTGCGTTGATTGACAACTGGCAAGTTTGCGACACGTTTTGTGCGGCGATGAAGAAAAATATCGCGAAGCATAAGGCAGAGTTTTTGGAAGAAATTGATAAGATGCTGAAGTCGCTGGACGAGTTTCAGACGAGGGTGGCGCTAGTGTGTTTATTAGACCATTATATCGAGGCAGATTATCTGGCGGTGATTTTTGATCGGGTCAACGAGATGGCGGAGTTTTTGTCTGATGGGCCGGGGGAAATGTCGGTGGTGCGCGCGCCTGGCGAGAAAGTGGGGAAGCGTGTGGCGGAAAACGTGTTGAGCTGGGATGCGTATTATGTAAAAATGGCGGTGGCGTGGCTGCTTTCGATGTGCTTTGCGAAGTTTCCAGAGGAGACGATGCAGTTTTTCAAGCAAGTGCGACTGCCAAAGTGGACGTTTAATAAAACGATTTTGAAGACTTGCGAATCCTATCGGGTGGAGAAAGACTTAAAAGAGGAACTGAAGGAGATGAAGAGAAAGCGATGAAATACTTGGATGCTTAAAATCGTATCGAAAAATTAGAACTGGGACGCATAGCGATTTATTTAAGAAGTAGAAATATTGTTGTAAAAAATACAACAATATTTTTGACATATTTTTTGTAAATGTGCTATAATTGGGGTATAGCATAAATCATCAACCTTAATAGTCACACGATATTTTTGTAGAAAGTTTTGCATCGAGCGAAAAATGGGCTCCATGAGGAAGTCCCTGACTCGATGTAGACGTTTTCGTGTGCATTTGGCTGGTGATTTATGCAAACCTCGTGGGGCCCTATTTCGTGCCCATTGAGGCTAGCATAAATCCCGTCGTACAAACCCGACAAGGTTTTGTCGGCATTTTTTATGCCTAAAAACAATCACATAATCTCTCATCGGAGAGAACTAAACAAGAGAGGTAATAGCAATATGGGTCAAACAAGCAATAAACATTATCGGGTTGGTGAAAGTTCCGATGGCGACTTTCTCTCTCCCGCCATTGGGACTTTCACGAGTCCGATAAAGTTTTTGCCATATATGGTAGGCATCTTCGGCCTAGCTTTCTTTGCTTCCTGTATTACTGCCTCCATTATGACACCGGTGCAGAATAGTGATGCTACCACTGGTGTGAGCCTGAATAGTAATGCGGTGTCATACTTTGTAAATATTGCCTCCGCTACTAACGGTACAGCCGGAGTGATTAGTAAAGACATCCAAGCTACTTATGCTGGTACACTCGGTACGATCGAAGACCAGCTGAGAATTACCTCCAATACCCCTCAAGGCTATAAAGTCTATGTCAGTATGAATGGAACGGGAGAAACGGCACAGAGACTAGTTAATACTACCGATTCTTCCTATTACCTTAAGCCTATTGAAGGTAATGGCGTAATAGATACGTCTGCTGCAGCTTCTCTTGCTAATCCCGGCACACTCAGTGCTAACTCATGGGGAGTGGCGGTGAATAGCGCTTGGAACTCTGCTTTCGATAGCTCCTACAATACTATTACCCAGAATAGTAGATTTGCCCCAGTGCCAGTAAAGGGTGCAGAGGAACTACTAATAACTCAAGACGATACTACCACCACCGAGACCCAGACCGATAACATTACCGTCTATTACGGCTACTACGCTAACTCGGCTTTACCTTCTGGAACCTACCAGAATACGGTACTTTATACGGCTTATGCCGAAGCTACAGACCAAGAAGGCGGTATCGCTACCTATACGCCAGATGGTTTCAATTACAAGGATGGTGGGGAGATTACCTTTACCACTTCACTCTATACGGATAGGACGGTATCGGCTAGCGATGTTAGTGTCACGATTGGCGATAAGACTTGCGATAATATTGTAGTCTCGAAAGTAGGTGGCGGCAATGATTCTGTAACTATTACTTGTGATGCTCCAGCTCAAGATAGGCCTGGGGATTACCCGATTGCTATTGATATTGATAGATTTGCGCATCATTCGAGGACGAGTGTGTTTTATGATACGGATGGGATTACGGTTGGCGATACCACCTATAAAACGATGCAGGATATGAAACGAGTTGTTTCTGTTGGGGGAACGGAAAAATCTCTATGCCAAGCTTGGGCACCCACACCAGCGGCGTTTACTGGAGAGACAGTTTCATTAGACGAAGTTGGTGAAGACGAAGAACGTCCATATTCCATGGACACTACAAATAATCTTGCTAAGTTTATCAACCAGAATGTACCAGAGACCACTCTGCGAGATGTGCGGGATAACAAATGGTATCTCATTCGCAAGTTGGCAGACGGAAACTGCTGGATGGTGCAAAATCTCGACCTCGACCTCTCGACCGAAGTGGCCTTGACTTCTGAAACGAGTGATATTAATTCTACGAGTAGTTGGACACCAAGTGAGGATACGCAGACATTGGACAATTTTACAGGATGGGATAGGTTTAGTTTAGTGGAGGGAAGCCTTGACCCAGGTGAGGTTTATTCACCCCTTGGGGAGAGTACATGGCAAACATCTGGGGCATTATCAGAAGCAACTGGAAACTATTATAGTTTCAAAACTGTTACAGCTGGGGCAACACTGGGAGTAGGAGACTATTATATAGACTCAATATGCTCTCGTGGATGGAAAATACCAGTTCGCGAAAGTAGTCCAGGCTATAGATATCTATTTGATGAGTATGGATTAAAATATCGTAATAACTGGAACTCGACTCCAGTAGACGGTGAAGAGATAACTCTTAACGCTATAATTCGCTCTCCTTTTTCCATGAATTCTTTTGCTGGAAGGATAAACGGCGGAACGGCTATACTTGGACTGAGCTCCGCTATTCAAGCGTGGATTAATTCAGAGAATAATATTATAGCAATATTAGATGTCAACTATACCATAAACATAGTTGCCGCACTGACTTCAGGGTATCAAGTAGGACTAGGACCAACAGTTCGCTGCGTTTCCCAATAGAATTATCTCATAAAAACAGGGAGGGTATGGTATAATAAAGGTATTATGCCAGAGTTGCCGGAAGTTGAGACGATAAAGCGCGGATTACAGGGGTTTTGCTTGAACAAAAAAATTGTTCGGGTAAAAAGTTACTGCGATAAATCTTTAATCGGTCCGCGCGAGATTGCTGAGGGGAGAACGGTCGAGAAGTTTCGGCGGTTTGGCAAAGCATTGGTAGTAGATTTGTCTGAGGGGGTTTCGCTGATGGTTCATCTGAGGATGACAGGGCAACTTGTATGGGTTTCTTCTTCGGAAGAAGAAACCCAACAAGAAGAACCTAGTTCGATTTCAACATCGAAAAACGCGGTTTCCAATGTTGAAATAATTAAAAATTTGATAAAAAATCGGTTCGCTGGTGGACATCCAAGTGATAATTTTACAGATAAGTTGCCAAACAAGCAGACGCGGGTGGAGATTGAGTTTGAAGGCGGCGGTAAACTGTTCTTCAACGACCAGCGAAAGTTTGGATTCATTAAAATCTTGCCGACGGACGAGGTTTTGCAGGACAAGTTTATCGCTAGTCTAGCGCCAGAACCGTGGAAAATGGAGGCGGAGGATTTTTACCAGCGGTTGCAGCGGCATAAGAACTCGCCGATTAAAGCGGTAATTCTGGACCAGAAAGTAATTTGTGGATTGGGGAACATTTATGCGGACGAAGCACTGTTTTATGCGGGGATTCTGCCGACCAGAAAGGCGGGGGAAGTTTCCAAGACGGAAGCAAAATTACTACTAAAAGGCGCTTGCGAGGTGATGGAAAAATCCATCAATTCTGGCGGCAGCACGATGGCAACCTATGTCAAGGCAGATGGGACGAAAGGAGACTATTTGCGACTGTTTGCACAAGTGTTTCGGCGGGAAGGTGAGCCATGTAACCGTTGTGGCACAGAAATTATCAAGACGAGAGTAGCAGGACGGGGGACGCACATTTGTCCGAGGTGTCAAAAATGAATATAGCCAAGGACTTTTCGCGAGCAGGGAGGTAATAGGTGAGTTTTTACGTGTTTTCGGGTAACGACCGGGTAAAGATTCAGGAGAAAATCCAGAAAATCTTAGGTGAGGATTATGAGATTTTTGAAGGTAATGCGCTGGATGCGACGAGTCTGATGGAAATATGTAGTGGCGCATCGTTGTTCGCGACGGAGCGGAAGATTTTGATTAAAGATCTAACGGTAAAAGGGAGTGAATTTAGTCCGTATGAGATTTTGAGCAAGTATGCTGATACTCCGCATACGATTGTAATCTGGGAAAGTACGACGTCGCTAAAAAAAGCGTTTAAAGATTTTTGTAAATTATCGCAGGTGAAGAAGGAAAAAATCGACGCCGTCGAAACGGTGGATAGGTTTGCGATTTTCAAGATTTTTGATAAGGCTTTGGTGGATGGGGAAACGGCGCTCAAAGAATACCGTGCACTAAAGAGTGACCCATATATGGCGGTAGGGGCGTTAGCGAGCTGGGCGGTGAATAAATATAAGTTTCGCTATGGCGAGCGAGAAAAACGAATCGTAAAAGCCGTGGCGGAGCTGGATATGCAGACAAAAACGTTAAAAATCGCGCCAGAGCTGCTGGTGGAGGCATTTTTAGCGCGGGTGAATAAAATATAGCATTAGCACTTTAATGGTGAGAGTGCTAATAACAGGGGTGAAAAATATGGCGCAAGGCCATATTTTAGTGTGTGAGGTGGGGTTTTGAAAAAATCACGAGCGTGGGGCTCGTGATCTTGGGCTATTTTTTAGTAGAAGTCTTAGCAGTCTTCTTTGCAGTGGTTTTTGTTGCGGTTTTCTTAGCAGCGGTAGCTTTCTTCGCAGGAGCCTTCTTTGCGGTCTCGGCTTTGGCGGCTGGCTTGGCAGCTTTCTTGGCGGTGGACTTGATAGAGAGGGACTTGGCAAGCTTCATCAAGCTAGACTTGCGGCGAGAAGCGGTGTTCTTCTTGATGAGACCTTTCTTTGCGGCTTTATCATATTCAGACTGGGCTTTGCGGAGATTTTCCTCAGTCGGGTTGGCTTTGAACTCTTTGAGCGTAGCCTTAATCGTGCGCTTAATCTGCTGATTCTTAGCAGTGCGCTTCACACTCTGACGAGCAGCTTTCTTTGCAGACTTAATAATCGGCATTTATCTTCCTATAGAATTAAATTATTGTAATTTTCTTTATTATACACCAAGATGGGATTTTTGTAAAGAGGGAAATTAAGGGGTGAGAAAAGTGGTAATCTGTTTAACTAGAGTGTCAAAAGTGTAGGTACTTAGCTCACCAATGAGGCGGACGGAGGATATGTGATCGGAGACGACAATACGGATATTTGGGATGGCAACATAGTAGGCGTGCCCATCAACAGTGATTGGTGGATACAGAGAAGAGTAGCGCGGATTGTCAAAAAGGGGAACGATGGCGACATATTTTGAAGAGAGGCGTTTCAAGATTAAACCTGGATGCGAAATAATCCCGTAAACATCAGGATATTTTCTGGAGCGGTCTGAGGTGAGCCAGGCAACTTGGCCAGCGGAAAGTTGCGCGATGGAAGTAAGAGGCATAGACGAAGATTTAGTGGAGGTATTCTTGTTGGTCGTCTGTGAAGTGTGTCTGGAGGAAGACGTTGGTGGTTCCACTCGCGCACTGAGCTGGAGAAGGCTGAACTCAATACTGGTTAGCTCATAATCTGTTGGAATTGTAGGTGGATTAAACATGATTTTTTGTACCTTCTGGTAGGATATTATAGCGTACCACAGCTTAAACTGAGGGGCTAAAAATCGAGTTATGCGACATTCTGTTGCATAAGTTGAAAAAATAGTGAAAAAAGGTTTACATTTTACCATAAGTATGATAGACTAAAGAAAAGTAGGCAAAAATAAAAATGCAGAATCAAGGTCAGCAATTTGGAACACCGATGAGCCCGATGGGTAATGGGGTGGGCGTTGGTGCGCCGATGAATGGTGGGGGCGGGATGCCTGGTGTGCAAGGGGGAGCGCCTGCTGTGCCGAGCGGAATCGTGCCACGACCGATTAATAATATGGCATCAAACGTGGCGACGAAGATTGAACAATCTTCAAATATCCTCGTAGCCTTATCTAAAGACCCAAGTGTAGATGAAATATCGGCAGCGCTTGGTCTCACGATGTTGCTCGATGGCATGGGGAAACACGTGACAGCGATTTACTCCGGTAGGACGCCAAATGCGATTAGATTTTTGAAACCAGAAAAGACTTTTGAGACTAATGCCAACAGCTTGCAAGATTTTATTATTGCCCTGAATAAAGACAAGGCAGACCATCTACGCTATAAGGTGGATGGGGATTTTGTCAAAGTATATATTACACCGTATAAAACCACGATTACAGAGAGAGATTTGGAGTTCTCGCACGGTGATTTCAATGTGGATTTGGTAGTCTCGCTAGGGGTGGAGACCGAGGGGGAGCTAGACGCCGCCTTAGCAGAGCATGGTCGAATTATGCATGACGCGGGTTCGATTAATATCACGATTGAACCATCTGGAAAGTTTGCCGAGATGGAATGGAGCGAGCCGGGGGCAAGCTCCGTCTGTGAGATGGTGACAAAGTTGACCGAGCAGTTTAGAAACCGTCCAGCTTTGACTCAAGAGGTTGCGACGGCACTCTTGACGGGAATTGTCTCGAATACGGATAGATTTATGAATGAAAAGACAACGCCAGAGGTGATGGGTGTGGCGTCGAAGTTGATGCAGGCGGGAGCAAATCAGATGCTAATCTCGATGAACATCTCGAAGGATAAGGGGCCGATGAAGATGGGGGCGCAGAGCGAAGAGAAGAGTGAAGATGAGAAAAAGGGTGAACCAGAGACTGATGCTGAAAATGAGCAAAAGATTGAAGAAGAGTTGGCGAAGCCTTTGAAACATAAGGATGAAAAAGAAATTCCTGCCGAGAAGTCGGACGAGAAGAAGCCTGAAGAAAAAACTGAGGAGAAGTCTGAGGAAGAGCGCTCTAAAGAAGCCAAAGAGCTAGATGATTTGGCGGCCAGCGTAGTAGCGGCGGCAGAAGAAAGTGCCGAGAAGATGCCAGGGAAAGTGCCAGATAGCTCGCCAAGACTGGAGATCGAGGGGGAGAAAGAGAAGCCTGAAGAAAAATCCGAAGAAGAACCGTCTGAAGAGAAAGAAGAGGCGGACGACGAAGAGGACTCTAAGTCAAAAGAGCTTTTGGATGAGCAGAGTTTTGAAGATAAGATTATGGCGGAACGTGAAGCGGCCAACAAATTTGGTGAAGGCTTGCCAAACGCACCAAAAGAGCATAAGATTCCAGGCTCTAGCAACGTAAACGAGAGTGATGAAAGCGAAAAAAAGGAAGACGCTAGGCTTTTGACGCGTGAGAAGTTTGACGAGGACGAAGAGGAAAAGTCTGAAGATTCTGAGAAGGCAGAAGAGAAGAAAGAAAAAGATTTGTCTGCCGAAGAAGAGCTAGATAAGATGGTCTCTCAGAATATGGGGGTGGGTGGCCAGTCGAGTGGTGGTGTGATGAACGAGCTGAAAATGATGGGGGCGATGCCAGCCGACCAGATGAAGAACATGATGGGCGAAATGCCGACGCCACTGAAAGGTAGTACACGACTTGACACGACTGGGGCGGCAAATGTGCGTGACCTGGCCAAGCTGAAGAAGGGCGTAGTCTTGACCGAGGAGATGGATGCTGAAGATGTCTTAGGTGAAGAATCGGCAGCGGCGAGTGAGAAGGTGCTAAACTCGGATATTTACCCAGAAATTCACGATTTGCCAGAGAACCCAGAGATTAAGCCGACTAGGCCGAAGGATTATGGCGCGATGATGGATTCAGCATTGGCGGAGCCGCTTCCGGGGATGACTAATTCAAACTCGTCTCAATCGCCGATTGTGCAAGCTCCAGTAGCGCAGGGGCCAAGTTTGCAAGGACTTCAGAATTTGTTGAACCCAGCGGCGCAGATGGCTCCGCAAGTGGCGAACCAGCCAGAGGCTAACCACATCCCGACGATGGAATATATTCCAGACACTCCGACTGGAGTTGAGAATCCAGCTCAGATGAATGGGCAGTATTTGGCGGCACCGCAGCAGATGCTAAATCCGCAGATGATGGCTCAGCCGATGCAACCTTCCCAGATGTCAATGATGCAACAGCCGATGATGAGTCAGCCATTGACGCCGCAACAGTTGGCAATGCAGGTGATGTCGCAGATGTCACCGACTCAGCAGGGGACGCAACAAGCACAACCAGTGATGACGCCGGCGCCACAAGGTTCGGGGATGAACGGCAACTTGCCAATGCCAGATATTAATTTCCCAGCGCCACCAGCGCCACCAGTAGATTTCTCGCAGATGATGCCACCAACGATGGATGGTTCAATGCCAATGCAACAGCCGATGATGCAACCGCAGATGCCGATGCAAGAGATGCCACAACAGTCGATGCAACAACCGATGATGCAACAACCAGCACAGCAAATGCCGCAAATGCAACAACCGGCACAAAATAGTATGACGGCGGGGCAACTGGTGCAACAAAATGACCCTTCGGCATTTCGTATTCCAGGAATGTAGTATAATATAGGGTATGATACTTTTAGTTGATAAACCTGCTGGGATGACTTCGTTTGGGGTAGTGGCAAGATTACGAAGAGTCGTGACGGAGAAGAGAAAGATTGAGGCAATTCGGAAAGGCGAGACGCCACCGAAGCGGGAGAAGGTTGGGCATACTGGTACGCTAGACCCGTTTGCGACGGGACTTTTGATTGTGATGACGGGGAAAGACACGAAGAAATGCCAGGAGTATCTGAAGAAAGATAAAACCTACGAAGCGACAATTTGCCTAGGCAAAACTTCGACTACCGGAGATGTTGAGGGAGAGATTACGGAGATTTCGGATGTGAAACCGAGTAAGGCAGAAGTCGAAAAGGCTGTGCAGAGTTTTCAGGGGAAAATTACGCAGAAATTGCCGGCTTACTCGGCGGTAAAGGTGGATGGGGAAAGAGCGTATAAATTAGCACGAAGAGGCGTGGAAGTGGAGATGCCAGAGCGCGAGGTGGAAGTTTATGCGATTGAAGTTCTAGACTATAATTATCCAGAGTTAAAGATTCGAGCGCACGTTTCGAGTGGGACATATATTCGGACATTAGGTGAAGACATTGGTAAAAAACTGGGTGTGGGCGGATATTTGACGGCACTCAGGCGGACAAAGACTGGGATTTATGGCATCGAGAATGCGGAAGAACTTGATGTCTTGATGGAAAAACTAGCAAAATAGTTAGAGTGTCATACAAAAGGCTTTTGCTTTTTATCGACTTGGTGTATAATATAGATATATTTTAGGAGGTAAAATGGCCGGTCCAGAGGCAGCGAAGAATAGTGTTGATAATAATGGTGGTAAGACAGGATGGGAAAGTGTTGCTGCCCAGGAATTTCGTGGGGAGACGAATATAAACAGTAAGACTGGCGATTCGAGAACTTTCACTCTAAAGGATAATTATCCACGGATGGAGGGAGAGACTAAGAGCCAGTGGCAGGAACGTCTGGACAAAATTCAGTCTGCGATAGACGAAGCAGAAGCTGAAGGTGCCGCCGCGGATGAGAAAAAGGCCTACGAAACCTCCAAGTTTGGCCAGGAAGAGAAGAAATATCGTGACCTCTATGACACTCTAGAAGAAAGCGCTTTCGAGCGAAGCGATAAGGATTGGGCAAGTATCGACAAAATGCTAGCCGAGGGGAAAATTACGGCGGAGCGAGCAGACTATTTGAAGGAACTTTCAAATAGGAGAGCGGTAGAGGGAATTGATGCAGCAAAAGCGAAAACTGAGGAGATAATCTCTGGTATTCACCAGGATTACGAAGACAGTAAGGCGGTAGGGACACCCGAAGAGCAAAAGAAATATCGCCAGTTCTTTGAAGAGCGCAAAGAAGAAAACTACCAGAATATGAAACGGACTGGGCGGTTGACGAATCAGGAGCAGTATTATACTTCTAAAGCTGCAAAGGCCGAGGATTCTACGGTGGCGAATACGGAGGCGAAGCCAGTTGCGTCAAGTGCTCCTGAAAATGCCGGCACGAAAGCCACGGAGGTGAAGCCAGAAGAGGTGGCGCAGACGGTAGAGGATCTAGAGGGGGAAAAGGCACAGGCAGAAAAGAAAGCTGAAGCCGAGAAAGCCGAACAGGTAGAGAAGGCTGAAGATAAGAAAGCAGAGAAGACTGCCGATAAGAAGGCTGAACAAAGAGAAGAAGAACCTAACTATAGCATGAAAGAAATCCTGGAAAAGGGAAAAGACATCGTGCCGAGCTACATGGTGGAATACTGGGAAAAAGCCTGCGAAAAATACTCGGTAGAGGAAATGCGTGGCATTACGATTGCACTTGAAAACTTGAAGAATAATAATCGCGACGCGGCGATGAAAGAAGTCCGAGGGAAGTGGATTGAAGACGGTTTCGTGATGGGAGC
The DNA here is from genome assembly GCA_017480095.1 of Candidatus Saccharimonadota bacterium. Classification (GTDB taxonomy): domain Bacteria; phylum Patescibacteriota; class Saccharimonadia; order Saccharimonadales; family Saccharimonadaceae; genus Nanosyncoccus. The sequence goes on from JAFVBG010000002.1 coordinate 293,615, forward strand.
GATTGCGATGTTTGACCCAGCGGGGATTAAGCTCATCCGTGATGCCTTGACTGAAGAATATGGTGCGCCAAATGACCACAACAAAGATTATTTGGATAGATATACACGTTATCATGAACGCAAGCAGAAAGAGTTGGCAAAGACTGGCGAGCAGAAGTCTGCAGAAGCGGACAAACCGAAGAAAGTACAGCCAGACATGGGTGGCAGAGCTAGTGGTGAAGCTGCTGGTGAACAGAAGAAGAGTGCGGACGGCATGCTGGAGGGTGCGGATGAGTTTGGCCGGGATACTTGGAGAGGGGAGTTTATCGGGCTTGTTAAAGAGCTAACTAAAAATCCAGGCGAAGAAAACCAGAAGAAGCTTAACCAGCTACGGATGGCGAAAGGCGTCATCGAGGGGGTGAATGCTGGGCAGAAGTTGAGCGACGAACAGATGGCTGGTCTTTACCAAGTAGAGAATAAGCAGGCACTAACTTATGTGCTCAAACACTCGCCAGCGGCGGTTAATATGCTTGAAGATTACCGCAAGCGGAACGGTGCGAAGGAAGAGGAACTGAAGACTTTTGGTCTGTGGCGTGAGGATTATGCAAAACGCAAAGAGGCTTATGAAGAGAGGAAAAACGGCAAAAAAGTTGATTCTACTAAGTTAGATACAAAATCTGCAGAGGCCGGGACGAAGGCTGAGACGTCAACACAAGAGTCAGAGGCGAAGCCAGCTGCTGAGGAGGAGATTCCTGGGTACCATGGCGAGGAGAAGGTAAAAACAAACCCAGATTATTTCGGCCAGTTTGAAGTGAATCCTGATGACCCTTATTATGTTGAGGGAGTGAAAGACATTGTCAATCAGCAGATTCAGAGTATCGTCAGCCGGCTTGAGGGTATGAGTCCAAAAGACCGAAAGCACGAGGAAGAGTCGCTTAAGCTGATTACAAAAGCTCTAGAGAAGATGGCGCAAGATGGAAAAGTGTCGGAAAGATTACTAGGGAAGATTAATGGCATGGGGGCTTCGTTAACCGCTGGCGTATTGCGTGGACATGGCGATAGTTACAAGAAGCACTCTGAAAACGCGGACGAGGTGGCTGCAAAGTTGGATTATGCGCTAACTAAGTACTACCAGGATCACGGTTACCGTCAGGGAAGAAGGTAGCGTAGAGCTACCAATCTCGGTATTTCTCCTCGTTTGCCTATCAGATAGGTGCGTTGTACCTGGAGAAAATACCAATCTTAGCCAATTCTAGAACTTGATTTTTTGGCGGTTTTGCGGTATAATTAAACACATGATTACAAAAGAGAAGAAAGCTGAGGCGATTGCTAAGCTCGCTCGTGGCAAAAAGGATGTCGGTTCCCCAGAGGTGCAGGTGTCGATTTTGACCGAGCGCATTCTCGAAGTAACCGAACACGTCAAGCAAAACAAGCACGATTTTATGGCTCGTCGCGGTCTGATGCAGATGGTTGGCAAGCGTAAAAAACTCTTGAAGTATCTTGAACGCACCGATTTTGAAGCCTACAAGGCTACGGTGGCTAAGCTCGGTCTTCGTAAGTAATTGCCGTAATCAGCAGAACTTTTACTCGGCCTACGAGCGTCTGTCTCTGGGCTTGGTAAAAAGGAAAATCCCCGCCACGGCGGGGATTTTTAGAAAGAATAGGGGAAGCTTAAGCCGTTTAGATGGTCTCGGTCGTCTCGGCTACTGGAGTCTTTGTCGTTTTGTTTGGTTTCATCTTGTGTCGCCGAGTAATATGATAGTCCGGTGCGACAACATTGAGCAATCTGTTTAAAGTTTCGATTAACTCTTTGTCGTTGGTCGGAACATCATCACGGGCGGCAATGAAGAGACTATCGACACTGTCGAGCAAGCTAGCAGTGACGCTCAATCGGCTTTGATACCTCGGAGCGCCAACATCGCTGCCCTTGTAATAAAGGTAGTGCTCGTGGCTAGCCCAGAGATCCATGGCCATGCTGCGGATTTGAATCTCCACAGGAACTTCTTTCATGGTCTGTGAAAACCAAATCTGCTTCTTCACAATCATGTGCACGGAACGGTAGCCGTTCGGCTTGGGCGAAGAAACATAATCTTTGATTTCCTCGATAACGAAGCTGTTCGGCCTCTGCAGGGCTTGGACGATTTTGTCCACATCATCACGGTAGCGTGCGATAATGCGGATGCCCGCAATATCGCGGATGTGGCTTTTGATGCTCTCGATGGTGAGTGGCAGGTTGCGACGAATCAGTTTCTCGACTACACTATCAAACTCCTTGGTACGTTCACGATAGGTGTCGATGTAGTTATAGCCGTCACTACGGTTCATCTCAGAGATAAAGTCTTCGATGCACGTTTCCACGTGACGGAGACCGCACTCGCAGTCGGCGGCATAGTCATCGTATGCATCTTCGAGCTCGGAGAGCTCACGCCTCCAATCCTCTCCAAGGAGAGACAAAAAAGTTTCTTCAGTTAACATTCATTTTACCTCCTGAATCTAGCCCTTTTGGGCGGAAATGAATGTACCTCTATTCTAAAAGGTACGAAGGGGAAGCCCCCTAACTCTTCTATTATAGCACACTTTGACGTTTTTGTCAATAGTTTCTCGCGCGGATTGCTGTTCGCGTTGCGTCGGCTCGCCAATGAAAATGCAAGCGTTCTTGCAGGCTCGCTCTCCTTGCGTGGTCAATTTGAGTATGCTATAATATAAGGAGTAAATTAACATTGGGAAGACCGCAGAGATTTTTTGCAAAACAGTAGTTTTTGCGACGAATCTCTGATGTTTTCCCAAAGAAAGGGAATTTTTCATGGAAATTATCAACCCTAAGGGTTTGAAAACCATGTCCGTTGAGACCGAGTGGTTTGGGCGGAAATTAACATTAGAGGTAAACCGAGTTGGATTTCGTACTACTTCAAGCGTATTGGTGACCTATGGTGATACCGTAGTGCTCGGCAGCGTAGTAGTAGGGAAAAAGCCAGTGGAATCTGATTTCTTTCCACTTTCGATTGACTACGAAGAGAAGTTTTACGCTGCTGGTAAGATTTCTGGCTCGAAGTTTATTAAACGTGAGGGTAAACCATCTGACAACGCAGTGCTCGTAGGTCGGTTGATTGACCGCCCGATTCGCCCACTGTTCCCGAAGGGCTATCGTCAAGAGATTCAGGTGGTAGCGACGGTGCTCTCGATGGACCCAAGCTTCCGCCCAGATTGCGTAGCGATGATTGCGGCATCCTCTGCTTTGTTGAACGCTGGTGTGCCGTTTGATGGCCCAGTTGCTGGTGTGCGCATTGGCCGGGTGAATGGCGAGTTCAAGGCTTTCTTGTCGAAAGAAGAGCGCGAAGTTTCAGATCTTGATCTCGTGGTGGCTTGTCGCGACGGCAAGGTGATGATGGTGGAGGCTGGAGCCGATCAAGTGCCAGAAGAAGTCATTATCGATGCGATGAAATGGGCTTGCGAACAGACCAAGGTAGCATTAGATTTGCAGAAGAAGCTGCGTGAGCTAGTCAATCCAGTAGAGCAAGAATATGAGCTAAAGCTCCCAGAAGAGTCTATCCAAGAGAAAGTTGACGCTTGGACGACGCCAAAGTTTGCTGGTGGGAAGATTCGAGGGAATGTACTGGAACGTCAAGAAATTTGCGATGAGCTTCGCGACGATATGCTTCGGGAATTTGCAGAGGAGGCCATCCGCAAGATGGAGCCAGAGATGGCGGCGACTTTTGAAGGCCTGAAAGTTGTAGCGGAAAAAACTATTGGTGTGACAGAGGGTGAGGTGACGGCAAAGGAAGTGCTTGGTGATGAGCTTGTAAAGGCTTATGCCGAGGCGTTTGAACTAGCTGTGCATCACGAAGTACGACGTGGAATCGTCGAAGAAGGCGTACGTCCAGATGGACGTAAGTTGACCGAGGTACGTCCGCTTTCATCTCAAGTTGGAATCTTACCACGCGCACACGGCTCCTCACTCTTTACGCGTGGTTTGACTCAGGCGATGAACATCGTAACACTGGCGCCACTCAGCTTTTCGCAGTTGATTGATACGATGGAGGTGACTGATGGTAAGCGTCGTTATATGCACTTCTACAATGCGCCACAATATACCGTGGGCGAATGTGGACGCTTAGGATCGCCAGGACGTCGGGAAATCGGTCATGGCTACTTGGCAGAGAGAGCTTTGACCGCAGTTTTACCAACGGAAGAAGAGTTCCCATACGCAATTCGCTCGGTAACAGAGATTATGTCGCAAAACGGTTCGACTTCGATGGCTGCTACTTGTTCAAGCTGTCTGGCCTTGATGGACGCAGGTGTACCTTTGAAAGCTCCAGTATCTGGCGTGGCGATGGGCTTGATGATTGATGTACCAAAAGGTACGGAAATTACCGCTGCCGATGTTGACAAAGCCTATGTCTTGACCGATTTGATGGATGCAGAGGACTTTGCTGGTGATATGGACTTCAAGGTAACCGGTACTACGAAGGGTATCACGGCATTACAGATGGACATGAAGGTGCATGGTATCCCAGTAGAAATCCTGGAAAAGGCAATCAAACAGTCACACGAGGGCAGAATGTTTATCCTCGACCACATGCTATCGGTGATTGATGGTCCAAGAGCTGAGATTTCGAAGCTAGCTCCACGTGTGGAGTCGTTTATGGTAAAGCAAGACAAAATCGGTGCGATTATCGGTAAGGGCGGGGAAATGATTAATAAAATCACCACCGAGACTGGCGCGACCGTGGACATTGACGACGATGGCATGGTGACGGTGGCTGGTGAAAACGAAGCAATCGCAAAAGCCGTTGAATGGATTAAGGGCTTGATCGAGGAGCCAGAAGTCGGGAAGATTTATACTGGCAAGGTCGTCACCATCAAAGACTTCGGTGCGTTCGTAGAGTTCATGCCAGGTATTGATGGTATGCTCCACATCTCACAGATTTGCGACAAGCGGTTGAAGACAGTCGAAGAAGCACTTTCGCTTGGACAGACAGTAAAAGTGAAACTGGTGGCGATCGACGACAAGGGTAAATATAGCTTGTCGATGAAAAACATCTCACAGGAATAATCTCTGAGCGGAGCAAAATCAACCCCTGAAAATGGGGTTGATTTTTTTACGGTTATGTTATACTATAATTATATATGGCTAAGAAGAGAGGTAGAAAGCGTAAGGCTTCGCGTGAGCCGGCGCCGCAGCATGAATTGCCAGGTGGATTCTGGCGACAGGTTTTGGCGGTATTGATGATTGCCGCTGCGATTATTTTAGTAATGACATGGTTCGGCAGTGGCGGCTCGCTACTGAACAACATTCATTCAGGCGCAACGTGGTTGATTGGCTTTGCCGCATATCTTATCCCCGTGTTATTAGTGTATTTAGCGGTGATGGTGTTTCGGAGTGACGATAATCGTTTGCCGATGGTGGTATGGTTTGCTTCGATTTTGATGGTAATCTGGTGTTCTGGTATGACAGGCATCCCGACTATCGGGCAGGCGAATCCGACTGGCGGGGTAGTAGGGGAATGGTTGAACGGATTAGTGACACAGATACTTAATCCTGGTGTAGCGGCTTTTATCTATGTGGTATTGATTTTCTTGACAGGCATATTTATTTTGCAAACTAATCCAATTACGGTGTTTAGAGCGTTCTTTGATATGTTCAAGACGACCAAGAAAGAAGAAGACATGCAAAACCTCTCGCGAGCACGGCGAGCTGAGAAGGGCGAGAGTGGCATGGGCGAGCTGAAGGTGAATCTGGGCGATGGTTCGGATGCGGTGGCTCCAGCACCAAAGAAGAAAGGCTTACCGTTTAAGGTAAACAATGCCACCGAGGCGAAAAAGCCAGTGGCGGCGCCAAGTCCAGCCCCAGAGCGAGCGTTGGTCTCGATTTCCGATCCAAACTGGAAGATGCCATCTCTAGATATTCTCGAGAAGAAGGCTTCGCCAGCAGATGCAGGGAACCATCAGCAGAATGCCGCTATTATCAAGTCAACTTTGCAAGATTTTGGTATCAATGTAGAGATGGACGGCGCAAATGTTGGTCCGCGCGTGACACAATATACCATGAAACCATCTTCTGGCGTCAACCTCTCGAAGATTGCTGCACGCGATAAAGAGCTAGCGTTGAATCTCGCGGTAGAGAGCGTGCGTATTGAAGCGCCAATTCCAGGTACTAATCTCGTAGGTGTAGAGATTCCAAATGTAAAAGCGGCAGATGTACGACTTCGTGCAATCTTGGAGAGTAAGGAGTGGAAGGCTTCGCAAGACCCGCTTACTTTCGCCATCGGCAAAGACATTTCTGGCCATGCGGTCGTAGCGAACTTGGCAAAAATGCCACACCTCTTGATTGCGGGTACTACGGGTTCTGGTAAATCCGTGATGACAAACACGATGATTGTATCGTTGCTTTATCGGAATGCTCCGAGCGATTTGAAATTGATTGTGGTCGATCCAAAGCAGGTGGAAATGACTCAGTATCAAGGGATTCCACATCTCTTAGCGCCGATTATTACCGATACGACTAAGGCGCTATCAGCCTTAAAATGGGCGGTAGCAGAGATGGAGCGTCGCTATAAACAGATGGCAGAAGAAGGCGTCAAAAACATCGTCAGCTATAATAAGAAGATGGCGGCGGGTGGACAGGTAACGGTGAAAGACGCTGATGGCAACGAACAAAAACACAACGACGGCAAGATGCCATACATCGTAATTGTGATTGACGAGATGAGCGACTTGATGATGCAGGCAGGTAAGGAACTAGAGCCACCGATTGTGCGTATTGCACAGATGGGCCGTGCAGCTGGGCTACACTTGGTGCTAGCTACACAGAAGCCAATCGTCAAGGTGGTGACAAGTTTGATTAAAACGAACGTGCCGGCACGTATTGCCTTTGCAGTCCAGAGCACGACAGATTCGATTGTGATGCTCGACAAGGCCGGGGCAGAAAAGTTGCTTGGTCAAGGTGATATGCTTTTCTTGACTCCAGAAATGTCGGGTAAACCACGTCGTATTCAGGGTGCCTGGGTGTCGGATGAGGAGGAGGAAAAAGTTGCTAACTTCCTGAAAGAACAGGGGCCACCAGATTACAATGATGAAGTCACTTCGCAAGCCGTGTCGATTAAGGGCATGGGAAATGATATCGGAGGTAGTGATCTGGGTGAATTTGGTCGAAAGTTCGACCCAAATGATCCTTATGTCCGTAAGGCAGTAGAACTTAGTATCTCCAAAGGTGAATTCGCGACCTCAATGTTACAGACGCATCTCGGCAAGGGCCATGGCTTTGTGAGTGGTCTGGCAATCTGGCTGGAGAACATCGGTGTGATTGGGCCGAAAAATGGCAATAAACCACGCGAAGTCCTCATTCAGACGATGGACGAATTCGACCAGCTAGCTGGATTGTAAGCCTAGAGCAGAGGGAATCATAATTTATTTCTCGGATGCGGTGAGCGCGTAATGATGTTTCGACTGAACACCGTCAAGAATTAAATTAATTGGTCTAATCTGTTAAGGGCTTACGCCATGAATATAAGCTAGAAAATAGAAAAAAGTCAAGACTTTTCTGTGTTGTAATTTTTACAACAATTTTGGGCTTGATTTTTTTCTATTTTTCGTGCTATGCTTCACGTTAAGTGGGCAAGGAAGTTCCAGATTTTTCAAAAATATCTTGCAATGACAACTCTTTTCGGGTTGCTCTCAACTGTAAGATTTGATTTAAGGCTTGAGAAAAATCTGTGGGTCGATGGACTTCGTCTTAACAACTTAATCTACTGGTTAAAGCGGACGCTGAGCTACCCGATTTTGTGAGGATTCCTAATTTTTCGCATTGATACGCTTAAAAAATGTTGTCCTTTGTATGCTGAGCGGTTTTTGGGTCGTTTAGACTTGCAAAATAATCTGTTTTGAGGTATAATATATGGGAATATTAGACTCAGCAGATGGGTTTAGCCGCGTCTGCTTTAACCAAAGGAGTTATTTACATGCGACAGTATGAATTAACTGTCCTGATTCACCCTGATTTGGAGATGAATCTGGAGCCAGCAACGGATAAAATCGCAAAGTTGATTGAATCGGTTGGTGGTAAAATCACTAAGGTGAACAACGAAGGTAAGAAGCGCCTATCTTACAAGGTAGCAAAACAGGATTATGCTGTTTACTTCTCCTACGATCTTGAGCTTCCAGCTGGTGATGCTGCAGAACGCATCACAAAGGTGCTCGGAATCACCGACGAAGTTCTCCGCTACCTCTTGGTAACCGCCGATGAGCGCAAGGCCAAGATGGAAGCAAAGCGCAGCGCCCGTGCGCCAAAAGAGGGCGAACCAACTGAAGAGGAGTAGTTTATTATGGTAAAGGGTTTTAGTAAAGTAGTTTTGGTGGGCAACCTAACTCGTGATCCGGAAACTCGGACCACATCAAGCGGTAGGTCGGTGACTTCATTCGGAATTGCAGTAAACCGATCTTATCGTGGCAACGATGGTAATAATGTCGAAGAAGTATCTTACTTTGATTGTACAGCTTGGAGCGGAACTGGCGAGACGATTGCAAAATATATGCATCGCGGCTCGGCCATTCTAATCTCAGGTCGTCTCTCTCAACATTCTTGGGATGACGAAAAGACTGGCACCAAGCGTTCTCGCGTAGAAGTCGTCGTGGAAGATTTTAGCTTTATTGGCGGACGAGACGAGGGTAACAATTATAGTGAGATGACAGCTGCGCCTTCTACAAGTTTTGGTGGAAGTAAAAGTAGCAAGAAGTCCACTAAGGCAAAAGCAGGCGAAGACGTATTGCCAGATGAAGTTGAGGTAAGTGGTGACGCCGAGATTGATCTCGACGGAGTGCCATTCTAAAAAATCACTAGAAAGGATTACAATGCGAAGAATTAAAAACGACCCAAATTTATATTTTGACTATCGGGATGTGAAGACCTTGACCCGTTATGTTGATGCTTATGGCCGGATTGAGCCGATGAGCAAAACTGGCCTTACTGCTAAGCAGCAACGTCAGCTCCGCGTCGCAATCAAGCGGGCGCGTCATCTAGCACTCCTCCCATTTGTGAATAATGGCTAAAATCGCTTATCTCACCGTTTTTCGGTGCTCGCTCGCCAGGTAGGCGCGCTTCGCGCCGAGAAAACGGCAATCTAAACGATTTTATCTCATTATTTAAACAAGGAAAAGATTATATGTATGGACCAACGGATTTAAAGAAAAACGTCCTGATTACGCTTGATGGTCAGCCATACAAGGTGGTTGAATATTCTCAGAAGGTGATGGGACGTGGTGGCTCAATCGTGAACGTGAAGGTGAAAAACCTAATTACGGGTGCACTTTTGCCGAAGACTTTTAAAGGTCAAGAGAAAATTGAGCCGGCCGAAGTGACAACCAAGAAGGTGCAATATCTCTATCGGGATGATGAGAAGTTTTACTTCATGGACCCAGAAAGTTTTGAGCAGTATGAGCTCGCTGCCGATATGGTGGGTGATGCCAAGGATTTCATGAAGGATGGCGACGAGATGGAAATTCAGTTCTACAATGGCACTCCAATCAATCTCGTTTTGCCGAAGAATATTTGGCTTGAAGTGACTTATACAGAGACGGCGGTCAAAGGTGATACATCCACTTCGATTACGAAGGATGCTACACTTGAGACTGGCGTAGTTGTGAAGGTGCCAGCTTTCATCAAGACTGGCGACATCGTTTCGATTGATACAGAGACTTATGCCTACCGTGAACGCCGCAAATAGGAAAAATGCATGAGAGAGCGGACTTCTTCTTCAGCAGATGCGATGCTCACTTACCGTACGTCAAGTACGGCTCGTTCCGCTTCTCCTGCTTCATCGAATTCCATCTCTCTCAAGTATTTTTCAACACGGGGGAACCAAAAGCTTGCGAATGCTTCGCAAGCTTTTGCATATAACTTTAAAAATAAGACCGTGCTCGATATTGGCTCTTCTACTGGTGGGTTCACAGAATATGCTTTGAGTCGGGGGGCGAAGAAAGTGATTGCCGTGGAAAAGGGGACAAAGCAGATGAAAGCGCCGCTGAGGTTTGACTCGCGGATTGAGTTACATGAGAAAACGGATATTTTTGAATTCAGTACACAAGAGAAAATTGACGTGATTTTAGCGGACGTAAGTTTTATATCCTTGACAAAAGTGCTTATGTATGCTAAAATGAAGTTAAGCCGTCGCGAAACGGATTTTCTTGTGATGCTTAAACCACAGTTTGAGGCTCGGCCAGAACAGCTGGTAAAAGGGGTGGTGAAAAATGAAAAAATGCGAAGAGAAATCGTCCATCATTTTGAGGATTGGTTAAAAAAGAATGGGTTTTTGGTCCTGAAAAAACGCGACAACGAGTTGGCGGGTAAGAACGGAAATGTGGAGCGTTTTTATCTGTTGAAAGCCACAAAAACCGCTTGACACTTGAACCGCATAAGCTTATAATTATAATATGAGTTTGTTACATGGTGTGGGCGACTTCTTCGCGCTAGACGTCGGAACAAATGCACTGCGTCTGGTGCAACTTTCTGGTGATGCTCAACACGGGTGGGTTTTGTCGCGTTATGCTTATGTGCCAGTAGATGCGAAGATTACGCAAGATAGTTCAGAACAGGGGAAGAAAAAAATGGGGGAGACTATCATGAACGCAATGAAGCAGGCAGGGATTAAGACCAAAAACATTGCGCTCGGTTTGCCAGCGCGCAAGACTTTTACGGCGATTATTGAGGTGCCGAATGCACCAGTGAAGCAACTGGAAAAGACGATCAAGTACGAAGTCGATCAGTATATCCCGATGGCGATTGATGAGGCAGAGTATGATTATGCGTTGCTCGGTGTGAGTCCGAATGATAAAAACAAAGCCGAAGTATTACTATCTTCGACTTCAAAATCTTATGCAGAAGAGCGGATGGAGATGGTAGAATCCCTAGGGCTGAATGTGATTGCCCAAGAGCCAGAACCGATTGCGATGGCGCGGGCGTTGGTGCCAGTGGGGAGCATGGATGCGAGGATGATTATCGACTTAGGTGAACGTTCGACGGATATTGTGGTGATGTATCAAGGCGTGCCGAGATTGGTGCGTTCAGTGCCGGGTGGTTTGGCACAGTTGGTGCAGGCGGTATCTTCGACGCTCTCTGTGCGCGAAGATCAGGCGCGGCGTTTCATCTTGAAGTTTGGTTTGGCGCAGGACAAGTTGGATGGCCAGGTGTTCAAGGCGATGGAAAGTAACCTGGAGACTTTCGCGGCAGAGTTGACAAAATCAATCCGCTTTTTCCAGACGAAGTATGCACAGGTGCCAGTGGTGGGGATTGTGCTTTCGGGTTTTGCAGGTGTGATTCCGTTTATTGCTGAATACATGGAAGCAAAGACAAACGTGCAGACGGTACAAGGAAACCCATGGCAGCTTGTGCAGGTGACACAAGAACAGCAACAGGCTTTGATGAGTGTAGCAAGTGAGTTCGCGGTGGCGATTGGATTAGCAGAAAGGAGCAACGACTAATGGACGAGACTCCAGATTTATCCGCAGCGGCAGCAGATTTGACGGCAGCGGCGAACGCTGGGCAAGTGCCAGCAACGGCAGAAGCCGAGGCACAGGGTGTGATGTCCGTGCAAGGCGCAGCGCCAGCGCCAGCGCCAGTTCCGATGGAGCCAGAATTAACTCCAGAACAAGCAGCACAAGTAGCACCAGGCTCTTCGGCGGCATTGCCAGATGAGGCGACTGCCCAGGTGGCGACGGAAGCTACGGCGGGGGAAGCTGCTCCAGATGTAGCTCAAGGGCTGGAGGCAAAAACGTCAGAAGCTCCAGCCGAAGTTACGCCAGATGAATCTGGTGTGAATGCCGTCAAGGTGGCAGAAGCAACCGAAATGCCGACAGAAGAGGTGCAAACTGAAGGTTCTGGAAAAAAGGGTTTTGCGGCGTTCCTAGAAAAAGCCAAGACCATGGACATCAAGAATCTTGATATCAAGGCGCTATTCTCTAAGGGGCCAAATGGTGAACAAGATTTGGTGACTGGTACGGCGACGATGTTCGAGGTCAATCTTGTGCCAGCAGTGAAGAGTGAGATGATTAAGGCGATGAAACTTCGCAACCTCGTGCTTTTTGTGGCGATTATTGTAGTAGCAATATTTGGTGGGATTGTGGCAATTATGGGGTCGGTGGTGGCTGGACAGAAGATTACGATTAGCGACCAAGGGAATCGAATCGATGCGATGTCGAAGAAGATTAGTTCGTTTAATGGGCTTTCGGAATACTTGACGATTAAAGACCAGCTCGGTGCGATTCAGTCGATTGATGACCAGCGCTTGTTGCTCTCACGCGTGTTTGCATTTCTCACTGTAATGTTGCCAAGTGCTCCAGACTCGATTACGCTTTCGGAACTCAATGTTAATATGCAAGAGGGGACACTCTTGATGGAGGGGCAAGCCAATGCTGGGGTAGCACCGTTCATCGACTACCGCGTCTTGGAGTCCTTTAAGAAATCATTGCAACTAGTACGCTATGATTATGGACGCTATGTAGATGAGTATAATAATGAGATTCCAACTCGCTGTATGCTTGAAGAGAAGCCAGAGGGCGGAGCCTACGTAGATGTAACTGAGTTTACCGATGGCACGAGTATGTCGAGTGTTTATGCTTACTGGTTGCGCAGTAAGACGGGTTGCGATAAAAACAAGAGTGACCTTGATCAGGAACTAGCCGACTTAGAAGAAGAGATTTCCTTGAACGAGGCTGCGGCGAAAGAAGAAGGCTCGACGACGGAGCTGATGACGGCGAAGGAAATTCGTGAAAAGCGCCAAGAGATTTATGACAGATATGAAGATACGGTTTATCAGACCTGGTATGATGAATGGCTAGAGGAGAATAAGCTTAGCCGGACGAATGATACCAATGAGTTTAATGATGAGCAGAAGGCATCATTGGCAGCAGCGAGGACAAAGTTCATCACTGAACTAACCGCAGAAGAACAAACAATCGTAGCAGATTTAGTCAAAGAAGGCATGGATTTGCGAGATATTAGAATCGAGAAGGTCTGGCGCACGCCGAACTTTGCGGAATGGTATCACGCTGATGGTAAGACTACGGACAGTGATGGTAATGATTTGCCGTCAATTACACTCGACGGAACGATTACTGGTGCTCCACATTTTGAATCGGCGGGTTGTCAGAAATACTCCGGCGCAGAGGTGAACGGCAAGGTCATGTGGACGACAAGTAATGATTGTATGCTATCCTCGGAAGACGTACAAGTTATTGAATCTGCTAATGCGCGCGATGCAAGCGGTGGTTTAGTATTAAGATTTCAAGCTCTAGTTACCTTGACGAACGATGCATTATCTTTCAAAAATAAACACGTAATGGCGATTGGGCCAAATGGTCAGAACGTGACAGATTCATATATTCAGATTAAGGGTATGTTTGCAGAAGCGGCAGAAGATTGTTCGGCATCGGATACAATCTGCATAAATAGCAAGGAGAATAAAGATGGCAACGAGTAAAAAGAGTGAGAACGGTCCAGCCGTAGCGAAGCGAACGAAGATTAACAAGGCAAAGCAGTCGATGCTAATCATCACGTTGATTGGGGCGTTGACCGTCGGAGTCTGTATTGTCCTAATCATTCATTTCTTTAAATATATTCAGTTCTATGGTAGGGTGATTGGCAAGAAGGACGACGCAATTACTGCTTACGAGAAGACAATTGCAAACATCGGACTCTGTGCGAAGCCGAAAGATGGGCATTATAGTGAAGCAGAAATCAACAGCTGCAATCCAAATACATACACTCCGTCTTCTGGTACGTTACGTTCGAATGTAACGGACGTAATGGCGTACAATACTGACCTTGAATCGGTGGCGCGAGACGCAGGGGCGGATGTTTGCTATGATGATAATGGCAATAAAATCAACTATCAAGAGCTACTAAATACCGTGTCAAATGAGGAAGAGCGGGCGCGATATTTGAGTCTGTTGAAAGTTTGCTCCAGCTTACGCGTGATTCCAGATGCTTTGCCAGGCGGGAAGAACGTAGAGGCACTCCTCGCGAGCCTGAACCAGATTTTTGTAATTTCAAACTGGGATCCAGAGAACTTAGCCCCAAGCGAGGGGGTTAGCACTGTAAACATCAAGGGAGTAGAGGCTATTCCAGTTACCCTTTCGGTTGAGTCGGATCCTGTCACTACTATGACTGTTTTGAGTAACATTGAAAATTCAATTCGGACTTTCGATATTACAACTGCAATTATTGAATGGGCTGGAGATGACGGTCTTGTTTTGCAGGCACAGGCGAACGCTTACTATGCAAAAGATTCTGGAGTCGTGGAGTCGGACGTAGTAGAATATGCAACAAAACAGGCGAAAAAGAAGTAGGGTAAGATGAAACAGAGCGACATTATCACAATAATCTTAATCACGATGATCGGCACGATTGCGGCAGGGTTTATCACAAATGCTGTTCTAGGTAATCCAGACGATGCGAGTGAGAAGTGGAAAACCATTGAGGCAGTAAGTGGCGACCTAAGTGTGCCAGACCCAGAGGTCTTTAACGCAGATGCAATCAATCCGACTGTGGAAGTCTATGTGGGTAACTGTGAAGACCGTGATCAGGATGGCGTGTTGAGCGAAGGTGAGTTGATTGCTTGTGGCTGGATGAGTGCAAAAGAAATTAAAAATAACACCGATAAAGATAGTTCAAGCAGTAATAATAGCCAGAATAATATAGAAAATGATACAGAATCCGAAACCGAAGGGCAATTGACGCCAGAAGAGATTTTGCGACGCAGGACACAGACTACACCATCTACGACTAACGAGGATGGGCAAACAGTGGAGACACTTGATGGTAACAGTGCGACGCCGACGGTACCAGGGTTGACTCCAAGTACAGAAACCGATAGTAATGCTAGTACGGACGGCAGTGGCTCCAGTAGTGGTGAAACTAGTACTAACGGAAGCCGGAGCGGCGGAGGGGCAACCGTTCCAGGCGTGGAGCTCTAGATGGCGTTGCTAACGCGGGAGACGCAAGAGAGAATTGTGGACCTTTTGATTGAGGAAGGTCTAGTGGATCGTCGTGCGGTGCGCGAAGTGCAAGATGAGACGGCGCGGACGAAACAGCCATTGATGGCGACTCTGGTTTCTAAGGGTATCGTCACGAATGGGATTGTTTCGCACGCTACGGCGGTAGTGATGGGAGCGCAATATGTTGACCTCGAACACGTGATTATGGACCCAGAGACGCTACTTTTGTTGCCGCAAGATGTAGCAGAGCGAAGTATGGTGGCGGCGATTGGTGAGCAAAATGGCATGATTGTGGTCGCCATGGTGGATGTTTCAAATATCCAGGCGACAGATTACCTAGCAACTTTGACCAATAAGCCAGTAAAAGCAGTGATGTCGAGCGAAGAGGGGATTCGGAACGCATTGTCGCAATATCGAGGAGACTTTTCGGATGTCAATAAGGCGGCGCAAGAGACCGAGCAAGAGTTAGCGCAAAAGGCGGCCAGTAGCGATGCAAAGACAATTACGCAAGATTCGCCAATTTCAAAGGCTTTGAACACGATTTTGGAATATGCAGTGAAGTCGAAGGCATCAGATATTCATATTGAGCCACTAGAGTCTGCTCTAATTATCAGATGCCGGATTGATGGCGTTTTGCGTCAGGTGATGGAACTACCAAAGTCAATCGAGCCAGCTTTGATTTCGCGCATCAAGATTCTTTCCAACCTGAAGATTGATGAGCACCGCATTCCGCAGGACGGTCAGTTTACGGTAGCGGTGGGGGATAAGGAAGTGGATCTCCGTATTGCGATTGCGCCAGTGGTGTGGGGCGAGCAGGTGGTGATTCGTTTGCTAGATAAGACTGGTACTACGCTTGATATTGAGCAGATGGGTATGACGGGTCGTGCGTTGGCGATGGTAGAAGAGGGAATTGGTAAGCCGAACGGCATGATTCTGACTTCTGGTCCGACGGGTTCTGGTAAATCCACAACACTCTATGCTCTAGTGAAACGGATTAAGGATGAAAAAATTAACATCGTAACATTGGAAGACCCAGTTGAGTATAAGATGGACGGTGTAAACCAGACGCAGGTGAATGTAGATGCTGGTTTAACCTTTGCATCGGGACTGCGTAGTATTTTGCGTCAAGACCCAGACGTAGTAATGGTTGGGGAGATTCGTGACTCGGAGACGGCTTCGCTAGCGGTGCAGGCGGCTCTCACTGGGCATTTGGTATTCTCGACCCTGCACACAAACTCGGCGGCGGGTATTTTGCCGCGTCTGATCGATATGGGGATTGAGCCGTTCTTGCTGGCGTCAACTCTCAATACCGTGATTGGTCAGCGCTTAGTGCGGCGAGTGTCAGAGAAACGTGAGACCTACACTTCTAGCGAGCGGGAAACGATGGAGCTAAACTCCGTAGTGAAGGATATTTTGCCGCAGAGTGAAGATGAGGTGGCAAAGGTGAGCCAAGACTTGGGCTATCCAGGACTGCCCGTGGCGAATGAGAAGGGTTATACCTTGGTCAAAGGTGTGGATGATAAAGATACGCCAGGCGGCTACAAAGGTCGCGCTGGTCTCTACGAGACAATTACGGTAGATGAAGACATTCAGAAGTTGATTATCGAACACGCGACCTCAGCTGAGATTATGCGTACTGCAAAAGAGAAGGGGACAGTGACGATGCGACAAGATGGAATGCTGAAAGCATTGTCTGGTATTACTACCATGACTGAAGTTGACCGCGTGGCGTCGGATCTAGCATAGCGGGTCCTGACACGACAAAGCAACCCAGCGAACCGCTTGCTCCGGCCCGTCTTTACGGGCGGAGCTGCGCTGTACCTCGTAGCAACTTCGGCATGTTCGCAGGGCTTGCTTTGCGCGTGTCTCCCGCTACGCTCTATCCGATACTACCCACCAGACTATAGATTGGGAAGAGAATACCAGCGACAATCATACCGGCCATGCCACCCATGGCGACCATCATGACTGGTTCAATCATCTCGGAAATACGGGCGACCTGTTCATCGAGTTCGTCTTCATAGACTTTGGCGGCTTTGCCTAGCATCTCATCCATTTTACCAGATTCCTCGCCAATGGCTGCCATCTGCGGAACCAGTGGAAGCATATAGTCTGCACCTTGTAAAGCTTCAGAGAGTGGTTTACCAGCACGGACTTTTTTCTCGGCTTCTTCAATCTGCTCCTGGAGGACGATATTGTTCATCGCCTCGGCAGAAATCTGCATCGAATCGAGCAGAGCAACGCCAGTGGACATTAAGTTTTGCATAGTGCGAGCAAAACGACCGTTATAAAGTCGCAGGAATAACCCTTTGAACATTGGTACGTTGAGTTTAAATACTGCCATCCAGCGGATACCGACATTAGTGCGGAGGAACCAAATCACAAACCAGACAATCAAGACCACCATAACTAAGATGACATACCACTGGTGCATTAGGAAATTGGCACCAGCCACCATGACACTAGTGAGGCTAGGAAGCTCTTTATCGAGAGAAACGTAGAGGTCTTCAACTTGTGGCACCACTTCAATCATCAAGAAGACCATGACGGCAATAATAACAGCGAGGGTGATGAGCGGGGAGGTAAGTGCACCACGAATCTTTGCCATCACGGCGGCGTCTTTTTCTTGCTGGTCGGCAAGACGTTTCAGGGATAGATCGAGAGTACCAGACATTTCGCCAGCCTGGACGAGAGCAAGATAAACGCGATCAAAGACTTCAGGATGTTTAGCGCAGGCATCGGTTAAAGATTTACCAGACTCAACGTCGGCCAGGACTTCTTCGATGACGATTTTCATGCCTTTGGCAGAGGTCTGATCGTTGACGGTGCGAAGTGCATTCGAGAGTGGTAAGCCAGCACCAATCAAGGTTGCAAATTGGCGGGTAAAGGTGATTTTATCTTTCGGCGTGACTTTGTTTTGCATCTTGGCTAGCCAGCCGTTCATATCCTCAGCTTCAATGGTATCTGGGGCGAGGCCTTGAGCAATCAAAAGCTTACCCGCAGCTTGTTCAGTTTCGGCTTGAATTACACCCTTAACATTTTTGCCAGTCTCTGGGTCGGTGGCTTTATAGAGAAATCGTCGCACTTAAAGCCTATCCTCTCGCTAAGCGTTCAAATTCCGTTAAATCTACGGCGTAATCACGAGCGTTGTCGTAAGTAATGATACCAGATTGAACCATCTTCACTAGAGTACGATCCATCGTCTGCATGCCCTGAGCAACACCAGTCTGGATGGCGGTGTCGAGCTGGTGGGTCTTACCATCGCGGATAAGAGTCTTAATAGCTGGATTGGTAACCATAATCTCGGCGGCAGCAACACGACCACCGGCGATGGCTGGAATCAGACGTTGGGCGCAGACAGCTTGGAGTACGGATGCGAGCTGGATGCGAATCTGTGGCTGCTGGTGAGCAGGGAAGACATCAACGATACGGTCGATGGACTGAGCGGCGGAGTTGGTGTGCAGAGTAGCAAAGACAAGGTGACCAGTCTCAGCTACGGTGATAGCGGCAGAAATGGTCTCAAGGTCGCGCATCTCACCAATCAGGACGACATCTGGGTCTTCACGCAGAGCAGACTTCAAGGCACGGGCGAAAGAGTAGGTATCGTAGTGGACTTCGCGCTGAACTACGACAGCACGCTTGGACTTGTAAGTAAACTCGATTGGGTCTTCAATCGTCAAGATGTGGACGGCCTTTTCTTGATTGATTTTTTCAAGTAGAGCTGCTAGGGTAGTGGACTTACCAGAACCCGTCGGACCAGTCACGAGAACAAGGCCGCGCGGGAAGTCAGTGAACTTGTCAACTACGGAAGGCAAACCAAGTTCCGCTACGGAAAGAATCTTATCTGGGATTAAACGGAAAGCGGCGGCGAGATTACCACGCTCTTGGAAGGCATTGACACGGAAACGACCAAGTGCACCAAAGGCAAAAGAATAATCGAACTCTTTATCCTTCATCAAAGTCTGCTGTTGGACGGAATCCATAGTGGAGAAAATCAAACGCTCGACCACTTCTTCAGTGATCACTGGCATGTTTGGCATCTTGCGCAAGCCGCCATCGACACGCAGGATTGGCGGGAGGCCGACCTGAAGATGGAGATCGGAAGCCTTGGCGCGGATACATTCTTCAAGCAGATGCTCAATCTTCAAGCTCTTAACGTCAATAGTGTCGTCGGCTGGAGCATCGGCAGGTAAAGCGTCTTTTTCATCGACGATGCCAGCACCTTCTGGGACTTCTTCAAAACCAAGGGTGGAGGACATAGTATTGCCAGCATCTACGGCGCCCATCATGCCGACGCCTAAGGCATCACTAGCGTTCATGGCGCCACCAGTCAAAGTTGTATTATCTGCAGTGCCTTCGGCACCAGTCATACCAAAACTATTTGCTACATCCGCCGGACTCTGTCCCTGCGCTACGGCCGCTGCCATGTCTGCCACGGTCGGGTTAGTCATTTGCCCACTGTTATCCATGGTTTAATTTTACCATAATCACCTTATGAAATCAATAATTTTATAGTTAAAATACGTTCAAAAATCCCCCTACGCCAAAGGAGGGGGACTCGAAGTTATACAATAAGAGATTAGCTCTCGCCACAGTAAACGCCAGCACCTTCAAGCTTGTAAAGGATGGCGATTTTACGGTCAGAAGCGTTTTCAGATTTCTTAACTGTGCCTTCTACATTGGAGCAAGAAGCACCGTGATAGACGTGGATGAAGTAGTCAACACTAGTGGTGCCAGCTGGAAGGGTAGTGTCATCCGTGATTTTACCATGGTCGTTGACCCAATAGCCAGAACCTCCTGGATCGGTGAAATCATCGCCGTTACCGACTAGGTAGCCGTCATGGAATGTGCGCCAGTCGCCAGTATCGCTGGCATCCCATTTATGCTCGCCAGCTGCAGTTGGAACTTTACCACGGTTGTTCGCCTGATACTGGTTGATCTGAGCGATGAAGCGGCTCATATCGTCACGACGCTGAGTGTCGCGCTGAGAACGCTGCAAAGCAGGGAGCGCGAGGAACACCATCATGAAGATAAGACCAGCAATAGCGAGGACCAAGACCACCTCGATAATGGTGAAGCCACGCTTTGTTTTAAGTTGATTTTTAGTCATATAACTCCTCTTTAGGTTATTTTTGGCGTTTTATAATATCGCTTAAGTATATAATATCGCAAAAAAAGTTTTTTTGCAACCCCCTCTTCTCTCTATTCTTTTCAACACTTTTTATGGTATAATGGAAGTATGGAATGGGAAGTGACTATAGCAG
Organism: Candidatus Saccharimonadota bacterium; assembly: GCA_017480095.1. GTDB lineage: Bacteria > Patescibacteriota > Saccharimonadia > Saccharimonadales > Saccharimonadaceae > Nanosyncoccus. Next base: position 313,843 of record JAFVBG010000002.1, read on the forward strand.
TAATCTTGTTAGGACTAGTACTAGGAGCGACGTTGGGGAGTTTTGCTTGCTGCCAGGTGCGTAGGATGCGGAGAAAAGAGAAGGGGGAGAAGAAGCTAGGAAAGTGGTCTGTATGTGAACATTGCGGACACAAGTTAGCTTGGTATGAAAATATCCCAATTATATCTTGGTTTGCCTTGAGGGGAAAATGTAAAAAATGCAAGCAGAAAATTGGAGCAATGGAACTAACGAGCGAGATTGGTTTAGCAATAATTTTCGTAGTCTTAGCATTGGTGTTTGCGCGAATGACAGATTGGCTGGTAGCAGTTACGCCAGAAGCACTAATTGCATCGGCGTTTTTTACCGTCATTATGACGCTGATGTGGATGATTGCATCTTATGATATGAAATGGGGAAAGATGCCGACTGTTTTGCTGATTGCGACGGTTATACTGGCACTGGGGATGAGGATTTGGGCTTTAATCACGAGCGGGCCAGCTTTGCAGGCGGATTTGTTGAATTTGGTAGGGGCATTATTAGTGTTGCCGGCGCTTTATTTTGCCTTGTATTTCTTCTCAAAAGAGAAGTTAGTAGGAGGTGGAGATTGGATTTTAGCGCTGGCGATTGCGTTGATTTTGGGAGATTGGTGGCTAGCTTTCTTCGTGTTGTTTATCTCTAATGTGCTAGCCTCAATCGTGGCGGTATTCCTGATTATAAAAGACAGAAAAGTTCACAAAAAAGCAAAAATGAGCAAAGAAATGACAATGAAAATCCCATTTGGGCCTTATCTGGTCTTGGCACTAGTAATTGTAATTGCTTTGGAACCTTGGATATCTAGAATGCTAGTGAAGCTTTAGTCGGTTTCGCTGTGAAACTTTTCATGGACATCTTTGAGATGGGTGTCGGTGATGTGGGTGTAGATTTGGGTAGTACTAATGTTACTATGCCCTAGTAGGGATTGGACAGAGCGTAAATCTGCTCCGTTCATCAGCAGGTCGGTAGCAAAAGAGTGGCGTAAGGTGTGCGGGGTAACATGTTTTGTAATACCAGCCAGGCGAGCGTATTTCTCGATAATGCGTTCGATGGAACGAGGGGTGAGACGACGGTAGTCGCCAGAATTATCAGGGGTGCCAGGATTCTTAGAATTATTCAGAAAGAGAGCGGGGAGAGTATCATGACGAGTACAGAGATAATCCTTGACACGACTGGCGGCACTTTCGTCGATAAAAATCGGGCGGTCTTTACTACCTTTACCGCGGACGACAAATTCGCGACGCTCCAGATTAACATCTTTGATGTTGAGATTACAGAGCTCGGAGACACGGAGGCCAGAGGAAAAAAGTAGTTCAAAGATAGCACGGTCGCGGAGACCAGTTTGAGTATCTAAATCAATACTATCAAGAATAGCTTGTAGCTCGTCAATATGAAGGAAAGTAACCTGCGGACGATGAGATTTAGGTAATTCAATTAGGCTTGGATCAAGGCTTTGGATTTCACGTTTGGCTAGATATTTGAGAAAGCCGCGCAGGGCGATGAGATAATAGCCTTGAGTGGCAGGAGTGAGACGATGGCCTTTCTCATCGGAAACACGATTAAGGCGCAGGCGATATTTGCGCAAGAGCTCAGAATCAATGTTGCTGGCTCGCATCTCATCTTGCATATCTTCAGAAGCGAGTTCGTAGAATTTTTCAAGATAGAGCCGATAGTTGCGAATTGTGTTAAGGCTACGCCCTTTTTCAATTTCTAGATGTTCGAGAAATTCATCGATTAACTCGATAACGTAGGGGTCTTTCTTAGAATTCGTGGCGGTATTTTCAGTATTGCCCGCGGTATTTGCGACGTTTTCAGAGTCTTTAGTGGCGGCGGATGAGGTCATAGGTGAGTAGTCCTCCGAAGACAAGGATAATGGAGATAGGTAGGAAGAGATTGTCGGTGGCAGCGGAGGTGGTGACGGTAACGTGAGAGAAGACGCCAGTGTCTGGAGCGGAGATTTTATCATCTGGGAATTTGTCGGCTTCTTCGTCGGCAGAAGACATATCGGAGCTGTCTGAGGCAGGGGTGGTCTCGTCGGCATTGTCGGAATCTGGGTCTGAACCTACGACGACGTCATAGGTTAGAGTTTTGTCTAGATAGGTAACAGTGAGTGTTTGTGAACCAGCCGTAGTTTTATCATAACCAGTGATGGAGATATTGGAAGAGGCGAGCGGCACTACGGTCTCTAGTTCTTCATCGGCATAAGTGACAGTAATTGAACCGCCAGAGACGTTTAAATCTTCGCCAATCTGGAAGGTGCGGCGAGTCGGAAGGGTCTTCCAAGCGATGGTGGCTTCGGCGTCGGTGACGGTGATATTGAAGGTGTCGGTTTTGCCTTCGAAATTGACCGTGATAGTCTGAACGCCGGTGCGGACTGGATCGTAGCCAGAGGTGGCGACGTCGAGCGAGCTGGCGGAGACACGAGAGGTAGTACCGTCGGAATAGGTGATAGTGAGCATCATGCCAGAAAGGTCGAGGCTTTGGCCGACAGAATAAACGGTCTGAGTAGGAGCGGTAGTGATGGCGATGTCGGTGACGGAGCGGGTGGTGGTGTAGGCGACGACAGGGAACTGGAAGTTGTCGATGACATCCCAAGTGCTAGCGAGAGAATCGGCGGTGTACATCGAGCCGGTGAGGTAGGTGTTGGTTGTGCCAAAGGTGTCAACGCTGCGATTGGCGACGGAGTGGGTTAAATCTTCGCCAGTGTATTCAAAGACGAGGGCAAATTTATCACCAGTGAGGTGGATTGGGTGGTCGAGGGTGAGAGCGTTTTGAGAATAGTCGAGCGGCTTTTGCTCAAGCAAGATTAGGCTGTCGGCATCAAAAGTACCTGCAGTTGGGTTGAGATAGATGTTTGCTGTGGCACCGTTTTGAGAGCCGAGACCGAAGCCGATGTGGGAAAGGTACTGGTTTTCGCCATCAACGTCGAGAATGACACCGTAAAAGTTATTGGTGAGTTGAACATAATCCTCGCTGAAGAGATATTTGTCATGACTGACGGTGGTGGAATCGGAAGCTTGCGCGGTAGAGAGGACGCCAAAAGGATAGCTGAGGAACTGGGCGGACTCGTAAGAAATATAGAAGAGACCGTTATTGCCCCAGCTGGAGCCCCAAGAGTTGACAGCGATGAAAGCACCGTTTGTGGATGGGGCATTGGTGAAGTTAGAGGCGGCATAGTTGTCGTCCCAGCCGATGATGGCAACATCGTGATCTTGGCTACCAGTGCCGACGTAGTTATAGGCGAAAGTGGTGGTATTGTAGTTGCCGGTAGTGGAATCTGGTGCAACAAGGTCGGCAGTGATGGCACCATATTTCATGATGTGAGCTTTTAGCACTTGATACCACTCGGATTTATGGGAAGAGTTAGAAATATTTGGAAAAGCGATGGAATCGGTGACTCGGAGAGCTGGAGCGGCAGCATTAAACTCAGCAATAGTATGGTCGGAGAAGTCAAAACTAGTTTCAAGCGGTGAACCCTTGGTTTCGAGCGCAGTGAGAGCTGGGCGGTTGGCCACAGAAGAAGCTACGGCACGAGAGCCAGTAACTTCGGTGGACATATAGTAGTCGAGATAACGTTCAGAGAGATTGAGATAGGTCGAAGTGCCACTAGTGAGAGCATAGTTAGTCTCGGCGGCTTTGTTGGTGGCGAAGAGCACGCAGAGGTCAAGTGAACCTTGATTTTCAACTGGGATAGTTAGACTATCGGCGAGCGAGAAAGAAGCCGGGATGGTGGTGCTAGAGAGACCATATAAAGATTCGACTTTTTCGCTATTATAATCTGCGTCTTTTAAGATGGAGCTGCCAGAATCTTGGCGAGCAGTGTAGGTCGTGGTTGCAAAACTGTTTTTAAGAGAAACACCGAGGATAGCGATGCCAGCTAGAATTGGCAGGCCAAAGGTAAGTCGGCGAAAATCAAAATTACGTTTGGCGGTGCGGCCCCTGAGATCATCGTCGGCGTCCCAAGCATAGCCTTGAGCGACGCGGTTAAAAAGCTTAGTGTTTTGTGATTGCACGCGAAAGCGTGACGCAGAATGATGTTTGTTTTGCATTTTTATATGACCTATTTATGCTTCTATTTAAGCACAAAGAGTTTAATTTGTAAAGACTTTTTAATGCGGGGTGGGAAGATTTAGCATGAGGAGTTTTATTTGGGTGGAGTTTGTGGTAAAATAAGGGAAAAGGAGTTTTAAGGAGCTTATGGGAAAAGAGAAAGACTTTATCCAGAGAACATTAGTAGTTTGTAAGCCAGACGCAGTGCAACGTGGTATCGTTGGCGAAATCTTGCAACGGTTTGAGCGCGTGGGTTTGAAAATCGTTGGTATGAAGATGGTAATGCCAGATGAAGAGCTTTATGAAAAACACTATGAAGAAATCGGCAAGATGATTACTCGTCGAGGCGAGCAGACTTTTAAGTATAACTTGGCTTATATGATGACAGGGCCAGTCGTAGCGATTTGTCTTGAAGGTGTTGAGGCAGTGCCTCTGGTACGCAAGATTGTCGGTCCGACCGAGCCAAAATCGGCAGAAATGGGTACCATCCGCGGTGACTATTCGCACATGAGCTTTGGCTATTCGGATGCGAAGGGAACTGGTGTGCCTAATCTTGTCCATGCTTCGGGTTCAGTAGAGGAAGCAAAGCAGGAAGTGGCGCTTTGGTTCGGTGAAAATGAGCTATATGATTACTCGGACCTCAATGAGAAATACACAAGATAAAATAAAAGCCGCCTGTGGGCGGTTTTTTGGTGGCCTCGGTGCGAGTCGAACGCACAACCTCTTCCTTAGGACGGAATTGCTCTATCCATTGAGCCACGAGGCCAGGTGTGGGCGGGGATTTTTGCGGACGTCCACTCTGTAATTATAGCATAAAGCGTGCTATAATAAAAGCATGGCCGAATTGACTTTTGAAGGACAAAGGGAAAATGAGAAAGTAGCGTTGGTGTTTCGGCGACATATTTCGACGGCGAAAGGCGGGCTATTCTGGCTAGTCATTGTCATGGGGCTTGGATATTTGCCAATGGTAATGTGGCCAGGGCAACAGGTGATGTTTTGGATATTCTTTGGTGCGACGATACTAGGGATATTGGGATTTTGTTATTCGCTGATGTTGTGGTATTTTTCACTCTACATCGTGACAGACCAGAGGATTCGACAGGTGGTGCAGAAAGGATTATTCCGTAAAACTGTGGTAGATTTAGGGCTAGATAAAGTAGCGAGTATTTCGATGAATGTGCCGGGGTTGCTGGCGGGACTAGGGAATTATGGTACAATTATCATTCAGACAGCAGTGGGGGATTTGGTAATCTCAAAAGTGAAGAATGTGAAGAAAGTTTATGATGCAATGCAGAATGTGTTTGCAGGGTAAGTGGCGCTTTTGAGCGTTTTGTGATAGAATAGAAATAATGGGTAAGATTACCAAAAAAATCAAGAGCAAGCTGCCGGGGGCGGCAGAGCGCGAAGCGCGCAAGACCGAGAAAGAGAAACTGGAGGAGCGGCGCGAGGAAGTGCTTTCGCGCGGGAAGAAGTTTAAATATCCGATGCAATTCGCCAAGCATACGGTGATTTTGGCGACGGTAGTGATTAGTGTGTTAGCTCTAGCGGGTGCTGGTGTGCTTGGTTGGGCGATGCTTTATAAGAGACAGGACACGGGTGATGTAATTTATCGTCTGACGAAGATTCTACCAGTAAGCGTGGCCAAAATTGATGGTGAAAAGGTAAAGTATTCGGACTACCTGATGATTTATCGGACCAGCATGACGCCAGTAATTGAACAAAATGCAACTGGCTCGACCGATGATATTGAGGGGATGCAGAACTATTACAAGCGGCAAGCTTTGACCGAAGCAGAGAATTATACTTATGCGATGAAAATTGCACGCGAACAAGATGTAACAGTTTCTGAGGAAGAAATTGATACGATGTTTGCGCAACATCTGAAAGCTGGGGGCACCGAGCGGAGTAAAGAGAGCTTCTTGAAAGTATTGCAAGATAATTTTGGTATGAGCGAAAAGGAATACCGGAGACTATTATATTTTTCAATCTTGACGGCCAAAGTGGACGAAAAGTTGGACGACAATGCGCGGAAGACTGCAAATGAAGTAGCTCAAAAGTTGAGTGAAAATGGCGGAGATTTGCAAAAAATAGCGGAAGAATATCCAGATTTAGCTTATGAAGAGACTGGCGGTCTGATTTCAACCATGAACGTAGATGGTGGTCGGGCAGTGAAGGCCTATGCACAAGAGGTTGGACAAGTGAGCGGGCGATTATTGTCTAGTAATGGGGATGGCTACTATTTTGTGAAGACAGTTGAAAAGGGGGATCAGGGAGTGAGCTACCAGAGCATCAAAATTGAGTTTACAGAGCTTGATAAGAGACTAAAAAACCTTCGCGAGGAAGGTTTAGTAGAAGAATATATCGAACTAGAAGAAACTAGTAATTAGTGGCTTTGATTTCAAAGAAGCTTTGTGGGTGGGCGCAGACTGGGCAGACCTCTGGTGCTTTATCGCCAGTATAGATATAGCCACAGTTGCGGCATTTCCAGACGGTGACTTTATCAGATTTGAAGACGATGTCATCCTCGATATTTTGAAGTAATTTAGAGAAGCGAGCCTCGTGTTCTTTCTCGATATTGCCAACCTGCTCAAACTTCTCGGCGATTTCGTCGAAACCTTCGCGACGAGCAGTTTCGGCGAACTCACGATACATATCGGAGTATTCATAGGTCTCACCTTCAATAGCGAGCTTTAGATTTTCCTTGGTATCACCAACGCCGTCATTGATAAGCTTGTACCAAATTTTAGCATGCTCTTTTTCGTTGTCGGAAGTTTCGGTAAAGATTTCAGAAACTTGTTCGTAACCGTCTTTCTTAGCGCGAGAAGCGTAAAATTGGTATTTGACGCGGGCTTGAGACTCGCCAGCAAAGGCGACTTTCAAGTTTTCTAGGGTTTTGGAACCTTCAAGATTTTTTGACATAAACACTCCTTAAGTTATTACATCTATTATAGCATAAAAAGGCTACCTCTTGCACTATCTTTAGGGGTGTGATATATTTATTGTATGCCGATGTAGCTCAGTTGGTAGAGCAGCTCATTCGTAACGAGCAGGTCACAGGTTCAAGCCCTGCCATCGGCTCCAAAATAATCGCGGGTATCGTATAACGGCTATTATGTATCCTTCCCAAGGATGAGACGACGGTTCGATTCCGTCTACCCGCACCAAACTCTTGATTTTTTCAAGAAAATGCGCTATAATAGTGTAAGTACATTCCTCATCTGGATTCGTAAGCGAAGCTTTCGAATCTGCGATTCGTCAAAATGTGCTAAGCAAGCTTGCACCTTTTTCCTCATCTGGATTCGTAGCTCAGTTGGTTAGAGCGCCGCCCTGTCACGGCGGAGGTCGCGAGTTCGAGTCTCGTCGGATCCGCCATTTGAAAAGACGAAAAATAACGCCTCGAAAGGCGCTATTTTTTTATGACCAACCTTGTCTATTTTTGGGATTTCTCTTGACAACTATGAGCCGAGCTATTGAGCGTCTTTGAGGTTCTTAGTATTTTCGGAGTCTTCAGTTTTACCTTCGAGCAGGTCGATGGCAGTTTGAGCTGCTTCTTCGCTCTCAGTGCCCATGGCAGCAGCGATTTTATGCTTAGCAATTTCGACGGTGGTTTCGTTTGGATACATGATAGAAAGATTTTGAGATGGATAAGTGTAAGTAGGGGCCATACCAGTTTTGCCATCGAGATTGTAGTTCTCGACGGTCCAGGCGGTCATGTCGGAGACGTGCATCTTGACGAGATCGGTAATATTCTCTTGAGTCAAAGTAGTCTCGAAAGTGCCAACTAGAGAATCGAGAATTTCGGAGTAGCGAGAAATCAGAGTGCTACTGCTGGTAACCTTATCGAGGACGAGTTTAATGACTTGTTGTTGATTTTCGCCACGGTGACGGTCTCCCTGCTCGTAGGCATGACGTTCGCGGGCGAAAGCGAGCGCGCAGTCCCCAGAGACATAATTATAGCCTGGCTGAAACACACACTTGCGATTAGTCCAACAGCTGAAGGAGTATTTTTGATCATTGTAGATGTTGATGCCACCAATAGCGTCGACGAGGTTTTGGACGAAGTTGAAGTTGACGCGAACATATTGGTCGATGTTGATGTCAAACAGTTCGGAAAGGGTCGCCATCGAGAGTTGAACGCCACCAGCACCACCCGCATGAGTGAGTTTGTCTGGTAGAGCGCCTTTTGGCGTGCCAGCGATATGAACATAATAGTCGCGCGGAGTGGAGACAAGAAGGAGATGACGATTGGTCGGATTGACAACGGCGACCATGTTGACATCGGAGAGGGAACGGGCAGGCATGGTACCAGTACGAGTGTCGATGCCAGAGATATAGATTAAGAATGGTTTTGTGGTTATATTGTCAAGAGTGCTACGCTCGACATCGATTTCGACTTTGATTTCGCCGATGATTTTGGTCTTGTCTGCGAAAGGCTGATTGTCGGAGACGATGCCGTCGTAAGTGCCAGAGTGAATCATGATGATAGGGTCGTCGCTATCGCCAAAGGTGGAGACGTCACCGACTGTGACGAGGTTGACAAGATAATCTAAGTTATCAGAGAAAGCGATGGAAGCCTTGGCTTGGGTCTTGACGGCGTCGATAATCACACTGGAGTCGAGAGTGAGGTCACGCTGAGCATGAATAACCTTGTCGGCAACGTCGGTGAGGCTGGATTTGGGTGAAGATTTTTTAACGATGACGTTGTAAATGCCAACTTGCTTGTCTGGCTGGGAAAGGGTTTTATCGAAGAAGTTGAGTGTATCGTTGATTTTGAAAATGCCAAAGATAGAAGTGCCGGTGAGAAGAAGATTCAGGACGGTAAGGATGACGATGACTGGAGTGCGGGTCTTTTTGCGGAAGTTTTTGAAGAGGGAGAAGAGGCAATAGAGAGAGACACCAGCGATTAGAAGGGAGAGATGGAGAACTGGTAGAACATTGGCCTTGATAATGAGGTAAGTTAAGTAGCCGAGAGCGCCAGCGACGACAAGAGCCATGAGCCTTGGAAAAATACGGAGCTGGCGTTTGGCTGGTTTGGCGACTGGAGTGGATTTTGGCTCGGAATCACGTTCGAGAGCTGCGAGCGCAGCGGCATTGGTCTTCTCGTTATCGGTGACGTTATCGACTATGGCGGGGTCGGCTTCGGCGAAGCTGGCAAGGGTATCTTCAAGGTCTGCCTCAGGGGTGATTTCGTCTTCGACCGGAGTTTTATCTTCTATGGCGGATTTTTCTGTGGCTTCTTCGGTAGGCTCATCAACCGTATTATCATGGACCTCGACGATTTCGATGTCGTCGATAGATTCTACTTTGGTAGATTTAGCGGTCTTTTCGGTTTTCTTGGGCCCTGTTGACTCAGGCTCTGGCTTTTTATCCTCTACTGGCTCGGCTTCTGATCCCTTGATGAGGGTTGATTTGGTCTCTGGCTTTTTGACAGGGGTGATGTCCATCACTTTCGGAGAGGTAGTCTTTGGCGGATTATGTTCAGCCTTAGGCTTCTTATCCTGTTCAATTTTTTTGTTCAGATTGTCAACCTTCTTCTTGGAAGCTGACTTCACTGAAGTTTTACTCGTCTTTTTTGCCATTAGAAAACCTTGCCCTCTTATAGAATATTATATCTATTATAACATATAGATGGGGATTTTGGCAAAAAAAGAAGGGGTATAAAGAGATGTGGTATAATTTAGACATGATGAGAATTGTGTTTCCAGAATACGAAAATGAAGTGGTAAAGGAGGGGATTAGACTAGCAAAAGAGAAGCTGGACTTTGAGGCGGTAAAAGCAGTTAGTTTTGATGATGCGTTGGATAGGCTGAAGTGTGATGAAGTGGATGCAATGGTGGCTGGGATTGATTTGACGACCAGGGATGTAATTCTGGGTTGCAGGGATACGTTGGGTGTAAAAGGCAAAACTTTTTCAAGTTGTTTTTATTTTGAGAAAGCAGGCGAGATACCATTTATCCTAGCAGATGCTGGGGTGACGAAAGAGGCAGATGTGGAGCGTCTCTTTGACATTGTGATGCAAACTTATGAGACGGCGTTAAAGTTACTAGATGAGGAGCCGAGGATTGCGATGTTGTCTTTTTCGACGAAGGGCAGCGCAAGAGACGCTTCGATAGATAAGATAAACGAGGTGATTGCTAAAGTTCATGAAATGTATTCAGAAGTGAAAATTGATGGGGAAATGCAACTAGATGCAGCAGTGAATTCGCGTGTGGCCGCAAAAAAGTTGCCAGATTCGGAAGTGGCAGGAAGAGCCAATGTTTTGATTGTGCCAGATTTGAATTCTGGAAATATATTATACAAGGCGATTGAACAGTTTGGGGGATATATTGCAGCTGGGCCAATTTTACAGGGATTCCATAAACCAGTGAGTGATCTCTCGCGGGGAAGCACAATGGAGGATGTAAAACTGGTGATTGAGTGCATGGGGAGACTCTTACGGTAAAACGATTTTCCCGACTTTGGGGATTTTGCGGATGAGGAAAGTAATTAATGTACAGCCGATGATTGTACCGAGAAACGAGATTGGAATATAAATTAGGCTTTCACTATCAATGCTAAATCGTTCAAGAAAACGAGCAATATAAAACACGACAAAGAAATGTGTGAGATAAAAAGCAAAAGAATATTTTTGAAGGGCAAGAAGGGGCTTTTTGATTTTTTGTAAGAATTTTGAATTGGCTGCGGTTTTGAAGAATACAAAGATGCCAGAGACATACAACAGGGTTGGAATATTAGTGTAACCTTTAAAAAGTGAGACAATACTATTATCTTGACGGGAAAGAATAAAAGTGCCAATAAAATGTAAAAGAAAGCCTAAAAGTGCAAATTCGTAAACTACTATGCGTTCGCGTTTGGTGAAATTGTGCTGATGGAGAAGGTAACCGAGAACTGGAAAAATGAGATAACCAGCAACAACTGAAAGGTTAAATGGCCAGATAATAGAGATATTGAAGAAGTATTTAATGATGTTAATAACGAAGGGAATAAAAGTGTTTACAACAACACCAACAATTACTAGGTAGCGAAAAATTTTTAGGCGTTTTTCTTTGCTGATGGAGGCAAAGAGTGGTATGGCAAGGTAAATGCCAAAAAGTGCAGGGAAGAACCAGAAAATGTTGATGTATTTTTGCGAAACGATACCATTATAAACATCAAGGGGATTAGTACTATAGTTTTTATCTTGTAAAACATTCCAGAAGAAGAGTGCGAAGAGGCTCCAGAAAATGTAAGGGATAACAGTTTTAATAAAACGCTTTTTGAGGAAGGTTTTGGTAGAGTAGCGGTCTTGATAATCAATGAGGGTGATGCCTGAAAGCATAAAGAAAATCGGAACGGCAAAATAGCCGAGACATTCGATAAGGCAGTTAACCGTCCAAGTGTGACTATTGCGATAGTGCCAAAATGCACCGTTGGCGTGAAGCAAAACTACGGCGAGAGCAGAGATAAGATTCAGGAGGGAAATATAGAAGAAACGATTGCTTGAAGTAGATTTAGGTTCTACAGACATGGCTTTACCTCCTGAGTTTGAGGTTATTATAGCATTGTTTTAAGGAATTGTTAATAATTTAGTTATTTTTGTATAGGCGATTCGCTAAGTATTTGTAGTGTTTCTTGGATGCCAGTAGCCAAGTCTCTTGTGCCATGCCAACCGAGGGATTCGAGTCTTGTTGAATTGAGTGCTGAGCAGGACATTAAGTTGTAGCTAGCTTTTTCGCTGCCGGATGGAAGCTCAAAAGTAACGTGTTGGCCAGATATAGCGGCGCAAGTTTCGGCAAATTCTTTGATTGTAGCAAGAGATTTGGAATTAGAAATATTATAAGCAATACAAGATTGACCGGCTAATAAGATGCTAAGAAGTGCAGTTGCGCAATCTAGTACGTAACAGTAGGAGCGGAGTTGCTCGCCTTTGCTCTTCATGACAATGGATTGACCGTTGGAAGCATCACGAATGAACGAAGATGAAGCGCGAGAATCACTGCTGTTCATAGTTGGTCCATAGATATGGCCTGGGCGCGCTATAACATAGTCAACGCCATATTCAGAGTTAAAATCAGCACAGAGATTTTCAGAGCAACGTTTGCTAATTGGATAACAAGCGCGTAGATTTGAAAAATCAATTGGGAAAATATCGGTTTCGGAGTACAGTTCTTGGTTATCTTTATTGCCGTAAACTTCGCTTGACGAGATAAATAAGAACTTTCCGGACTGTTGTTTCTTGAGATGGTTAAGAAGTTGATAGGAACCAAAAATATTTCCAAAATTTGTCTCTACTGGATATTTTGAAAAGTTTGTTGGGTCGGCATTACTAGCACAATGAACGATGTAGTCAAAGTGTAAATCGGAAGTAAAATCTTTTAATAAATCATGCTCTAAGATGGTAAGGTCATCAAAAGGCAGAAAGCGGTCTCGACATTTTTCGAGATTGCGCGCTCCGGCGAGGATTTTAATATTTAGACTGCGTGTTTGATTAGCTAATAAAAGTAAATCAACGAGTGCAGAACCGATTAAACCAGTAGCACCAGTTATAAAGATACTTTTGTTTTTAAGGCCCTCTAAGTTAATGACTTGGTCTAGACTAGATTCTAGAGAGGAAAGATAGGTCTTACTAGTAAGAAGAGACATTTATTTGAGCCACGTTTTACGTTTGATATTGAGAAGAGCTTCAAAGATGTCGATGTCGTCTGGCGTAGTGAGCTTTAGATTCTTCTCAGAGCCGTTAGAGAAGAACAACTTACGTCCAAGCATTTCATAAAGAGCGCAGCTTGCAGCGGTGCGAGGGAGTTTTTTCTCGGCAGCTTCGGCATGTGCGGAGAGAATGTCGTCGAGATAGAAAGCCTGTGGAGTTTGGGTGCGGACGAGCTTGTCGCGGTCGAGTAAGCCAGAGGAAACTTGATGGTCGTCGGTCTGAAGAATAACTTCCGTGCAAGGAATGACAGTAATAGCGTTGCCGTAGTTTGTGCAGGTGGCAATATTATCAGAAATAATCTCGTCGGAAACTATTGGGCGATTGCCATCATGAATCAAGACGATATCTTCGCCAGAATAGAGGCGCTTAGCTTCGTCTAAACCAGCCTTGATTGAAGCTTGTCCATCTTCGCCGCCATTGACGATGGAGCTAAGCTTGGAGATATTAAATTGTTTAGCGTATGATTTGAGAATATCATGCCAACCAGCTAAGCAAGCGACGATGATATGATCGATGTCAGGATGTTTTTCAAATGCTTCGAGAGTATGGATGATAACGGGTTTATCTTGAATAGTAAGAAATTGTTTTGGGATGTCTTGTCCCATACGAGCGCCCACGCCACCTGCGATGATGATTGCGATTTTTTTCATGATTTAATTATACCATTTTTGAGGTATTATGACAATTTTTAGGAGTTGATATTAGAGAATGCTTGTGTGTCATGTTGAATGCGATTCTTTTTAGGTGGTGGTGTCATGTAGTCGCCATATAGATTAGTGAGATAGATGTCGTAACCTTTGATGCCGTTGAATTTTTTACCCTCAAAATCAAGAGGTTTTGGTTCAAAAACTTCTTTTTTAGCACGTTCGCGAAGGCCATATCCCCAAGCATAAATGCCACAATATTCGGCATCTTTATATGGATATTTTTTGGCATTTTTAATAAGATGTTTAGTACAAAAATTTTTAGAGAAAATAGAAGCAATAGGTTTTAGAAAAACACAAAGTATTCGATTGACCAGGGACTTATTTCTATGGATTAAATCATGAAAAGAAGTCTGCTTTAAAAACATTATACCTTTATAGAGCATAGTGCGTTTGATATGTCGTTTCGCGATGTTTGAATCTGAAGGTAAACCGTCGAGTGGGAAAATATCAATCCAGAGATTTTTATCATCGGTCGATTTGCTTTTGATGATAATTTTAGTGTTAACGGCTTTGATGAAAGGGTATGGCAACTTAGAATTTTCGTAAGATAGGATATTTATGTTTTGGTCAAGGTGGGTGTTTTTAGTTAATTGGATAAGTTTTTCATAATCAGGACGCGGAAGAGCAATATCAATATCATCGTCCCAGGGTATAAAGCCATGATGGCGAACGGCGCCTAAGAGTGTACCACCGCATAAAAAATAGGAGAGGTGGTTCTTGTTAAGGAAAGCAACAACTACATCTAGGATCTCTAATTCTTCTAATTGGATTTCTCGCAGTGAAAGTTGTTTCATAATTCTTATTGTAGCATTTTATTGGGTGTTTAGTCTAGGTATTTAGCAGCGGTGCAACTTACTTTTTACCTTCGAGATGAATTCTAGGATGAGGGGTTCTCTGAAAATAACTAGAACGAGACCGTAAGAAAGTGCGCCGACCACGACTTGAGCAATGAGCTTATAAAATGGTACGGTGGCAAAGTTACCAATCAGGAGGCAAACAGCGACCATGATAATGCTGGCAAAAATGTAGATGAAGCTGGAAAATAGAATCTTGGAGATTTGAAAATCTTTGCGGATAAAATAGAGTTGAGCGGCAGTAGTAGTAAACTCGGCGATGACGGTGCCGATAGAAGCACCAACGGCACCAAGTTTTGGAATAAGAATTAGATTAGCGATAAAATTAACTGCGGCACCAGAAATGACGGAAGCAGTATATTCGGTCTGTTTTTTAGTGGGTAAGAGATACTGAATCCCGATAACATTACTCATGCCGATGAAGATAAGGATTGGGCTGATAATGCGGAGGAGCAAAGGGATTGCATCATAGCCTTCGCCATAGAACAGTGGCGAGAAAGTCGGTGCAGCGACCATCAGTCCAGCCATGATTGGCATACCCATTAAGAACACAACACGGAAGGATTTATACATAGCTTTTTCAGTTTCGCGTTTTTTGCCAGCGGCGTAATATTTAGCAATGCGCGAAGCCATAACAATGCCGAGCGAGGTGACCACTGCCAGTAACACTTTAACGAGTTTTTGACTTTGCTCGTAGTAGCCAACTTCGGATTTGTCAGTAATGATGGCACCAATCATAGTCTTGTCGAGTACAGTGTAAACTTGGATGGCGACTTGCGGGATGAAGAGCACAATGGTGTTTTTGAGATGTTTGAGTGGATTTAGGGATTTGAAGTTGACTTTTGACAGAAACTTCGGTAGATAGAACCAGAGAGAGAAATTGCCAAAGAAGGTAGAAGCTACATGGATGGCAAAATAGATTGGTAAGTCGGCTGGGGTTTTCACCAATACAAAAAGCAGTGCAAAGCCAACAAGTCGGATAATTGCATTACGCAGAACTGTCTTCTTAAATTCTTCTAAGCCTTGGAAGAGCCAACTAATATCAAGTAGGCTACCCACAATCTCGATAGTGAGGATTGCGTAATAAATATTGTATTCACTATTGCTAAGTACGAAGAAAAGAGAGAAAGTGAGAAGGGAAAAAGTCATGGTGCCAAGTTTGAAAATAAAAATTTCCCAAAAAGTTTTGGAATACTTTTCTTTATCATGAGCGACGTAAGCGATTTCGCGTTGGCCGTAGGTCGAAGTGCCGAGCGTGCCAAATAAAACAAAGTAGGTGGCGATGGATAAGGTAAAACTATAAATGCCGATGTTCTCCGCGCCTAAGACACGAGAAATATACGGTGTAGAGACGAGCGGAATGATTAAAATGAGAATCTGATACAAAAGATTATAAATGAAATTTTTGGTGAGAGATTTTGGCTTGCTCATTTAAAACCTTTCGACTTTAGGATGAAATTTTTTACCGGCGCGAAAGCCTTTGTTCAGGATATGGATACGTTTGAGTTTGGCATCTTTGGATTTGAAAAGGATTTTGAAAGTAAGATAATAGCGTTTGAGGCAGAAATTACGAAATTCACGTTGATTGTATTTGTGAAGAATATAGTAGAGGTTACGGAAGTTATAGAAGTATCGGCCTAGGCGATCTGATTTTTCGTTGATAATATCAGCGCCAGCGTTATTTTTCATCTTATGTGTGACGACGCTGTATGGATTTAGAAAACCAGGAGCATATTTACGGAGTCGGAGAGTATATTCGACATCATCGCCATAAATGAAGAAGTCGGTGATTGGCAGTCCAGCTTTTTGGGCGTGTTTTGCATTGATGAAACAGGAAACAAAAGAACAAGAATCTATTTGTAATAAGTTGTGTTTGAGTGAATTAAAATTCGCAATACCATTTGCGGTGACGGACGGAATATTCATTTTGCAGAGTGTATTATCAGTCCACAAAACTACACTATTCATAAATGAGAAATCATCTTTGATTTCTGCGGCTTTCTCTAGAAATGGTTGCAAAGAGTCTGGATGGACAATAGTGTCGTCGTCCATCAACCAGTAGTAATCATAATCAAGTTCACGGACGACTTTTAGGCCATAGTTGAAGCCACCGGCGCCGCCGAGATTTTCACCAGTATTATAATATTTAAGATTTGGAAGTTTAAGGTTTTGAACGTAGCTCTGGGTATTGTCGGTGCTGGCATTGTCGATGACAAACAAATCGAGATTGGTGGACTGTCTCTCGAATTTAAGTTTGGCAAGTGCGTCAATACACTCGGCGAGGAGCGGTTGACGATTATAAGTGACGATAATGACGGCGACTTTTTTCATGATAAGTGTTTCCTTTTTTGATTGTTAGTTTGTAAGAAATAATAATAGTAACCGAGCAGAACCCAGAAGATGAAGGTGCAACAGTTGTTGATATAGAAAATTTCGGAAACAAATATGGAAGAAGCGCAAATGGCAATTAAAGCAGAGAAGAGTGGGGTAACGAGAGGATATTTAGCGAGGATAACATGATTTTTAATAGCGAGATAGATGAGATAGATAATAATAATCAGGATGATGAAGAAACCGAGGAGGCCTTGGCTGACGAGTAAATCAATGAGAGCGTTGTGAAAAGCATCAAAATCTTGAAAAGAGTTGTTGACGATGTAGGTTTTCGGGATGCGGTCTTTGGCGTAGTCCACGACGTTGCTATGCCCGACGCCGAGGACTTTGCTAGTTTCGGAGTAGGAGAAAATCTCAAAGCCACTCTTCCAAATGTCAAAGCGGCGATTGCTAATGTCACCACGGTTGTCGGTGCGTTGGAGCTTTAAGATTGGGGTTTTAACATCGGAAATGGTAATATCGGAAGGAAGGTCTTGATCATCTTCTTGAGTGGTATCTGTAGTCTGATAAGTAGAACGTGCGGATTGACTAGCCTGGTGGATGAGAACGGGGAGCTTGATAATGCCGAGCGGGAGTAGAATGGTGACAATAGAAAGAATAATGCCAGATAGAAAACGATTCTTGGGGATGGTCTTGAAAGCCTTAGTGACGAGAGTGATGACAATATAACAAACAAGACCAACGCCAAGCGCAACAAAGCCAGTGCGAGATTGGCCAGCAAGCATATAAGTGAGTTGTAAAACATTAGCGAGGGCTAATAAGATCCTAGTGAGTAAACTCTTAGAGTGTTGGATGAGATAGACGGAAAAGAGAATGGCGCAAGTGCAAACGATAGAAGCGTAATTTGGGTCATAGAAGAGACCATAGAAGCGTCCCCATGGAGCATAGCCAATGAGGATTTCGCTATTTGTTAGTGGAGAAACGATTTTAGTGCTAACACCGAGGAGAAGTAAAACGAGATTAGCTAGGTTGATGAGAGAGATTATGATAACAATGTAAGTGAAAAATTGCTTGATTTCGTAGTTGATATTTTTTAGACTTTGATGAAGCTTGTAATTGAAGGCGAAGAAAAGATAGAAAGCAGTCCAGATAGCAGTCTTTATTAGTCCAACAGGGTTGTATAGCGTGACGAAAAATGCGGTGATGAGGTAGCTAATATAGAAAAGAATGAGGAGACGACAGAGTGGGTCTTTCAAGAGGGGCTTGGCTGCGAGTCGATGCGTAATGCGGTGGATGAAGACTAGGAAAGCGCAGACGGCGCCTGGATAGAGAAAAAGGTGCAGGCCATTGAAAATGTTGGTGAGATTAAAAAGATAATGTAGGGCAAAGAAAAGGTAAATAGCGAGATCGTAAGATTTTGGAATTTTTGACGGAATAGTATTGAGGATATTGGAGAAAGCTGTGTTGGTGGTAAGATTGTATTCTTTAGCTACTGGGAGGAGTGCATTCTGAAGGGGAGATTTCGGCGTTGCGACTATAGCCCTGATTTTTTCAGCCCAGAGTGCAGGATCCTTGATGGGGAGAAAGTCGGTGTTTTGGCTGATTTTGACACTATCATCAATCTGGTCGCTGAAGAGACAAGGAAGCCCAGAGGCTTGTGCCTCAATAGCGACGACTGGTAGCCCCTCGGCGTTAGATGGAAGGAGAAAAATATCGAAGGCTTGGTAGAAATCTGGAACGTTATCCATGATTCCAGGTGTAATAATATATCCTAGGAGTCCTTTTTTACGAGCATAAGTTTGAAAATTTTTAAATTCTTCATTATGATTTCCAATGCAGATAAGATAGGCAGGATGAGTTTTACGGATTTTTTCGAGAATATCAATTAAGAAAAGGTTGTTTTTCTGGTGTTCAAAACGACCAATATGGCCGAGGAGAAGGGCATTGTCTGGAATATTGTATTGTTGGCGAATTCTAGAACGTGTGGATTTCTTGGCGGAGGTAGAGTATCTGAAGACATTAAAATCGATAGCATTAGGAATAATTTGATAGGATTTTGTGGCAAAAATGCGATGCGGGAAGAGCCATTTTGCAGCCTTATTGGAACAAGTAAGGAATTGGTCGGCAGTGAGGTAAAGTATTGGTCTGCAAATAATATTAAGAAAGCTTCTAATCCTGCGAGAAATAGCATTGCCAGGCGAGCAGGAACTGTGGGAATGGACGATGATTTTTTTGACACCACAGAGTTTAGCGGCTAGCAGTCCGATACAATCGTGAGATTCGGAGATATTGAAATACGCAATATCATATTGTTTTTTGCGAATAAGTCTATAGATGGCCAAAAACTGTTTTAGAAAATGACGATTGCGAGGAAGCTCAATTAGTCCACAGCCATTTTCGCGCATGATTTTCCTAGTTTTAGGGCCGGCGTTGCGAGAAAGAAAATCAACATTTTGTGTGGCATGGTCGATTTTTGTGAGAAGACCAGAAAGGTAACGGTCGATGCCACTGGTTTCGCCCTTAGAGAAATAGCCAATCAGAATATCTACTTTCTCGGTCATACTTGTTTATTATAACAGCTTTTCTTTGAATTGTAACGACGCCAGACAAAACGAAACGAGCGATAGCCAAACTTGAGCAAAAAGAGCGCATAACGATCGCGTTTTGGAATACGATGATCTTTAAGGATTTCTCGGCGATGAGTTTTGATGTAATCAAGTAGGCGAGAAACATATTCATGGTTAGATGATTGATTAGAGCAAGCGAGATTGGCGAGGACGCTAAGATGGGCATACATGACTCTACGAGAGACGGCTTTTTGAAGGTCTGGATAAACCTTTAAAATATCTAAGCCCATTTGTTGAGTAGCAGTAATCAAATCGAAGTTTTTAAGAGTAAAATCTCTGGTAGTGATAGAATTGTCGCGGATAATATAATTATATAGCGGGATGGAGTCGAATGAGATGCTTTTGGCAGCAAGAATGAGCTTATAAGTGGTGGCGGAATCCTCAAATAACATACCCTCAGGAAAGCGAATGTCTTTAAATAGTGTTTTGCGGTAGAGTTTCCCCCAAGCAGAGACATTAAAATCTTCGTCATATAACATCATTTCTAGAGTTTCATGAGGAGAGAGAAGATAAATCTTATGAGAACAGGCTGGCTCAATATGCTGACCTCGAATAATATTATGTTTAACAGCAGAAAAATCACTACCATCTTTTTCGATTAAGTGGTAAAGATGAGATATATAATTTGATTCAACATAATCGTCTGAATCAATGAAAGAGATAAATTCTCCTTTAGCGACGGAGATACCTTTGTTTCGAGCGGCGGAAAGACCAGCATTGGATTGATTAATGAGTTTAATGCGAGGGTCTTTAGCTTGATACTCTTGGCAGATTTGGAGACTGTTATCAGTCGAACCGTCATTTACGAGGATAATTTCGAGGTTTTGATAATCTTGGGTAATGACAGAATCGAGACAACGACTGAGATAAGATTCAACATTATAAATTGGGAGAATTATTGAAATAAGCGGAGAATGTTGCATATTGCGTGAAGCTTTAGCCATCTATTTTGCTCCGTCTTTAGTAATGACGGTACCGATAGTCTTGAAGAAAATAATAGCGTCGAGCTTGAGGGATTGGTGGTCGATATAATAATATTCAAGTTCAAAACGCTTCTTGTAAGAGGTGGCGGAGCGGCCATTGACGGCCCACCAGCCAGTAATGCCAGGTTTGATAGATTCATATTTTTTGCGGTCGCCGCCGTGTTTTTTACACTCGCCGATGATAAGTGGGCGAGGACCAATCAGTGAAAGTTGGCCAGCCAAAACATTCAAAAACTGAGGAGCTTCATCGATACTACCGTGACGGATAAAGCGACCAACCCTCGTGATGCGAGGGTCGTGTTCAAGCTTCTGGTTAGCATCCCATTCGGCTTTGTATTTAGGGATCTCAAGTAGCTTCCTCAAGGCTTCGCCGTCGGCGTCTTTAATCATGGTGCGGAACTTAATGAGATGAAAAGGCACGCCGTTTTTGCCAACGCGGACTTGACGATAAAAAATCGAGTGAAAATCGCCCGTGCAGATGTAGGCGATTTTAATAATGACGGTGAGCGGAACCAAAAAAACAATCCCGATGAGGGAAATCAAAATATCGAACAGACGTTTTAGGATTTTGCCTCCAACACTCATTCTTTTGATTATACCATAGGCGCGGAGAAAAGGGAAGAAGCTTAAAAGCTCTTCTCGTATTTCTTACCGGTGAATTTGGCGGAGAGGAAGGCGCTGCCTTTTTTGACCCAGTTGACGCCGTCCATATCAATCACTTTTAGCTCTTTGTAATCTGTAATACCATTTGTCTCGAGATAAACATCAAGTAGCAACTCAGAGATGCGGCCATAAAAACGCTTGTGGAAATCGGAATAATTAGAAATATCGATGGAGGCTCTAACAACATTAGAACTAGCTGAAACGTCGTTAGGGACAAAATTATTAGAATCTGCTAAAGAGTCGCCAGAAATCCGGTTTTCCAATGTAAACAAAATATCAAACAACCAGGTGCAATAGCCATTTAATAGCTCGCGTGGCATCACAAACATATTAAACATATGCGCGGAGGTGCGTTCGTGGAGGCGGTTGAAGGCAGGGAGATACTCTGGATATTTCTCCGCAATAATATCATGAGTGAGATTGAGTGGCTCGACATACATGGTATGGGCATAGTGATCATGGAGATTTTCGATTACATAATTGCGCTTTTTGGGTAGAATTAGGGAGCAATCATCTAAAATACGGTTTAGTTCAAAAGTGCTTAGGATATGGCGGGCACGCTTAATATCCGAATTCAGAGTTCCACGATAAGCGGTAAAGTGGCGACGATAATGCACTAGACCGATATAATCGGCAGTGAGATTTTTCCAAGCCCAGTAGAGACCAGTGAGTTCACAAAAATAAGGATTTTTGGTAGAGATATTATCGCCAGTACTATCTGGGGTGAAACCTTCGATTGGCGGATGAAGTGCGGCGCCGACCTGGAGGGGGAGATAAGATTGGTCGCCAGGCATGGGATAATCTTTGTGACTGGCGACAATAATCTGGACAGATTTCATGATAGTATTAATTATATCATAATCCATTGATTTTATGATATAATAGAGGCAAGATGAAAAAGTTTCTTGAACAGGTCAAGAAGGTTTATAAAGATGACAGATGGCTGTTTTTTGGGCTGATTATACTAATCGTATCCGCGGTAGTATTATTTGCACACTCTTTGATTCATCTTTCGCCAGAGGCGGCAGTGGTGAAAACTGGGTATAGCGACATTGGCAGCTACGAAGGCGGTAACTGGACAGAAATGCAGGCGGCGGGTGGCTATCGAGATGGTAGCTGGACAAATATGCTGGCTTTTGCCGTGATGGCAGTAGTATTAGGCATAGTGCATCCGATTTTGGCAATTAAATTGCGGTCAAAAAAGGGGTCTGGAATGGCGATTACGTTTACGATTTTTTCAATTTTGCTAGTAGTATTAACTTGGGTGGTACTCGGACGACTTTTGAACGAAGGGTAGGTAGTCATGGCTGATGGTTCAGTAAGAGAGAAGGATCCTAACGATATTGAGCTTCCAATCGGTAAGCGGACGAAGTTTTATCGATTCCTGGAAATCTTGCCAGGGGCGCTTTCCTATTCAATGATTATTGCATTGTTTGTATTATCGCTGATTTCGCCAACGCTAGGGGCGATTTATCTTCTGATTATCATTGTGATTACATTGGTGAAGGCCGTAGGTGTGGCAGTGCGGACTTATCAGGGGTATCAAGTAGTAAAAGCCGCCATGAAGGTAGATTGGCATAAGAGGGTAGAAGATTTGAAAGCTCCGCACGAAAAGTTTGAAGAGTTGCGTGGAGAAGAAGTGAAGCCAGAAGTAGGATTTATCGGCATTCGGAAGAAGCAGGGGCAGCGTCGAGGGATTGGTAATGAATATGGCTTTTCGGAGCACATTGAGAACCTGCGAGAAATTAGCGTAGCGCCGAGTGAGTATCCAAAGCCAGAAAAGATTTATCATGCGGTGATTATGGTGGCGTATAATGAGGGGCTAGAGACACTAGAACCATCAGTGGAAGCAGTGTTAAATAATACCTTTGATTCAAAACATGTGATATTTGTATTAGGATATGAAGAACGAGGTGGGGAAGAAATCGAACAGAGCGCAATCGCCCTGCAAAAGAAGTATAAGCATGAATTTTATGATTTTCTAATTGTAAAACATCCAGATGGTTTGAAGAATGAGATTAAAGGGAAAGGGCCAAATCTGTGCTATGCGGCGGAGGAGTTGAAGGTTTTTGTCGAGAAAAAGCATATACCGTTTGAAAATGTGATTATCACCTCACTAGATTCGGATAACCGCATGAGTGAAAAATATCTGGATTATGTAACCTATGAGTTTGTGACGCATGAAGATCGGCAAAAGTTGTCTTATCAGCCAGTAGCACTTTTCACGAATAACATCTGGGATGCTTCGGCGCCGATGCGGGTGATTGCAGTGTCTAACTCATTCTTTAATGTAATTAATACCATGCGTCCGCATTTGGTGCGGAACTTTGCTTCGCATTCTCAACCGATGACGGCACTTGTTGCGATGAATTTTTGGAGTAAGAAGACTATCGTGGAGGATGGACATCAGTATTGGCGGAGTCTATTCTTCTTCAAGGGGGATTATAACGTATTATCGGTGAAAGTGCCGATTTATCAAGATGCAGTGCTGGAGGAAACTTTTTGGAAGACAGCGAAGGCGCAGTTCGTACAGCTCCGACGCTGGGATTATGGCGCAAGCGATGTGGCATATGTAGGGGTGAGAATGTGCGATAAGAAACGTCGGCGCATGCCACTAGTTTCACTATTTCCGAAGTTTTGGCGGTTACTAGATGGACATGTAACTTTGGCGGCCATGAGCCCGATTGTGGCGTTTGGTGGTTGGGTACCAAGTTTGATGAACCCAGAATCGCGCCTAGTGGTGGCGCATAATTTGCCGAATACAGTATCGGTGGTACAGATGTTTGCTTCGATTGGTCTCTTCGTAATGATTTTATTATCACTAAAGATGCTACCACCGAGACCAGCGAGGTATAAAAAATCCAGGAAGATATTTATGGTATTGCAATGGATTTTGATGCCGATTACGGCAATTGTGTATCAGAGTGCAGCAGCGTTTTATGCACAGACGCGGCTGATGTTTGGTAAATATATGGAAAACTTTGATGTAACACGGAAGGTAGTGAAAAAATAAGGAGGCTTATGACAAGTAAAGTATATTATTCTAAAGAAATTACACCAGAAAAACTAATTGAGATCTATCAAGCACTTGGTGTAGAGTTGCCAGGAAAGGTAGGAGTAAAAGTTTCGACTGGGGAAGCGGGCTCGAAAGGATATTTAAAAGCAGATTTAATCGGTCCACTCGTGAAGAGTCTAAATGGTACGATTGTGGAGTGCAATACAGCCTATCCTGGACAGAGAAACAAAGCTTCGGATCATTTGAAAGTGGCTGAGGAACACGGGTTTACTAGTTTTGCCGAGGTGGATATTATGGATGCAGAAAAGGATTTTAAAATCCCGGTGCATAATGGCAAACACCTAGAATATGATTTGCTCGGTGAAAATATGAAAAATTATGACTCCTTCATCAATCTTGCGCATGGAAAAGGCCATGCGATGGGTGGCTTCGGAGCGAATTTGAAAAATCAATCGATTGGCTTTGCGTCGCGACATGGAAAGGCCTATATCCATTCTTGTGGGAAGACGGAAAGTCCAATTCTGTGCTGGACGACAAAGTATGAACAGAAGGATTTTATTGAGTCGATGGCGGAAGCGGCGAAAGCAGTGGCAGATTACTTAGCGGCCGAAAATAAGCCGATTATCTATATCACGGTGATGAATGCGCTATCGGTGGATTGCGACTGTGATTCTAAACAGGGGGAGCCGGTGATGGCAGATTTGGGGATTGTGGCCTCGCTCGACCCAGTAGCGAATGACCAAGCGTTCATCGATATGGTCTGGAGCTCAGAAGATCCAGGCGCAAAAGAATTGCAAGCTCGTATTGATAGACAAGAAGGGCGGCATATCACGGAATATGCGGAGGAGATTGGACTTGGCTCGACTAAATATGAGCTGATTGAAATCTAGCAAACGTCACTAGAGGTTAAGTCAAAAGTGTTGTAAAATTTACAACACTTTTTTGAGGGGTATTTTTGATAAAAATGGTAATGTTTGGGGTGTTTTTATAATCCGTTTATGCTATAATTAAAGTAATGAAGGTTAATTTTGAGACAGGTTTAAGCATAGCATTGGCTTTTACCACTTTTGGAATGGTTTTGCCAGTAAGTGCTACACAAAATGAAACAATCAACGTAACATATCCGTACTACGGTTTTGTAGAGGATGCCGAGAATCCGTGGGCTTCGGTCTATGATGCACTGGATGAGACTGGTACGGTCGAGTATAGTGATGATTATTTTGGCGTAGTGTCGCAGGGTGAGCATGCCGAGTTGAGGACGGCATCTTATGCTTTGGCACTAGCTGGGTATGAGAATCAGGCTGATGGCTATCCGAATGATGGTACAGCTAATCCGAAGCTTCGTAATCTGCTGGAGCAAATAGGATTCTCGGATTATCAATATTGGGATGAATCTTCGGAAGAGGATGGACATTCCTTCGGCACTTCGATTGCGAAGAAGACCATAACGGTAAATGGCGAGAGTAGGGAATTAGTAGTAGTAGCTCCGCGGAACTACAATTATATGACCGAGTGGCTATCCAACTTGAATGTCGGAGCAGAAGGAGATCATGCTGGGTTTACGGAGGCGGCGAACCTAGTCGTTAGCCGTTTGAGTGAGTATATTGCAGAGCGAAACCTGGCGGATTATAAGCTCTGGATCGTGGGATATTCACGCGGTGGCGCAGTGATGGATTTGGCAGCGAAAAAGATTAATGAGAATCTTGATAGTTTTGGATTGGCGGCGGAAGATTTCTATGCTTATACTTTTGGCGCACCGCGGGCGAGTTTGACAGAGACAAAATATGCCAATATTCATGATGTGAAAGATGGAAATGATTTGTTGCTGGGCTATGTTTTTCCAGAAAAGTGGGGATTCTATAACACTGGTGTTTATGAGGAAATTCACCCAGCAGATTTAGAGATCACCACTTCGGTGATAGATATTACGGATTTGTCGAATGCTGCTAGTGCGCTAGAGGTGTTATTCTCGAATGATGGACTAACCGTAGAAGTTGAGACGATGAACGGCAAAGAGTTCATGGATAGTTGGTTAGATTTTGTAGTGGAGACTGGCTTGACGAGAGAATATTTTGATACAAAAGTGAAGCCGCCACTCTCAAAGCTGATGAAGGCATATCAGATGAGGACACTGGATAAGCAGTCTGAGTTCCTAGGCTTTATTACCGACCAGGAAAAAGGCGGGCTGGCTATGGTGGCAGGGCAGGCTTTTCAGGATTTGCTGACGGGCGGATATGGTAGTAGTCTAGAGGAGGCGCTAGGCAATTTCCCACCTTATCAAGATATTGTAAAAGTTATCAAGGGTACAGCTACGGAAGCAGACCTTGCGGAGTTGGCGACCTACTTAGAGACATATATCAATGATTATGACCAATATGAATATCTTTATAATGAGGCGCCAGTGGTAACAGAGGAAGAGTTTACTATCATCAAAGAGGCAATTCCAGAGCTGGTCAGGGTGCTAGGGCCACTCATTGTGGCGGATGGTAAATATACGACCGAGAAGTATGGAGAAAATCGTTCGTTGTATTATACATATAGTTTGATAGATAACGCAACTAAGTTGGTCTATGGCCATATTCCAGAGAGTCTGATGCCAATTCTAAAGACTTTTAAGACTACAATCGACGAAGAGGAAATTGTTGTACCTAATTCTGGTGCCATGACAGTACAAGCGGATGGTGTGAGCGTGGTTCTATATGAAACTACGGCGATTGCGTTAGTTGGGGGATTGGTGCTAGCTCGACGCTTTACTCATTGCAAGTAGTTGTGATATTATAATGATATGGGAATTGTAGAGATGAGCAAAGAGGCTCGTAAGACGATTTATGTTTTTGATGGAGTGGTGTTTGATAAAACAGGGCGAATTTTGATAGATCAGCGTGAAAATGATGAACTAGAGGCGGTGAACGACCAGTGGGAAGTGCCTGGTGGTAAGCTGGAGTTTGGTGAGACGCCAGAAGAGGGGATTAAGCGCGAGATTTATGAGGAAACTGGCTACTTTGTCAACGTGAAGCGAGTAATTCCTTATACGGATGTGGGAGTATTGAGATACCCAGATAAGATTCAATATACAGTAGTAATGTATTATCTTTGCGAACTAGATGAAAGTATGCTGCATTTTGAGGCGGAGGACCATAAAATCGGCAGATATAAGTGGATTCAACCTTCTGAGCTAGATGAATATGATTTTATGTTTGGCAATCGAAAGGCTATAGAGAAGGCGATTGCGCTTCGTGTAGGGAAGTTGGAAGATAGCGAAAGCGGGTATTGGGAGGTGTAAGGCCTGGAGGCTTTTCTTTTCTGGTTTTTTGTGCTATAATACGTATATTGGGTCGCTAGCTCAGTTGGCTAGAGCGTCTCGTTTACACCGAGAAGGTCGGGGGTTCGAGCCCCTCGCGACCCACCAGAAATTAAAGAAAGACCCGTAGGGTCTTTATTTAATTTCTGAAGAATGGCAAAGCTGGCGAGAACCCGAAGGGTTCGACCTCCGTAGGAGCCGAGTCAAGCGGAAATGCTTGCATTTCCATTTGCGAGGCGACAGCGCAAGGAGGCGAGTGAAGAATAGCTTGCTAATTCTTCCGAGACTCCGCAGTGATGTCTATCTAGACGCCCGGAGGA
>JAFVBG010000006.1 GCA_017480095.1 Candidatus Saccharimonadota bacterium
TCCAAGCACTTTACTGCGTACCCTGGTTCGGTCCTCCACTGCGTGTTACCGCAGCTTCAACCTGCTCATGGTTAGGTCACCCGGTTTCGGGTCTAATACTGCCGACTTGTCGCCCTGTTCAGGCTCGCTTTCACTGTGGCTCCATCATCTGACTTAGCCTCGCCGACAACATTAACTCGCTGGATCGTTCTACAAAAAGCACGCCGTCACCCCCGAAGGGGCTCCGACACCTTGTAGGCACTAAGTTTCAGGCTCTATTTCACTCCCCTCCCGGGGTTCTTTTCACCTTTCCATCACTGTACTTGTTCGCTATCGATCAATCAACATATTTAGCCTTGGCAGGTGGTCCTGCCGGATTCAAACAGGGTTTCTCGTGCCCCGTCCTACTTGATGTTAAGATATCATAAGCCTATGACCATTTCGCTTACAGGATTTTCACCTTCTGTGACGCACCATTCCAAGTGCTTCAGCTATGATCAACGGATTGTATCTTATGCCACTCAGTTAACGCTGTTGGTTTCTATGTAGAGAAGTGAAACTAAAGTTGACTGCTCTACATAAAAAATATCTTAAATCGCAACCCCTTTAACAACTCAGGCCGTTAAACCGTTAGGTTGTCTTAAGGTTTGGGCTGTTCCAATTTCGCTCGCCACTACTTTCGGAATCATTGGTTATTCTTTTTTCCTCAACCTACTAAGATGATTCAGTTCGGCTGGTTCCCGTCTCATTATCCTATGTGTTCAGATAATGGCAACATAGTATGACCTATGCTAGGTTTCCCCATTCGGAAATCCCCGGATCAATTCTCGTTCTCAGATCCCCGAGGCTTATCGCAGAGTCCTACGTCCTTCATCGGTGTTGATTGTCAAGGCATCCACTATTAGTGCCCTTATATACCTTTTTATGCATTGACATAACTAGCAATCGGCGCTCCATTCAGAGTGCAATTCTAGTATCCGTCTTACATTGCTCTCATCACTTACTCGCGTAAATAATGAGGCTTTTCATCGTTGTTATCTCAAATTGTTAACGGGATTTTCGACAACTTCAGAATCACCCTACGTTTTTGACCTAGAGTGGAAGTTTTACTAGAATCTCCACTAGTGCAGAGGAAGCTGAGCGCTTCTTGCGTAACTGATATCTAGTATAGCAAACCTTCTGGAAAAATGCAAGACTTTTTTTCGACTTTTTTGGACTTTTTTCGTTTTTCTTAGAATTTTAGGCGTTTCAAGGTGGTATGGACGGCCTTGTCATCTGTTGAGATGAGGCGCAGACGAGCCTCAATCTCCGCTTTAGCTACCTTCAGAGTGCGTTTCAAGACTGGATTGTCGGCGTGCTGGCTGAAGAATTTATCAAAAGTCGCGGCTTTTTCTGCCGTGCGAATCGCCCCAGCGAGGATACGCGGGTAATCTTCAATCGATTTTTCCCCGTTCATTTCTTCAACATAGCCCCAGTTTTCATAGAGCCAGTTAATCGTTGCCGAGCGAGTGCGATAGTTTCTGAGTAGGTAGATAAAGAGGTAAAGATGATCCTGCGGACGAACAATTTTCGGCTCTTTGAGGAGTTTCAAAAGCTCAACGTTATGCTCGCGAGCGGTGGTTAGAATATTTAATAACTCGTTTTTCAGGTCTGGTTCGGCAATTTTCTGATAATTTTCGTATATTACAGGGAAGAAATCCGCCTCATCTCGTCGCATTTTCGCATATAAGACCGCGTAGCGCGTTTCTGGATCCAACTGGGCTAGGACGGCTCTCTGAGCTTCGGCCGCCTGAGAAGGCGTTTTAGCCCCCTTAGAGGCGATTTTTGCCAAAGTTTGGTCGTAAATTTCGGCTAATTTAGCCTCAATTCCGGCATTTTCAGTGAAAAGTGCCAATCCTAAGATAGTAGAGCGTAATTTTACGTCGTTTTCAGACTCATTTTTGATATGTTCTACCCCTAAACGGTCAAACTGTGGCTTTACTATATATAATATATACCGCTTAAAACGGTCAAAATCTGGGTCGGAAACTGGGAAAAAGAGCTTTAAGTCGCCAATTAACCCTGCGATTGGCCCCCAAAGGGATTCATCTGTCTCTTCTCTGAAGCATGGCAAAAGCTCCAGATGAAGCGCCGTGGAGACAATCTGAGTCTTCGCTAGCAAAGAGCGGTCAATGAGCAGTCTGGCTTTCTGCTCAAAATTGAGCTGATTAAAGCCATCTAGCTTAGCCTGAAACTCCTCTGCCGAGAGATTTAAGAGATAGTGGCCAGACATATCATCCGTCACCTCTGGAAGCGGCCAAGTCTCGTCGGTAATTGGTTTCGGCTTTGCACCCTCACGCCCCCCTTTCCCTGGCAAGTTCCAGTTTTGCTCCTCATAATCAGCCGTCAAGAGGAAACGCATCTGGTCGCCATCGGTTACCACTGGATAGCCGGGGCGCGAAATCCAAGCATCCATAAACTCTTTCACGTCAAACTTCGCATGAGGTTGCAAGGCATTCCAGAGGTCGTCGCCCGTAGTATTGGCATATTTATGCGCCTTAAAATACTCTTTTAGCCCCGCAAAGAAGCTCCGTTCACCCATCAAGCGATAAAGCATAAACATCAGATGCGCACCCTTAGCATAGACAATAGCGCTATCAAACAGCGTGGCGATTTCTGCTGGGTCGTTCACATCCTGCTGGACAGCCTGCACCCCCGGCAGAGCATCCCGATTCAGCGCCGAACGACACTCGCCAATGAAGAAATCTTCCAAAATCTTATACTCTGGGTGAATTGCATCCACACAAAGATACTCCATCATAGTGGCAAAACTTTCGTTCAGCCAGAGATTATTCCACCACTCCATCGTTACAAGATTACCAAACCACTGGTGCGAAAGCTCATGAGCGATGACAGTGGCAACATATTCACGGTCGTCAATCGTAGCAGAATCGCCAGACAGCAAGCAAGACTCGCGATAAGTGACTAGCCCCCAGTTTTCCATCGCGCCAGCTTCAAAATCTGGAATCGCAATCTGGTCGAGTTTCTTCAGAGGGTATGCGATGCCAAAATTATCATCATAATAATCCAAAGCTGCCGTCGCAATCTCATTGGCAAAATCTACTGATTTCAAATCATGATTAAGCGCACAATAAGTCGTCACCTCTACACCATGCTTGGATTTGGTAGATTTAGACTGGAATTTACCGATACAGAAAGCCAGAAGATAAGTGGACATCCGCGGCGTAGTCTCAAAAGTGATGGTTTTGGACTCGCTAGGTGTTGTATTTTTTACAACATTCAGGGCTGGGGTGTTGGCAATCACGGTGTCATCGAGGTCTGGCACGGTAATTTCGAGATCAAAAGTCGCCTTCGCGCCTGGCTCATCTACACATGGGAAGCACTCGCGAGCGTAGTGGGATTCAAACTGGGTAGAGACAAGCTTTTCTTCCTTACTGTTAAGCTGATAAGAGGATAGATAGCAGCCCATCATGTTGGTATTAAGGGTAAAATGATAATCGATTAAGATGGGAACGAAATCGTTATTTGTCGCGACAGTACGGAGGCTGGCAAGCCGAGTAGTAGTGCGATTACCCCTGTGGCGACAGGGGTAATCGACACGTGTCGCGAAAATAACGATTTCGTTTTCATCCCTGTCAACTTCCCATTTTACCTCATTACCATCCAACAGGATGCGGTCGATCGTCAAGTCCTTTGCATGAAGCTTGATAGTATCACATTTAGGCTCGCCGGTAATCGTGACGCGACCGCGAGCAGTGCCTTTATGCTTGTCAATATTCAGTTGAAGTTTATAGTTGTCGGGTTTGAAGTAATTAATCAGTCTTTCCATTATGTATCATTATAGCAAATCTTACCCCATCTGCAAGCCAGAAACTGCCCACAAAAAACTAATCAAGTCTCCATTTTCCTTCGTCTTATGTTATAATAATGAATATGGAAGATAAGCTTAAGAATTATGAAAATTTTATCAGAAAAGCGGCCAACCAGCCTACGCCAGAACTGGCCGAATATCACGCCCAAATGGTAAAAAACTTCCAGCACGAGCGCGCTATCCATCTAGCGGTCACCTTATTTTTCGTAGCGATGGCAGTAGTCCTACTTGCACTCTCGATGTGGCTCATCACCTTGACGCAAAATCCCATCGTCGTAGCACCTTCACTCAGTGCCGCTGGGATTATGATTATTCTCTCGATTTTTTACGTCCGCCATTATTATTTCCTTGAAAATCATATTCAAACTTTATACGATTATACCAAAAAGATTTACGACGGACTTGAAAGGCAAAAGAACGAGACGCTTGTCGACAAGATTACTAATACAGTAGAAAAGCTCTTCGACAAGTAAACGAGCTTACTTATCACCAGGCTTCTCTAGCCTATAATAAATCGACGGCGCAAAGCGTATCGGTGCGAGGATTTTTTGTACCTTATCTTCCATCTTCACAAGCTTTTTAGTGCCGAACAGCTTCTTCAGCCTCGCCGAGCGGAAATTTGAAACGGAAAGTACTTTCTCAATCTTAAATCCAGCTTTCATGAATAAATCTTCCATGTATTTTGGATGGTAATTATAGAAGCCGTCTGGATCAATTTCTTTCAAATTTGCTACCTTGCGGTCAAAAGGCGAGATTTTAGTCCTACCAGTTAGATAGCGAGCGATACGTGGCAGGGTTTTCTTGTTCGCCACCTCAATCACGGCGATACCCCCTGGCTCAAGCACGCGATAAAGCTCGGCGAGGACTTTTTTCATGTCTTTAAAATGATGGGTGGCGCGCACCATCAGGAGCGTAGAAAATTCACCATCCTTGAAAGGCAAATTATAAATATCGCCAGCCTTCGTCTGGAGCTTATCGCCCCATTTTTCCTTCGCCTGCGCCAGCTCAGTTTTGCTATAATCAAAGAGCGTGGCTTTATCCGAGCGTTTTACATATTCATCAGCCAGGCGACCATAGCCACCAGCAATATCAACAAAGTTCTTCATGTGTTTTGGGAGGAGTTTGCGCACTGCAAGACGGTCAGCCTGATCTTCATAAGCGCGGTCGGCATCTTCCCAAAAAATCTTTTTATAATCGTAACCGTTGTAATCTGAAATAACTTTTTCTGTCATGCCACCATTATATCATTATTCGGCAACGTTGCCAAATAATATTTTCTTCACTTTGGCGATAACCGGTTTGACCTCTTCCAAATCAAGGAAATAACCTGCAAGGAGATAAGCTACCACTGAAGTAACAGAAATCAAGAGAAACTTCGGCAAGGCAGCAAGGAGTGAAGCGTCCGTCTTCATTAGCGGGAAGAATTTGGTCATTGAGTAAGCTACGCAGCCAGTCACTACGCCAGAGATGAGCATTCTCACAAAGACGCGCCAAAACTCTTTGTTGAGCAATTTGCCATTGGATTTTTTCTGTAAGATTACGAGCAGAATAATGATTTCTAGGATTGCGCCAATCGACTGAGCGAAACCTAAGCCCTCTGGGCCGAAGCCGAGTTTAGTAAATATCACCGCCAGCAGGGTGGATAGCCCGATTGCAATAATGCTCACGACAAACGGTGTCTTAGTATCTTGACGAGCATAAAATCCACGCGAGGCAATATGGAAAATCGAACGTGCAAAAATCGCCAAGACTAACGTACCCAAGACAGAGGCAATCAGTGCGTCACCGCCATTTGCCACAAAAGACACCACATATCCACGAGCGAAGAAGGCAATAATCGCCACGGGCAGAGAAATCCAGATAATCATGCGTAGAGCCTTACGAAAAGTCTCGTAAAACTTCACGTCATCGCCCTCGCCGACATCTTCGGTCATCTGCGGGAAGAAGGCAGTCGAAATCGCCACGCCAATCAGGTTGACTGGCATCTGATGAAGACTAGTCGCTTGTTGATAACAACGCAGAGAACCTGCGCCCATGCGCGAGCTTAGGTTAGTGTTGACGAGCGTGTTAAAATAATCAATTCCCTGGTCGAGCGAACGAGCCGGAAGCAGACCGAGGATACTGCGGAAGCCCTGATTTTTCCAATTAATCTTGAACTGATAGTCGAAGCCGAGACCGACTAGACCAACTAAGGAGACAATCACCTGCAAAATCGCTCCGAAGACCACACCAATAGCCACCCCCATGATACCGCCGTCGAAGAGCTGGATGCCGAAGATGTTGATGCCGCCCGTAAACCAAGTGATGCCAATCAAGATACCGACATTATAAAGTGCTGGTGCAAGAGCATAGAAGACAAACCGCCCCACCGCCTGTTGAATGCTCGAAAGCACCGTGGCGATTGACATTAAGAACGGGTTAATCGCAATCACGCGCATCATGTTGATGGCGAGAATCGTGCCAGGTTCATCTAGACCAGGCCCAACTACATAGCGAATCAGCGGCTCGGCAAAAATCATAATCAAAATACTAGCAATCAAGGTGGCGATGGCGAAAAGGTTAATTACGCTAGAGCTGAGTTCCCAGGCGGATTTTTTATTGCCCTTGGCCAGGCGCTCATTAAAGACTGGGATAAATGAAACCGCCAATGCGCCAGAGGTTAAGATGAAGAACATAAAATCTGGCACCGTGAAAGCAGCGGTATAAGCGTCGATGCCAGTTGGATAAGTATTAAGATAATAGGAGTTCAAGAGGCGGTCGCGGAAGATGCCGAGCAAAGCCGAAACAAGGGTGCTAGCCGATAGAATAATGGCAGCAGATTTAATTGAGAGCTTTGAATTAGCGAGGGCTACGACCGATTTGAATTTCAATCTCTTCATTAGTGCAACTTAGCCTCCACTGGCAAAGTGGTTCCCTTCAGTAGGTCTGGCAAGTCTTTTTCTTCCAAGGTTTCCTGTTCGAGTAGCGCAGCGGCAAGGCGATCGAGAATAGTCTTATTTGCCTTTAAGACAGCTTCGGCGCGTTTAGCCGCTTCGTCCGTCAAGGCTTTAACTTCTTCGTCGATGAGTTCGGCCGTTTTTTCCGAGTATGGCTTCCCCGTGGTGATGGTATAATAACCAGAATCTTGCTCTGGGAAGACGAGGTTGCGAGTTTTTGCACCCATACCCTCTTCGGTGATCATTTCTTTTGAAAGCTCGGCTACGTGTTTCAGGTCGGAAGAAGCACCGGTAGTGATAGCGTCTTTACCAAAGATTATTTTCTCGGCAACGCGACCACCCATAGCGCGAGCGAGGACATCTTTCAGCTCAAAGACATTCTTATAACTACGATCTTCTGGCGGTAAGAACCAAGTAACACCACCAGTCTGTCCACGTGGAATAATCGTTACTTTGTGGACAGGATCGGAATCTGGAAGAACATGACCAACAATAGCGTGACCGGCTTCGTGATAAGCGGTAATTTTCTTTTCTAGGTCGTTCATTACCTTGCTCTTGCGCTCTGGACCGATGGCTATCCGTTCAAAGGCCTCGGTTAGATCGGCATTGGTAATTTTCTTATGACTTTCACGCGCAGCCGTAATAGCAGCTTCATTGGCAATGTTGGAGAGGTCAGCACCAGAAGAGCCAGCCGTCTTCTTTGCGATGGCTTCGAGGTCAACGTCGTCTTCGATTGGCTTATTCTTAAAATGTACCTTCAAAATCTCTAGACGGTCTTTGCGCTCTGGCAAAGTCACGTTGATATGACGGTCAAAACGACCCGGGCGGAGCAAGGCTTTATCTAGCATATCGACACGGTTGGTCGCCGCCATCACAATCACGCCTGATTCATTATCGAAACCGTCCATCTCGACCAAGATTTGATTGAGGGTTTGCTCATCTTCACGCCCAGCCCCACCGCGCGCATCACGCTTATGAGCGACAGCATCAATTTCATCGATGAAGATAATCGACGGAGCGTTCTTTTTTGCCTTCTGGAAGAGGTCGCGCACGCGAGAAGCGCCGACACCGACAAACATTTCGGCAAATTCTGAACCAGAGATACTAAAGAACGGCACATTGGCTTCTCCTGCTACGGCACGCGCCATTAAGGTCTTGCCAGTACCTGGCGCACCAGCCAGCAAAACGCCGCGCGGAATCTTGGCGCCGAGCTTCTCATAGCGGTCTGGATTTTTTAAGAAATCAACAATCTCGGTTAAGTCTTGCTTGGCGGCTTCGTTCCCCGCTACGTCCTCAAACTTGACTTTTTTCTGGTCTTCGCCGTAGAGTCGAGCCTTTGCCTTGCCAAAGCCGAGCGATTCGCGGTTTGCCGAGGAGACTTGATTCATGATGTTTGAGAAGAAGATGAAGAGAATGACAATCGGTACCACGAGAATCGCCACGTCAAAAATCATACCCCAGAAATCCGTCGCTTCTTGATACTCAATCGTCGGGTATTTTTCTTGACATTTAGTGTATTCTTCCCCCGTTAAATCGGCGCAATAGTTAATCAGGCCTTGCTCGTAGAGCGTGCCAGAGCCGTCTTTGCGTGAGGTCTGAGTTGGCTGGTCGTTATTCTTCAACGTGATTTCGAGGTTCTGACCAGTGACGGTGATTTTCTTGATGTTGCCCTCTGGGTCGTTCGCACGAGCGATGACATCCGAAAGTGGGACTTCTTCCTTGCTATGTTGCGGGACGAGGAGGCCAGAAAGTCCAACGCAGAGCAAGATTAGCATAAAGAAAAACATGATTCGACGAGAGATATTACTCAGGGTATTCTTCTTATCAGCGGGGTTCGGATTTGAATTAGGTTTTGACACGATAAAACTCCTTAACTGTTTCATATTATACCAAAAAGATGCTATAATTGGAATATGCGAAAAATGAAAATAATTGGGTTTGCCATCATTATTTTGGGATTTGTCAGTATTATTGCCGCCGTCTTGTTTGGTAATGCTCGTGGCAATTCCATCAAAGTAATCGAGGAAGAAGCCTGGAGCTTAGGGGATTTGATTGAATATGAAGAAGACCATGCCCAGCAATTCGCAAAAATCCACGCCGTAGGTGAGCCGCATCTCTTTGCACAGAAAGAAAACAGTGGCAGCAAGGGCTACTATTTTGTCGTAGATGATAATTATAATTATATCGTCTATATGACCGAGGCCACCGCCAAAAAGTTAGCGAGTGACGGAGAGTTAGAACTCCGGGGGGTGACCAAAGAGTTTACCAATGATTTGCGTACCGCTGCTGTCAACTGGATGGAGCAGATGAACGAGGAAAATGAGATTAACACTACGAATTTTCGCCTTTATTTTGGTGCAACTTATCTCGACACAACCGTGGATGCAAAAGCGCTCACTACCGAGCTGAATATGGCTATTCGAGTGAGCGCAGTTTTGGGCGTATGTTTGATTATTTTAGGACTTATATTGCTGTATATCCGCCGTCCACAGGCAGAATCGCACCAGTAACGTAGCTGGCTTCTTTCGAGGCGAGAAATACGGCGGCGGCATCAAGCTCGCCTGGCTGACCATAGCGTTGCATTGGCACATGTGTATGCGCAAACTCTTGGAATCTATCCGTCCTCAGTACATCTCTAGTAAGCTCAGTCTCGAAGTAGCCTGGGCAAATGGCGTTGCAGGTGATACCGTCCAGCGCTAGCTCCGCCGCTACGGCACGCGTGAAGTTTACTACGGCACCTTTTGATGTGTGGTAGGCAATGGTATGAATTTCGGTGTTCCCTACGAGACCATACATCGAGGCAATATTGATGATGCGCCCATATTTTTGCTGCTGCATCATCTTCGCAAAAGCACGCGTCATTTTGAAGACGCTGGTTTCGTCAGTGGCGATGGTAAAATCCCATTCGTCATCAGTCATCTCGACCACGCCTTTATCCTTAGAAGAGCCGGCGCAGTTCAAAAGAATATCACACTTACCATATTCTGCCTCCACGGCTTTAGCCGCAGCCTCAATCGATTCGGTACTAGTAACATCACACTGAATCGGTAAAACTTTCACCTTGTATTCTTTGGTTAATTTGTCGGCAAGCTCGTCTAGACGCTCCTTGCGTCGAGCGAGAATCGCCAAATCCGCACCCTGCTTGGCAAATGCTGTAGCCATCTGCACGCCGAGCCCAGAGCTAGCCCCCGTGACAACAGCCACATTTCCTTTGAGATTAAACATTATTTCTTAATTTCACCTTCCTGGATGCTTTTCACTACATCTTTAACTTTTTTCTGCACGGTCTTGAGATTCTTCTTCAGCATAAACATATCAGTAAGATTAGAGACGGAATGAATTACCATCACAATACCGACGAACATCATCATCGCTTCGGAGCCAGCCCACGGGTTGATAATGAGTACAATGCCAGCTACGAGCGAAAGCACGGCGGCCAAGAGCGACGGAGCATAAGCTTGCGTCCCTTTGAGCTTTGTAGTGACTTTGCAGGCACTGACAGAAGAAACTACAAACCATGCACCGAGGATGACTGGAAAAATGTTCATCACGCCTGGATTGATAGCGAAGACTACGCCCAGGATGACTAATAGCGTACCAATCAGCGAAATATTAAAGAGAGAGAAGCTCTTCTCGCGGGTAAAATCAAGGGCGATTAAATAAGCCCCGATAGCCAACGCGCTAATACTGATAATCCAGCGAATCACATCTAGCGATGTACTTGGCCAGACAATAAAAATGAGACCGAGCAGGACGAATGCCGCCGAGGTGATAATCGAGGCGTTCAAGTAGCTCTTGATTTGTTTTTGCATACACACTCCTTTATTATTATCCTTATTATACCACAATCGCGATGCTTGTGCTATAATTATATGTAATATGGAAAAGATGTTTGGTGCCGTCAAGTTAGAAGATTTGGAAAAAACCACTACTGATACCCCTAATGAAGAAACCCCGAAGATGGGTGCAGTCAAGCTGGAAGAATCGCCTGACGAAAAGCCGGCTGACACTCCTGATGATGCTCCTGCCGACGTTCCAAAGATGGGCGAGCAGAAAGAAGCGCCAAAGCCCGTGGAGACTTTTGTACCAAAAATCCCAGGCGCAAATAAAGAGTCTGAAACAGCAGAAAGCAAAGATAAGGGGCTCGGTGCCACCAGTTTCCAGATGGACATGATGGTAGAGGCGGACGAGGAAACTGGCTCGTCTCAAGGTATCTTCTCCGGCGCAAAAGAAGCGCCAAAAGCCGTGACGCCCATTCGTTCAGCAATTTTTCAACAAGATGATGTAAACTTCAAGGGTAAGACTGCCACCCATGCCGAGACCGTGTTTGATACTGATACCTCAATCAAGGAAGAACAGAGAGAAAAGGAAAAAGCGGTGGAAGAGGAAAAGTCTGCCGAAGCCGGCGCAAAACGCACCAATAAGGCCTGGGGAGTCGGGACTGGTGACGCTACTGTCGAAGCAGCCGAAACCGCTAAGGCAGAGGTAGAAAAAATCAAAGCTGGCAAGACCGTTGAAGAAAAACCTGCCGAGCAAGCACCAGTTGTGTCCGCAAAAACCGAAGCTACACCAGAACCAGAGAACGCCAATGCTGGGATTTTCACCGCTAAACCAGCTAAAGGCTCATTTATCAATAAGATTTTTGGTAATATTCAAGCGATTTTCAATAAGCCAATTGGTAAGCCAAAAGAAGAAAAATAGCCTTTTGCAGGCTAATCTATCTATTATAGCACACTTCGTCGAAAAAGTCAACCTTTACAGGGGTAGATGGTCTGGGTGAACGGATTTGAACCGTCGACCTCGCAGTCCCGAACCGCGCGCGCTACCAGCTGCGCCACACCCAGACATAGTTTGTATTATATCACATCACCTTCGGAAAAACTAGGGGGAGCTATGCATGGACTTTCACCCTTCCCCTGCCACAAGATTCTCGTTGCAAGATTTTCACCACGAGAAATAGAAAAGGCACCGCTCGCAGACGGTGCCAATCTAAGATTTAGCCAAAAACAAACACTTTTTATCTCCACTTCGGCTCTCACCCCGTCCTAGAGATAGCCTGGGCTGTCCCCCGCCCAGTTGGGGAGCTAGGGGCTCATTCTTAGCCCTGTAGCTCAACTCAACTTTTAATTTTACTAGGTTTAGCGGCGACGCCGTGACGAGCGACGATCGTGCTTTTTGAGATAAACCAGAGCAAAGAGGGTGACAATGCTGAAGCCTATGATACCAGTGATGACATAATCAGCTTTTGCCAGGTTGATTACTCCACCAAAGAGACCAGTATCTGGCACGTCTGGAGAATCTGGCTGGGTGTATTTAATGTTTAGCTGAACTGGACCCGTATCACTATCGAGTATACCGATATTCTTAGTGCTACCGAGGATTGGGTAAGCCAGGGCTAGAACTTTGATTTCGCTGAAGTCATAACCTGCCAAGTCAAAATCACTAAGGTCGAGCGTGACCGTGCCGCTACCAGCGGCGCCAGGATTGGCCACCACGGTGCGTGAAGACGGAATCGCGATTAGCTTGCCATTTTTATCGACAATGTGGAAATAGATTTCCGCAGTATTATCATCGTAAGTATAATCCGCAGTAACTACCGCGCCACTAGCAACTGCTACACCAGAGCCACTACCGACTAGGGTAAAGGTAGTCGAAGCCGAAACACCAGATGAGAAGGTGACGGTCATGGTGTGTGTACCGAGGCTCAAAGTTTGGACGTAATCGTCGTGTAAGGTAATGAGCGTACTACCAGTAGCCGCGTCATAATCGCTTGGATCGACATAGTTGCCGTCAACATAGACTGTACCGCCCGTTGCAAAGGTTGCGTAATCCACGTTGATGCGGAAGGTTGTGTCAACCACATTATAGATCACCACGACAGAGTCTGCATTTACTTCGGCATTAGCAATCGGACCATAAGCCGTAGCAGAGGCGGAATAGTTGCCACTCTCCAGACCATAATCCGAGGCTGGGACGGTGATTTCAAATTTACCAGCCGTACCAGGATTCTCGATTGGTACACTGATAACATTGTCTAATACCGTCTTGCCGTTTTCATCCAAGAGGTCAAAATCTACTTTCGTAGTCTGAGCATTATAGACGATTTCGAAGATTGGGTCGCCGTTTTCATCCGTGCCGATATAGGTTACCGAGACTGGAGCGTAACGGAAGCTGGTGCTATCCGAGACTTTTTGTCCGTTTGAATTGACCGTTGAGGTCAAAACGTATTTACCGTAGCCACCATAGGCTAAGAGATTAAGTGGGAAATTATTATCGCCCGAAGTTGGCGCATATGGCGGGATAAAGGTGTCAATCTTGGTAGTACCAGAGGCCGACGTATCGTCGCCTACGGAGCCATCACCCCATTTGATAGTATAGTCCACCGAATCGGCATCACCATAGGTGTGTTTGACATCTACTACTGAATCCGTAGTGACGGTGCCATCGGCTGGCGCATTGATAATCGATTCAGGGTCACCAGAATAAACTTTGACCTGAACTTGAACCTCCCCGCCAACGCTAGCACCACCAGTGGCGTTAGCATCTGGAACGGGGATGGCGAGAGCAGCAACGGTCATTGCGCCGACTAACGCAAGACCGCTGAGCCCTAAGAGGTTTTTTGTGCTTTTTTGCATACTCTACACTCGCTTTTTTATTTTGTATTTTTGTTTTGGACATGCAGAGTAGCGTTTATTTTCGCAGTTCAACCCTAGACAAGTAGTCTAGATTTGCGCTCTCTGCGCTTCCTGACTAGAATTATAATCCAAATGATAATTAATGTCAATAGGATTATGGTTAAAACTATCACGAAAATTGGCATAATCACGACAATCCTGGTAGTTTCTTCGATTTGGTCGAGGGCGCGAACGACGTAACGAACCTGGAAGATACCCATAAACGGCGTACCCTCCCAGTCCATGTGGACGCGACGCTCGGTGTCTGGCAAGACATTATAGCTGCTATTTTTCTCGTAGAGCTGACGGCCAAAGAGAGACTTGATATTCAAGGAATAAACTGCCTCAAAATCTGTATTACCAGCGTTGACAACTTTAGACTCGGTGGTAATCTTGCCCGTAGTCATGAAGCCTGGAATCTGAATGTCTTTAATCTCGGCCTTATCAACAGTGTTACCATCGGTGCGGCCATAGACGATTAGACCAACACGAGAGACTGTCTTGATACCAGAGCCGCTGACGGAGCCTTCGGTCTCGTCACTCTCGGCAAAGATACAAGCATACTGACCACCGTCTGGAATATCGTCTGGTACGGTGATGCGATAAGAGACGGATTGAGTCTCGCCTGGGTTGATTTTGAAGCTGGCAGTCTCTTGGAGTTTACCTTCGTTATCATAGAATTTAATCCAGCGAGCGACCTGCGTACGGTTAGTCTCTGTGCTGAAGGAAACGGCGTAATCTTCACTAGTGATAGAATATGGCGCCGCATAGACATGGTAACCAAAAGCTTCCGAGCCAATGTTGCTAACTGTGAAAGAGTAGTCATACTCGCCACCCTTAGAGAGGGAGACGCGGTTCGACACTGGCGAAATCTGGAGCCAGACGGCCGGAGTGTTAGATTGACCCTCTTCCGCATAAGTATCAATGCGCGGCGAGGAGAGCGTGGCAGCGCCAACGCCGAGAATCGTAGCGACAGCGGCAATCCCGGCGAAGGTGGCTGATGCGATACGTTTGATTTTCATTGCAACTCCTTTCTAATTAGTTGCTTCTTTTTCTACACGCTTGCGACCACGAGCGCGGGAGACGAGCCAGAAGATCATGAAGAAGATGAGCGCAATGATGATGAAGAGAAGCCAGACTGGACAGATGATGACGAGCTTCTTGACGGTGTTTTCTTGACCAAGGTAGCGGATAGTCTGCTCTACGGTGAAGATACCGAGCTTTGGTGCGCCGTCCCAAGAGATAGTAGAGAAGCGGCGAGTTTCTGGCATAATGTCGAGCGTACCAGGATTTTCTTCATTGTTATAAACGGTTTCGTTGCTGAAAAGTGGCCAAATCTTGAAGATGTATTCAGCGGTGGTTTCGATGTTACCAGTATTCTCAACCAAGGCGGTCACGGTGATTGGAGGGTTAAAGAGGAAACCTGGGACTTTATTCTCAATCACACTGCCTTCGGCGCGAGTGTTGCCTGGAATGTTGGCGTAGAGGATCATGCCGACGCGGTTAACAACGCGGATGTTGGCATCATCAGCGTTACCATCTTCAGTCTGCGCCATGATGGCGGCGTATTGACCACCAGATGGAACGTCTTTTGGCACGTTAATCGTGAACGGTACATCGACGGTCTGCCCTGGCTCAAGATGACCAGTCTTCAGCTTCTCGTCGAAGGTAATCCACTGAGAAATCTGTGAGTAAGTCGAGATGGAACTATAGTTTGGACTATAGTTGACATCGGTAGTGCTGTATGGCACAGCTTCGGTACTATAGTTGAAGGCTTCCGTGCCGACATTCTGTACCTTGAAGCTGGAAACGTAGCTTGAGCCTGGGTCGAGCGAAAGTTTTTGTTTGACAGGAGAAACCTGTAGGTGAATCGGATTTTGATCGGCGTAAGTCGCAGTTGCCGAAGATAGATTAGCAACACCAGCCGCCAGAGAAGCGAAAATTGCTGCCAATAGAATATTTTTATGCTTAATAGCCACTAAACCTCCTTGTTACTGCACTCTATTATAACGGACTAGAGATGAAAAATCAACCCTTTTTTAGAGGGTTTGGAGAATAAAAAACACCCCCGATTTGCTCGAGGGGGTGATTTTTATACCTTGAATATTATTCTACGGCAGTAGCAGTGTAAACTACAGTGTCGGAGTAGGTACCAGAAGCGAGGTCATTGCCAGAAGCAACACCATAAGTCGTTTCGGTTTCCTCTTCGTTGATGACAGCGTTGGTCAAAGCAACAGCAGATTTGAGAGTAAGTGCCGTGCCGTTGCTGGCTGGCATAGCAGCCCAGTTGGTTACTTCACCACCTTTAACGGCCCAGGAAGAGGTGCCGGCGGTTGGGGTAGCAGCAGAAGTGCTAATCTTGAAGGCGGTTAGAGAAGCGTGCTTGAGATCGGTATCCGTATCTTTATCGTTAAGCTTCAGAGTGTAGCCACCTTTAGCATTGGTCGAAACCTTAGCTTTGATCTTCATCGTAGTAAGATCAGCCTGGCTCAAATCGATGGCGGTAGAAGCAGATTCGGTATCAAGCGCCATGCTGATGGATGGGTTAATCGTAACATTGACAGTTGCGTCAGCCGTAACTGGATCAACGG
This sequence comes from Candidatus Saccharimonadota bacterium, assembly GCA_017480095.1. Lineage (GTDB taxonomy): Bacteria > Patescibacteriota > Saccharimonadia > Saccharimonadales > Saccharimonadaceae > Nanosyncoccus. The sequence goes on from JAFVBG010000006.1 coordinate 16,052, forward strand.
CAAAGGTCGTGAGTGGCATAGCAGCAACGCCGAGAGCAGCCGACACGCCGAGAGCCTTAATAATTTTTGCAGTCATTTTATTTCTCCTTTTTTGTTTTTGTTTTATTTGTTTTTGGTTTTTTATGACCTTTATGTTCTCTATTATATACAACCAAACCGTTTATGTCAATAGATTTTTCGGAAGATTTTTAAGAATTTTAGCCCGTTTTAAAATCCCCTTTCTCAAGGGGATTTTACTTACCAGTCTGTAGCAATATCAAGTTGTTGTGGATTGCTATAGATGAACTCACCGGTATCACAAACAATACCCATCCCCCGGCTAGTCGGGACGAGGCTGCCGCGCGGATGAATGTTCAGGTCGGCAGCCACCATGATGTAATCGCCGAGCATCTTACAACCGTCTTCGCGCACCCAATATTCATCAGTATTTCCCATGCTCCGCATAATATCCACTACGCCTTGCATCGGAAGATTATAATAGGTCTCTTTGCCACTCGGACCTTCGACCGTACCGTTGACGGCGTTGATTACTGGGCCATCCCATTCATAATCATCTTCGACGTGTTGGACTTCGGTCTCGGCTGGGTCTTCTTCAATCACATCAGGTTCAGCTGAGGCTTCTTCGGTGATCTCCTCGAAAGCTGGTGTCGATTCCATCTCGCCAGTACTAGGAGATAAAGTTTTAGCTTCAGTTTCAGCCATCTCTGGGATATTAAATACTTCTGATGACGTATCATTAGTCTCTGGAACTTTTTCGACTAGACCAATGTCACCAGCATCTACCACTGGGGTCTCGCCAAGATATACTGGCATATCATGTTCTACTGTTGCCATAGTTTCGTGTGGTGCAGTGGTCGCCTGAACGTGCTCGGAATCTTCGCCGACCAAGTGCGCTGGTGTCAAGAATAGCGCCGCCGCACCAGCCATGGCTAAGATGCCAATCTTAGCTCGATGATAAATCTTCTTCGCAATCTCTGCCGTGCGCGCCTTGCGCTCCTCAGTGATATGATAAATCTCCTGCTGGCGTGCCAGAGTTTCTTCCTGAGCTCGCAGTGCGTCTAGTACCCATCCCCGCAAAGCCTCGACTCTTTCCCTAGCTTCGGCATCACCATCCAGGGCGCGATTATAATCATTGTCGATAAATGGACTATCAATCAAATCCGCATCAGCCGACTCAAATTCCTCATTAAGTGGACGTTCGAGTGCGGCAATCGTCTCCCGACGTGCCACGGTTTCTGGATCAAGATTTTCTTCAAACTCCGCCCGACCATAAGCAGTCTCATCTGGAGTGTCATAAAAGCCTTCCGTAATCCCATCATCCCACAAATCTTCAGTCGTGATCCGTCCAAGTTGACGTACTTTTGCACGATCGAGTTTGGGAGATTGTTCTGGCGTCGGGGTGATACGATTCGGATTCATACCCTGATTATAGCATAACTATTTTATCAGTTCAAGAAAATCAGACTCATGTAGGACGGGGATGCCAAGTTTTTCTGCCTTATCTAGCTTCGATTTACCTGGCTTCTCACCAACAATCAACGCAGTAGTAGTCTTGGTGACCGACTTCGTAATAGTCGCCCCACGCGCACGGAGGGCATCTTCGGCTTCCTCCCGGCCATATCCTTCAATTGTACCAGAGATGATATAACTTTTACCCGAAAGCGGCAGGTCAGAAGTATCATTATAGAGAGGATTGACGCCTAAATGTTGTAAATTTGACAACATTTCAGAATTATCATCATCGGCAAAATAAGCCAAAATACTCTCCGCCACCGTCTCACCAATATCTGGAATACTGAGCAAATCTTCTTCTGTAGCATTAGCTAGATTTTCGATTGAGTGAAAATGGTTCGCCAGAGCCACTGCCGTCTGCGCCCCGACATGGCGAATGCCGAGTGCAGTGATAAACTTTGCGAGTGGCGCAGTCTTGGAAGCTTCAATCGCCTCAACTAAGTTCCGCGCTGAGAGTTCACCAAAGCGCTCTAGCTGCGATAACTTTTCTGGCGTCAGGCGATAGAGATCGTCAATACTAGAAACTAGCTTAGCGTCAACTAGCGCGGCGACATTTTTCTCGCCAAGGCCGTCAATATTCAAGGCCGGCTTAGATGCGTAATACTCCAGGGCGCGTTTCAAGATAAAATCCGAGCTTTCTCCTTTCACGCGGTAAACTACTTCCCCACTCGGACGTTCAAATTCTAATTCTGGATATTGCTCCTTTAGCGCTTTCTCGTAATCAAACGGCTCCGTCCCCTCTGGACGCAACTGAGTTAGAACCTCTTTCACCTGCGGAATAATGTCGCCAGCTTTGTAAATAATCACAGTGTCACCCACGCGCAGGTCGAGTCGAGCGATTTCATCGGCATTATGAACAGACGCGTGGCGCACGGTCGAACCGGCCACTACTACTGGGTCGAGAATGGCAACTGGGGTGGCGGCGCCAGTCCGGCCAATGCTAATTACAATATCACGCACCTTGGTCGTGCTTTCTTCGGCTGGATATTTGAAGGCGACAGCCCCACGCGGAGTCTTACCAACGATGCCGAGCTTGTCATAGAGCGCGCGGTCATTCAGCTTGATCACCATGCCATCCGTACCGAACGGTAAATCTCCGCGCGTCTCACCGAGGTGGCGGATCTCGTCAAAAACTTCTGCCAACGTATGATAAACCTTGTCTTGCTTAGAAGTTTGGAAGCCCCATTTGCGTAGCTGTTCATAGGCTTCGTGATGAGTTGGCAGATTTGGCGTGACCAAATCATAAGCCATAAACTTTAGCGGGCGTGAAGCGGCGACCTTTGGGTCGAGCTGGCGGATAGTGCCGGCGGCAAGATTGCGGGGGTTGGCAAAAGGTTTTTCGCCCATGCGCGCCTGTTTCTCGTTTAGAATCTCAAAATCTTTCTTGAAAATCACAATTTCACCACGGACCTCCACATGAGAAGAGCCGTCCAAGTTATTCAAGCGTAAAGGCACGTTGGAAATAGTCCTTACATTCATCGTGACGTCTTCGCCAACTAAGCCGTCGCCACGAGTGACGGCTTGGACTAAAACTCCGTTTTCGTAGTGCAGGGCACAGGCGAGACCGTCCATCTTAATATCAGTGAAGAAATCGAAGTTGCTGCCGGGGGCGAGCTTGCGATTACGCTCTAGCCAATCACGGATTTCCGACTCCGAGAAGACATCTGCCAGCGAAATCATCCGACGCCCGTGTGTCACCTTGGTAAACTTATCAAGTGGTCGCCCAGCCACGCGCTGAGTCGGCGAGTCGGGTGTAATCAAATCTGGGTATTTTTCCTCAATCAGTGAGAGTTCGTGCTTCAGCGAGTCCGCTGCTGCCTCCGACATAATGCTCTCATCGAGCACATGGTAATGATAACGGTAATCATTAATCAGCTCGCGGAGTTTGACAGCACGTTTTTCCGCCATCTCGTGTGATAGATTCGAGAATTCCACCTCTGGTAGAGCTTCTGGCAAAACTTCAGTTTCGTTATTCATCATAATTCAACATCCTACGATAGAAGAGATATAGGTAAGTCGCAACGTAAATTACCGTGAAAACAGTCATTGTGAGTAGCACGATTGAGATGAATGGGAAACCCGTCAGCCAGTCAAAGCAACTCTTCAACCACATATCGAGTAGAATCAGTGGCAGTCCGACAATAATCCAGACTACTGCTAGTGTTAGGAGCAAGAAAATTAGCCGAATAATCAGCTTAATCCGACGACCATAGACCAAGTTGGAAGCGGTGCGAAGTGCCACCATTGGATAAACCCCTGGTGCTGTCACGGCTACCAAGCCGATTAGCGAGCTAGAGAGTAGATAGACCGAAAGTAGCACCATCAGTGCTGCAAAGATAAAATAAACCAACGCATAAAACGGCGTATTCAAGAACTCCGTTGCTACTGCCGCTGAATAGGTAATAATCACCGTAAAAATTGGAATCAGCTCTAAGAATACCACTACGATGATTAGCAAAGTCGAAATCAGCGGCGCCATCGCATTATAAAATCCATCGCGAAGTTTGACGTGGTGCTTCGCAACCAGATGGCGGACGAGATAAATCGCAGTTAACCAGGTAATAGCAAAGAGGATGATTGCGAAGATTTGCTGAACCTCGGACATGCCATTAGTCAAGCCACCCGTAGTAACGGTAGAGATTAAGAGCAAGCTCGCTTTTGCTACGTTGCCGATTTTAGCGCCAGCCAGTTCAAGCGACTGCTCGTCAAGCGCATCTTGAAAACTCTTATAAGTATCTTCATTCATCAAGCCGACCAGGATAACATTAAAGAGTGCAGTCCAGAAAATCATCGGCACAAAAATCTTCCAGTTCTTAAAGATCAACTTGAAGCAGGTGACAGCATGACTAAGCAAGCCTGGTAACTCTAGTGGGCGGTCATACTCCTCGTGATAGCTCCGTTTGAAACTCTTGTGTAGCGTAATCCGACGAGCACGACGCTCAAGTTTCTTATTCCAGGTTTTCTCGCGCGAATCACGAAATGCCTCGCGAAAAGTCTTGCGTTCCTTCGGCGTTCTCTGCAACCAATGCACTTTGCGTGCCGATTTGTCCGTCGTGGCGTTTTCGGCTTTAATCTTAGAACTTATTTTTGCCATCTTCCAACCTCTCTATGCGTTTTTCAATTGGTGGGTGCGTACTAAATAAGTTTGTTAGTGTCCCCTTGCGCAATGGATTACTGATATACAACGCCTCCATCGCAGCATTCTGCGACTTCATCGGGCGAGCATGACTGTCGAGTTTCTTTAACGCCGAAATCATTCCTTCTGGATAACGGGTGAGGTTAACCGAGCTGGCATCTGCTAGATATTCCCGCTGACGCGAAACCGCCATCTGAGCTAGCGAAGCTAACAGTGGCGCAAGAATAGAGAAGACTAGTATAATAATCATGCCGACTGGGCTACGGTCATTGTCATCACGATCGCGATGTCCGCCATAATAGAGCATCCGAAAACCAAGATCAGAGATAAAACCAATCAGTGCGACTAAACCGAAGACGATAGTCGAGACGCGAATATCATAATTCTTGACATGAGACATTTCGTGCCCCATCACAGCCGTTAGCTCTTTATCGTCCATGATGTCTAATAGACCAGAGGTGGCCGCCACCGAAGCGTGCCCTGGGTCGCGACCAGTAGCAAAGGCATTTGGCGCGTCGTCGTTAATCACATAGACTTTTGGCATGGGTAGGCCGGCTGTAATTGATAAATTCTCTACTATATTATAAAGCCTGGGGTTGTCTTTTTTGGTGATTTCCTTTGCGCCAGCCATCATTACGGCCAGCGAACCCGCAATAAAATACTGAAAAACAGCGTAGACTGCCGAAATCGAAAAAACGTAAATTAAAACAGACCAATCATCAAAATACCAAGCAAAACCCGCCCCAATAACCGAAATCAATACCACAAACCCCATCATGATGAGGATGGTATTTCTCTTATTGGTGGCGATAGCTTTGTACATTTCTCATGCCAGAAAGTGTTGTAAAATTTACAACACTTTCTGCTTTCCTTCCTGTTAGAATTTTACTTCTGGAGCGTCGTTGATTTTAGCTTTTTCAGCCTCGTCAACTTCGTAGTAGGCGCGCTTCTTGAAACCAAAACCATTAAAGAGGTTGATTGGGAAGAGCTTGATTTTAGTGTTCAATTCCTTCACGCCAGCATTATAGAAACGGCGAGAAGCCTGAAGCTTGTCTTCGGTGTCAGTCAAATCTTCCTGAAGCTTCTGGAAGTTTTTGTCAGCCTTGAGCTCTGGATAAGACTCCGAGACAGCCATAATGCGCGAAAGCGCACCCATGAAGCTCTTGTCGGCTTCGGCAGTCTGCTGAACTGAGCGAGCACCCATCATCTTAGCGCGAGCTTCAGAAACCTGCTTGATAGCCTCGGTCTCATGCTTGGCATAGCCCTTGACGGTCTCGACCAGATTCGGAATCAAATCGGCACGACGCTTGAGCTGGACCGTAATGTCGGACCAAGCTTCCTCGACACGCTCGTTTAATTTAACTAGACTGTTATAAGATCCCCAGATGAAGACGATGATGACCAGCGCCACACAGAGAACCACGATTAACCAAATTGGCATTTTATCTCCTTAATTTCTTATAATATTATTATAGCTAATCTATATGCAAAATGCAAGTGGGTCCACATTCTCGTGCCGCTGTTTGCATCTTTCCACCTGTTTTGAGTTTTTTGGCTCCTCCTCAGGCCAAAATCGCCCCCAGTTTCGCAAGAGCCGGGGGATTTTCTATGTATTTTCTGGACTTTTGTATTTTGGACCGCCAGGATTTTGCATTTCGGACCGCTAGGATTTTCGCAAGAAAATGCCTCCCAACTTCGCGCCGGGAGGCTTGTGTAAAAATGGGGGTTGCTTGGGCGGATTTGCCCATGTAAAGTGATTTTATTTGATTTCGTGCACGAGACGCACAGTCAGGCCGTGATCGGCCGGAAAGGTAGTAACTTCGAGACGGCCGTCTCTGGTGGCGGACAGGATATGCGCATAACATTCCAACGTGTTTGGACGATAGAATGACTTTGGCTTATCTCTGTGCCCGGTGAGGAAATACTGTTCCTCACGCTCCCGATCCACGGTGCTGGTCCAGTAGCCACAGAAGCCACTAGCGCCACCACGGGCGGTGGCATAGTCCGAGAGTTCAAGCTCGTCGGCATAGTTATGTAGCCTTTCCGGAATGATCCAGCCATTTGGAGTGAGTTTTAATCGCTCAATCAGAGCAGAGCTGGGGTTGATTCCGTCGCCAGGATCAGTGCTGAATTCATCGACTAATCCTTGAAATTCCTCTTTAGTTGGCAGACGCCAACCTTCCGGTAGTTTATTCTGGCTCTGCAGATCCATAATTTCAGGCCAGCTGAAATACCGTTTGCCAGTTTCTTTACAAACAAAGTCTTCTGGTGCCACAATCAGTGGCAGGGTTTTTGAGCGGATACCATACTGTAGCCAGTCAGTATCACTCGCTTCGGGGACCAGATATTTTTCTCCATACTTCCTAATCATACTCGTAACCTCCTCAAATGTGCATTGGGCTTTTGGCCGCCCCAACGAAAAAGCTTCAGTGCCGCCTTAAATGCGACCCATGTTCTTATTATATCACACTTAAGCTTTTTTGTCAATATATGCTTGACTCTACATCTGAAGTATGGTATAATTTGAGGATAGCTTGCCTTATGCAAGCTAAATTTGTACCTTCATAGGAGGTGTTTCTCTATGAGAAATACGCAGATAGAATTATCAAGATTATGGGTAAAGACTGGCGTCACTTCCAGCATGTCTGGCCTGACGGTCGCACCGGTGGATTTTATCCTGAACGACCCCTACGGCTATAACCTGTTGGAGCTGGATTATCCAGATTTCGAGCTGGCGAATGGCTATTGTAGCGATAAGGATTGCAACTGCCCATTGCGCGGTAAAAGATTCTTCACTTGGCATGAAGCTACCCTGCTCGAAAAAGAGGGTGGATTCCCGCCCGGATGGCGCCTGCCGACTTACGGCGAAGCAGTCATGATCATCAACGAGTTCGGAAAATACAATTCCGACCACAGTATCGGACAGAACTTGATGGACTGGCTGAAGTTCGAGCCGCTCGGCACACTTAATTTCTCTCGTATGGACGAGTATAATAAGTCGCCCTTCAAGTTTAGCCCTTGGCACTTCAGTGGTCGTGGTGGAGATAGTGCCTTTGGCGCATACTGGCTGCGCGAAAGTGCAGACGAATACGGTGGCAACGCCGACGAAGCCTATGTACTGCGCTATGGCAAGCAGGTCAAGACGGAGCCGTTCCCTCTCGAGAAGAATGACGGTATACCGATTAGACTGGTAACCACCACACAGCACATATTCTAAAAGCGATGCTCCTCTGCGAGCTTTCAACACTTCCTTGATTTTATTTAGTCGGGCCTGAGTACCGACCTACCCCGTAACATCTGTATCTATAATGACAGCATATGAAAAATCGGGGTATTTTTCTTGCATTTTTTGCTTGATTTCTGCCACTTTCTCCTCTGGCTTCAGCTCGTCAAAGTCAAAAATCAGGTCAAAAGAGATAGTCTTTAGCCCCTCATCGACATAAAATCCGTGCATCTGAAGAATATGCGGATACTGCTTGATTAACTTTTTTAGATAATCTTTGACATCCTTAAACTTCCCACTATCATTCGAAGCATAGATGCCGATGGTCAGAATGATGCCATATTTCTCGTAAATGCCATATTCGATGCGCTTGGTGAGGTGGTGAATATCGCGTGCGGTAAGAGTATCATCCACCTGGATATGTGCGCTTCCGACAATCTTGTTCGGACCATAATTATGCACGGCGAGATCGTAAACCCCCTGGATTTGCGGGTCAATCTTGGCAATGGACTTTTTTAATTTGTTAGTTAACCCCTCGTCTGCACGCACACCGAGCAAGTCGTTGATCGTACTCTTTAGGATCTCGATCGCCGCCTTCAAGATCATCGCGGAAATAATGATACCGATATAACCTTCTGGCGCGACATGGAATACGAGGCTGATAAAGATGCCTACTAGGGTTGAGAAGGAGAGTGCCGCGTCCGAAACCGCATCCGTACCCGTAGCAACGAGACTACTGGAGTTTAATTCTTTCCCCTTTTGGCGAACATAACGACCGAAGAAAAACTTCACGAGGACTGCAACAGAGACAATAACAATCGTAGCGACAGAGTATTCCGCCATCTGTGGTTCAATCACCTTCTGGACAGACTCAACCAGGGCAGTGATACCAGCGGCGAAGACGATTAGTGCTACCGCGGTAGAGGCAATATATTCAACTCGACCATGGCCGTAAGGGTGATTTTTATCTGGACGTTTACCCGAAATCACAGTGCCGATAATCGTGATAATGGCGGAAAGAGCATCTGAGAGGTTATTTAAAGCATCAAGGACGATAGAGATGGAGCCAGCAATCAAGCCCACCGTAGCTTTAAACGCAACTAAAATCAAGTTGACAAAAATACCGATGATGCTGATTTTAATAATCTGTTTTTCGCGATTCATTCTTTTATTATAACAGAAAGTATGGTAAAATAATAGAGTGGCCGGGTGGCGGAATTGGTATACGCGTTCGACTTAAAATCGAATGGAGTAATCCATACGGGTTCAAGTCCCGTCCCGGCTACCAAATTCGTATTAGAATTTGAATCTTGACATTTTTTCTCGCTCGCTCGACTTGTAGTCGCGCTTCGCTCAAAGAAAATGCCAATCTTCTAAATTCTATCTACGAATTACCACAAGGTGCTGTGGCGGAGTGGTTACGCAGCGGTCTGCAAAACCGCGTACACCGGTTCAATTCCGGTCGGCACCTCCATGGTATCGATTTGAGTAGAGGCCAGAGGGTGCTACTGCTTACCCTCGTAAGTTTCACCGGCGAACCAGACCTCACCAGTGCTTTTATCACGGATTAAGAACACGAACGGCTTATCAAAGGTAATGTCAATCGTCTCGACTGGCACATCCCAAAGGTATTCAAAATCACCTCCGCCAGCGCCGCGCCCACCAGCAACAACCGTAACTGCGGCCGCCTTAATCCCAGTGTTCGAGAAGTCGATATTTGCCTTGTGGATGGCGTCGAGGATAGAAAGTTTTGGCTCGCCTTCTGCAGTCGTGAGCATCGCCGAAAGGTCGGCAGTGCTTTCTTCAAAGATATCTTTTACGCCCAGCTCTTGCAAGTCGGCTTTCAGATTGAGGCTGTAGTCAAAGCTGAAAAACGGTATTTTGCCAGTGATTTTTGTCACTACGCCGTCTTTCATGTTCTCAAGAACTGGCTCTTTAAGGCTGGAAATAATGTTCGATAGCTTTTCTGCGTTAGTATTTGTAACGAACTTCTGCAAATCCTCGTTCTTTGGCATGACTGCGACGTATTGGAGGGTCGAGCCATCATACTCTTTGAGATCTTTGGCAAAAACCTTCACCTCGTCAGTATCATTAAAATAAAAGTCAGTCGAAACATCGGCGCGACCATAGTTTGTTTTTAGCTCCTCCATATAGCCATCAATATATTTATCAGCATCTGGCTCATATACACCTGGGTCCATAGCTACGATTTCCTGAATTTCGGCACTGTTATACCATTTTTCGTATTCAGCTTTGACGGTATTTCTGATATATTCCTCGCCGAGTTCTTTGATGATGTCATAACGGTTAAAACTACTACCAATTTGCGCAGCAGTTGACTGCGCTCCATTAAAGTCCATTGTGCCATATTTTTCGTCGATATACGGCACTGAGTCACGGTAATTCTCGTGCTCATATCTGACTTCGTATGACTTATTTGGGACTTTACTATCTTTTTCAAGATAGCTAAACTGGAGTTTGTAGTTCCAGTCCATATCAATCGCCAGGGCGTTGATTAGAAGGAAGTAGGTATCGCCAACCACCTGATCATCCGACAAGAGATTCTTAATCTGCCCCAAAGTTTGCTTTTCAATCCAATTATTCGCGCTCAAAGCAGAGGTGAACGGGTCAAAAATAACCTCAGCACCATAGCCCTTCTTGAGAGTGGTGATATAATCTGGAATCAGGCGTGCCTTGATATCGTTTTTAACAAAGAAAGCATTAGCGAGCGAACGATTGGCACTGTTTAGATAACTTTTGGCTTTGTAATCTCCTAGCAGATTAGTAATCTGCGCCTTGGAAGTGCCACTAGTGCCATCTGCCAACATGGAAAGTGCATATTTGATAGAAAGTGGACTGTAGATTTTATTTTTCTCATCTTTCTCAAGATTGAGGAAGGCAATATCAAAATCACTCAGACCATTCCCCACTAGACGCAACTCCGACTCTTTCACTTCTGGCTCAGGAGTTGGTTCGACAGAATCAGCAACTTGGGTGTTGTTCTGATTTTGTAGCAGGATAACCACCGCTACGCTTCCGCCAATCGCTAGGACAAGGAAACAGATCAGAGCGATGACAAGAGGCTTTTTATTCTTTTTAGCTGGAAGGGTGATTGCTGGCTCTGCCGTCTCTGGGAGATCTAGGTTTGGCAATTCCAGGTTAGGCTCTTCTGCCGGAGTGTCTGGATTTGGCAACTCTACTGGCTGCGTATTTTCATTTGTGTTATCAACTTGATTTTCTGATTCCATTTTCATGACCCTATAATTATGTTTATGGTACCCCGGGTTGGAATCGAACCAGCATTGTATCCTTAGAGGGGATATGTCCTATCCGTTGAACGACCGGGGCGAGTGAGGAGAAGGCGTTTTTGAAAGTTTACTTTCAAAAACATCTTCGACGAACGAGCTCTGGAAGGCGAAGCCTACCGGGGCGAGTGAGGAAAAAGCGTTTCAAAAGCTTGCTTTTGAAAACATTTTTTCCGAACGAGCCTCGGAAACCGTATGGTTACCGGGGCGAGTGAGGAAAAATCCTCCTCTATATTATACCATACTTTAAGGATTTTTTCAGAGATTACTCGCCCAAAACCAGAATGGTATTTCTTTTACCTACTCATTCGCCACACAGACGCCTTTTAGTGGTACGGCTCCTGTCCCACCTGCATCGTCAAAACCGGCATAGCTATTGCCAAAGAATGCTAGCGCCCAGTTATGCCCAGTGCTTGCCACCGTTGATGTGGCATACATATCCATAAATCCGCCTGTAAAGCCCATATCACTCTTCATCTGGCTAATTTTTGCACTATCTTCCAACTTGAGTCCATATGGCCAAGTATTTTCCGTGGTTGTCGTGGCACCATAGGCCATCAATATATCATAGAAATCTGCCCCTGTTGGCAAGTGCGTATTTTCAGGGCAAACTAAATCTTCTTCGTTGCTCGATGTTCCCGCCACTGCAGTTGTTGACCACAACTGGCCATCCACTTGTCGTTTATACATCACGCCCGCGACTTCACAGGTATCCCCTGCTGTCGTCCCGCAACTCTCAAAGGGATTATTGACTGTTCCATCATCCAACGTCGTTGCTGTGTAAACTAATGTCGTCGTGTAGGTTCCGCTCGCCTGGTCTGGAGCAGTCGAAACACCATAGGTGATATTCGTTTCTTCACCACCAGAAGTTTTTGTCCCGCGAGTGCGAATCACCGTTGGGTTTGCATGCATTTCCGACCAATCGTTCACAATTCCGCCGTCTGTCTTGTATGCCCATTTTCCCTGACCACCAGCCTCACTGGTTAACGACCCAGTTGGAATAGTATAGTTTCTATCTTCCACATGCGTCAAATCCGTTGATTCCGCCGCCGAAACGCTCAGTTTGTATCCGGCCGTATTATTTGTATAAACGTTCACTCTTGAGCTAGATGTATCAAACGAATTTGGTAACATAGTGATTTTTGAGCAGGAAGTGTTGTTGTTTGATATTTCATCATAGGTATCAACTACACCTGAGCTGTTTCCTAATGCATCCATATACCGACTTACCTTGCCACAACCCGCATGGTTATCATGCGTTCCTTCGATTGTCATGGAAATCGCTGGCAAAACCTGGACATAAATCTCTGTATTACCAGACACCGAGACTCGTCCCGTTGTTGCAGAAATATTATACAGTGGCAAAGCCGCCAGCCCAATAGTTACGACTGACCCCGCTGCCACTAAAAGATTAGTGGAGTTTTTCATTTTTTCCTTTGATTGAAAAAGTGTGGAGACTATTTCAAATCTGATTTATTTTTATTTATTTTTGTATATTTTTACTTCTATACAGATATTAATTATATTTATATTTCAAACAATGTCAAGTGGTTGCGATTGCTAAAATGCAATAAAAGCAGATAACCGAGCTATATTCGCACGTTTTTTCGGTACATAAAAAATGGTGCGAATGAAGAGACTCTAACTCTCGACCTCTTCCTTGGCAAGGAAGCGCTCTAAACAACTGAGCTACATTCGCACGTTATATGATAATTATATCAAACTTATAGGGTTTTGGCAAGAGGATTTATTTCTTGGTATTTTTACGTGGGCAATATTCGCTCCCATCGCACTTGAACGTGATTCTATATTCTTCCCTATCACTGATAAATTCTGTTGTTTTGACATCCAAATTCCAAGCTTCGTAATCTACATATGGCTCTCCATCTTCATTAATTCCATATTCTGTCATCCGGCACTGCCACTCGTTTCTATTCGTGAGCGGGTATCCATTCTCATCATTAACTGGGAGACCACGTTCGTCAATTTCAAGACCATAATCATTAAGCTGTACGCAATCGTGGGCGTAGTCATGCATCAGATGCGGGTATAAGCTGAGATAGGCTTCCTCTTCTGGGGTTTTCATCTTGCTGCTTTTATATAAAATCACACCAATCAAGGCGCTAATTAAGACTAGTATTATTGCCGCCATGGCAATAATCACGATTCCAAATTTTCGATATTCGTTTTTTCTCTTTGTGCTTTTTGTTTTCATTGAGACTCCTTACTTTCATTATAATATTACTGTATTTTTTGTCAAGGAAAATCCCCCGATCAAAGATCGGGGGCGTTGCGGAAAGTAGGATTAGATACAGCATCCTTGGCTTAAAAACGCGCCTTTCTTGGGCGCACCTTGGAACCAAAAAACCCTCACGAACGCAAGGGTCTTTTTTGTTTCCCTTTTTCGAGTTTTCCCGGAACTCTGGCGGCTCTCAACTTCGCCCGAATTCCTAGCTTTATTCTATCATAGCCAGAAGCGTTTTGTCAAGCTTGATTTTCTGCAACTTTGTTGGTTTTTCTTATGCTAATCTTTGCATAATTTTACAGAGGTAGATGGTCAAAAACCGAACACTCTCCCCTTGACTTTTTATACTGTTTGTGCTATAATTAGAATATAGGGCTTGCGTGCAAGTCTGGATTTCTTGTGGGTTTTCTGCTATATTATATAGTGATGAGCGAGGTAAAAAAGTTTCATAAAAAGGAGCTGAAAAAGTGGAAGTTAGCCTTCCGTGGTATTTCTCTAGCGATGCGCGAGAAGAGATTTTGGGTGGCTTTCGTTCTAACTTTTTTGATTTTTGGAGTCGTACTAAATCTGCTAAATAGCGGCACGGCCGGCGTCAATCTGTTATTTATTGGTGGCATTGAGGGATTCTTCCGGACACTCTGGAAATCCTTACTTGCAGTCTTCGGCATTGGGCGCAATTTTTCCGATTTTATACTCACATTTGGGATTTTACTATTGCAATCTCTGTTGATTGCCACTATTATCATCGTGATGAAGCATAATAGAGACGATAAGATCATCACGGCAGACGAAGCCGAACGGGCAAAGACTGGCTGGCAGAACTCCGGACTGATTGCTGGTCTGGCGATTCTCGGTAGCGGCTGTCCGACCTGTGGCACGGCACTCATCACCCCTGTTCTGGGCATGCTTTTCTCGACTGGTGGCTATGCTATTGCTGGCACGGTTTCCTGGATTATTACCCTTTTAGCGATTATCGTGGCGATTTTTAGCTTACGCAGCGCTGGGATTGACGCTTACGCTGGGATTCTGAAAGTTTGCCCAAACATCGGCGGGCAAAGATTAAAGAAAAACTCACCGACAAGTCGGACGCAAGATGAGAAGATAATAGATTAGAGAGGAGCAAAATGGAAAACATCGGTAAAATTATTCGAACAGTAGCGCTAATTGCGGTTGGAGGATTCTTAATCGCACTAGTAATATTCAATGTTTCGGGTGGTTCGACCGCTGGTGAGAAAGCCTGGGATTTGCGTACCACGATCGGCAACCATGAAGCCAAGAATCATTTTATCATGTACACTGACCTCGCTTGCCCTTATTGTGATGTCTTTTCACGAGCTGTAATGGAAAATGAAGAGGAATTTCAGCAGTTGATTGCCGAAAATGATATTATGGTCGAGATTCGCTTGATGGATTTTCTCTATCATTATGGTGAAAGTAAACCAGAGATGTCAAAATGGAGTGCCGAAGCCACGGTTTGCGCCACGGAAAAAGATAAGTTTTGGGATTATTATCATGCTGGCCTGAAAGCCCTCTGGGATGATTACCATTCTAAAGGTATCGGCACTTCAAAAACCGCCCCGAAAATCGAGGGGATGACGCGTGATTACTGGGTAAACATCGGTGAAAAAGTCGGACTAGATAAAGACGAGTTCTCTACCTGTATGGACAGCGAGGAGACCACGAGGACTCTGGCGGAACGCCGCGAGAAGACTTTGCGTAGTGGCGCTCAGGGAATGCCGTATTTCGTCGAGGGCAAGTTCAAACAGAGCGGTTTTGACAACACCTGGGGCTGGGAAGAAGCCAAAACTTTCTTGACGGCTGGAATCTAAACCATTGGGATTTGCTTCGCTTCAAAAAGCACCGTCGGTACCGCTGGAGGCGGAGTAAAATCAGTTGGCTTCAGAGGATACTTGATTTTAGTCTGATACTGACGAATTAACTGCTGACCGAGTTGCGATGTATAGTGCCTATCTGTCAATAACAACTTCAGTGCAAATTGCTTTTGCAAAATGAGATAAAAACTATCGGGTGGGTTCTTCGCTTCAATTAGCTTATGCACAATGGCCGAGCTAAGGTGGAACGGCGGATTGGCAAAAACTTTATAATGACACTCCGGCAAATCTAGCTGCAGAAAATCTTTCTCGGCAAGATAGACCGTAGCGAGGCGCGGGCTTTTAGACTGAATCGTATTAGACTTCGCAGTTTTTACAGTTTTTACAGTTTTTGCAGCTTTTGGATCTCCCGACTGATTTATAGGCTCAGTAGGGTTTAAATCAGCATAATCCCGCACCATAATTCCCTGTTTTTGAAGATTTTTACGTAACTTAGTGGCAGTCTGCGTATCTGGTTCAACCGCAATTACGGTGCGACAGCGCTTGGCCAGCGCCGAGGTGATCACCCCAGAGCCAGCACCAATATCAACCACCATATCACGCTTCTTGATATTAGAATGACCAATCAACATCAGCGCCAGTCGAGGGCTACGCAAGAAGTGTTGAGATAGTAGATGGTTGCGTGCCATATCCTAGAACTTTAGCGGCGTAATCTCTCCCGTCTGCAAATTCTTCGCCATGTAATCACCCGTGGCCACTTCGCTCTCACCAAGCACGACTGCCGAGGTGGCAATCTTGGCCGCGTGAGTCATGCGGTCGCCGAGGCGTTTATCTGTCAAGATGATGTCGGTCAGGTAGCCAGCTTTACGCAGTTTCGCGGCGAGTTGCAGGGCGGCGGGTTGTTCACCGGCCGTAATCGGGATGATAGCGTAGCTAATCGGGCGAAAATCTTCGTCTTTTAAGAGGTTGTATTCAGAAAGAATATAGAACAAGCGCGTCAAACCAATCGAGCCGCCTACACCTGGGAACTTCTGCTCAGTGAAATAACCCGTCAAGTTCTCGTAGCGACCGCCACCGCCAATGGAACCAATCTCTTTATAATCTGGCAAAATCGTCTCAAAAACTGTACCAGTATAATAATCTAGGCCGCGAATAATCATCATGTCGGCGATAATTGCTTCGTCATCGCGCGGATCATCATTTTCTAAAATACCAGCCTCCGCCAGGCGCAAAACTTCATCCAGTTCGCGGATACCTTCTTCAAAAATCGGGTCGGAGATTTCTAGACTCTTTAGCCTGGCGATGGCTTCTTCTCTCGTGCCAGAAATATGCATAAAAGTTTCAATCTTGGCTTTTTCTGCTTCAGAAAGACCCTCTTCTATCAGGGCGGCAGAAGTTTTTTCTGGCGTAACTTTCTCGGCATGGTCAATAATACTAGAGATGCCTGGCAACTTTTCTTTAATGCCTAGACCAGAAACTAGACCAGTTAAAAGCTTACGGTTGCTAACGCGAATCAGAATCTTCTGGCTCAAAATCGCCTTAGCAGCGTCGAGAAAAGTCAAAATCACTTCTGCATCATAACTCAGAGGCAAATCATTACGACCGATAACGTCCATATCACACTGATAAAACTCGCGGAAGCGCCCTTTTTGCGCCCGCTCACCACGAAAGTTGCGGCCAATCTGGGTAGCGCGGAATGGAAAAGCCAGCTGAGACTCATGCTCCACAACATAGCGAGCCAGAGGAACAGTGTGGTCAAAACGAAGGGCTTGGTCTGAACCTTCCGAAGCTTCCTTAGTTTTGACGACCTTGTAGATTTGCTTCTCAGTATCTCCGCCAGCTTTTGCTAGCAAAATGTCCGTGCGGTCAATCACTGGAGTTTCGATAGATTCAAAGCCGTGGAGATGATACACCCGTGCAATCTCGTTTTTCATTTGATCAAAAATGGCTTGGCGCGCAGGCAAAAGCTCTTGCATGCCAGAAATTGGGGATGTATTAATAGCTTTCATACTTGCAATTATAGCACACTTTGTGATATAATAATAGACATCTGGTCATGTAGCTCAGTTGGTAGAGCAGCGGCCTGAAGAGCCGCGTGTCACTGGTTCAAGTCCAGTCGTGACCACCATACCTTGACTTTTTAGATAAAGTGTGGTATAATATAGAGATAAGCCCGCGTTTGCGGCTTTTTTCTTGCAAAATGTAATTTTATGATAAAAAGCTCTTGACATAACCGGTTTGAACGTGGTAAAATGGGGTCATAAAGGTCATTATATAAACAAAAACCAAAAATAAAAAGGATCATTAAAATGCGTATTCAAAAGCGTAAAACACATTTTTTGGCAGGCGTACTGGCTCTTGGTACGGTTGCCGGCGCTGTTGCAGGTAGCGCGTTAATTTCACCTGCCCCTCAAGCGAGCGCTGAAGGTGGTACGGGTTCTTCGGCTGAGACACAGGTTCAGCTCAATCTCTTACCAGTACTTTCAGTGGCCGTAGATGATTTTAACATTGAAATCACCCCGACCGACAATGGCACCGTAGCCCAATCTACGGGTGATGTCCTCGTCGATTCCAATAATGCCAGTGGCTACAAGGTCTATCTTTCAACCAAGACTTCCGAGACAGGCTTAACGCATTCCAATTCTGCTATTACGAAGAAGATTGCGGCCGTTTCTGGCGATATCAACCTCACAACTTACGAGTCCGACACAACCAAAAACAATACCTGGGGCTACATCCACGATAGCAAAATCAGTGCTATTCCTTACGACAGCTCTCTCACCAATGCTTGTACTGGTCTAGATGACGATGAAGTGGCTGAATGCTTTGCCGCTCAGCGTGCAGCAGTTTCTGCCAGCTCGGTCAAGATTTGCGAAGCCGACTCTGCCAATATGTTTGACCCAGATGCACGCGAAGATTGTACACTAACGATTGGCGTCAAGGCCGACAAGTCTATCCCATCTGGCACCTACTCCAATACTGTCGTCGTGACAGCGGTGCCAAACGCATAATATTAATCTAGTTAACCATTCCCAAAAAGAAAAAATGATCCTACCCTCGGCAGGTTATCCTGTCGAGGACTTTGTTTTCTAGAGTTAATGCAAAATTAGCGACCAAGCTTATTAATAATATCAGTCGGAAGCATAATAACTGTCTTCTGAGATGGATCAGAAGAAATCTTTTCCAGTGTCTGCAAGGTACGGATATTTAGACCACCTGGAGTGCGAGCGAGCAAGTTCGCAGCTTCGGCCACGGCATTGGCGGCAGATTTTTCACCTTCGGCAGAGATAATGGCGGCACGACGTTCACGCTCGGCCTCGGCTTGTTTCGCCATGGCGCGTTTCATATCGGCTGGAAGCTCAATATTTTGCAGCTTAACATTCTCGATGTCGATTCCCCATTTATCCGTCTGAGCATCGACGATTTCGCGAATCTTCATCGAAATTTCATCACGTTTGCTCAAGATTTCATCAAGATCGAAATTACCAGTGACATCACGCAAGGCGGTCTGTGCAAAAGTACTGGTGGCATAAGTGTAATTTGTAGTTTCCAGTACAGCCTTTTCGGCGTTCAAGACCTTGAAATAGACGATTGCATCCACATTGACAGTGACATTATCTTTAGTAATCACCTCTTGCTTTGGAATGTCCATTGGAGTGGTACGGACATCTACCTTTACCATTTTATCAATATATGGGATAATTACGCGCATGCCTGGACTAAGAGTACGAGAATATTTACCGAGACGCAAGACAATGCCGCGCTCGTATTGGTTGACGATTCTGATTCCCGGTAAAATTATAAATACCAAAATTACAAAAATAATTCCTAAACTCGCAGTAATTGCGTCCATAAAACTCCTTTTTCTTAATTATAGTAAAAAGTAAATGGTTTTACAAGGATAAAATAGCCTAATCTCAAAGAATAGAATGGAAAATTTCTAGCCAGTGGCTAGAAATTTTACAATAGGCTGGACCTCACGTTAAAATTACAACACCGAACTGGTGTTGTAATTTTAACATAGTGGGTCCACCATCTTTGAGATTAGGCTATTTTATCCTTATGGGACTACTTGTTATTTTCTTTTACTAAGAAGTCAAGAGTTTTTTCAATTGTCATGCGGTTCTTGATGTCTTGACGGACTTCTGGCTTTTTCAAATTCTCAAGCGCCTCTTTTGACTTGCTATAGACATCCTTCAGCTCGGCAATCTTAGCATTGACTAAATCTTCTTCGACTTCAATCTTCTCATCACGTGCGATAATCTGAAGTGCGAGTGAAGCCTGGACACGCTTAGTGGCGACTTTTTCGGCTTCTTTTTCCCATTCTTCCTCGGTCTGGCCGTTGCTCTTCAGGAAATCTTCAAATTTCATACCCTGCGCACCAGCATTACGTTCGATGTCGTCATGGATGAAACGAATCTGATCCTTAATCAAAACTTCTGGAGCTGGAATCTTAGACTTCTTAATCAGTTCATCGACAAGTGCATCTTTATATTGTTCTTCAGCCTTGTGTTCGTTCTGGGCTTCAAGGTTTTTCTTGATGTCGGCTTTGAGTTCCTCCATAGTCTTGAACGGACCGCATTTCTTAGCAAAATCGTCATTATACTCTGGCAATTTACGCTCGTTGACCTGCTTCAAAAGCACCTCAAAGACTACTTTCTGCCCAGCAAGCTCTTTTGCATGATAATCTTTCGGGAAAGTCAAATCAAGGTCGAACTTATCACCGACTTCATGGCCGACGATGCCGTCTTCAAAACCAGGGATAAATGATTTTGAGCCAAGCTGGAGATGATAATCTTTCGCTGAGCCACCCTTAAAGGCTTCGCCATCTTTTTTACCGGTAAAGTCAATCACAACTTCATCATCGAGCTTCGCGGCACGCTTGACTACCTGCTTCTCAGCATAAGCGTTGGCGATATTCTCAAGAATCTCTTTAATATCTTTTTCGGTGACCTTGACGGTCTCTTTTTTAATATTTAGCTTCTTATAATCACCAAGTTTGATATCTGGCAAAATGTCAGCCGTAGCAGTATATTCAGCAGACTCATTCGCAACAAATTTCGTCACTTCGACCTGCGGAATCATGATAGCGGTTTGCTTCTCGTCGTTGAAAGCTTTTGGCACGCTAGTGCGCACGGCAATATCAAGCGCCATCTGGGCAATATCGTTAGCACGAAGATGTTGTTCAGCCAAAGCAGCTGGGACTTTCCCTTTGCGGAAACCAGGCAATGCTAAATCGGCGGATAAGCGCTCAATCGCGAGTGGACGAGCCGCTTTCAGGTCTTCGGCATCGAGGGTTACAGTGATTTGGACTTTGGTATCTGATAATTTCTTAAGACTCGTTTTCATACCGCCCATTATAACATATCTGAACCAAAAAGCCAACCCCTGATGGGGTTGGCTTCCGCGTAGAAGCGCAGGCTAAAACAGTTCAGATTGGTATTTTCTCGGCCTATAAGGAGGTCAAAATCGCCTAGATTACCATTTTCTCCGCTCGAAGCGGGTCTATTCGACCAGCGAGAGCGGAAAAATGGTGAGATAGGTGATTTTAGGCCCTTGCGAAATGGGCGAAGGCGCGGTTGGCTTCTGCCATACGATGACAGTCTTCCTTCTTCTTGAAGGCAGCACCAGTTTCGTTGTAAGCATCAATGATTTCAGCCTCAAGACGCTTGGCATAAGGCATACCAGAGCGAGCACGAGCAGCCTGGACGAGCCAAGAGAAGGCAAAGTGCTGCTGACGGTGACCAGAAATTGGGAATGGAATCTGGTAGTTAGCACCACCAACACGGCGAGATTTCACCTCGAAATCTGGGGAGATGTTGGCAAGAGCCTTTTCAAAGACCTCAACTGGGTTCTCACTCTTGAGTTTCTTTGCAGCACCTTCGAGGGCAGCATAGACCGCGCGCTCGGCGGCCTGTTTTTTACCATCAAGCATGGATTTATTAATCAAACGCTGAACCAAAATCGACTGATATTTGCGATCTGGCATCGCTTTGCGCTGAAGAGAAGCGGTAACTTTACGTGGCATTACTTATCCTCCTTCTTAGCACCGTATTTAGAACGGCCCTGCTTACGACCCTGGACACCCTGAAGATCGAGCGTGCCACGGACGATGTGATAACGTACACCTGGAAGATCTGGTACACGACCACCACGAACGAGCACAACAGCGTGCTCCTGGAGGTTGTGACCTTCGCCACCGATGTAGGCCCAGACTTCCTGACCATTAGTCAGGCGGACACGAGCGACTTTACGGAGAGCGGAGTTTGGCTTCTTTGGAGTCTTAGTAGTAACTTTGATACAAACACCACGCTTCAATGGAGATGGCTGATCATAATACCGAGTCTTAAGGGTATTGACAATCGAACCGAGCGCTGGTGCACTAGATTTTTTCGCAGCCTTTTTGCGAGGCTTACGAATCAACTGATTGATAGTTGGCACTTCAATTTCCTCTATTATAATATATTATATTGACTGTCCTTTTACAGCAATCAGAAACAGTCTGAAACTCTTGAAAAATATTGTATCACACCTTGCAAAAAAATGCAAGCCGTGGTATAATAGTTGCATAAAGAGTCATTGGAGTTCAATATGAATCAAAATTATGGGAATAGCAAGACCCAAAACTTGCGCTTCATTATCGTGACCGTCTTAGTCGGACTAGTGATTCTCGGCATTGCGGTCTGGGCGATTACTTTTGTGATTGGTAATTTTAGCAAGAAGCCAGCCGTCTCAGTTGATGAGGATAAAACTACCACTTCGAGTGTTTCTGCCTCTTCGGATAGCTCAGCTATGCCTAGCCCGGTTGCCAATCCATCTGATACACCAACTTCAACTACCACACCATCTACCACCCCTTCAACCACCGAGAACGCAGTAGTCACCACTCCGCCAGCCGTGACGGTTTCCTCAGTACCAGAGACTGGCCCAGAGGACATTTTGCCTTTTGCATTAGTTGCTGGCACTAGCGTAGCTTATGTTACATCTAAGAAAGTTCGCGCCTAGATTAGTCTAGTAAGCTCCTCGACTCAAATCTTGTAAATCCCCTCTAGCCTAAAGGGGATTTTTTGTTCCCCTGTTGCTACTTGTAGCTGAGACCGATTTGTGCTATAATAATCATATGCCCGTGTGGTGAAATTGGTATACACGTATGCCTTAGGAGCATATTCCGCAAGGCGTGCTGGTTCAAGTCCAGACGCGGGCACCATTGACAAAATGTGTATGGTATTGGGCCTTCGCCA
>JAFVBG010000003.1 GCA_017480095.1 Candidatus Saccharimonadota bacterium
TCTATGGTGGTTCCGATCTCAACACTGGTGACCGCCGCGTCTCGACGATTGCCGCCGCAAATGCAACTTACAAAGATTACCATACTTACGCTATGACTAATGCCATGCGCAGAAGCCCGTTGTCGCTGCCGTTTACTGGCTACGTCAATTACACTAATGGTAGTATCAACTCTGTCGGCTGCCTCGGCTACTGGTGGTCATCTACGGCGGGCTCTGCTGCGAACGCTCGGTACCTGCACTTCGGCTCCGGCTACTTCTACTCGCAGGGTAACAACGCTAAGGGCAACGGATTCGCAGTACGCTGCGTCGCCCAGTAGGGCGTTGCCCCTAGCTTTCCCCCTTGCGAGGCAGGCAAAACGAAAGAAAAACGTATGGTAACGAGAAAGACAAAAGGCGAAAACAAAACTCAGACTGTTCGAACGGGCGGGCAAAAGACCGCAGGTCTAGCCCGTTCGAACTCCTCAATCTCTCCCGAATTTGCAGGCTCTCCACTCTTGGAGAGCCTTGCTCGTGACAAAGCGGAGAAAGAAAAAAGAGTTGCGGCCGAGCGACAACTCGCGAGGCCGCGGGTAAAAGACAGTGCGTCGGCTAAAGAAAAAGGGGCGTTTCGGGCTTATCTCCGTGAGACGAAGGGAATCGCCAAACAGATGGAGAAAAACAACTTCACCAAAATCATTCTGTTTGACTCTGGTTGCCCGTGGTATAAAATAGCCTTCAACTCACTCCTAATCTATGAATACCGCATCATGCCACACCTGAAGGAAGTGCGGTTTGCTATGCGCCCAGACAGCGACAGCTACTACAAATCCGACGAGGGGGTTGTGGGCGTGGGGGATTTGATTGCGTTTGCGGATATCATGCGAAAAGTCGGGGCAAAGATACCAGAGAGCCTGGAGGCTTGCTTCGACGGGAACAAAATCGTCAAGCCAAAGCTGGACAGTGAAGAGCGCGAGCGGTTCTATGTCTTTGAGCTGGAGGAGATGACGCGGGCGAAGTTTGAGACGTATTTCAAGGCTAGACGGCGCAAGGCGGAGGATTTGAACGAGCTGGTACTCCCAGCCTACATTCCGCGTGAGCTCTATCCTGATGCACACGGTTTGGCACAAGAAGTGGCAAAGATGGTGTCGAGATTCCCTAGGGAAGTGCGAGAAATCTATGGTCGGCAAGTGGCTCTGCTGTCAATCAACATCCCGCGGGATATTAATATCGCCTGTAATGGCTACTATGGCGGCAAGGAAGGGTTTATGAAAGTCCTCGACAAAACGCTATCGCGTGCCGCGGAGATTCAAGAAATCTTGCGGATTCTGATGGACTCAAGGCTGATTAGCTACGGACTTTGCCAGAGCTTGACCCTACTTTCGCTAAAAGTCCAGAAAGACGCCCTGGCCGAGCGCAAAGCTCTATTGGCAGAAGATAGCAAATATGTGCAGGCCATCAAAGACGCGAAAAACTTTCCCCGCGTGATGAATATTGATCTCTCAGAAGAATATAAACTAAACAAGGTAGATGATTCTTATGGCTATATCGAGACAGTCCAGTCCGAAGAATGAAGAGTTTTGTAGCCAGTGCGTGTTTAAGAGTGATACGGTTACACGTCCAGTCTTGCGTAAGGCGCTGTTTCAGGCTTATCTCGAAGCGAGGATAGGGAAGCGGGGAACGGAAGATGAAATCCGCTTTGAGGTGAACTTGTTTGACAATATCGATCGTCTAACCGAGGCGATTATTACGCGGACGTATAAACCGGGGCGGGGAATCGCTTTTATCGTACGCGACCCAGTGATACGAGAGATTTTTGCGGCGACCTTCAAAGACCGCGTGGTGCATCATCTACTCTATGATTTGAGTTATAACTGGTGGGACCGGAGGTTTATCGGCAATTCGTTTTCTTGTCGTGTGGGGAAGGGAACTGAGCTGGGCTGGCGGACCATGCGCAAAGACATGATTAAATGTTCCAAGATGGGTAAAGTCCCTTCGACGATTTATAAATTTGACCTTTCGGGGTATTTCATGAGCCTGAACCGGAGACTACTATACGAGCGAGTGGACTGGGGACTGAAGCAACAGTTCAAGGAAGCGCCAAAAATCTACCAGCTAGCGAAGTATCTCTGGCACGAGGTGATTTTTGATCACCCGACTGAGGGCGTGACTATCCGCGGGACGAAGCACGACTGGCGAAACCTGCCAAAGACGAAGAGTCTGTTCTTCCAACCGCCAGAGACGGGAATCGTGATTGGTAACTTGACCTCACAACTACTATCTAATATCTATCTAGACCAGCTAGATCGGTTTGTCAAAATCGAATTGGGGTATAAGTACTACGGGCGATATGTAGATGATTTTTATATTGTTATCCCGAATACAGAGAAGGCGAGGTTGGCTAAAGACCGCAAACGGATTGAGCTGTATCTGGGGTCACTGGGACTAAAGTTGCACCCGAAGAAATGCTACGCACAGCCGGTGGAGCACGGCGTGGAGTTCCTCGGTGCGAAAGTTTATCTTCAGCACGTCCAGCCGGGGTCGCGGGTGAAACATAATTTTCACCGCGCGGTTTATAATACGGCGAATGGTTTGCGCCCGAATTTTGAGGCAATCACGAGCTATACGGGGCTAATGACGCGGATGAAGGCCGACAAAGAGATTGCACGGATTTTTGAAAAGGTCGGCTGGGAGTATGAGGAGCTGAGCTTGTAAGACGCGGATGGTCGTTTGGGTTTTGTGTTTGCTGGGAGTTTGTAGCTGTCGAGGTTTGCAGGTTGCGGTTTTTGCAGCTTAAAGGGGAAATCTAGGGGCAACGCCCTACTGGGCGACGCAGCGTACTGCGAATCCGTTGCCCTTATTGTTGTTATTCTGCGGGTTGAAGTTGCCGGAGTTGAAGTTCAGGTTCCGAGCGTTCGCAGCAGAGTTCGCCGTAGATGACCACCAGTTGCCGTTGCTGCCGACATTGTTGATATTACCATTAGTGTAATTGACGTTGCCAGTAAACGGCAGCGACAACGGCGATACGAACAAGGCAGCACGACCGAGAGACGGCAGAACCCGCGACGGAAAACAGCGGAGAGAACTCCTACGCCAGTAGAAAAACGAGACCGCAAGAATAGACGGACGATAAGAGCGAAAGGGAAATCGCAGCGCAAACGCGCACGGCGCACATTTAAACGACGCATATTACTCCATGGAGCTTTAGTCTTTGTCTCAGGCTCAGACTAACCGCGCAGGCTTTTACCAGACGTTTGCTGGCTTGGCCGTGCAGGCTAGTGCTTTTGAGCGTAAGAAGTGTCCGGCTTTCCCCTTTAACTGTTTAAATATTGGATGACCTCAGAAATGTGGCATCGGACTTTTTGTCGTCTTTCGTGAGGCCATACCTGGCGTCTGACCCACCCTTGGGTCTAAGGCTATTATAACACGGAAAGCGGGGAATGGGGAGAAGCTAATTAGCGTCTTTTAATAGGAAATCTCTACTCCTACGGGCATGTGAAATGCCGATTATATAGACGGTAGCACTTTTGGTGTCCACTATGTAATATATGGTATAATGTTTAACGTGTACCATACGAACTGAATTGGATAAAAACGGCTCTTCTGGTACTAGTGGGTTTCCTTCCGGGAATATAGTGAGATTCATAATTCTTTTCATGATAGCAGATTGCACTCTCTCTGCATTAAAAATGTTTTCCCGATTGATGGCAATGTAATAAATTATATCCTTCAAATTCTGATTAGCTCGTGGTAAGATATGGACGGCAAACTTTTTCGGCATGGATTCCACCCCTTGTTTTCTGTAGCTGCTTTAATTTTGCCACCCTTATAATGTCTTTTAGCTCAGCATCAACTTTATCAACGGTATAGCCAGGGACACCTGCCTTATACTCTTTAAGGCCTTCGAGAAGACTCTGACGTTCTTGATCTGTGAGTTTATACATACTCTCATTGTAACATGGCGACGAAAATAAAACAAGAGGAATATTAGTTGATTTTTATTATTAACTATGATATATTAATGTTAGATACTTATTAATAATTAAGGATTAACAATATGGTGGGCAAGGAAGGGAAGAATATGACTTACAATGTCGCAGTAACGAACACTGGACAGATGACTTTACCAAAGGTTTTACGAGAGAAGTATGGGATTATTAGTCGGGCGTTAGTGTCTGAAGAAAATGGCAAAGTCGTTGTGCGTCGAGCTAAGACTGATGATGAAATTTTAGCCGAAATACACGGTTCTTATACTTCCGAAGAGAGAACGAGAATTCGGCATTTTTCTGGCATGACAGCGAGAGAGGCCAGGGAAGAATGGACTAAAGGTGGGGGTGCGGATAAATATTTTAAGGAGAAGTATAATGTTTAAGCAACAGTCTATAGACACAAATATTATATTGCGGATGGTTTTGAAAGATGACGCTCATTTGTATCAAAGAGCCTATGAGCTTTTGACACAGCCGAGACACTATTATTACGTACCAGATCAGGCAATAATAGAAGCGGTATTTGTACTGAGTAGTAGCTTGCATTTTTCGCGGGCGAATATTCAGGAAAAACTCTTGAAATTTTTAAGCCTTTCAAGGGTAGATTACGATGCTAGGATTATTGATAAAGTTTTTGAAGAGTTTTTAGCACATCCGAAGCTTTCTTTTGTCGATTGCTATCTAGCTATCAAGATGAGCGATATGGAACGCGCCCCACTTTGGACTCTTGACGAGAAGCTAGCAAAGCAGCTGGATGGCGTAGAGCTGGCGTAGGTTGACGTGAGATAAGGGGTTGCTGTAATCTGTAATTTGTGGTAAAATTACAGGTGGAAGGGTGGCCGAGTGGTTTAAGGCAACGGTCTTGAAAACCGTCAGGTTAATAGCCTCGCAGGTTCGAATCCTGTCCCTTCCGCCATCTAAACGGCATTCTGCCGTTTTTTTCCTGCTCATCTGAAGATTGTTTTTTGGAAGGGCAAGAGGTATAATATATTACATGAGAGTATTAGACGAGCCGATACAAAAGATTGAACTGAAGAAAGCTGATTTTGTATTTCCGGATAATTTTGTAAAAGGTGTAGTAGATATTAAAAAAGGACTTTTGGCGATTGATGCTGAGCTTCATGCTGATTTGGAGCAGATGTTGCTAGACAATGGTTCTGACCAATACGACCTTTGGGGTATAAACCTTTATTTTGATGACGGTGAAGATTTGGTGGAGTTTGATTCCATGATAAACATACGTCCAGCGCAAGGCAACCATTCACGAAATGTGGAAGATGAGAAGACCCAAAATAAAATCTTAGATGTGGTTAATAAATGGGTGAGATAGTTTACCAACATCAAAGTTTGGCTGGTGGTAGATGGGCTGAAATGTCTTTTTGCGACCAAATGGGGAATATTGGCTCGGAAGTCTCTCGCTCACTAAAAGCACAAAGTCTAGGTAAGGAGAAACGACTGCAAGGCGCTATCGCTCGTGCTCTGGAGCTTTTTGATTTGACTATTGCGTGTAGCCGTGGCGCTAGGCTAAAAGAGGTTTGTCGTGCTCGCGAAGAGTTCTGTGATTATTTCTTCAATGATAACAGTTTTCATACGGATCCAGTAAAGCTTCAACGCTATTACGACGGATTTGCGATACTAGCCAGACGATAATGCGAGGAACTAGAATAGAAAAATCCAGTTCGGTTTTTGTTCGGTTTAGGGAAGAGGGCAGGTTTTTTGGAGGGGGATAAAACTACGGTTTTGACTGAATCTCCCCTAGAAAACGCGAAAAAAGCAGGGAAGTAGGGAAATACAAAACTCTTGAAATCCGGCGTGAAATGTTTTAAAATATAACATTTCACAACAAGATTCAAAGCTCGTCAAGGCATTTAACAGGGGTGGAGGGTCACCAGTAGTTCTGGAGCGATTTCAGAAGGACTCAGAAGCGCTTCTGAGGGGCTTTGAAGTTTTATTTTGAGCTGCAAAATAACAGGGGTCGGGAGGATTTTATGGTGATGATTCCCCTTATGAAGAAATTTTATAGAGAGAGTGTCGTCCGACGGGCGCTCGTCGTCTGGAGAGTGTCGCCTGATGGAGTAGTGTAAAAGCGAGCTTTTAACTGGATACTTATCGAATCTCTCGCACTCTCATTGTGTCGTCGTAAAATATACATTGTGCGACATTAGGATTGTGCCAAAAAGACGATTGTCCATGCGTCTGGTTGGAGCTAGTTTTTTGATGTTTGGCCTCTGTTGATTCCGTTTCTCATGATTCTACTTTTGGTTTTTCGTAATTCTCGTGGTTGGCACAATTTTCTGTAGTGTTTTTTGTGCGACGTTTGAAAGTCGCTTATTCGTATAGCCTATTATTTGGATTGCTGGTTGGAGATTTAAGTCTCGTGAATTATCGAGGATAATTCTTGAATAGAGTATTAACAGGGGAGCAA
The DNA here is from genome assembly GCA_017480095.1 of Candidatus Saccharimonadota bacterium. Taxonomy (GTDB): domain Bacteria; phylum Patescibacteriota; class Saccharimonadia; order Saccharimonadales; family Saccharimonadaceae; genus Nanosyncoccus. The sequence goes on from JAFVBG010000003.1 coordinate 6,391, forward strand.
CAGAGGTCAAAAAAGCCGGTAATTCCCTATTTCGCGCCATGAATAACAGGGGTAGAACAGGGGTGGGGAAGTGTTAAAACATTAAAAAATCGCCCCAGAAGGGCGATTTTAGGGCGTTTCTAGCGATTCTTGTGGCGATTGCGATTACGACTGTGGTTACGGTTAAAATGGCTACTACGAGGCTTCTGGGCGCTTTCGGAGCTATTTTTGGTAGCATTTTCGCTGGCGGAGCCAATCGCTTGACGTTCGGCGGCTGGTAGTTCCCCGCCGTTATACTTGATGTTTTCGGCGCGTTTTTGCTCGGCAGCTTGGGCGACTAGGGCACCAAGATCCTTTAGGCCTGGTCTCCCCTCTTTATTCTCGGCGGTGTTAGGTGAGATTTTGAGCTTCTTAAAATCGCTCTGTGGAGTAGGCTGATAAGGTTTCTTCTCGACCAGTTGTCCACCAAAGGCGAATTGAGGCTTATTGGAAGCGGGATGCGGGGAATCGTGGTTGATAGAGATATAGCCGTTGTTTCCCTGTTCTTGGCCACCATAATTGCCTGTGGCAAGGTCACCATACTGCATAGTTCCCTCTTCGCCAGTCAGGCGACCAGAGTCGGAGAGTTCTTTCTTGTATTTTTCACTCTGCTCGATAGTTTCGCGAATCTCGGCTTCAACTACGGAGCGAGGGCGAGAATAAACTTCGCGCGAACGAGCAACAATGGCATCAAAGTTATCATCTGGGGTCTGCGGAATACTCAAGGTGGTAGCAGAGAAGGCTGGAGCTTTCTCGCCGGCGATAATCATTGAAATTACGAAGTTGCGATTGTTCATCTGTAAGAGGTCGGCAGCCTCGAAGGTTGGTTCAAACTGTTTAGCGAGGATTGGCGCATCATCAGCGGAAACACGGAAGGAAATAGTAGTACCGACGTTGCCGAAGACGGCATCACGTACGGAATCGGTCATCTGGGAAATATATTGGTTGGCCACAGTGAGATTTAGACCGTATTTGCGAGCCTCGGAGAGAATAACCGCGAAAGAATCGGTAGCAAAGTTCTGGAACTCATCGACGTAGAGATAGAATGGGCGACGGTCTTTGACATCTGGAATATCCGAACGGCTCATGGCGGCGAGCTGGACTTTTGTCACGAGGAAGGCGCCGAGAATACCGGCATTATCTTCGCCAATCAGACCCTTAGAGAGGTTGACGACTAGGATTTTCCCTTCATCCATAATCTTGCGCACGTCGAAGCTGGACTTTGGCTGACCGATAATATTACGAATAATCGGATTAGCCGTGAATGCACCGACTTTATTTAGCACTGGGGCGATAGCTTCGTTGACTTGTTTTTCATTCCACTGGCCGAACTCGTGTTTCCAGAATTGTAGCACGGTGACGTCTTGGCAGTAATCAAGAGTCTCCTTGCGAAAATCTTTATCTGTTAATAAGCGAGAAATATCGAGTAGAGTGGCTTCTGGGCGGTCTAGGAGAGCGAGCAGGGTATAGCGGAGAATATGCTCCAAACGTGGACCCCAAGAATCGCCAAACATCCGCTTCAACACGCCGATAACCTCGGAGGCGACGTTTGGCTTGCGGCTAGGGTCGGAAAGCTCCAGCGGGTTGAAAGCGACTGGGAAATCACGATCGGCTGGGTTAAAATAAATGACGTCGTTGATGCGAGATTTTGGCACAAAGCGAAGGTTATTGATGGCGAAGTCGCCGTGCGGGTCAATAATACAATAACCTTGATTGCAGAAAGTGTCCGAGAGGGCAAAGAGTTCGAGTAGGCCAGATTTACCAGCGCCAGTTTGCCCGATGATGTAGACGTGGCGGGAGCGGTCGCGACGCAACATACCGAATTGATGGTTGATGCCACGGAAATTAGTCAAGCCGAAGGCAGAAATCTCGTTATCCGTCGCTTGATTCCCTGTGATAAGAGGGAGCTTGGCTGGAGGCTCGGCGGTCTTCGAGGTGGCCCAGACGATATTTGGCGTCTCGACTGAAGTATGTGGCAAGTGATAAACCGAAGCAAGTTCGGAAATGTTGAGAATAAAACCGTGGTCGGTGAACTGACGCATCTTGTAGGCCTCAAGGGCGGATGGGTCGAAGGTGGAGCCGATGGATTTGAAGCCATTGAGGTTGGTCGAGTTGAATTGTTTGAAAGTACCAACTAGTGCTTGCATATTGAGCTTAGCATCAGTTTGGTCACTACCGAGGTAAGCCAGGCGGATTTTTACTTCGTAGCCAAGCTTCGTGGCTTTTTCCTCGGCTTTGGAGATTTGAGTTTTAGCACGATCTGAGAGTTCAACGGTAACTGGGTTGGCAGTTCCCCCCTCTGGCGGACGGAAGAGTGCAGTAAGGATTTCGGCAAGATAAGTCCAGTCGATAATGCCAAAAAGTTTGAAAGATTTTTTGCCAGATTTGACGGTTTTGACCCAAGCGTCGGTCTTTTTGTGCCAATCGTCGGCGACTGGACGAATGAGAATCTGAATCCAGAGCTCGTCTTTAGTATCTGGGTTTAGCTTGGCTAGCGTGCCAGTGATGCCGGCGAGTGGATCAACCTCAAAGTTTTCAAACGTCTTAATTGGTAGAGCTTCGTCTTCGATCAAAGTAATCTCCGAAGAATACGCAACTGGATGATTGATGCGCTGATCGACGTAATCTTCTTTCATTTTGTAAATCTGAACGGATGGGTACTGAGCATAAATCTGGCCTTCGACAAAGTTTTGCAGAACTTTTGGTGTCCAGACAAAGAAGCGAATTTGACCGCCAGTAGAGACAATCTCAAAGCTCAGATGTTCCTGCACGCCACCAGAGTTTTTTAGTTCGGCAGCGTCGCGTAAAATACCATGAAGACTAGCAAACATCTGTTCAGCCGCCAGCTCTTTTTTGTCGTTGGTGCGGGGGATTTCGAGCATCAAGAGTACGGAGTCGACATTGAGCACCTTCAGGCGGTTTAGCTTCTTATAATTGCGATAGGTCAGGAAACCGAGAACCCCCACGAGTGGAATCCAGACAATTGGCATAAGAATAAAATGTATAATATTCACTAACATTACTCTTCTATTTTAGCACAAACGTGACTATTTGGCGAGAGTATAGGAGTTTTTATCAACTTTTTCAAAGAGTTTTTTGTTCTGAAGATTGAGTAAAATCGTGGTCTCTTTAACCTTGCGAGAATGCAATACTTCACGGACGATTTCTTCGCGCGTGAGTGGCTTGCCAGCCTTTTTCATGGTGTCAACGATAATGTCCGAGACAGTTCCCTTTTTGTAGCCCCAGCTATCGAGCGCATAAATACCACGTCCAATCAAGACGAAACGACGGTCTTTAATAAGCTCGTTGTGAATAGCTTGAATGGTGACATTTTTGCGTTTGAAATTAGACTCTTCGATAGCGGCGGCAATATCGGAAAAATGCATCGGCTGTTTGTTGTTTTCAAGAATGACGTAGATTTTATCGCGGATGTTTTTAGGATTGACGGTTGGCCATTTGGCGAGTCCCCACATATTACCGAGAGAAGCAAGTTGTTTACTAATAGACGCAATGGCTTGAATATGTGATGGGTGTTCATAATTTAACACATTGTCAAGGTCGTCAATTGACATAGGTGTTTTATTCTTTTTGATGATTTCGATGATTTTTTCAACTTTTTCTTTGATTTCTTTCTCGTCGCCATATTCGGAGATACCCACGGCAGAATAATAAGAATCATTTTCATCAATCAGGGAAAGCGCCGAAGAAATACTGCCGATGAAGGCGACATAGGCACGTTCGGTGGCATCAGTCTTGCGGCCGTAGATTTTATCGGATAAATCGGAAACACGAGCGATGCGGCCCATCTCGGTTAGATTTCGAATGATGATTTTCTCGGCAGGGGCAAGCTCTGGAATATCGCCATCAGCAGAGCCAATTCGCAAACGTATCAAAATAGCCTTCTCAAGCTGACGTACACGTTCGCGTGTGATGCCGAGCATTTCTCCAATCTGTTCGAGCGTTTCCTTGTTGCCAGTTAAGCCGAAGCGCCTAGAAATAATCTCACGTTCACGATCCTGTTCGATGATTTTCAGGCTACCTTCGATAGCTCTGGTCAGCACTGCCGCATTCTGCTCCATTCTGTATTTCCCTTTTAACTGATTTGATATTGTAAACTACTAATATAATAGCATATTCCTGCCATATTGTCAACTAGATTTTTATGGCTTTCTATAATATATTGTAGCACATTTTTGGAAAAAACAACAATATATTTTGTGCTATTTTTTGGCACGAGCTTTTTTGATTTTTGTAACTTTTTTACCTTTGTTTTCAAGCATGTCAAGGCACATTTGCTCATTTAAGGATTTTGGGTCGATTTCTTTAGGAATCTTGACGAAATTGCGTCGTCCTGGACCCTTGATATATGGGCCATAAGTGCCGTTGATAATCTGTATTTTGCCAAAATCAGCCAGGATTGAAGCTTTTTTTGCCTCGTAAAGCTCTTCGGCAGTCGCAAGGTCAATCGTATATGGGTCGTGCCCTTTCATCGGGACGCTGTAATCCCCGGCCTTTAGGTATGGTCCAAACGGCCCAGAGGCGGCGATAATTTCGGTGCCATCCTGAGCTTTGCCGAGTGAACGTGGAAGGGCAGGCAGGGCAATCTGCTTGAGCGCTTGCTCATAGGTCACGGTCTTGACATCTTTACCGCGTGGTAGAGGTGCAAAACGTGGCTTCTCACCAGATTCTTTTTCGTTTTCGCCGACTTGGATAAAACCGCCATTGCGACCAATCTTAGCGTAGATTTTTTTGCCAGTTTTGGGATCTACGCCTAGTTCCCTGGCGGCGTTGTAGCGTTCAATAAAAGAAGAATGATCGATGAGTTTAGAGAATGGAGTATAGAAATCTCGAAGCATCTTAACGCGTTCGAGTTTGGCTTCGGCGATTTCATCGAGCTGAGACTCTACATCGGCGGTAAAACCATAATCTACAACTTGGTCAAAATGTTCGACGAGAAAATCTGCCACTAATTCTCCAATCGGAGTTGGCAATAACTTGCCCTTGGTAGAGCCAGTTTTTTCTTTGACGGTCTGCTCTTTTAGCTCGGTTTGAGTCAAGATGAGCTCATTCACATTGCGCGGAGTACCTTCGGACTCGCCTTTTTTGACATAGCCACGGGCCTGAATAGCGGTCATAATCGAAGCATAGGTGGACGGACGGCCAATACCTAGTTCTTCCAGCTTCTTGACCAGCGAACCTTCGGTATAGCGAGCGGGTGGCTTAGAAAAGGTCTCATGCGCGATAATTTCGGTATAGTCGAGCTGTTCACCTTTTTGTAAATCTGGTAGAGTAACCTCTTTAGAATTGCCATAAACCTTGAGAAAACCGTCAAAGATAATCGTCTCGCCCTTAGCGACAAAGTTTAGCTCTGGGCGTGATTCTGGGCTCAAGGTAACGCTAGTCTTAGCAACTTTGGCGTTAGCCATTTGAGTAGCCAGGGTGCGCGTGCGAATCAGGTTGTAGAGCTTTTTCTCGTATTCGGTTTTGCCAGCAGAGATGCGGTCGATATGAGTTGGACGGATGGCTTCGTGTGCTTCTTGCGCGCCCGCAGATTTTGTCTTGAAAGTGCGAATATGCAGGTAATCTTTACCATAAGTTTCTTCGATATAGTGGGCAATTTGGCCGATAGCTTGCTTGCTAAGGTTGAGGCTGTCTGTTCTGTGGTAGGTAATGTGTCCAGCTTGATAGAGGGCTTGTGCGGCGGACATGGTAGTACGAGAAGAAAATCCCAGTCGAGAGTTAGCTTCGATTTGTAATGCAGCGGTGGTAAAAGGCACTGGATTGGCCTTCGTCCCCTCGGTTTTATCGACGGATTTAACGGAAAATTTATTACCCTTAATACCCTCAAGCAACTCCTTGGCCTTCTCATTGGAATAAATAGTATGTTTTTCCAAGACGGCTGGGAAATAGTTGAGATTTTGCTCTTCGCCATCCGAGATGATAGCTGGAACATTGTTGTCATTGGGGAATTTGGCGGTGATTTTATAAGTGCTTTTACTCTCAAATTTTTCAATCTCGCGTTCTTTCTCGACGATTAAGCGCAGGGCTGGACTCTGGACGCGGCCAGCGGAGATGGCGCCGGGGACTTTACGTCGTACTACTCCGGATAAATCGTAGCCCACCAGCATATCTAAGGTCTGACGTGCCTGCTGACTGCTCACCATGTCCATATCTACGGTGCGAGGCTTCTCAATTGCGGCTTTTAGTGCTGGTTCAGTAATCTCGTGGAAAGTAATACGATGGGTATTTTTAGGCAGTTTTAGCACTTCCATCAGGTGCCAAGAAATCGATTCTCCTTCGCGGTCTTCATCAGTTGCGAGCCAGATGGTATCGGCTTCTTTGGCGGCTTTTTTGAGCTCGGAGACGACCTTCTTGTGCCCAGGGTCAATCTCATAAGTGACGGCAAAGTTATTCTGCACATCCACCTTAGTATCTTTGCGAATGTGGCCGACGCTACTCATGACGTGGAAATCTTTACCGAGATATTTCTCGATAGTTTTCGCTTTGGCGGGAGACTCTACGATAACGAGATTTTTAGACATGTTTCTATAATATCACAAAAATTAGATTTGTCTAGCAGTATTTTATCAGCACTAGCTAGAGGTCGAGACTGGCGTAAATTTCGTTGATACGGTCAATGCCCTTTTCTTCATAGGTCTGACTACTGCGTTTGGAATCAACTTTTTCTTCTCCGCGCGCCAGCCAAGTCATAGCCTCGGCTAGGTTGAAAAAGTTGGTTTTTTCTTCGGCAGTATAAAAGATAGAGACATTGTCATTGCTATTATAATAGAAGGCAAAACCAACATGATGACGCGCGAAGAGGTGAAAACCAGAGTATTCGCCGATGATGGATTTGATCTTTTCGTAAGTACCGAGGCTAATGTTATGATGAAAAGTGGTATTCTTATCTCCTTTTGACTCGGTTGCGACATTATTATAATTCTCAATGGTCGCTTCGATACTGAGATCGGAGTTTACGCGGACGGCATAAGACATTGTTTGGCTCCCCTCTGTCCCGGCTTGGATGTAATAATTACCAGAGATGAGAGAGTTAAGGAAAGGCCAGACTAGAAGATAAAAGAGTAATCCAATAATACAAATTGTGAGAACACGATGAGCTGTTTGATTCATGCCTTGATTATAGCATAAACGAAATAAAAAAGACAGACCACCAAAATACCCCCATGAGGGGTGGGTGATAAGGTTAGGGTGGGCAACACCTTATCAGACTCATGGGGGTATTTTGGCCCTATAACGCTTCCATATCGTTGGATACCGGGAAAGCCCGGAAGCGCGACCCACCTCACACAAACACGGGGCCCGCCGGTTATAGGGATTGCTATGTCCTTAATTGATCTCCTCTTAAGTGGAGGTAATACTTATAAGATTTACAACCGTAAAGAAATTGTAAATCCGAGAAGGATTAAGAACACGCAATAACTACTTGAAATCTAGGCAAAAATTTGCTAAGATTTAAGTAGGAATCATAGTTTATTTAGGTACGGTTTAGGGTTTTTGTTGCCCTAACTGCTTATCATTATAGCACAACGCGTAAAAAATGTCAATACTTTTTTAATGTTTTTTATGAAATTCAATCAAATTTCACCCCTAGAGAGTGATTTTACAGAGGTGTTAGAGACTATTGCGCTTAAGCCTATAATGTTGTATTACTATGGAAAAATGCCCGAAAAAGTGGGATTTATAGCCTATCCTGGCGATAAACCCAATCCAGAGCGTTTAATGCGGCCAAAGACCGTGGCAATCGTAGGAACGCGTAAAGAGACGTCTTACGGCCATGAAATCGCTTATAATGCTGCTAAGGCTTGTGCTGAGGCTGGTGTAGTCGTGATTTCGGGGCTGGCTTATGGCATTGATTCAGTCGCGCATCGGGCGGCTCTAGATGCTGGCGGCAAGACGATAGCCGTACTTGGTACGCCGATTAATCGGATTTACCCGTCAAGTCATACAAGACTGGCGGAAGAAATCATAGCAAGTGGTGGAGCGGTGATTTCGGAGTATGGTGCAAGTGGCGAAGGCGGTTTTGGGGAGGCAGGTGGATGCCGTTTTCTCGCGCGGAATCGCCTGATTGCGGGGCTGGCGGATGTGGTACTGGTGGTGGAAGCGGCGGCGCGGAGCGGCTCGCTAAATACAGCCTCGCACGCAATCGAACAGGGTAAAGAGGTGATGGCGGTGCCAGGTAGTATTAATTCGCCACTGTCGGAGGGCTGTAACAATTTAATCGCAAGTGGAGCTTTGGTCTATCGAAAGGAAGAGGACTTGCTAGAAGCGTTGTTTCCTGGCTACATTGCTAAAAATCGGTCGAAGAAACGAAAAATGGCAACTTTCGTCGGCACAAAGTTGGAACGAGCGGTCTATGAGCAGATTTTGCAGGGTGTGCGTGATGGTACTGAAATAGTCCAGAATACGGGGATTACGCCAGCGGAATTTAATCAGACGATTAGCCTGCTCGAAATTCGCGGGCGAGTGCAAAGTCTAGGCGGTAATCAATGGATGGCAATATAATTAAGAAAGGATGTCGTCAAGACGGGTCTCGACTGCTGAGAGGATGGTTGGCAGCTGCTCTCGTTCGGCAGGAGTGAATTTACCCAAGACGAAATCAGTATCGCCAAGCTGGGCACGGAGCGCTCCGTTGCCAGTGCCAATACGCAAGCGCGGGAAAGCGTCGCTATGGAGCTCGGCGATCATGGATTTAAGGCCGTTGTTGCCACCGGCGGAGCCATTTTCACGGAAACGTAGCTTGCCAAATTCGAGGTTAAAGTCATCACAGATGGCGACAATATCATCCAGGGCGATTTTGTAATACTGCTGAAAAGCACGGACGGCACGCCCAGATTCATTGTAGAAATCTTGGGGTTTGATAAAAATGACATCTTCGGTAGCATTGAAATCGGCGGCGCGGACTTTTAACCATTCGGCACCAAATTTAGGTGAAGATTCCCACTTGAGATTTTTGCGCTTAAAATAGAAATCTAAGGCGAGAAAGCCAGAATTGTGACGGGTAAAATTATATTGGTTGCCTGGATTACCGAGGCCGACGACTAATTTCATGAAGCTAATTATAGCATAATTTTTGATGACTGGCAAAAATGGCGGAGTAGTAGAGTTGACCAGCTAGCAAACTGGTGAGATGGCAAAATGGAAAAGAGCCCTACTACGTAGGGCTCTAAGGTACCTTAGAGCGATAAAACTACATCGTCTCTGAGGAGATTAGGGTGGGGTGCTTAATAATCTTCAATCTTATGGGCGATGCCTTGCCATGCTTAGTGGTTGGCGCGACGCTCGGCTTTGCGGTCGAGTACCCACTGAACTAGCGAGCCGCGCATGTTGTCGGCTTCGAGGAAGTGGCAACGCGCTACCATCGGTGCGCCTTTGAACATATCACAGGCATAGGTCAGACCGTTGTTATACTCATCCAGATAGTTAGCGTGCACCTGATCGACGTCGCCGGTCAGGACAACTTTACTATCGTCGTTCGGACGAGTAATCAAGGTGTCAGCCTGGCGCAGATTCTGATCCTGGAACTCGTCCAGGATGATAAACCTCAGGCGAAAACTCCGGCCACGGACATTGTCGATGTGGTAGTTGCGGAACCAGCGTTCCCAGGTGAGGTTGACCAGTTCCTCCAGCTTGGCGACGATAGACTTCTCGCTTGCTTGGTTACTGTCGCGCTCATTCTCCGCTTCGGAGCCACGCACGTTCTTGCCCTTGCGCTTGAATTCATCGAGTTTTTTCTTGATAGTAGAATTGGTCTCAATCAGAAAATTCTCAATGGCGTTCTTGATGGGCTTAACGTCGGGATCGAGCTTGGCGTCCAAATCTCCGGGCAGTGTACCAGCGCCACCCTGGACGCAGGGTACGACAACTACGCCGATAAACTCTCCGCGTTTACAGAGCTCAATGGCGCAACTGGTTGCCTGATAGGTCTTACCACAGCCAGCAGGGCCAGTGCAGATGACCAACTTGAAGTTGGGATTCAGCAGACTTTCCATGTAAATCGCGCCACCTGCGGTGAGAATCTGAATTGGAGCTTCAGAGATATACTGCAGATGTACGATTTCATCACGCATCAGGTCGTAGCGACCAATGTTCGGCCAGAAACGGTCTGCAATGCCACCAGACGGATCATGCGTAGTGCCATTAGGCGTATGCATAATCAGGAACTCATTCGCCACCAGAGGCGGCTCGTCCGGCATAGCTTCTTCCCACATCTCGCGCGGGATGGTCTTTTCAATCATGAAATGCTCATAGAGCCCCTCCGGGACTTCCAAATCGCGACGCCCAGTGTATTGCTCTGGGACATTGCAACGGAAATGGTCCATCGGCACTCCACGTGCATAGGCTCGACTGAGTAAACCTTTGTCGTTAGTCAACAGAGTAACAGTGCTGGTATCAAGCTCGTAGATGAGACTCTCGCGTTCAGTACCGTCGATTTTCTTGCCGTTTTTCAGATAGATAGCGGTCAAGGCGGCCAATACAATCTGTCCGTCCATATCAGTATCGGACGGATTGAACGGCAGACACTTGGTGAAGTTCTTATGGACTGGCAAAATCACCAGTTCATAATCACAAGACGCCAGAGTCAACGGGCATTCCAGAGAGTAGATGTTTGCGATATTGGTACCCGCCTTGATTGCCAGCTTGGACAGGCGATCCAGGGCGATGGTGGCACCCATACCACGGTCAGTGTACTTCTCCTTCTTCAGCTTGGACAGCTCGCGAATCGTGGCGGACGGAATGACCACCTTTGATCCGGTCAGTTCTACTGAAGGCTCTTTGAGAGGAAGACTGACGCCTTCTTCGGGGATGAGGTCGACATAGTCAATCAAGACATTAGTGTCAACCACATAGACGTGTTGGCTACTCATAAAATACACCTCCTTAATATGCAAAAGCGGGCATGCTCTCGGATTATTCCAAGTAGCAGAGGCCCACCAATATAAGATTATTTTAACATTTTTTGGAGGTCAGCGCAAGTAATTTTAACGCTTTTTGGTGTTTTTACGAGGTTTATTGCCGTGAAGCTCGGTATAAGCATCTTTGCGACTTTGACGTTCGGAATTATCAGAACGGAAGGAGAAGTAAATCGGCGTACCCAGGAACGGGTAAAACTCGCGGATTTTGCGCTCTAAGAAGCGTTTATAAGACCAGTGCAGAAGTTGCAAATCGTGACCATGTACGACAAACCATGGTGGACAGGTGTCGGTCTGGACGATGTATTTTGGCTTCGGATGAGTGTTTTTTAGGCCGGCGGCTGGATGTTCGGCGAGAGCTTGATTTAGGATTTTGTTGAGATCCTTGGTACTAATCTCGTGATGACGGGCTTCGTCAACTTCGAGGGCGAGGTCAAAGAGTTTAGTGGCGTTCTTCCCCGTTTCGGAAGAGGTAAAAATCACCGGAGCATACGGTAAAAAGTCGAAATCGCGTTCGAGTTGGTCGAGCAAAAAGTCGGCAGCAGTGCGATTTTTGATGTTCTCTTCGCCAAAATAGTTGGTTGGTTCGGAGTTTTCGAGCAAATCGGACTTGGTGACGACCATGATAATGCCTTTGCCAGCCTCGGTAATCTGTCCGGCGAGAGACTGGTCGAGCTTAGAATGTGGCTCGGTAGAATCTACGAGTAGAGCGCAAATATCGGCTTCCTCGATGGCGGCAAGAGTACGGATGGCAGAAAACTTTTCGATGCCAACTTCGCGTTTACCAGGTTTGCGTAAGCCTGCGGTATCAAGAATTTCGATTTCGCGCCCCTTGAATTTGATGGTAACACGATTGACGTCACGCGTGGTGCCCTGACGGGAGCTAACGACGGCCTGTTGTTTCTGGGCGAGCGTATTAAAGAGGCTGGATTTACCGACGTTTGGGCGACCAATGAGCGCAATTTTAAGCGCGGGGTCCTGACGCGATTGATCAAGATGGCCAGTGCGAACCGTGCTTAAAATTGCGCGTTTTAGTTCACCGATGCCATTTCCGGTGGTGGCGCTGACGTAAAAAGTGTTTTCAGGAGCGAGGCCGAGGGCGCGGAACTCAGTCAGCGGCAGGCTTTCCTTTAAGTCGGATTTATTGAGAACGAGAAAGACTGGTTTTTTAGACTTCAGTGCGTCTTTAGTAATCTGGCGGTCGCGATGGTCAAAATATTTGGTCGAATCTAGAGTAACAAGAATCACCTCGGCAGAGTCGATAGCATCGGCAATTTGGTCTTGAATACTAGCCTCAAAGTCATCGGAAGGGTCTTTTAGCCCAGCGGTATCGACCATCAGAAAAGCATCTCGGACATTCTGCTTTTGGCGTAAATCATAGCTACTCTCTAGCGAATTATCTACTCTAGCAAAAACGTTATCGCGTGTCGTGCCCTCTTCGCGGGCGACGATGGCGATATTTTTGCGCGCAAAACGATTAAGTAGGCTAGATTTGCCGGCATTCGTTTGGCCAATTAGAGCGACAATCGGGAGATTTTTCATGTTATAATCATAACACAAAAAGCTTATTTTTGCAAGGTGTGATAATAATCTAGCGCCCCGCAATAAAACAGATGGCGATTCTTATATGGGTGTGGTAAAATAAAGTTATGCAGATTGCGATTTACGTTTTAATTGGCATCGTTGTGCTAGTGGTGGGGATTTTTCTGATCACCGGGTTAATGGGTGCGCCGTATGTCCCGACCTTGAAAGAGCCCTTAGCGGACGCTCTGACGAAGCTTTATAAGATTAGCAAGAAAGATTTACTGATAGATTTGGGTGCCGGGGACGGAGTGGTCCTGCAAGCGGCGAGCGACAAAGGTGCGAAAGCGGTTGGGGTGGAGCTTAATCCCCTATTGGCATTCATGATGAAGTGGCGCTTTCGGAAGAACAAAAAGGTAACAGTGAAATGCCGGAATTTTTATCACTATAAGTTCCCAAAAGAGACGACGGTGGTCTATGTTTTTATGATTGGACTTCGGATCGATGGGATCTATCGGAAAATTGAAAAAGAAGCGACGAGGCTAGGCAAGCCAATTTATTTTATTTCTAATGCGTTTGACGTGTCTTTTGCGAAGCCAGAAAAGCACATTAGCCAATTTTATCTTTATAAAGTCGGGCCAAAGAAGTAGCGCAAATTATTCTAGCCCAGTTAGACAGTTCTCAAAAACCAGTTTTTTAAGTTCGGCGCTATCGTCATATTCGTAGAATCTAATGAGTTTTTCAGAAAACTCTTGCTTTAGCTCTGGCGGAAGCGAAAAGATGCCATGCCCAGTCGAAACCAAAACTTTATTACAAATCAACGTTCCTACGCGCTTGTTCCCATCTAAGAACGGCTGTGTCCGCATAATATAAAGCATTAAGCTGACTGCCTTATCCGTGTCAGAAGTCTCTGACTTCATAATATTAATAATATCTTGATGGACGTTTTCAGGATTCGGCAACTCCGGTAGATAATTTGTACCAGAAATTCGTACCCCCTCAGTTCGAAGCTTGCCTAAACGATCCCAAGGTACATCTTCACGTGCAATTACTGTGTGAACTTCTTCTAGCATTTGTAAGTCAACCGTCGCATCCAGATTATCCAAGATATACCGCCAGCCATCTCTAATGCCACAAACTTTAGAAATATCACGTGCAGAGACGCCGCTTACTTCAGCTGCATCCAAAATTGCCTCAGTCTGTGGGAATGTTACGGCAATTCCTTCTAGAAAAGCACTCCGGTAGACCGAATCTTTTAGGTATTTTTTTGCTACAAAAACGTTATCTTCACGCGAGAGATTAAATCTATCTGGGATTTTTTCCATAACATAATTATAACAGAGCTTGAAAATAGTGGCAAGATGTGCTAAAATAGTAGTACGGTTCCGACGGCGCTCCGCGCCTTTTCGAAACCTCATTCGAAGAAAATGAAAATGTAAAACATTTTCGCTTTCTTCTCATTCGGTTCCGTCGTCTAGTGGTCTAGGACGTCTGGTTCTCATCCAGAAAATCGCGGGTTCGACTCCCGCCGGAATCACCACGACTAAAAAGAAGACCCCGCAGGGTCTTATTTTTTAGTTTGAAAGACATGAAAAAAGGCGGCGCGAGGCCGCCAGAGCTGTTTAAGCTCGTAAAATTAATTGTAGTTCCCTAGTTTCTGCATAGCTAATGCGATTTGATTTGTTCCTGCACGGTCAGTGCAATTCGTTCTGCTCCAGACGGAGGTCTTCCAGGAGCTCCCTGGCACGCAGGTCGATTCCGCGCATTTTGGTGCCCTCGATGGACTTTTCAGTAATGATGCGCTTGGTAGAATCGCCTCTCAACTGCTGCATCTTTTCGATACTAGTAACGATTCCGCTGGCTTTAGTTTGTTCAATTCTCATATTTTCTTCCTTTCCGCTTCCCCCGTGGAAGCTATGAGCAAATTTAGGGATCAAAGGTGCAAAACTCCCCACCTTCCAATTATAGCATACTTTATCAAAAAAGTCAAGGTTACCCTTATGTTAAACCTTGACTATAAGAGGTAGAATTAGTATTTGACTGAGCCGTAGGCGTTTGGCACGGCGGCAATCCAAGTCTGGCCTGGGGCGAGTTTGATTTCTTCGCCGTTATCATCGACAAAAGAGATTTGTTCTTTCTGTGAGCCCTTTTTCCAAGTACCTTTGATGACGGAGCCGTTTTGGAAGATATAAGCTTCACCAGAACCAATCGTGGTAATGCTTTCGCGCTTTTCGGAGCCAGGTTTAGTGTATTCATCTACTTTGATGGCAATGACAACGCTTGGCGAAAGTTGGACTGGTTCGCCACATTCCTGCTTTGGCGAAGGTTTGCTTAAGCCTGCGCGACAGCTATAAACAATATGTTCGGCACCACTCTCAAACGAGCGGTCGTAGGAGTTGGTTTTGGCATTGTATTTATAAACGGTATTGAAATTTGGTAAGCGACCAAAGTTGATTTTGATGTCGTTCACGGCTTTGAGCTCGCCGTTTTCGTTTTTGCTGGCTTCGGAACTTTCGCTGGCGTTTTTGGCATTTTCTTGAACTGTTTTCGCGACTTTTTCTGCTTCTTCTGGAGTCTGGCGAGCGAATACTTTTGGCGCACTGGTGGTATATTTTTTGTCGGAATTAAACTTGTTTAAGAGTGCGGCGGAGGTAAAGAGATTATCTGGAGCCTTGTAGCCTCGCGAATCTCGGTACATATAGACGGTAGATTCGGTTAGGTCACGGTAGGCACCACTCGCAGCTTGCTTGCGAGCCTCGGTCTCGCCGCCAGCATGAACTAGCGTACAGTCAAAAGGTGTCTCCCAGTCGAGATAATAAGTGCGGAGTGAACGAATCGGACCGATGACACTATCTTCGAGGTTCTGCCAAATCGTAGCCAGACGAGTAATGCCGCCCTCGGCGATCGCTTCAAACACGATAGCAGCTTTATTCAGACCGACCTGCGGACGAGCGCCATAAGTGTCATTTGGAATCTGAATACAAAAAGTCGGCAAATCATTAACGGAAGCGTCGGTAATTTCGAGACCGGTCAGATGGCTGTAGATTTTTGGCACTTCTTCGGTCTGGCTGGTTTCTTCTTCGGTTGGATTAAGATTAGGGTCAACCGGTTTGTTTTGATGCATGAGAATAGTGGTGACGACAACCGAGATGATAATTACTAGCAGGATTGAAAGAGGTAGGACGAAACGGACTTTAGACTTCTTTTTATCACCATTATTCTTCTTCTTAGATTTTTGCGATTCTAGTTTTGGTGCTTCTTCTAATTTATCATCAGCCAATAAGTCTGACTCGATAGTGACTTCTTTCTTCTTTTGCTTTGCCATGACCTAATTATATATTAATGTAGGTCATTAGTCAAAGCAGAGCGAACAGCGTTCAATCGAGCCAGGGTGGCATCTCTACCGAGTACTTCGCAGGTTAAGTGTAAAGCCGGTGAAAATGGCGCGAAGCTGAGCGAGATGCGGACTAGACTAAAGAGTTCGGCTGGCTTTTTACCTGTAGTTTCAAGCAACTCGTTGAAAGTAGCTTGCAGGCTATCTGCCGACCACTCTTTCAGGCTATTGAGCTTGTCAATGACGGCGGAGAGTAAATCGATCAACTCGCGTTCGGACAACTTCTTCAAAAACTTATTTCCGATTAACAAATCCATGTCGAGGTTTGGATCCGCAAAGAAATAATTGGTCATGGTCTTTAAGTCGCCGAGAGTTTTGAGGCGGTCGTAGATAATGTCGAGGACTTTTTTCTTATATTCATCAGAGAAGCTAGCGGCGCTTTCTGGCCAGAAATCTTGTGTACACTCGTAAAGCGCGTCATTTCCTTGTTCATCATGAATCTTGCGTATCCACATGCCGTTATACCAGAGGATTTTAGTCTCGTCAAAGCGAGCACCAGAGTTTTGAATACGGTTGATGGAAAAGGCTTTAATTAGTTCGTCTTTTGTATAAATTTCTTGTTCAGTGCCGTCATTCCAGCCCAAGCAAGCGAGATAGTTGAGCAAAGCTTCTGGTAAGACGCCATCTGCGCGGTATTCCGTGACGGATTTTGCGCCATCACGCTTCCCTAGTTTTTTGTTGCCAGTTGGCGCGAGGATGTGTGGTAAGCTCAAGAAGTGCGGACGTTCGAGCCCAAGCGCCTCATAGAGCGCAAGATAGTTTGGCATACTAGAAAGGTATTCGACTCCGCGGGCGATGTGAGTAACACCCATCTCGGCATCGTCAACAATGTGGGCAAAATTGTAAGTCGGTAGGCCGTCTTTTTTGATTAAAATAATATCATCGCAGACTTCTGGACCAGTCGAAAGGTCACCCATCACGTCGTCATGCCAACTGTAATCTTTGGGGTCACTCTTAAAACGGATTGGGTTGCCAGCTTCCCAGAGCTTTAGGGTCTCTTCTGGGGTAAAATCGGCAGCGGCTGGGCGATGATTACGGAAAAGGAAAGGGATTTTCGCGGCGTTGTCGGCTTCGCGGAACTTCTGGACTTCTTCGGCTGGAGTAGGGTCGGCATAGGCGCGGCCAGCTTCGATTAACTTTTTGGCCCAAGTTGCATAAATCTCGCGGCGTTCAGATTGGAAATATGGTGCGTTTGGGCCACCGACTACTGGGCCTTCGTCCCATTCTAGGGTGAGCCAGTTCAAAGTGTCTTCAATCAGCTCCGTCGCTCCCTCGACAAAACGAGCCTGGTCGGTATCCTCGATACGAAGGATAAACTTGCCGCCACTTTGACGTGCGATTAGATATGGATAAATGGCAGAACGGACGTTGCCAATGTGAATATAACCCGTCGGAGACGGAGCAAAACGAGTGACTATCATGCAGATATTATAACACTTTTAGAGTGAAGATACAAGGTTGATGATTTGCTCTTTGGACAGGTTTTTGCCTTGAGAGGTAGTCTTATAAAGTAAGCCACCATTAACCCAAGTGGCGTTGCCACGGTCGACATAAACCGTGATGCCACGTTCACGCAAGGTAGCATAATCGGCAGAATAATTCTTTTTCACAAAGTTATTGAGCAGGGCAGTAGAATCCCAAGTGGATTTTTCTTCAGTTAAAGTAAAACCAGCATCATCTGGGCCGCGGAAGGTCATGGTGATACTGCCGTCTTTCTCCGAAGTGACAGTATCCAGGGCGTAGTTGCGAGGAATATAAGACGGATAAGTGGCATCAATTCCGGTCTGCATGGCAGCAACTTTGACGGTGATGTCTGGCATATTAGTCTGGACAAAGAAGAAGAGTGCGCAGACGGTGATAGCCGAGCAGAGTACGGCCAGCGCGATGCGATGTGGCTTGCGCTTAGTTTTCATCTTTGGCGTATCGTCGTTCATTTTGGCAACACTGCGCATGGCGGATTTAGCGGCTTTCTCCTGAATAACTTTTTTAGTCGTTTTTGGCGTTAGGGATTTATGATTCATAGCATCAGCCTTGTGTTGGCGGCGACGAAGCTCGGCCTGGTCAACTTTAGCATCTACCATTTTGCGTGCGGTCGGGCGTTTGACGTATTTGCGAGCCAGAGTGGAAGATTTTTCAAGCATCGTATGGGTGGCGGAGCTTTCGTGACTCTGATCGTCGGAATTAATTGTGATTTTACCCATGCGAAATGTATTACCTTCCTTGTTTATGCTAATACTTTTATTTTAGCCTTTAGCCGTATAAAAATCAAGAGCTTTTTCGAACAATTTTTGTGATAGTGGTGTATAATTATAATATGGATAAAGAACGACAAAGGCGAATGCAAAATGTTCGTCTAATTATTACTGAAGCGGTGATGACCGTGGTGGTAGTAGTGATGGTGATAATTTTAACTTTTATTGCGATGGGTTATAAGTTTGACCAGGATGGCGAGCTGAGCCAGAATGGCCTAGTGCAGATTTCAACCTTCCCCTCTGGTGCAACCGTAGTGCTAGACGGAGAGAGCCTGTTTGCGCGGACGGATACTTCGCGTTCGCTCTCGGCAGGTAGCCATACGGTAGAGCTTTCGCGCGCGGGGTATGATAGCTGGCAGAAGACAATTGAAATCCGTTCGGGCTGGCTCTATAAGCTAGATTATCCGCGACTATTTAAGTTGGAGCGCGAGACGTCCGAAGTTCAGCGTTTTGATAATGGATTGGAGTTTTTGTCGATGTCGCCAGACCGTAACAGCATTCTTTATGCCGATGAAAATAGCTTGATTTGGCATTGGCTGAGAGTGCGTGGCGATGATGTTCAGCGTACCGATATTTCAGTGGCAGAGTTTTTTGGACTGGCGGCCAGCATCACAGAGTTTCCAGGCGAGATTCGCGATATTTGTTGGAGCGATAGTGGCGATCGAGTTTTGGTTGATTGGATTAATGGAGACATGCGTAACTTCATAGTGGTCAATTTGGCTAGGCCAGAGAATTCCCTGAACTTGACCACTGCTTTTGGTATGAATTTCTCGAAAGTTTTGCCGGTTTCGAGCTCGGCAGACCGCCTGATGGCGCTTGAAAACGGTAATCTGCGCACGATTTCGACTGGGAACAAAGAAATGTCGCAAATCTTGCTCTCAAATATTGTGGATTTTGCCAATAACGAGTCGGAGACATTGTTTATCACAACGCCAAATGAAGAAGGCGTTAGCACAATTGGTTATTACACCGAGGGCAACAAGACTCCAATTAACTTGCAGACGGTGGCGGGTGCGGGGGTAAAAATGGCGATTTCAAAGTATCTTGATATGCGCTACTTGACGATTGCGATTGGTCCAGAGGTGATAATCTATTCGACGGAGGAGTTAAAGTCCGATACTACGCTGGAAGATTTAAGATTGGTCAAGCGGGTGAATTCTAGTGTAGCGCCAGATGAGATTGAGATTCATAACCGTGGTCGCCTGGTGATGGTTTCAAATGATAAGCACGTTTTGATGTTTGATGCTGAACAGGAACAGACGAGCGAGTTTGACCTAGAGACTACTCCGACGGGCTGGCTGGATGGTTTTATCTTGACAAATGTAATAGAACATAAGCTGGTGGTGCGAGATTTTGATGGTGAGAACCGACGCGAACTGGCGAACGCCAAGGATGGCTATCAGGCGATGGTGTCGAGCAATAATAATTATCTGTATTATATCGTAGAATGTGGAACAGAGGTGGAGAGCCGCTCATGCTTGCAGAGGGACCGGCTTTAATGTATAATTAGCGTATGGATTCAAATAATGGTGGGCTATCTTCTGCTGAGCGCCAGCGTCAGACTGCGGCTGAAATTGCGCGCCAAAAAGTGATTGCGGCGTATCAAAAGACGTCGTCGATTTCTGGTGGCAATCCAAACATTTCGCGTTTCAGTGCTAGATATTCAAACAATGATGACAATGCCCGGCCGATTCGACCAAATCAATTCACCTCTAACCGTCAGAATACTGCAACTTCGGTAGCGCAACCGATTTATTCTAAGCAGTCAAATACCGTCAATGCGGCGACGCAGTCGGTGAGTGCATATAAGCAGATGCCAGTGCAGACGCAGCCGACCACAGAGGAGTTTAAGAAATATCATTCGGCTTGGCAGGGTTACTATCAGAAGTATTACTCGGATTATTATGCCAAAGCGGCAAAACAATACATTGAAGAAGAAAACTTGAAGCGCGAGCGACGTTTGGCTGATGAGGCGCGTGAGAATGAGGCCTTGAAGCAAGTCAATGCCGAGATGGGCGGTAAAACAGGGGCTGTGGCTGGCGTGTATTCCAACACGGCAGAGCCAGCAGGTTTCCGTGCGCGGATTCAGAAGCTGGCCAACGAAGAAGAAAAGCATAAGAAGAAGATGAAAAAGCTCACGCCGATTATTGCGGGGCTTGCAACGATGGCGGTAATTCTCTTCTTGCAGTATAATCGGATGATTTTTGCGCCGATTATGGCCTATGTTTCACCAGGTAATGCTAGTGAGACGACTATTACAGAAGTCGATCCGACTGTGGCAGTGGCGGTGAAGGAAGGAACGGTGCTTCTGATTCCGAAGCTTAATATCGACGTACCAATCCAGCTGGGGCTTGATGCGAACGATACGGATGCCTTGAACAAAGCGATGAACCAAGGCGTGATTCAGTTCTCAATTCCAGGGGCCAATGCTCTGCCGGGGCAGGTGGGAAACTTTGTGATTTCTGGGCACTCGGCGGGTGATATTTATAGTAACAACCAGTATAAGTTTATCTTCTCTGGGCTGGAGCGGTTAAATGAGAATGATTTGGTCTATGTGGATTATAATGGTCAACGCTATACTTATAAGGTGACGAAGAAAGATACAGTCTTGCCGACCGATGTTTCGGCGTTAGTTTATACGGGTGACAAGCCGATTTTGACCTTGATTACCTGTTGGCCGCTGGGGACGAGCCGGTATCGTTTACTTGTGACGGCAGAACAGATTAATCCGAACCCAGATGGCGCCGAGCCAGCTTCGGAGAAGCCAGTGCAGCCGTCGGCAGAGGCGGTGATGTTGCCAGAAAACGACCCGACATTGTTTGAAAGTATTTGGAGCTGGTTAATGGGCAACTAATTGGGTCCTGCCACGGATAAAGCAATCCAGCGAACCGCTTGCTCGAACCCGTCTTCACGGGTCTCGCTACGCTATACTTCGTAGCAACTTCGGCACGTTCGCCAGATTGCTTTACGCGTGTCTCCCAATTAGTTGCCTTTTTTTGCTCCATATGCTATAATAGCTTGTATGGGCGAGTGGCGGAATTGGTAGACGCGCTAGACTCAAAATCTGGTTCCCGTAAGGGAGTGAGGGTTCGATTCCCTCCCCGCCCACCAGGCAGTGGGCACTTTTCTTTGAAAAAAGAAAAGTTCCCAACGTCAAAAGAAAATAGTATTTAAAAACAAGTCACGCACATGTCGCGACTTGTTTTATGTTTATGAACGCAGGCGATATTGTAGTTAAGTTTGGTAAAGATATTCTCGAATCAGAGGATTTTTTGCGGGAAAAAGATTTCATGCAGCACGGTAAGACCAACACTTATGATCACTCGGTGGGGGTGGCAAAAACTGCGGTCTGGGTGGCCAGAGTGTTGCGCCTGAGGGTTGATTATGATTCCCTGGTGCGAGGATGCCTGTTGCATGATTATTACCTCTATGATTGGCATCATCCGAGTAAAGAACATCGCTTGCATGCCTTCAAACATGGGAAAACGGCAGGCAAAAATGCCGAAAAGGATTTTGGTTTGAATTTTATCGAACGGAATATGATTCGCTCACATATGTTCCCATTGTCATCAGTAGTACCAATCTATAAAGAGAGCTTCTTAGTCGGCTTAGCAGATAAATATTGCACCGTAAAAGAGATATTTCGCCGAAAACCTTGACTTTTTCGGCGAAATGTGATATAATGGAGATATAGGCTGGTTTTCCAGCTATTTTTTATCCGTTGATGGTACTGGATGGGTAGGCGTCTAGCGTAACATTGACACTGGTCTCTTGTCCATCACGTAGAAGGGTGAGCTGGACAGTATCGCCAGGGGCGTATTCACCAATCAGCGAAGTGACTGTGCCAGCTTGACCGACTTTTACTCCATTGACAGCCGTGATAATGTCGCCGTTTTTGAGACCAGCTTTAGCGGCAGGCGAGCCGGAGATTACTGGGTTGCCAGATTTGCTATAAACGTAAGCTCCGCTAGTGACATTAAGCTCAAACTGTTTAGCGACGTCTGGAGTGAGCGTGATGTAGTTGACACCAATGTAAGCGCGACTGGCGGTGCCACTACTAAGAATCGACTTGAGCATACCTTTGACAGAGGAAATTGGAATGGCGAAGCCGAGGCCGTTGCCGCTGTCGGAGACGGCAGTGTTGATACCAATCACCTCGCCAGCGGCGTTGATGAGTGGTCCACCAGAGTTGCCAGAGTTGATGGCAGCGTCGGTCTGAATCATGTCGGAAAGAGTTTCATAGGCGGTGTAGCCGTCGGCAGTGGCGGTGATAGAGCGGCCAGTGCCACTGATTACACCTTCGGTCACGGTGTTTTGGAACTGCCCCAGGGCATTACCAATTGCTACGACCTGTTGACCGACCGTAAGGGATTTGGAATTGCCGAGGGAGACGGTCGGGAGATTGGAAACATTGTTGATTTTGATAAAAGCAACATCATTGAGCGGATCTACGCCGACGAGTTTAACGTCATCATAGGAAGTGCCATCATCCATCACGACTGTAATTTTGGTGGCATCTTCGGCGACGTGTTTGTTGGTCAAGACATAACCATCTGCCGTGACAATCATGCCCGTACCGGCGGCTTGAGAAGTCTGAGATTGGCTACCACCACCAAAGAGATAACTATAATAATCCATGGCGGAGTTTTTGGTCTTGGTTTCTACTACGATTGAGACTACGGCCGGTGAGACTCTAGAGGCGACTTCAGCGATTGAGCCTTCGGTAAAACTAATGGCGTTGCCGTCTTGCTCGGAATTGAAAGTGATAGGGGTGGTACCTTTGTGATAGGTATAAATCGAGGTGATGAGCGCGGCAATGCTGCAGACGCAGGCGATGCTAGCTAAAATGATAGCGGCGGGATTCCCCTTCGTTTGTCTGAGCTTAGCCTTGTATGTTTGCGGCTCGTTGGCAAATGGCGCCGTATCGTGTGCAGACTGCGGCGCAGAGTCGTGTGAATCTGTTAAATTTTGTGGTGCAGGGTCGCGATTTTCTGCTGGTGCGCCAAAATTAGTGTTTTCTTCCATTTTACCTCCTATTTATAATATTATTAGACATCGAAAATTGGTTTGCTAAACCAGAAAATAATCATGCAGACGACGGCGAGACTAAAGATGGCGGGAATCAGGATGTCTTCGGACTTTAGCTTGCCGTCATGATTGGCTACGGACTCGCAGATGCGGCTAAAGAGGAAAGAGAAGATTGTGAGCACGATAGCGAGCTGAGGAACCATGATGCCAGTATTGCCAAAACTATAGACGATGAGCCAAGAATGAAGTAGCCAGGCTAACTCTGCCGAGCAAAGACCAGCTACGAGTGTGGTGAGGCTGAAATTTTCGTCGTCGGACTGGATGAGGATATGGCGTGAAGCGGCGTAGCCCAAGATAAAACTGCCGATGACGAGATAAATCGAATCGTTGCTACCAAACAGGGGAACCAGGGCGGTGGTGCCGAGGAAGACTGCGGCGAGAGCTTGACATTTGGTGGCGAGCTCCGATGAGCGCGGCTTCAAGATGATGAGCCAAAGCGTATAGAGCACGGCTACGATGATGTGAATCGGTAAAATATTAGTGCCGGAACAATAGGCGATTATGACGAAACTAGTGCCGACGATAATGTCAACGAGGTTTGCTTTGAGATTAGTGAACCAGTAGCGTGGGCGGACGGCAAACATGCGCCATTTAGAAACTAGGACGAATAGCACGCCAATAACCCAGCTGCCTGAGACGCAGGTCAAAATTACCGAGCCAACACCGAGGATAATGTTGAAGATGACGTGTAGAATAGAGGAGATGATGTTGCGAGATTTGCGCACTAGAATATAATCAGCCATGTTTTTATTATATCATATTCTAGCTTAAAGAGATATTAAAAAACGAGGCCCTGCCACTTTATATCACCCACCTGGTTTGCGTAAGGTGCGGCAGAGTGGTGGGGTCTCTCAAAGTGCCACCCCTTTTGGAATTACTGTACTTTTTTATCCATAACCACAAAAAATGTGGTAAAATAGAGTGTATGGAGCCAAAATTTTTTCAGAAACATCCGATTTTGCATGATATTTGCAGCTTAATTCTTTTTGTGGGGGCGGTAGTGTTGGGGACTTTGGCGCTAAATGCTTTCATCTTTCGTTCATATAACGTAGTAGGCGTGTCGATGGAAAATACTTTTCATAGTAATGACCGCGTAATCGTGAATCGGGTACCAGTTTCAGTTTCGCATTTCTTAGGGCAGGAGTATGTGCCGGCGCGGGGACAGATTATTGTCTTTGCTAATGGGCCGGCGGATGGACCTTTGACTTGCCAGGCGCAGTCTGGGATTACTGATCAGTATATTATTAAGCGTGTGATTGCTTTCCCTGGTGAGCGCGTAGTAGTGAAAGATGGCACACTTAGAGTGTATAATGAAGAGCATCCAGATGGCTTTATTCCAGATGAAGAAACGCGTAAATCTGATCTCGACGGTCCAAAACGTTATACTTCGGGCGAGGTAGATATGGTGGTGCCGGAGGGCGAGTTATTCGTATCTGGCGATAATCGTGAAGGTACGCACTCGTACGACTCGCGCAACGGCTTGGGGACGATTCCCTATTGTCGGATTGCGGGGCCAGTGATTTTGAGACTGTACCCGTTTGATTCAATTCGGTTATTCTAAAATAGATTAGAATAATATAAAAAGTGGCACTGGAGAGAGGCCACTTTTTTGAGATCGAGATGCCTGACTAGACAGAGTTTTTGCTTCGCAAAAACTCTTTTCCTCCTCGCTCGGAAGTGAAAATGTAAACATTTTCACTTCGCTCGCTCCATCGTCAAATCGAACTACGTTCTCGTCTAGTCGGGTAAGGTATCAGAATTAAAATAAGACCCAAAGGGTCTTTTTTAATTTTGGTGCACCTGACTAGACTCGAACTAGCACAGCCTTGCGGCCACTACCACCTCAAGGTAGCGTGTATACCAATTTCACCACAGGTGCATGCCTTCATTATACCGCAAACTGGTTGAATAGTCAAGGATTACCAAAGCTACGAGATATTGCAAAATAAAAAGCGTCGTCAAGACTTGTAAAGCTTCGTCCCCTGTGCTATGATGAAAATATGAAAGAAACGCCGATTGTCTCAGTTGAGCATTTTAAGATGCAGTTTGGCAATAAAACTGTGATTAAAGATTTGTCTTTTGAGGTACGGCCAGGTGAGATTTTTGGATTCTTAGGTAGTAATGGTTCTGGAAAAACTACGACAATCCGCGCGTTGCTCAATCTATATGTTCCGACAGCGGGAAAATTATTGATTGCTGGTAAGTCTTATAATCCAAACAATCATGAGCTAACAGTGGGATATTTGCCAGAAGAGCGGGGGCTTTACCGGAAAGAAACCGTGATTGACACGATGGTTTATTTTGGCGAGCTGAAGGGGTTGAAGAATCCGCGTGGATGGTCCGAAAAATACTTGAAACGCGTGGGTTTGGGTGACAAGATTAATGAGAAAGTGGAAAAGCTATCCGGCGGACAGCAACAAAAAGTTCAGCTGGGGCTGACGATTATGTGTGAGCCGAAGCTCCTGATTTTAGACGAGCCAACGAAGGGGTTTGACCCAGTCAACCGCCGACTTTTGATGGATATTATCGACGAACTTCACCAGAAAGGTAGTAGCATCATCCTGATTACACATTACATGGACGAGGTGGAGCGACTTTGCGACCGAGCGTTACTGCTGAAAGACGGCGTGGCGCGAGCTTATGGGCCAATCTCAGAGATTCGGAAAGAATTTGGTGGCAAGAGTTTGGACGAAATCTTTGTAAAAGTATATGGGGAGAGCTAAAATGTCTTTCAAGAAGCCTGTTCTAATCGTGACAAAATTTGAAATCGTGAGACAGCTAAAGAAGCCGACTTTTTGGATTGCGCTGCTACTTCTACCGGTATTGCTACTGAGTATTGTGGGGATTGCCGCACTTTCCGAATCCCAGACAGAGGAGGTCTTATCTTCGGCGCAATCTTTCGCAGGCAAGACAATCGGTCTTTTGGACGAGGCAGAGATAATTGACGCTAGACTGTTGACGGACGAGGGATTTGCTAGTATCGTGGGCGACGATGTAAAACTGAGAGTTTATGATAAGAATGATGAAAAAACTTTCACTGAGGCGCTAGATGAAGTAAAACAGGGGCGGATAGACATTTTCTACCATCTAGCGAAGGATTTTGTTGAAACTAAAGAGGTCAAGTATTATTCTTTTCAGCGAGACAAGGCGCTACTGGTCAACCGTGAAGGGATTTTAAGATCGCTACTTTCGAGCTCAGCTTATCTACAGACCACCCCGGAGAATGCTCTAATTTTGACAAATGGCTATAAGATGACCGAGACTACCTATGGCGAAAATGGTGAAGAGGTAAACTTGCTCGGTCAGGCGATAGTGCCACTAGCAATTCTAGTTATTTTTTACATTTTGATTTGCGTGTTTGGTAATCGCTTACTGATGTCCGTGGTAGAGGAAAAAGAGAACCGAATTTCAGAGATGATTTTGACGGCGGTTTCGGCGAAAGATTTAATTATTGGCAAAATTATCTCCTTGATTGCGCTGGGTTTCTTACAAATTGCGGTTTTCATCATTCCACTATTGTGTATATTATTCATTAATCGCGACAATCCAATGGTGTCAGATATTTTGAGCGTCATCGAATGGAATCCAACTACAATTCTGATGAATATAGCACTACTGCTTTTCTCTTATTTCTTCTTTGCGGGGGCTTGTACTTTTGTGGGGGCATTAGTGCCGACGGCGCGCGATGCCTCGCAGTTTATTGCACCAGTGATGATTGGTATAGTGTTGCCACTTTATTTTCTGCAGCTCTTTATTTCGGGCGAGAACAGTGCATTGACTTACATCATGAGCTATTTCCCGTTGACAGCACCGATTGCATTGATGCTCCGAAACGCTTTTGGTACTTTGCCGGTGTGGGAGTTTCTGATTGGTATCGTGGAGCTCAGTATAGTTTCGATTATAGTTTTGCGACTAACTGTGAAGACTTTCCAGAAAAACGCGATCAATTTCTCGGTGGTGAAGCTAAACTTCAAGCCGAAGAAACGCTGGAAATAGCTTTGTTAGCGAGACGTTGAGGCGTGAGGCTTTACATTGAGGTAATAAAATGCCCCCGAGATAAACTCGGGGGACTTGGGATAGGAGGTGCGTAGTTGAACCGGCGCAGCCGGTGTTTGCCGGATTGCCGGGAGCTACTGAAGTAGATTGTTACCAGGTTTTCCAGAAGTAGCTGTCGTAGCGGCAGCTCTGCAGGGCGTCCTTGATGTCCTGCGTAGTCATGTTGGTCAAAACGATGTTGCCATTCTTGGCCTGACTCCAAGTGGAGTAGCAGTTGCCGTTCTTGTCCACCTGGACCTGCTGGATAAACTGGAAATACATCTTCTGGCGGTTGCCGTTTTTATCGGTGTACCTATACCAGAAATAGGGGTAGCTGGTCGCCGTATTGGCGTACTGGTTGTCGGGCTCTTTCGAGACCTCATCTAGAGTCCAGCCGCGGTCGCCCGCATACTTCTTGAGCTCGGCGAGCTCGTTGTCTGCCCAGACGCGGACGTTGCTGATGGCACCAGCGTTGGTGTCGCTACGGAAAGTGTTGGTGTAGGTCACAGTCGTGTAGCCATTGGCGGTTACCACGCTAACCTGTGTCCAGTCGCCGCGATTTGCGTTGATTTCGTAGGTAGTGCTGCTGTTCGAGCGGTTGACAACCGTTCCTGCGGCGTAAGCGACTACGCCGCCGAGACCCAGGCAAAGTACCAGGGCCAAAACAACAGATACGAGTTTGAAACCTTTCTTCTTCATTTTGAAATCCTCCTCTTAAAGTGCAATATTTATCCCCTGGTACTTCCAAGGCGATATTACTTACATTATACCACAAGTGCTTTAAAATGTCAAGAGTAAATTCAGTTTTCATTCATTTTATTGAGATAATTAGAGCATTGTGCTATAATAACAGATATGAATGCATCTGAAATTCGCCAAAAATATCTTGATTTTCAACAGTCTAAAGGCCATAAGGTGGTCGCGCCAGCGCCTTTGGTGCTAGAAAACGATCCTACTACTCTGTTTACTGGTTCCGGTATGCAGCCTTTGCTTCCCTATCTCTTGGGGCAGCCACACCCTGCGGGGACGCGCCTAACAGATAGCCAACCGTGTTTACGATTACAGGATATTGAGGATGTGGGTGACCCGCGTCATACTACGGTGTTTGAGATGCTGGGTAACTGGTCTCTGGGGGATTATTTCAAAGAGGAGCAGATTCGGAACTATTTTGAGTTTCTGACAGAGGTGATTGGACTGGATCCGCACAAGATTTATGTCACCTGCTTCATCGGCAATGAAGAATATGGCATCCCAAAAGATACTGAGGCGGCGCATATCTGGAAACAGGTGTTTAAGGAAGCTGGGATTGAAGCGGAAATCTGCGAGATGGGCAGCGCTGAGAACGGGGATAAGCGTGGCATTAAAGGCAATGAGCGAATTTTCTTCTACGATGATCATGAAAACTGGTGGAGTCGTGGTGGTGGTATCAAAACTACCCCGATTGGCGACCCGTGCGGTCCAGATAGTGAAGTGTTTTACGACTTCGGCGAAGATAAGCAAGATGTCGAGAGATATGGTAAATCTCACCCGGCTTCAGATGGCGCGCGCTTTATGGAGATTGGTAATCAGGTCTTTATGCAATATAAGCGTAATGAAGATGGTACTTTCTCGGAGCTGGAGCATAAAAATGTGGACTTCGGCGGTGGCCTGGAGCGCTTAGCGGCAGCCTCGATGGGGAGCTTCGATGTCTTTAAGATTAGCTTGATGAAGCCGATTATCGAGAAGCTAGAGGAGCTTTCTGGTAAAAAATACGAGAATAATACCGATGAAATGCGCATTATCGCCGACCATTTGCGAGGAGCATATCTGCTCTCTGCACAAGGTTTGGTGCCATCGAATAAGGCTCAAGGGTATGCGCTTCGTCGCTTGATTAGAAGGGCGATTTTGAAGGCGCTTGACCTCGGCATTGCACAAGATTTCTTGGCAGAGACCATCTCGACGATTTCGGCCGAGTATAATTCCCTGCCAGATAGTATTTTGACACACCGCGAAGAAGCGCTCTCGGTATTGGAAAAGGAAGAAAAAACTTTTCGCTCCACCCTCTCTAAGGGTCTGCGCGAGATGCAAAAGATGGTGCGCAAAGATGCGGATGGCGTACTGGATGGTAACGACCTCTTTAAGTTGCAAGATACCTATGGTTTCCCATTGGAGGTTTCGGTGGAGCAGGCTTACCATGAGAATATCCCACTATCTAAAGATTATCAGAAAGAGTTTGACGCGGCGCTGGAAGAACAGAGAAACCGCTCAAAGACGGCTTCGAAGGGGATGTTTAAGGGTGGCCTAGAAGATCATGGTGAAATGTCCACCAAGTATCATACGGCGACTCACCTCTGTTTGGCGGCTTTGCAGAAGCTAGTCTCGCCAGATATTTGCCAGAAAGGCTCGAATATCACAGCAGACCGGATGCGGTTTGACTTTAATTGTGATCACAAGTTAACACCTGAGGAGATTAAGGCGGTAGAAGATCAGGTGAACGAGTGGATTGAGGTGGATTTGCCAGTGCAGTTCGATGAATATGAGAAGGGTTACGCGCGCGACACCTTGAAGGCGCATGGGCAGTTCTGGGATAAGTATCCAGAAAAATTGAAAGTCTATACGATTGGTGATTTTGATAATCCAACTTCGCGCGAGGTCTGTGGTGGTCCGCACGTCGAACATACTGGGGTACTGGGCAAGTTCAAGATTGTGAAAGAAGAATCTTCCTCGGCGGGCGTGCGTCGGATCAAGGCGGTGCTGGAATAGAAAGAACTACTATGAAAACGCCCGCTGAATCTGTTATTAAATATTTCGTACTCTGCAATCGTCTCAAAAATACTATCCGTACTGGTTGGGGTGAATGGTATGCCAAGCGGGATCGTATTGAGAGTGTAGCTGAGCATATTTATGGCACGCAGATGTTAGCGATAGCGATGGCTTCTGAATACCAATACGATTTAGATTTGCGCAAAGTCATCTTTATGTTGGCTATCCATGAGCTGGGAGAAGCGGTCATCGGTGATTTTACACCGTTTCAGATTGACCGTGCCGAGAAAGAAAAGCGCGAGCATGAAGCCGTATATAAAGTGCTCGCCGGCTTGCTCAATGGTGAAGAAATCGAGCAACTTTTCTTGGAGTTTGATGCGCATGAAACTGCAGAATCTCGCTTTGCTTATCAATGCGATAAATTGGAGTGTGATTTACAATGTCGCCTTTATGATGAGGAAGGCTGCGTGAATTTAAAAGATGGCGGTTATGATGAGATGGCTAACGACCCTAAAGTAGCTAAATTATTAGAATCTGGCAAAAGTTGGTCTGAAATGTGGCTAGAGTATAGCCAGCAGACTTATCCGTATATAAGAATTTTCTCGAGGTTTCTAATTACGCTATGTCGCACAAGATTACGGATTCCGTTTCCGATTAGATCTCTTTTGAACTCCGCGGGATTCAAGAAATTATATGCAGAGTAAAGTAAACCCCCCTACCTTTTACAAAGATAGGGTCGCGGATATGTTCCGAATATGGTTCTATTATTACGTATCTAGCAAGAGCGGATTGTCAACACCAAAGTTTTCCACAAGGCTAGGAAAGTCTAGTTTGCGTTTTCTTAGGATCTTGGCGAGCGTCAACGATTGAAGTTACTATAACTTTTTTATGCTCGCTATCTACTATAAAATAAATGTTGTAGTGTTTAATGTGGACTCGTCTATACTGATATTTGGTTTTATAGGGTAGCTCCACTAGAGAGTATCCCTCTGGAAAGATTGTAAGAGAGCGTATTTTCTGTCTTATGGAATTTATAGTTTTGTCCGCGCTTAGAAAATTATCATACCAATCCTGCCAAAAATACAGGTAACTTGTGATCTCCTTTAAGTCTTTCTTAGCTTGCGACGAGAGCTGGACGACGAACTTTTCCGGCATTGGCACCACCCTTCTGTTGTGCTCTTTTTAATTTCGCCACCCTTATCATTTCATTGATTTCGGCCTCTACTTCTTCCCAATCATAAACCCGGCCAGCTTCGATATCGGCTTCGCCTTGTTTAATTTTGGCAATTTCGTATTCTGTAGGCTTATACATATTTTCAGTTTAGCACAAAGACATGTCGGCGTCAATTATTTTTACAGATTATTTGATAATCCCGCCACCAATACAGATGTCGTCGTCGTAGAATACGGCGGATTGACCGGCGGCCGGACGTTTGATTTCTTGTGCAAAGGTGAGCTTCTGCCCATCGAAAGTAGCTGGAATAAGTGGAGCGCGATGACGCAGACGGACGTTTAGCTTAATCGGAGCTTCACCGCGAATAATTACGTCTTCAAGTTCTAATTCTCTTGTCCAGAGTTCCCTGGCGTTTAAGTTACGGGAGACGTAGAGCAAGTTGCGAGGCATATCTTTTCGCGTGACATAATATGGCAGACCCCCGCCTAAGTTTAAGCCACTGCGCTGGCCGATAGTATAGAAGATTGCACCTTCGTGGGTACCGACTTTTTCACCAGTGTCTTCGTCGATAATATCGCCTGGGGTGACCGGAAAATACTCTTTTAGAAAATCCTTCATACCGACCTCGCCGACGAAGCAGACACCCATCGACTCTTTCTTATAAGCATTATCGAGACCTTTCTCGGCGGCAAGTTTTTTCACTTCTGGCTTCGTTAGATGGCCGATTGGGAAAAGCGTATGGGCAATCGCGTCTTCGGAAATGCGATAAAGGAAATAAGTCTGGTCTTTATTCTCATCGACGGCTTTTAATAAGTTTTTACCATCGTTTTGGGCATAGTGTCCAGTTGCAATCAAATCCGCACCTTGTTCTCTGGCGACATCATAGAAGAGTTTGAACTTTACCTCTTGATTGCACATAATGTCTGGATTAGGTGTGCGACCTTTTTTGAACTCGGCCAGCATATAATCAACTACTTTTTGTTTGTATTCGGTTTCAAAATCAAAGACGTGGAAGTCGATGCCGAGCTTAGTGGCGACACGCTTGGCGTCGGCGAGGTCTTCTGCCCAGGGGCACTTCATGCCTGGCAGATCGCGCGACCAGTTTTTCATGTAAACGCCGACAACATTATAGCCCTGCTCCTTGAGCAAGATAGCAGAAAGAGAGGAGTCAACGCCACCAGACATCCCTAGAAAAACGGTTTTAGACATTCTGAATCCTTTCCCATTCGTGCGTGACGGCCTGGACGATTAGCTGACCAGCCTCTTTGATGCCTTCCAAAGTATTAGTCGAGCCGAAAGAAATGCGGAGCGAGCCAGCGATTTCTGTGTCTGATAAGCCGATGGCTTGGAGGGTTTTGGACTTTTCGCCCTTTGAGGCAGCACAAGCGGCGCCGGTACTAACGTAAACTGGTTCAGCGGAAACATCATTAGCAAAAATCGCAGGGTCTTCTAGAAGATAAATTAAACGTTCGGCGTCGATACCTGGGAAAGAGACGGGGCAGAAGTTGGCTAGCTGGTGATCGGACGGTTTTGGCAGCTTTGGTGCGCCAGTTTTTTCATCTTCGCGGTTTTTGACTCCTAAGAAAAGGGGCTTGACGGGTGATTTGAGTAATTCTGTGCGCAAGGCTTGAGTAAATTCAGCGTATTTTTTACGATTGGCATTCAAGTGTTTTTGCAACTCTTCGGCGGCGATGGTGAAGCCCGTGAGCCCAGCGACGTTTTCGGTCCCAGCCCGCAGACCGCGTTCTTGTCCGCCGCCATAAGTCAAAGGCTGAAGCTTGATGCCGTGCCCCACATAAAGTGCGCCGACGCCTTTTGGTCCACCGACTTTGGCAGAGTTAAGCGTGAGCAAATCCACGCCGAGACGGGAGATGCTGATGCTTAGTAGATTTAAGGCCTGTGAAGCGTCGGAGTGAAGGACTAGCGGTAGTGTTTCCCCATTTTCCAGGCGGCGCAAGCGTTCAACTTTAATAATCTCGGCAATTTCCGAGAGGGGTTGGATGGTGCCGAGCTCGCCATTGACCAGGGCAACGGAGACGAAGATGACATTTTTATCAAGTTTATTCCGAAAATCTGTTAGGTCAATACGGCCATATTGATCTACTCGGACGGTTTCAACTTCGGTGGCGCGGTTGGTGCTTTCGAGACGGTTTTTGGCGGCTTCGGCAGCGGCAAAGACGGAATCATGCTCGGTAGCGAGGACTAAAATCTTAGTGGATTCAAGTGGACAAGAGGTACATCCGGCAATAGTGGCGGTAAAAGCTAGATTGTTTGCTTCGGTCGCACCAGAGGTGATGATGAGGTCGTTCCCCTTTGCGCCGATTAGGTGGGCGAGGCGGTTTTTGTAATCTTCATAAGTCTCGCGGACACGCTTGGCAGGGAGATAAGGCGAAGAGGGGTTGAAAAACTGGTCAGACCAAAAAGGCCGCATGGCTTCGAGAGCCTGCGGAATCACAGGGGTAGCGGCGGCGTGGTCGAGATAAATCATAACTGTTATTATATCATATTTGACTCTGGCGGGCAAGTATGGCATAATTAAGTAATGATTGATTCGCATTGTCATTTGCACGACTCAGAGTTCTTTACGCCAGAGGAACAGGCGGATATTTTGCAAAAATGTCAAAAAGTTGGAGTAGAAAAGTTGATTTGCATCGGCACTTCTCACGAAGATTCTTTGAAAGCGTGTGAGTTTGCCGAGAAACATGATAATGTTTACTGGGCTTATGGAGTTCACCCGAGTGAACTATATCATAGTGCGGGTCCTGATGTGGACAAAGCAACCCTGCGAACCGCTTGCTCGAACCCGTCGTCACGGGTCTCGCTGCGCTATACCTCCTCGTACGTCGGCACGTTCGCAGGGTCACTTTGCGCACATCTCCCGCACCATGATCTAGTCGCCATCGGTGAAGTTGGTCTAGAATACCATTATTATGAAGACCGGCATGACGAGCAGATTAAGCTTTTTGAGGAGATGATTGACTTGGCGCTGAGAAATGATTTGCCACTTATTTTTCATATTCGCGAGGCGTTTGATGATTTCTTCTCGGTGATTGATAATTTTCACGGCGTGCGGGGTGTAGTGCACAGTTTTTCGGATAATAAAAAGAACTTAAAAAAGGCGCTGGAGCGAGATTTTTATATTGGCGTAAATGGAATGGCGACGTATTCGACCTTGCCTTTGCCACCGCTTGAGCGGACATTACTAGAGACGGACGCGCCGTTTCTAGCACCAGTTCCCCACCGTGGCGAGAAGAATAATCCGAGCTACATCCCAGATGTGGCACGGTGGCTGGCAGAAAAACACCAAACAGACCTAAAAACCGTGGCAGAAGTTACGACTAAAAACACAGAAAAACTATTTGACATCTAAGACCGACTAATTATCAGATTAGCACCCCAAGGATAACAGATACGCCTAGGGTGGTTCTATTGACAAAAATAGATTTTTGTGCTATAATGAGGTATGGTGGGAGTTCTTTAATTTTTTGGAGGTGTGAAATGGTCTTAAATGTTAAGAAAAAGTACTACGAACAGATGGCGACTGGGGACTACGATGTCCAGATAGTTGCACGTCAGGCGAACGCGATTCCTCCGGGAGTCGGCGAAATCCTCTACTACAACAACTGTGATATCGGTTTCCGAATCAACTGTGTGCGCGAGCTTTGGAGTGTGCAAGACCTGGAAAGTCCGTGGCTCTTGAGCCGTGCCGTGATGAACGCGCCAGCTCGGATGGCACTTGATGCCATTATGAAGCCCGATATGGCTCAACACGTGCGCTTGTATGCACTATTACTGCAGCCGGAAAACGATGGGCTGATTAACCTGCGCAATCAGGAGCACACTGTTGTCGGCCGCTATAATAACGGTCAGTTGGGCACTGGCTCATGCCAGAACTTCATGATGATTGGCACGCTCTCTGCTATGCTTAGGGCATATCATCCAGAGCTTTCGGCGGATGATATTGGACATCTCACTGCTGGTATTTTCAATGGTGACTATTTTGCCATTATTGGTTCACTGTCGTCCAGTTATGCTAATCAGCACTATACTGGCTATGCGATTTTCAGTGAGGGCGGGAGCATCTTGTCCGAGGGACAGCTTGCTCGCTTGAGTAATCGACCGATACCGCAGAATGTCCTGTCCGAATGTAGTCTCATCTGTAACGATGACGGTAGCTATCGCGAAGCCTTTAAGGCTGGCGTCAAGCGTCGTTTACGCGGCTGCATCTGGCAGTTGACTGGCATCTTGCCGGCCGGAGTAATCGACATCGAGTAAGTAACTGCTTTACCTTTCCCACCATCTTCTGAAGCCTTTCGCCCGTGCGAGGGGCTTTTTCATTGTACTTTCATTGCGTTTTGATTGTGCGGACTAAATCCATCGTGCAAAACTAAAACCCCAGTTTAAGGCTGGGGTTTTGCTTATGCTTGGCGATTTTCGCGCTTGCGCTTAATCGGATCAAGCTGGCGCTTGCGCAGACGGAGAGATTTTGGCGTAACCTCAAGTAGTTCATCGTCGAGCAAGAAGTCGAGACACTGCTCTAGCGAAAGCTGAGTATAAGGAGTAAGTTGGATGGCACCATCGGAAGCGTGGGTGCGCATATTAGTGAGCTGCTTCTCGCGACAAATATTGATGTCGATGTCTTCCTTCTTATTGGAAAGACCGACAATCATGCCCTGGTATACTGGCACTTGTGGCGGAATATAGAGGATACCACGCGCCTGCGCCATGTCGAGTGCATAGGCCGTAGAGACGCCAGTCTCGAAAGAAATCAGCGCGCCGTTGCGTTCCGGCTTATACTTACTTTCGACTGGACGATAACCCTTCGGGATGCTAGACATGATTACTGTGCCCTTAGTAGCGGTAAGGAGACTGTTGCGGAGACCGATCAGGGCGGCGGTAGAGATTTCGTAAGTGAAGCGAGTGGCACCGGTAGAAGTGAGCTCTTGAGACTTGAGATCACCCTTGCGAATGCCGAGCTCTTGAGAAACGGCGCCGACATACTCGGAGTCAACTTCGATAGTCAAATCCTCGATTGGCTCGTGTTTTTTACCATCAATTTCTTTGTAAACTACTTCTGGGCGACCGGCTTCCAGCTCATACCCCTCACGGCGCATGGTCTCGATCAAGACAGAGAGATGCAGCTCGCCGCGGCCAGAAACCTTGTAGCCGAGCCCATCTGGGACGATTTTGAGTGCGATGTTAGTCTCTAGCTCTTTTTCCAAGCGCTCGGCGATTTGACGTGAAGTGGTAAACTCACCTTCTTTACCCTTGAGCGGGGAGGTGTTTGGACCGATGTAAATCGAAAGCGTTGGTGGCTCTAGCTCGATGGTCGGTAGAGCCTCAGGATTATCGCCAGTGGCAATCGTGTCGCCAATGTTGGCTTTGTCGATGCCCGTGACAGCAACGATGTCGCCAGCGATAGCCTCATCGACTTCTTCTTTGCCGAGGCCGCGATAAGTGAAGAGCCGGTCAAGTTTAGCTGGATAGATTTGTTCGTTACGAAGTAGTTTGACCGTCTGTCCCTTCTTTAATCGACCACGAGCGATGCGACCAATGGCGTATTTACCGAGGTAATTATCGGCGGCAAGGGCGGCCACGAGGAGCTGAGCGCCTTTGCCTTCATTTTCGTCTACGCGTGGAGCTGGAATATCGTTGATAATAGATTCAAAAATCACGTGCAAATCATCGTCCAGGTCGGTAGTTTTGCCGGCTTTTCCCTCACGGGCGATGGCATAATAAATTGGGTAGTTGAGCTGAGATTCATCAGTGGCAAGCTCTAGGAATAAACTTTCGATTTCGTCTTTAACTTCGTCGATACGCGCGGCCGGCTTGTCAATCTTGTTGATGACGACGACTGGCTTCAGGTGTAAGCCGAGAGCTTTCTGCAAGACGAACTTCGTCTGGGGCATTGGGCCTTCCTGGGCATCAACAATCAGGAGTACGCCGTCTGCCATATTAAGGGTGCGTTCGACCTCGCCAGAGAAGTCGGCGTGGCCAGGAGTATCAATGATGTTGATTTTGTAACCATCATAATAAACAGCGGTCTGTTTAGCAGTAATGGTGATTCCCCGTTCGTGTTCCTGATCGCCAGAGTCCATAATCAAGGTCTGTGACATTTCGGCTTGATTGTCGCGGAAAGTATGAGACTGCTTCAAAAGACCGTCCACCAAGGTAGTTTTACCATGATCGACGTGAGCAATAATAGCAACGTTGCGGATTTTATCTTTTTGCATAACTCTACCATTTTACCACTTTAGAGCGGATTCGTCAAGAGATAGATATTGACTTTTTAGAAAAACATTATGTAGGATTTGTAGGATTATTTAAGGTTTTTATACTGGCAGATTGGTTGTACAATATTCGAGATGAAAATGATGGGGATTGACAGGACGATACCTTTGTCATATATTAAAAGCATAAGGAGTTTTTATGACAAACAAGAAAATGAAAAAAATGCAAAAACAAGACGGCTACTTTAAGTTTGGTATTGCATTGACGATACTATCTATTGTAACCGCTGGTTTAGGTATTAGTACATTATATTTTGCGACTAGAGCAAAGACTATTGACGAGCAAAAATATCTGGATGCATATTCATATATAATGTCTCAAATTGCTAGTGAGTGCTCCAATATTAGAGGAAGGAATCACTTAACTATCAACCAAGACGAGAATGGCAATAAAGTTTCTATTGAGAAAACCCAAGCAACTAAGTTCGTCAACTGTGACATTGATAAGTATGGCATTTCTAGTGATGGAGATCCGTATGTTTCATTTAATTATAGAGAGTTAGATTCAGATACTGGCGAGGTAATTTTGAATGGACATAGTACTCTCTATTTTCAGCGCAATACTGATAGTGGGTACTATGCCACTGCAGTGGGCGATTAAATCATTAAAACCAGGGTAGAAAAATCCCCCGGCCATTGGTCGGGGGTATTGCATTATGTAGAGGGGGATTAAGGCAGACGAAAGGGTTTGACTTCGTACTAGAATAATCGTAAGGTTATTAATGCCCTTTTGATTTTATTCTGCTGGATAAACTGTGACGTGGACGGTACCCATACCATTACATCCGCGAATCTTAACAGTAGCCACGTTTCTGCCCACGTAGTAATGAGCTATGTCATTGGGCGGAACCGAGTATTCCTGATACCAGACAGAAGTGCCGCTATAGTTGAACATCTCAATACTGCACCAGAAGGCAGAATAATTTGTGACGTCAAGCACTACTGCGGCTCCAGTTCCGCTATACAGATTTGTCCAAGTGTCCGTATAGAAGTTCCTATTGTACGAGGTAGACTCTGGGAGAATAGGATCACTCAGATTTACCTCGATATCGTCCAGTCTTTCTATGCTCTGCGCCGTTGTGGTCTCGTCGATTTCTTCTGCGAATGCGCTAGTCGACGTAATGCTAAAAGCCATAACCATGGCGAGCAGGATTGAAAGAACTCTTTTCTGCATAAAACAATCACTCCTTAAGGTACGTTGTCATTATCCCACCTAATGCAGCTCGCTTATTATAGCACATTGACATTAATAATGTAATAGTTATTATTCTGGAGAAGTGAGATGTCAGATAGTAAAGTAAACGTAGTGTGAGGCGAAGAGGAATGTCGGGATTTGCTTCGCAAATCCCTCTCGCCTTCCTTCGACTCGGAAGAAGATAAGTGAGCTTATCTTCTTCGCTCGCGCTCAGTCGGCGTCCGAATCCTACGGATTCGGCTTCCTCTTCCATCCTAATCAGAATAAAAAATAACCCTAAAGGGTTTATTTTTTATTCTGGTGGGCGAAGAGGAATTCGAATCCCCGACCTTCTCTACGTCAAAGAGACGCTCTAGCCAGCTGAGCTATCCGCCCATAACTCTTTCATTATAGCACACTTCCACTCAGAAAGCAAGGATTATGGCGTGCGGTTCTTGGAGGCTTTTTCTGTAGCCCAGCGCTCGACGTCAATGAAACGATCTAGGGCGGAGACGAGATGATTATCCGTGCTATAAGAGCGGACATTGCGGTTGACATAATAGCTAAAATTGACCTGATAAATGCCGATGGCTGGAACATCCTCAACCCAATAGTTCAGGAAAGATTGATATTTGGTGGAGCGAACAGCAGGATCCATCGTACTGCGCGCGGCCAAGAGCAAGTCCGAAGCTAGCGAGTTGGTGTAATTACTGAGATTGAGACCAGTCTCGGTAGCTTGAGAAGAATGATAATAGGCAAAGAGGTCCGGATCGGCACCAAGCTCGATTTCGTAGAGCAAAATATCATAATCGCGTGGGCGGAGGACGGTCAAGAGGAAATCTTGATTTGGCGTGTAAATCTGGACATCGACTCGAAAACCAAGTTGTTCGAGCTGATATTTTAAGTTCTCGGCGAGGGCTGGGAAGTAGCTACTGTTGGTGGTGGCGAGGCGGATGGTACGATCTCCTTCTGATAGGGTTGAGACGGTAGCCTTGGCGGATTCTGGATCGTAGGTCGGTAATGCTGGATAATTAGTAATATTAATCTGGGTTGGAGTGAGCGGATAGTCAAGCGTGATTTCATCTCCTAGCGGCGCACGCAGGCTGCGCATGTCAATGCCCTTTTGCAAGCTTTTGCGCAAGTTCTTGTTTGAGAAAATGCTGTCTCTAGTATTTAGAAAGAGGAATACTCCAGAGGAAATGGCGGTTTCACGCTGATTGACTAGGCTAGAGGTGACATTTTCGGCGTCGGTCGGCAGTAGTTCTGCTGTGGCAGTGACGGTGCCAGACCTGAGGGCGGAGACAATTTCTTCGCTTGATGTATAAGCATGGACGGCAAAGCTATCGAGCATCGGTGCGCCACGATAGTATTCTTTGTTCGGAACTAGATAGACAATGCGTTCGCCGTTACTGCCTACGGTCTGCGAGGCATTGTAGGCAAAAGCGCCGCTAGTGACCGGTGAGGAGCTAAACGAGTTTTCGAGAAGTAGATTAGGAGAAACTTCGCTGAGAATGTGTGCAGGGAGAATCGGAAAATCCAGTGCAGAGGAGAAATTAGCATAAGCTGCTGGGAGGGTGAAGACTAGAGCTCCATCTTTACTTTCGGTAAGAGTAACATTGGTAAGGTTGGAGGTATAAGATGAGTTGAAGCCCGGTGATTTCAGGGTGTTGACAGTATAAATCACGTCTTGATTGGTGATTTTTTCGCCGTCCGACCATTTGAGATTATCGCGCAAACGCACAGTCCAGTTTAATCCCGATTCATCGGTCTTGATGCTGGCGGCGAGGCCCAGCCCAGTATGCCCAGAATAATCTGGTTGACTGAGCGTGGCAAACATCAGCTTGCTCAAGGTTTTTTCGGAAGAAGTGTTGGCAAAGAGAGGGTTGAGTGAATTGATTTTGCCAAGTGTGGCTTCGGTGTAAGTGCCACCACGCCCCCAGGCGGTCACAGCATAGGAGTCAGAATACCAGAAAGACTGGATGATGGCTAAAATCGTAATAACGGCGACCAGCAAACTCCATTCCAGGATTAAGAGACGAATATTGCGAACATGAGAAATCCGGTCGATTAAGTTTTCGCGGATATGTTCACGCCCTTCTTCGCTGGCCTTGCGCCCAAAAATCGCCAATCTTCTAGAGAGTTTTTGAGTTTTAGTGCGCTTGCGAGGATTTGGCATGATGAGAATAACTTAGTTATGGGATTATGAGTAATCCGATAATCGAAAGTACGAAGGCAAGGGCAAAGAAAATCGTAGTGTTAAAAAGTGATTTCTCTAAGCCACGGCGAGTGGTGTATAGTTCCCCGCTGGAACCAGTGCCAGCGCCGAGAGCGGCACCGCGCTGTTGTAATAAAATCAGGAGGACGACCAGAAAAGCCGAGACAAAGGTTGTAGTTTCTAAAATATTTCCCAAATTCATCTTACTTCTTAGTATACGGCAAAAGCAGAAAATTTACAAGTCCATTTATTAGGCTCATCACTAGTGAGGTCAAGACGAGATAGATAAAATCTGGACTGGGGACGTGAATAATCCAGAGGGTGAGTGCCACCATCAAGGTATTGACTAGAATGGTGGATAGACCGAGGGTGATTAGTGAGAGTGGCAAAGTCATCATCGTAACGATCGGGCGCAGGATAGAATTGACCAGTGAGAAGACTAGCCCTGCAATGGCATAAAATGAGACATTATTATCGGCATCATGAAAAAAGATGAGGAAACAGAGCCACATACCGAGGCTGGAAAAAATCCAGTGTGCTACAAATCCTAAGAATTGACGTTTAATCACCTAATTATTTTACCACAAATATTTTAATCTGGCAACGCAGGGCTTATTTTTTAAGTTACTATCCGCTTTCTGGCTAGTTGCCGATGATAAGTGATGGCGAAACGATGAGATTCGTCGCGGATGCGCTGTAAGAGTTTAATCAAGTGTGAAGTTGGCGGAATGGGTAGCTCGGCATAATCCCCTGAGGCCGACATGATTTCTGGATTCATGAAACGGGTGGGGATGATTAGATGGTCAAACTCTTTGGCGATACCGAGATACGGAATGTTGGTCGGGCCGAGAAGATCTTTCAAGGCTTCGAGCTGGGGTCTGCCACCGTCAATTAGAATTACATCTGGATAAGTCCATTCCTTATGTCGTAGTCGCCGCTCTAAGGTTTCACGCATATTTTTGAAATCATCATTTCTTTGGCTCCGCATTTTGAATTTGCGGTATTCGGAACGGTCGGAAGCGCCGTTGGTAAATACAACCATGCTAGCAACCACATCTTGACCTTGATTGTGAGAAATGTCATAGCCCTCGATACGACGTGGTGGTTTTTCTAGGTTCAAAACTTTTTGCAATTCTAATAGAGCTTGGTCGGAGGAAATATCCAAAAACTCTTTGTCAGAAAAGACAATTTTCTTCTTCAAGCCTTTCAGACCAAAATATTGGTTGCGAAGCTCGGCGGCTTTTTCAAAATCTTGATTGTTTGCGGCAATCTTCATCTCGTTTTCGATTTCGCGGATCAATTTTTCACGGTCCCCTTCGAGATAGCGGATTAGTTTGCGGAGAGATTTTTTGTATTCAGCCGGCGTGGTTTTGCCAATTTCGATGCCCGGAGTAAGCTCAAGGTCGGTATTCAGAGTTTTTTTGCCGTTGTAAGGCCTATCATAATACGGAAAAACCCGTCGCAAGATACGAAGCGCCGTAGCAATCGTGTTTTTGGCGTAAAACGGACCAATATAGCGCGCATCGTCACCCAGTGGTTGGCGCGTCATAGTGACCGTGGGAACTTCAGATTTCATGTCGATGCGGACGTAAGA
The DNA here is from genome assembly GCA_017480095.1 of Candidatus Saccharimonadota bacterium. Taxonomy (GTDB): domain Bacteria; phylum Patescibacteriota; class Saccharimonadia; order Saccharimonadales; family Saccharimonadaceae; genus Nanosyncoccus. The sequence continues at coordinate 48,819 of JAFVBG010000003.1, forward strand.
AACGGTTTTGTCATCGCGTAGCAAAATATTCCATTTTGGCATATAACGCTTAATCATCTCGCTTTCGAGAAAAAGCGCATCCATTTCGGTGTCCACTACGATCCAGTCGGTGTCAAAAATCTCATCTTTCAGGGCTTCGGTCTTAGGGTCTTTTAAGTCTTTATGGAAATATTGGCGGACGCGATTTTTTAGCACTGCCGCTTTGCCGACGTAGATGATTTCTCCAGCCTTGTTTTTATGAAAATATACGCCAGGAGAATTAGGTAGAGTTTTGAGTTTGGCAACCAGAGCCTCAGGAATAACATGTGACATTATATATATTATATCATCAAACATCAAAAAAGCCAGCTTTCTTAAAAACTGGCTCTTAAGGAGGACTAGCTACTAAAAGTCGTAGTCGTCATGGTTAGGATAGACAGGCATAAACATTGGTGCGACGGATTCGATGGCTTTTTCGACAGTCTTCTGAAGCTCGGTTATCGAGCGTGCCTTTGAAGTGTCGGTTGCTTCGATGCTGGTCGGATAGCTGAACCGCATTGTGACGCTCGCAGTAGTTTCGCTGCTATCTTCACCATTTGAGTAGTTGGTTGAGACGGCAATGAGCTCGTGTTTCCAATCATCAATTGCGAGGTAGATTTTTGGCATCTTCTCGATGTTTTCGCTGAGGGATTTTTTGAATTCAGTGCGATTTTCATCGCTGATTTCGGTCACCTCAAAGTTTTTCGTCATGTTTTGGAGTACGGAAGATTTTTTGAGACAATCCGTAAGGGCGGTTTTGTCGATAATCTTTGTGCTGTCTACTAGGAAATCACCCATTTTGTCGCTATCGAGACTCAAAAGATATTGTGTGCCAGCATCGGCAGCTTTACCCTCGGTCGTTTTGGTGATTGAGGCAAATTGGTACTTCTTGAAGAGTTCAATGTAATCCTTGGACTTGTTCGTCTCAGCGTGAAGCTGGTTGACTAGACAAGCATAAGCATCCTTTAGCTCGGTGCGTTCTTTGCTGGAAAGATAATCTTTGCCATAGGTGTCAACCAATTCGTCTATGGAAACCTTCCACCAGTTATCGTCGATTTCACCTATGAGATCTTCGGCGATATTGAGTAAGTTTTTGGTCTCTTCTGGCAAATCTTTGCGAGTTACTTTGAGCGAACCGCAGTTGGTATAGTTGCTACCGATGCAATTAGCCTGAAGCTCGGCATTGGCGGATTCTAGTGCTATGTCGATTAGCTCGTCAATGATTTTGGCTACGCCGTCAATTTTGAAGTATAAGACGCCGTCTTTCATGGCAACTTCACTGGTAGAAACGGAGAATTCTTTTTCTTCATCGTTGATTTCTACTACGGCAGTGAAGGTTGCGGTCATGCCAGCACTTTGATCGCCGGTGCGAGAGGCTTTTTCGTCGATGGAGACCTCGATGCTCTTGAGGAGGCTGTTTTCACCTATAGAGACATAAACTTTCCCCTTAGCGATGATGTTTTTGGCATTCATCAGATTAGAGAAAGTGCCGAGCATGACGTTCTCTGGTGTAGTATGAACATAAGCATAGGCACCAAAGCCTACTCCGCCAGCCAACAGGGCTGCTGCACCAGCGATTAAACCGATTTTGAGACCTTTGCCCTTCTTTGGCGCGTCAGTAGTCGGCATTGTGATTGACTCCGCCACTGGCTCTGCCATCGGTTCGATTGGTTCAGGGGTTGGATTTGGATTATTCTCGTCCATATGCTCCTCCGCATTAAAAACTTAAAACTTACTTTAATTTTAACATAGATGCCATAAAAAATCGACAAAAAGCATGGCTTTTTCGATGGTTTTCGAGTATAATAGTGCTTATGGATAATTTAACTATTTCTGCAATCAAAGCGAGGCAAATTCTAGATAGCAGAGGTAATCCTACGGTGGAGACGGATGTTTTCTTGTCGTCTGGACACGTGGGACGCGCCATTGTGCCGTCTGGTGCCTCAACAGGGGCGGGCGAAGCTTTGGAGCTTCGAGATGGGGATAGTAACTACTTCGGTGGCAAGGGTGTACTGAAGGCAGTTTGGAATGTTAACAGTAAAATTCGCGACCTTTTGGTCGGTAATCATCCAGAACAGCGGATGGTTGACCAGCTAATGTGCGAACTCGACGGTACGGATAACAAGTCCATGCTGGGTGCAAATGCGATTCTCTCGGTCTCGATGGCGACCGCAAAAGCCGTATCAAAAGCTCGCCATATGCATTTTTATGAATACATCGGTGAGTTGGCTGGCACGCAAAATAAGATGTCACTCCCAATGCCGATGATGAACGTCATGAATGGTGGTGCACACGCCGACTGGAGTACAGATTTTCAAGAGTATATGATTGTGCCGGTTGGCGCCGAAAACATCAACGATGCCGTGCGGATGGGTGCAGAGGTCTTTCACGTTTTGAAAGATGTTCTGAAGGAGCGCGGATATCCGACGACGGTTGGAGATGAAGGTGGTTATGCACCAAAGGTGAAGGATGGAAACAACGAGCCATTAGAGCTAATTGCAGAGGCGATTCGTCGTGCTGGCTATGAGCTGGGCAAAGATTTTGCCTTGGCACTGGACATTGCTTCGTCTGAGTTTTATGACACCGATCATTATGTCTTGAAGACTAATGGTGATTGGAAGTGGTCGAACAACTTAATCGACTGGTACACTTGGATTGCGGATAATTATCCACTCTTCTCAATTGAAGATGGTCTGTCGGAATCAGACTGGGATGGTTGGAAACAAATGACCGAGAGATTAGGACAGAAAGTCCAGCTCGTGGGTGATGATCTCTTTGTAACGAACACTCGCTTGCTAGAAAAAGGCATTGAAGAAGGCGCTGGTAACGCGATTCTGATTAAGCCAAATCAAATCGGTACACTTTCGGAGACGGTTGACGCCGTAGTGATGGCGAAGAACGCTGGCTATCGCACGATTATCTCGCACCGTTCGGGTGAGACGGAAGACGCCTCGATTGCTCACCTAGCAGTAGGTCTGGGGGCTGGCCAGATTAAGACTGGTTCTCTCTCCCGCTCAGAGCGGATTGCAAAATACAATGAGTTGATGAGGATTGCAGAAGGCAACTCGGCACTAGGTTTTTCAAACAACTTATGGTAAAATAAAAGTATCCTGCTATACTTCGGTCACTGGCAGAGAAAAAAGTTCAAAGTGGCAGGTATCGTCATTTATATCTGTCACCAGGAGCCAATAAATCAGGCTCACATAAATGACTTCTAAATTAATTTTTAAACATTTTAGGAGTTACTTATGGAAACTAAAACTAATAACAATCAGGAACGCGTTGAGGTCATGGCTCTCTTTGGCTATGAGATGACTCCGTGTCAACCACTTTCTTTCCGTAGGAGAGGAGATGTGCGAGATACAGAAGTTACCGAGTTGCTGGCGACCACGGTGAAATTCATCGGCGGTATCGCACGGCACATCTTTGACGTGACGGTCGGTGGCGAACATTGCCAACTAGAGTTTGATTCTCGATCTCTGGCTTGGTATTTGACCGCCGAAGCCTAAGGGCTAGTCCTGATTTATGCACCCCTTTTTAGAAGGGGTGTTTTGATGGATTTTTGCTATCAGATGTGATATAATTGGCATAAGATGAAAATCGCGATTGCGTCTGATATTTATTACCCGATGACGAATGGGGTAGCCGTCTTTGCACATAATCTGGCGGGTGGTTTAGCCCAGCGTGGACACCAGGTTTTAGTGATTTGTCCGAGTTTCACGGGTAAGAAACACGTCGAGGTTGACCCAGACACGGGCGTGAAGACTGCTTATCTAACTTCGGTTCGTTTCCCTTTTTACCCAGACCAGATTAAGAAGGTGGAAGACCGGAAAGAGTTTTTAGGGGTGGAGTTGCCACGATTGATTTATAAAAACGGTATTTGGGCAGCTCCGTACCCATATCCAGAAATCAAGAAGATTTTAAATGAGTTTCAACCAGACGTCATCCATCTGCAGACGGCGGAGACAATCGCCATCGCAATTCGTTCTTACGCTAAACATTATAGCGTCCCAATGGTGGCGACTGGTCACGCTTATCCAGACAATGTAACGGGGCAATTTAAGTTCTTAAAATCAGTGAAGAAACCACTAGATACCGTAGTGAAAAATTACATGAATAGCTTTCTCAAACATTCTGAATATGCTACTATGCCGACCGAGATGGCAATCAACGATTTAATCCCAAAAGATCGTAAAAAATTCAAGGTGCCAGTGGAGGCTTTGTCAAACGGAGTGGACTTGACCGCGTTTCATCCAGGTAAATGCCCGAAGGAGATTCTAGAAAAATACCAGATAGAGCCTAAGAGGCGTCGGATGATTTACGTTGGTCGTGTTGACCCAGAAAAGAGCATCTCGATTGTAGTGCAAGCCTTTGCGCAGGTTTTGAAGAAGTTGCCAGATGTTGAGTTCTTAATCGTGGGTGATGGCACCGATCGGGAGAACCTAGAGGATTTGGTCAGAGCACTAAAAATTACCGACAATGTGAGATTTTTGGGCAGGGTTTTGCCACCAGATTTGCAAGAATTGTATAAAACTGGTCTATTCTTTGCGACGGCCAGCGAGACAGAGACTCAAGGTATCGTACTGATTGAGGCGGCGGCGACAGGCCTGCCTTTAATCGCCGTGGATGAAGGTGCCGTACGGGAACTTTGTCAGCATGACCGTAACGGCATCCTCTGTCAGCCGAAGGACATTGATGGAATTGCCACTGCGATTGAAAAGTTGTTTGAGGATGAAAAACTGCGCAGTAGATATAGCGCTGGCAGTCTAGAGGTGGCAGCGCTGCACGATTTGAATCGGACATTATCGCGCTTTGAGGCGATTTACGAAGAAGCAATTGCTTTGAAGCGGGCAGAAAACTGAATAGATTCATTAAATTTTTGATAATTTAATGAGATTCTAAGAATTTAATGATAATTTCGGCGGTTTCGCGTGGGTGTTCGTAGTTGATAAGGTGACCACCGCCCTTGATATAGTTGATTTCGACGGAATATGGTGTGTTTCCCTGTTCAAAACGTTCGCGAAGAATTTTGGCGAGGATGTCGGTATGTTTGCGCGGGACGAGTTTATCGGAGTCACCTGCGATAATACAAGTGTCTTTGTGGAAATCAAAATCGGAAATCTTATGGCTAGACGAGAACTTAGCGGAAGCACGCACGCCTTTGCCCGTAGTGTAATGCTCGGAACAGGCATAAGTGGTTTTTAGAATCTCTTTCAAAGCGGCGTGATTCTTAATCGTGGTGAGGTATTTTGTGGAAAGATAGCCTACGAGGTGATTTGGCAACATGGTAGAGAGTGGTTGCAGGCTGGCAATGGCTTTGGCTGGCTTCTCGGAGATTGGCGCAAGTAGTATAAGTTTATCTGATGATAAATCTGGGTACTTGGCGGCGGTAGCTGCAGCAATGAGTGAGCCCATTGAGTGTCCGATTAGGACAGGGCGATTTTCGGGATGTTTATCTAAATCTTCAAAATTATCTTTGATATAGTCGGCAACAAATTTGGCATAATTATCGGCATCATAGCTTTCTAAATCTTTCTCTGAACGACCAAATGGTGGCAAATCTGGATAGTAACATTCATAACCTTGGTCGATTAGCCAGACTGCGATATCTACTAGACCCTCGTGGGAACCACGAAAACCGTGGAGGAAAAGGAGTGGTGGTTTAATATCGGATTTGCGCATAAGTTAGAGTGATTTGGCTTTATCGAGTTGGGGGTCTTTATTGGAATTAATGTCGTCGTAAGAGCGTTTGACTTCTACGTCTGGAGTGATGCCAGTCTGGTCGATAGAGCTGCCTTTTGGCGTGTACCAGTGGGCGCTAGTGACCTTGAGTAGTGAATTATTACTGAGGTCGATTAAGCTTTGGACGACGCCTTTACCATAAGTACTGGTGCCGACGATGGTGGCTTTACCGTAGTCCTTGAGTGCACCCGCAACTATTTCAGAGGCGGAGGCGGTGGCTTCGTTGACAAGTACGATAGTTTTCATACTGCCGAGGATGGCTTGGCTACGGGCGGCATAGAAGTTCTGGGAGCTACCACCAGTTTTCTGAGTATAGACTATATCACCATCAATCCAGAGACCGAGCAAATCTTTAGCTGCGGAGGTATAGCCACCACCGTTATCACGCAAGTCAAGAATTACCTTTTTGATACCGTCACGACTGAAGAACTGGGCGAATTCGCGAACTTTGGTGCCTGTATCAGTGTCGAAACGCGTCGTGAGAATATAGGCCGTGTCATTTTTGCCATCTTTATCCGTATCGAGATAAGTTAGATCGGCAGAAACGTTGTTGATGTTCTCACGCTTCATGGTAAAAGTTTTTTCTTGATTATCGCGGACAACGGTGACTTTGACTTCTGAACCTTCTGGTCCACGCACCTTGTTGGCAATTTCTTCGGCGGTCATAGCGTAAACATCTTCATCGTTAACTCTATATAGAATATCGCCAGCGAGGATACCAGCCTTGCGGGCAGGATTATCAGGGAGTGTACGTACCACGCGGATATAACCATCGCGCTCCGCCATGACGATGCCGACGCCTGAACCTACTTCGCCGTGGAGGGAGTTTTGGAAATCTGCGTTCTCGGTGGCGGTCATATAGACGGTGTATTTATCACCTAGTGAGGCGACGAGGCCGGCCTTTGCCCCTTCAACTAGTTTAGACTTATCAATTTCGCCATCATAATATAGTGAAAGAGTAGTATAGACTTCGTCTAGCGGCGACCAATCAACAGAATCAGCACTAGATTTAGTCTTAAAGCCTAGATATGGTGCGATTCCACCGACAAAGCTATTCCAATTAATGCCGATAACTACACCAATCACGAGCGTGACGGCGGCGATGATAATGCTATCGCCGAGGGCGATTTTACGAGTTTTTGGAGTCTGTTCTTTTGCGAGCGTAATAGAATTATCTTCCATATATTATACTATTTTACCATACTTTAGTGGAAATGGATATATTTGTAGGCGCTGGCTGGCACATGGGAACGATAGCCAAAGTCAGCAATCGAGCCAGAGACCGAAGAATAGGAATTGTTATATTCGGAAAGGTCAACCGTGCCATCACTATTGACAGTTTCAATCCAGACCACGTGTCCATAAACTCCCGCAGTGCTAAAGCCAATCGTGTGGGCTTCTGGACGCGAATCGTAAGTGTAGCCATGTGTGAGGGCGGAGTTGCCCCAGTATTTAGCGTTACCCCACGAGCTAATCGAGATGCCGTAATACTCATAGGCTTTATAGCCAGCATAGCTAGTACATTCACAGATGTAGCCACCATAACCATAGAGATAGCGGCCAGTAAAGTACCAGTTTTCTTGTGGACAGCGATTTTGGTATGGATAGGAATTAGTACCAGAAGCAACTACGCGACCAGTGGCGTTGTTCTTAGCAATCTCCTTGGCGATTTCTTCGGCCATGATTTTTTGCGCGGCGCGGGCTTTTTCATCAAAAGTTTCAGCGTCCTCTTCGTATTGTGATTTCATCTGCTCTTGCTTTTTGCGATTGGCGTCGATTTGAGCGCGTTGAGCTTCAGCATCGGCTACAATCTGGTCAACTTGTGCTTTTTTATTCTCTAAATCTTCTTTCGTATGTTTGACTGCGTTGGCACTAAGACTAATTTGGGCACGGACAGTCTCGGCGCGAGCTTGTTTTTCGGAATAGTCCGAGAGGCTTTTAGATCCAGCTAACATCGAGACAGTATCTAACTGCTCTTCAAAATGAATATCGACGAGGAGTTTGGCCAGAGCTTCTTGCTGTTTCAGAAGTTCTTTAGCAGTTTGATCGATTTCGCCAGCAAGTCCGTCGGCGATTTTTTGGTTCTCGTCGATTCGAGCTTGAATCTCGCCGATTTCCTTCTCAAGTGTGGCAATCTCGGCGGCTAGGAGAGTGGCATTCTCTTTAGCTTTGCTAGACATGGCTTCAGAGGTCTTTTTCTCTTCCTCGGCGGCTTTACATTCATCAGAAACACAGTTAGCAATAGCTGTGGCATTTCTTGGAAGGGTAACAAAAACACTGGAGAAGATTAGAAGGCTAGCTAAAATGAGATAAACTGTATTTTTTAGCTTAGGCATAACAAAATTATAGCATAAGCCTATTGTTTTTTCAAATATTTTTTAATGGCTAAAGCTGCAGAAATCGTACCGATTAGTAGGCCTAAGCCGATAAACGCGAGGAAGACGATTACTAACTTAGAGGAATTGAGAATAGATTGGACTTGTGAGAGGTCAATGCCGTAGGCGGAAAGGCTCGGCGCGGCTTTATAGGTGACGAAATAGCCAATCCCAGCGGCAATTGTGCCAGAAATCAGGCCGCAGAGTTGAGCCTCGATTAAGAATGGTCCGCGGACGAAATTATTGTCTGCGCCGACGAGTTTCATCATGTAAATCTCTTCGCGACGAGAGAAAATAGCCATACGAATAGTATTGAAAATCACAAGGATAGAGATAATTAGGAAGACACCACTAGCGGCAATGCCACCATAGCGGGCGATTTTAGCCCAGGAATTGATAGTATCAACCTCGGCACGGTTGGCATCGTATGAAGTTTCCTTTTCGGTGTCGAGATTCTTCTGAAAAGTTTCGTTATTGTTAATGATAGCTTTCACGCTGGTAACATCTTCGGTATTGTAAACCTTAATCCGCATTAGCGATTGGATGCTAGAGAGGATAAACTGGCGCATATTGTCATCGTCAAGAGTAGCGGCAATTGCTTCGTCGCTAGAGTTCTCGGAAAAGACCTTTTCCATCTCTTGTTCGGAGGTGGAAATCTCGACCGAGCGGACATTTTCGTCTTGACGCATAATCTCAGCCATCTCTTCTAGGGTGGCCTCAGGGGTTTTAGGCTTGAAATAGACGGTAATATCAATCTTTTCACGCATACTTTCGGCAGTAGTATTGAGCGCGCTCATAGCAACAACCGTAATAAATAGCACTACGAGCGTAACGGTCATGACGAGGATGGCTGCGATTGACAGCCAGATGTTACGACCAAAGCTGATGGTGCCGTATTTAAGAATGCGACGGCTAGAGCGCAGGCGATGCGAGTTGCCGTTGCGGCTCATCGTGCGGAGATTTTTCTTAGTATTCTTGATTTCGTTACTTTTTGCCATTAGAGAACCTTTCTTGAGCCACGGAAGCGTTTAGCGGTTGGCTTCAGAGTCGGAGCTGGAGCGAGTTCGTTAGCGTCAACTACGATGCCAGATGAAGTTTGCCTTGGAGCATGATTTGATAGTTCTGGACGGGTTGGTAACTTTTCAAAAGAAGGTGAAATTGTAGGCTCGGCAGAGATGGCTTCTTTGACTCTAGTGCTGGAGCGGCGATTGGTATTGCGGGTAGTTTTAGATTTGACCGCACGCTTTGGAGTCTGTGCTAGCTGTTCTTCCCGCTCTAACTGTTTAGCCAAGCGAGGTGAAACGTTGGTTGCGGTACTGTGCTCTAGCTCACGATTCGTGACGATATGTGGAGTCTCGCGAATAATTTCTGGGTTGTAATCAGCTGAACCACTGAGACGATAGATGCCGTTTACCTTTTGGTCGGCGACAATTTGACCATCTTTCAAGGTGATGACGCGCTTACCGAGGTCGTTGACAATATTAGAATCGTGAGTAGTAACAAGGACAGTGGTGCCAAAATCGTTAATGCGCTGGAGTAAGTCGATGATTTCGCGCTTAGTGAGTTCGTCGAGATTGCCGGTTGGCTCATCAGCAATTAGGATCTTTGGTTGACGTGCTACCGAGCGTGCAATCGCTACACGCTGGCGTTCACCACCAGAGAGATGTCGCGGGAATTTTTTGGCTTTATCGAGTAGGCCGACAAGATCGAGGACTTTTGGTACGGTCTTTTCAATCTCGGAATTGCTCATGCCGGCAATTTCAAGGGCGAAAGCTACGTTTTCATAAACTGTGCGACCAGGTAGTAGCTTGTAGTCCTGAAAAACTACTCCGAGGCGGCGACGGTAGTGCGGGATATAGCGTCGCTTGACATAATCGAGGTCAATGCCGCCGATGATGATTTTGCCAGAATCAGGAGTTTCCTCTTTGGTAATCATTTTAATCAAGGTGGATTTACCGGCGCCAGATTTGCCAACAAGAAAAACGAACTCATTTGGCTCGATGTGCAATGAAACATGGTCGAGCGCTGGAGTTTTATCGCCTGCATAAGTTTTCGTTACGCGGTCGAGTAATATCATGTTTCTATTATAACATAAGCAGAATTATTTTTGAAGATATGCGAGGATAAAATCGTCAATGTTGCCATCTAAGACGTCGGAGACATTGGTAGTTTCGTACTTAGTGCGGGTGTCTTTAACTAGTTGGTATGGTTGCATGACGTAGTTGCGAATTTGCTGCCCCCAAGAGGCGGATTCACCAGCGCGCAACTCGTTGATGGAGTCGGCTTGAGATTCAAGTTGCATCTGGGCAAGTTTCCCCTTGAGAATCTCCATGGCTTTTTCCTTGTTTTGGCGCTGAGAACGTTCATTTTGGATGGCTACAACAGTATTGGTTGGCAAGTGAGTAATACGGACGGCAGAGTTAGTAGTATTTACGCTTTGTCCACCATGCCCGCCAGAGTGATAAACGTCGATGCGTAAATCCTTTTCGTCAATTTCAATGTCGGAGTTTTGGTCGAGAATAGGCAAGACTTCGACTAGTGCGAAAGAAGTTTGACGGAGATGGTCGGCATTAAAGGGACTGAGGCGGACTAAGCGATGGGTGCCATGCTCGGATTTAAGTAGGCCGTAGGCGTCGGAGCCGGTAACCTCGTAAACGGCAGTTTTAATACCCGCTTCTTCCCCTTCTGAACGCTCTACGAGTGAAAAGTGTAGTTTGCCGGGTGCAATCGTGGATTTGCCAGCTGCGGTGCGCTCGCCGAAACGGAGATACATTCGCTCTAGGATGCCAGCCCAGTCCATCGCTTCAGTGCCACCAGCGCCAGCAGTAATGCGCAGAATAGCGTTGCCATGGTCATATTTGCCCGAAAACCGGAGGGATTTTTTGAGATTAGCAAGTGTATCTTCCATGGCAGAGAGTTGGGTGGCGATTTCATCTTCCAAATCGGCAGCTTCCAGCGCAAAAAGTTCGTCTAGATCTTCGGTTTGAGTCTTTAGTAATTCCCAAGTGGAAGTTTCTTCTTCAAGTTGGCTCAACCTTTCGGTCTTGGCACGAGCGTCTTCGGGGTTATGCCAGAGGTCGGGACTTCCGACTACCTCGGCCAAATGATTGCGTTCGGTGATTTTGGCGTCGATATCGAGTTTTTGCCAGACTTCTGCTAGCTCGGCCTTAAGGGTTTCTAACCGTTTTTCGTTTTGCATAATAATTCTAATTCCGTGAAATGCTTCTGTGAAATAACTTGACTTCTATGATTTTCTCTCAATGTTAAAATCTGACCTTGGCACAGTAAAGGGTAAATCTGGGTATTCTGGCAAGCGGTGGTGATAGGCGTAGCGGAGTTCGTCGATTTCCCCCACGCATTCAAAGGGTTTGATTTTATCGTTGATTCCGAGCAGGCCTTCAAAATCGTCGGCCAGTTCGGGATTTTCAAAAGGTGACAAGCCACCAAAGAGGTCGTCTAATTCTCGACGTGGGACAAACGGCGCAAAGAGTAGATAGGAATTAGCACATTTGGCGCAATTTCCACACCATTTGAGATTACTATTATCCTTCCCTTGTGCGTAGTTGGCGACGTTGCAAGAAGAAAACTTTTTGCCGTATTTTTGCCAGCATTTTTCGGCAAAGAGTTGGGCGATTTTGAGTTCGGTGTATTCACGTAGCGGCGAATAAACATCAAGTTCTGGCGAGATATATTGATGGACATAAGCGCGAAAAAGTTTCTCGGCATCTGCAGTCTTGGACCATTGATGATTGACTGGTAAATCGCCATCATTCACTTTGGCAAAGTCACGAGCGGTCTTGCCAGATTTACGGATAATGGCGTGGGCTTCGGCTCCTTCTTGCCCAATACTAGTTAGGACGGTCTTTTGACGATTGAGAATAGCTTGAACCAATGCGAGCGACATTACAATATAGGTGACAGGTACGTGACCGTTGAAACCTTTGGACTTCTGCAAACCTTCGTGGTCGAGGGTGCGGATGGCGTGTTGAAGTGGTTGGTCGAGCTGATCTAGCAGCCGAGGATGGTTTTTGGACGAGCTAAGATACCAATAGGAGTGTGGGGTGTTTTTGTGTAATTCAGAATTTAGCAGTGAATCTTTACCGCCAGACTGGAGAATAAGACTACTATCCGTGAAACCTTTAAGTTCTGGATATTTAATGTTGCCGAGGAGCTTCTGACGCAGGTTCTTGCGTTCGGCGAGACTGGCTGGTGAATCTGCCTTAAAAGTAGCAAGGTCGGCGCGAGTGAGATGGTTTTCAAAAGCATATTGCGAAAGTCCATCTTGATAGACGATGGAAAAAAATCTAGCCTGTTCCTTGTCGAGACCAAAGCTCTCGACGCGTCTGGTCGGGCGAGATTTATAATACGAAGTACCGATGAGATAAAAAGCGAGAAAGAGGGCGGAATCTAGTAGATAAACAAACTGACGGTCATCGTTTGGGATTTTAGCGGCGGGTCGGGCGAACTGGACTTTTTCGCAAAACTCCGTGCCATCTGCACCAACATAGCGGAAATTTGCTACTAAAGTCTGGTAGTCAAAATCATAATTTTTGAATTTGAAAGCCGACATTATTTGAGCTCCCGCACGATAGTCTGAAACTTATCACCACGGTCGCCAAAGTTCTCAAACATATCAAAACTGGCGGCACCTGGCGACATCAAGACTACGGCAGAGTCAAACTTCTCTGCTTCAAAACGAGCTTTTTCTACGGCTTCGGCGAGAGAATCTGCAAAATCGTATTTCTCTGGGCGTACACCTTCGGCTAGCTGCTGTTTTAATTCACCAATCAAGATGACTTTTTTTACATTCGGTGATTCAAAGAAGACTTTTTTATGGTTCGTAAGGTCGAGATGTCGGTCTTTACCACCAGCGATTAAAACTACTGGTTTATCAGCGAAAGTCTTGATGGCAACTTCGGTAGCTGGCAGGGCAGAAGAATAATTATCGTCATAGTATGAAACCTGATTTAGCTCGCGGACGAACTGGATGCGGTGCGGGAGAGCCTTAAAATCGTGCAGAGCTTGTGTAAGTTGGTCATGATGAGCGTTGATAAGCTGGTCGAGTGTCATTTTGAGGGCAGCGGCCACTACTTCCAGGGCGGCTTCGGCGTTTTCGCGATTATGTGCACCGGGGATTTGCAAATTGTCTAGTAACTGATCAAGCTTCTCACGATTTTCGACCAGTGGATATGGAATTAAATCACCATCGGAATATTCTGCAGTCTTCACTGAGTCGGCATTGTTGACGTAATAGATGCAGTAATCTCCTGGAACTTGGTGGCGAGCAATGTTGCTCTTGGCATTGACGTAATCGTTGAAATCGCGATGGATATCGAGGTGGTCGGGAGAAATGCGAAGCACCGCGGCAACATGAGGAGATTTTTCCAAATCCCAGAGTTGGAAGCTGGACATTTCATAAACGACAAAATAGTCTGTGTCTGGTTCGGCAATGATGTTATCGAGTGCCGTAATCGCTGGTGTGCCGATATTGCCGACGAGGTGGACGCGGTAGCCGAGATTTTTCAGTAAGGCGGTGGCGATACTACAAGTAGTTCCCTTGCCCTTAGTACCAGTAATGCCAATGATACGATTGCGATTAACGAGATTATAGAAATATCTAGTCGAAGAAGTCCAAACTGGCTTTTCAGGAATTAGGCTAGGATTTTTCAATAGCTCGAAAGCGTCCGGCTGGACGGGCGGGCGGACGGATGGGGAGCGAAAAATCACGTCGAAGCTGGACAAATCTGGTAGATTATTGGCGTCAAACTTGTCAAAAACAGTTAGTTCGAGGTCTGTTGGCTCGACGTGAAGGCTTTTACTAGGGTCATCGTAAGGGTGGGTCTTAAAATAGTTTTCGATGGCTTTACCTTCTACGCCGTAGCCTAAAATCGCGATTTTCATGATTCTATTGTAGCACCTATTGGACTTTGACGCAATCTGTTCCTAGTAGCTCTTCGAGTGGTTTGACGAGCTCGCTGTCGGCTTCGATGTGGAAAGGCAAACGAATCGGACGTTTTTCGCCGTTTTCTTTCAAAACGAGGATGATTTCTTGGAAGCCAGGATGTAAATCACAGAGGTGTTTAATTTCGGTCAAGACGTCGGTGTTGTTCGGGTCTTTGATTAGACAATAGAGACGTTCATGTCTGGTGTCCCTTGGAGCGGAAGCAATAGTGGAATTTCCGGCTACGCGTCCGTCCAGCCCGTCGCCACGGGTGGACGGCGCTGGTACTCGCGCTGCCGCGCTCCGTATCCCGCCGGATAATTCACTATTGCTTCCGCCACGGTTACCATTACTGACGCTCTCCTGTCTGGTTCTACTGCTCCTGAATCCGCCCCTTCCACCTCGTCCATTGTTTGGTGCCATCTTTGGTGCTGGTAGTTTTGTGCCAGTTGGCTGATAATTTGCCAACATCTCATCGGATACGACTTCGATACTTTCAGCCAGGACTTTAACATCACTGGTAATATTACCGTCGCGGTCACGAGCGTTGACCTTGCCGGTGACTTTGATGACATTATCGACCACGAGTTTAGCGCCATACTCTTCAAATACGCTTGGGAAGACGATGATTTCCTGCTCGGAAGTCTTGCTTTCAATCTTGACAAAAGCCATTTTAGACTGAGACTTGGTGATAATACTGCGGATATTAGTAATAATACCGCCGATGACTACTAGTTTATTGTCGTTTTCGGCAGTGACTACGGAAAAGTCGTGTGTCTGCTCCTCGAAGAAAGTATCGTATTTATCGAGTGGGTGGGCAGAAAGGTAGAGCCCCATCAAGTCGCGTTCATTGAGTAGCATCTCCTTCTCTGGCATAGGGATTGGCGCGCGTTTAATCTCTGGCTCTGGCACTTCACCAGCACTACCAAGTAGTGCAAAAAGGTCGGTCTGGCCAGATACTTTGTCTTTCTGGATTTTAGTCCCATAAGCTTGAATTGGATCGAGATTGAAGAGCAAGTCCGCACGGATTTGACCAGAAACTTCGGCCGGAGTCTTATTTTCGGTATCTACGCCTAAATCTTTGGCGAAACGGTCGAAAGCACCAGTCTTAATCGCTGCTTCCCAGGAGCGTTTGTTGAATTTGGTGGCGTTGACTCGTTTAGCAAAATCGCAGATGGAAGTAAACGGACCACCACGGTCACGTTCGGGGATAACTTCTTCCTCAATCAAGGCTTTACCCATGCTTTTGATGCCAGAGAGACCAAAACGGATGGTCTTTTGCCCGCCGACAATACCAAAGTCGCCGTAGGATTCATTAATGTCTGGCCCTAAAACTTTTAGCCCCATGCGCTTGCACTCGTTTATCTCAATCGCAAGGCGATCGGTCCAGCGCATATCAGAGGTCATCAGAGCAGCCATGAAAGCGTCTGGATAGTGAGATTTGAGATAGGCTGTCCAGTAGGCGACCAGGGCGTAACACGCGGCGTGGGATTTATTGAAACAATAGTTCGCAAATTCTAGGAGCTGTTGCCAAAAAGTCTCGGCGATTTCTTCGGTCGCACCACCAACTTCCACAGCACCCTTGATGAACTTTGGCTTGAGTTCGTTCATGAGGGCGACTTTCTTTTTACCTACAGCCTTACGCAGGGTATCGGATTCACCACCGGTAAAGCCGCACCACTCACGCGAAATCTGCATGAACTGCTCCTGGTAAATCATGATGCCATAAGTGCTCTTGAGTGAGTTTTCGAGACCAGGATGGAGATAGGTAATTGGCTCTTCACCGTGCTTGCGGCGGATGAAACTCTCGATGAACTGCATAGGACCTGGGCGATAGAGGGCGACCATGGCGATAATATCATCAAAAGCGGAAGCTTTGAGATCGCGCAGATAACGTTTCATGCCGGCAGATTCTAGCTGGAAGACACCCGTAGTCTCGGCATTCTGCAATAATCTATAGGTATCTGGATCGTCAAGCGGTAGAGAGTACATATCAATATCTTCATGATACACCTTGCGAATCATGCGTAAGGCATTATTAATCACGGAGAGGTTAGAAAGACCGAGAAAGTCCATCTTAAGCAGACCAAGCTCTTCTACCTGAGTGGATGGAAATTGAGTGGCGATTGGCCCCTTAGCCGAGACTTCCACAGGGAGGAACTTGACTAAATCATCTGGCGCAATCACCACACCACAAGCGTGTACGCCATGGGAACGGATGGTGCCTTCAAGGGTAATAGCAAGATCAATCACTTCCTTCGCGGTCGGGTTAGACTCGTATTCGCTCTTCAAGTCTGGATTGTCTTTGATGGCTTTCTTCAGCGGAACGTGATGCCCCATTTCTGGGTCTGGCACTAGCTTAGCGATACGGTCGGACTCGGCGTAAGGCACCTCTAGGACGCGCGCCACATCGCGTACGGCGGTTTTCCCCATCATTTTACCAAATGTACAGATGTTGGTAACGCGACCGTAGCCGTATTTTTGTGAACAATACTCAATCACTTCGTCGCGGCGGGTATCTTGGATGTCGGTATCAATATCTGGCATGGAGATACGGTCTGGATTCAAGAAACGCTCAAAGAGTAGGTCATATTTGAGTGGGTCTAGCTCGGTGATGCGCAGAGAATAAGCCAAGAGTGAACCAGCGGCAGAGCCACGCCCTGGGCCATAAACGATGCGCTGACGTTTGCCCCAGTTGATGAAGTCTTGGACGATTAGGAAGTAACCGTTATAACCCATCTTGTCCACCACGCCCAGCTCGTAATCAATGCGTTTTAGCACCTCATCGGAGAGTAACTTGCGGCATTCTTCGACACTTAAATCTTTAGCTTCTTCCTCTGTCTTGCCACCATAACGGAAGGCGAGACCGCGGAAGACTAGCTTATCAAGATAGGTCTTTTCGTCTTCGCCCTCTGGGACTGGGAACTTTGGAATCAGGATGCGACCGAGTTGCAAATCGACATCGCACATCTCAGCAATACGCTTAGTATTGCGGATAGCTTCGGGGAAATCTTTGCCCCAGCGCTGGATGATTTCTTTAGGCGGTATGACGTGAAGCTCAAACTCTTTCAGACTCATGCGGTTTGGGTCGGAAAGGTTGGCGGCAGTGCCAATGCAGAGGAGAACTTCGTGCGAATCACGGTCTTCGTGTTTTAAGTAATGACCATCGCAAGTGACAACTAGCGGCAGACCAGTCTCCTTAGCGATTTTTTGTAACCCTTCGTTGATTTTGGTCTGGACTGGCCAGTGCGTCGGTGAATCAGGGTGACCATGATCCTGCATTTCGAGGTAAAAATCATCACCAAAGATGGAGTGATACCACTCGACGAGCTTTTTGGCGCCTTCATAATCACCGTCTTTGAGATGAACGGAGATTTCGGAGCTAGCACAACCAGAGAGGCAGATGATGCCCCCATGGTATTTCTCCATCACTTCGTGGTCGATACGGGGCTTGTAATATTTGCCTTCGGTTTCGGCGATGGAAATCAGGCGACAAAGGTTTTCGTAGCCCTGATTATTCTTAGCAAGTAAGGTGATGTGAAAACGCTCTTTGTCGTGAGCTGGGTCACGGTCGGCACGACCACGGGCGGCAACATAAGCTTCACAACCAAGGATAGGCTTAATGCCGGCATCGTGAGCGGTTTTATAGAGCTCAACTAAACCAGACATAGTGCCGTGGTCGGTGACGGCGACGGCTTCCATCCCTTCGCTTTTGACAAAATCAATGAGGTCTGGAATCTTAGTTAGACCGTCAAGCAAAGAATAATGAGTGTGATTGTGCAGATGAACAAAATCCGCCGGGGTTAAGTCTGAACCATCTGGCGCCGTCGAAACTGGCGTCATTCCCTGTTTTTCTGATTTTTCCTCCACAGACATACTACTATTATATCACAATCTAAGTTTAGCGGCGAGGTCGTTGATGACGGCTTTCTCACAAGAGCCAACGGCGACGAATCCGCGGATGCCCGAACCAGCAAATTCACGGGCGAGAGAGACCAGCTGGGTCTTGTCGATGGAGTTGATGACCTCTGGGACGCGATTGTAGTCCTCGATGTCTCCACCCTGGAAATAGGACTCCATGTAGAGCTCAGAAATCTGGGCGACGGTCTGAGCGCCCATCTGGTAGCGACCGAGGGCGTAACTTTTGGCGGCGTCGAGCTCGGCGTCGGTAATTTCGCTATTCAGCACTTTGACCAGCTCGGACTGAATCAAGTTAAATAGCTCATCGGCATTTTCGAGGTTGACCTCGCCATCGAAGTCCCAGGAAGAGTTTTCGATGCCATTACTAAGGACCGAGCATAAACTGTAAGCTAAACCACGTTTGCGGACTTCACCGAAGATGCGACTGTTCATAGTGCCAGTCAAGATGTGATTCAGACATTCCATGGTGCGGACTTCGACCAAATCGAGCTTGCGCGGGGTGACAAAAGAGAAGCCAAAAGTGATGTTGCTGGCGTCTTTGCGTCGAATGAGAATTGGCTGGTCGGTATGGAGATTGTCGATTGGGATTTCGAGCCGCTCCCCTTCTTTCAAATCCCAATCCTCTAGCATCTTGATGATTTTGCGTTTGCGATGTTTAACCTGTCCGGTGATGATAAAACGGAGATTAGAGGCGGTATGAGTACGACGGTAATGCTCGCGGATATCCTTTAGCTCGACGTTGTTGACGGTCTTCAGGCGTTCCTGTAGAGATGGCACGTTTTCGCCGATGGCAGCTTGCAATCTAGTCCAGACTAGACGCTGATAATCGTTGAGGTAGCCAGTCAGCTCGGCGCGGACATTCCCTTTTTCGCTTTTGAGTTCGTCCTCATTGAAGCGGGGATTGCAGATGGCGATGCGTTTGAGGTCTAAGATGCGATCCCATTCAAAATCAGCACACTCCGTCTCGTAACAAACCGAAAAATCTGAAGTCCAAGCGTTGTGATAGGCTCCGTTTTTGGTGAAGTCAGCTTCGTACTCTTGCTCATTTTGATATTTAGCATTAGCCCCAAAACTAAGATGCTCGACAATATGGGCGATTTCGGCTAAATCGGCTTTTCGAGCGTAGCGCAAACCGGCACGAAATTGCATTTTCGTGTTCATTACGCTGGCGCCAGGGACATCAATCAAGAGGCCTTTGGCGCCAGTTTTCAGGGTGACTAGTTCGACAGAATGTTTCACGGTATTATCTTGGGTTTGTATCGCAAGTGTGCTGCAGCTTGCGATACAAACGGTTTAGCGACGACCTTTCTTACGAGTAGATTTTTTAGTTTTCTTGGAAGATTTCTTGCCCTTACCAGCGCCTTTACTACCAGGTAATTTTGGTTTTTTATGTGTTGGCTTGAACTCGTCATCGAGGTTTTTATCACCAGCGGAAATCTCGTTGACACCCTTTTCGGTGGAGGATTCTGCCATCTTGGTGAGCTCAGAATCGTATTCTTCACCATCTTCAAGCTTATTCTCGGTAGCTTCTTGCATGGTTACGGTCAAGAGGATACGCAAGACTTCTTCGCGGAGATTCTTCTGGAGACCATCAAAGAGCTTTTGAGACTCGGCGCGGTATTCTACTAGCGGGTCACGCTGGCCAACGCTACGCCAGCCGATACCCTCACGGAGATGCTGCATATTTTCAAGATGCTGCATCCAGAGTGTATCGAGGACTTTGAGATAGACTTCGCGCTCAATTTTGCGCATGATTTCAGGGGTAATCTCGGCTTCTTTGGCTTCGTAAGCCTCACGGACGGCGATTTCGGCTAAGCGTTGGCGCTCGGCTGGCTTGCGTAACAAACCGATGCTCTCGACTAAATCGTCGTCTAGGTTGAAGACGTTTTGGAACTCGGTCTGGAAGTTTTTGTTGACGCGAGAAGAGTCAAGCGTAAGGTCGGTCGTAGCTTCTTTGATTAGGCGGTCGATTTCTTTGGTGATGTTTTCGCCATCAAGAATCTTGCGACGCATTGAATAGACGACTTTGCGATGGCGGTTGATGACATTATCATACTGCACGACGTTTTTACGGGAATCAAAGTTGAATCCTTCGATACGTTTCTGGGCGGCTTCGAGAGTCTTAGAGACGGATTTAGTCTGAATCGGTTCATCTTCTGGCACGCCGAGGCGAGACATGATAGCAGCGATACGGTCGCCTTGGAAGATGCGCATGAGATCGTCTTCACATGAGACGAAGAACTGGGTAGTACCAGGGTCACCTTGACGACCACCGCGGCCACGAAGCTGATTATCGACACGACGAGAATCATGACGCTCAGAGCCAATTACGACGAGGCCGCCAAGGTCTTTGACTTCTTCAGTTAGCTTAATATCAGTACCACGACCAGCCATGTTAGTAGCAAGAGTGACGGCGCCGACTTCGCCAGCGTGGGAGATGATTTCGGCCTCGCGTTCGTTGTTCTTGGCGTTTAGAATCTGATATGGGATTTTTGCTTCGTCGAGATAGCGAGCAAGGAGCTCATTTTTAACGATGGAAGCCGAACCGATCAAAACTGGCTGACCCTTTTCGTGATATTCGCGAACGGCTTTGACGATGGCACGAAGTTTGCCAGCTTCGGTGCGAAAAATGAGATCGTCTTTATCGACGCGTTTGATTGGTTTGTTTGGCGGAATCTGAATAACGTCGAGGGCGTAAATTTGCTGAAACTCCTCGGCCTCGGTGAAGGCGGTACCAGTCATGCCAGAGAGCTTTTTATAAAGGCGGAAATAGTTCTGGAACGAAATTGTAGCCAAGGTCATAGACTCTTCGCGGACTTGGACTTGCTCTTTAGCTTCAATCGCCTGGTGTAAACCTTCATTATAGCGGCGACCCTGCATGAGGCGACCAGTGTTTTCATCGACGATAATGACTTCACCAGAGTTGGTGACGACATAATCCTTATCGCGTTTGAAAACGACCTCGGCACGCAACGCTTGATCCATGTGATAGACTAGACGAGTGTTTTCAACTGAATACAA
This sequence comes from Candidatus Saccharimonadota bacterium, assembly GCA_017480095.1. GTDB lineage: Bacteria > Patescibacteriota > Saccharimonadia > Saccharimonadales > Saccharimonadaceae > Nanosyncoccus. Next base: position 69,837 of record JAFVBG010000003.1, read on the forward strand.
ATTATCAATGCCAAGTAGTTTTTGGACTTTATCAACACCTTCATCAGTCAGAGTGACCGAACGACGCTTTTCGTCGAGAACGTAATCGTTTTCGCCAAGCTTAGAGGCAATTTTAGCAAACTGATAGTAGCTCTCTGGGTTATCGCCGGCTGGCGCAGAGATGATGAGCGGAGTGCGCGCCTCATCAATCAGAATGGAGTCAACCTCATCCACAATGGCGAAATTAAGCTCGCGCTGGCGGAGGAACTTTGCTTCGCTAACCATGTTATCACGGAGGTAGTCAAAGCCAAATTCGTTGTTGGTACCGTAAGTGACGTCGGCATTGTAGGCCTCTTTGCGGGTGCATGGGCGAAGATGCTTGAAACGTTCATCGGCGTGCTCTTCATTTTCAAATTCACGGTCGTAAATAAAGCTAGCATTGTTGATAATAACCGAGACAGACATACCTAGAAAGTCATAAACTGGACCATTCCAGCCCGCATCACGTTGGGCGAGATAATCGTTGACCGTAACCACATGGACGCCATGACCGCCTAAGGCGTTGAGATAAGCTGGGAGCAGGGCGACGAGAGTTTTACCTTCACCAGTCTTCATCTCGGCGACGTTGCCTTCGTGTAGAGCAATACCACCGACTAGCTGGACATCATACGGACGCATACCGAGCACGCGGCGAGAAGCTTCGCGCACAGTAGCAAAAGCGTCTGGGAGCAATGAGTTGAGAATTTCGTCGGATTTTTTCTCAGATGGTTTTTTGGATTTTTTCGGATGAGATTTTTTGGCGGCTTCAACTTCACCATCTTCGGCTTCGAGCTTGGCAGTCTCAAGGCCTAATTTTTCACGAAATTCGGCAGTCTTAGCGGCCAACTCCTCGTCAGAGAGGGCTTGATATTTATCTTCGAGCTTGTTGATGCCAAGCACGATTTTATACATACGCTTGAGAGTTTTCTTTTGAGCATCACCAAAAATCCCCTGGAGGAACTTGGTCATTGCGGTGCGATCGGCAAGTTTATCGGTTGGAGCTTTTTCTTTGCGAGACTTTACAGGCTTTTCTGATTTCGGGGACTTTTCTGACATAAAATTAACCTCGTTTGAATAGTTTTTTGAGTGGGTTCTTACGGAGATGAGGTGTGTTTTCGAGCTTAAAGCGGCGAATCTGCCCCATCAATTTAGCTTCGATAATGTCAACCCCGGCAAAGACATTACTGGTCTCATCACGGGCGGCCAATACTTTGCCACCAGGGATTTCCATCGCGGCGGAAATCTCGTATTTATTACCATGAGCACGATCGACTTCGGTCACGACTACTTTAGCGATAACATCTTTTTTACAATTTCGTGGTAAATAGCGGTCTAGCTTGCCAATGCGCTTTTCGGTATATTTGCGAAAGCTATCAGTTGGCTTATAATTGCTACCAGAAATTTCAATTTTCTCAATCATAAAACTCCTTTTTGCTGATTTTATTATAGCATAGATTACGTGAAGTGGAAAGTGTTGTAAAAATTACAACGTTTTGCGACCACCGAGATATGGCTGAAGTACTTCTGGTACCTTGAAAGTGCCATCTTCTTGAGCGTAATTTTCAAGTAAGACTACGAGCGCACGCGCAAGTGGAATCGCGGTGCCGTTGAGGGTGTGGACAAACTCTATGGTGCCATCTTTGCGACGGACACGACAATTGACGGCACGCGCCTGAAAATCGGTACAGTTGGAACAACTGGTGATTTCCTGATATTTCTGGTTGACTGGTGACCAGTATTCCATGTCGTATTTTTTGGCGGCTGGAGCACCTAAGTCTCCTGCGGCGATATTGATGATATGATAAGGGATGCCGAGACCCTGCCAAATGTCTTCTTCGATAGCAAGAATCTTCTCGTGGATTTCCTTGGACTGCTCAGGGAGACAGAAGGCGTACATTTCGAGTTTATTAAACTGGTGGACACGGAAGAGACCGCGAGTGTATTTGCCATAAGCGCCGGCTTCTTTGCGGAAGCAAGCGGAGTAGCCAGCGTAAAAGAGTGGAAGCTGGTCTTCGTCTAAGATTTCATCCATGTGATAGCCGGTCAAAGGCATTTCGGCGGTGGCAATCAGAGCAAGATCTTCGCCTTCGATATAATATTCATCCGATTGATCTGAAGTGCGAGGGTTGAAACCGCAACCTTCAAGCACGCGCGAAGAAACGAGGTCTGGTACGGTCATGAAGGTAAAACCATGTTCGAGGACTTTTGAAAGACCGTATTGCAAAAGAGCGTTTTCAAGTAGCGCCAGGTCACCCTTGAGATAGTAGAACTTAGCACCAGCAACTTTGGCACCACGTTCAAAATCTAGCCAATCTTTCTTGGTGGCAAAATCGAGATGGTCAACACCTGTCTGATGGTGCTCGCCCCAGGTCTTGATTTCCTTAGAACATTCTTCTCCGCCCAGTGGCACATCTTCAAAAATGATATTTGGGACGGTCTTGAGAATAGCGTTGACCTTGGCAGTATCTTCGTCGAGCTCTTTTTCTAACTCGGCAAGATTCTCTTTGAGTTTTTTACCTTTCTCAATTAGCTCTGGGGTAGGCTTGCCGCCCTTCATTTGCTTGGCGATACTATTGCGTTCTGTGCGCATAGTCTCAACTTTTTGCAAAGTTTCGCGACGGTCGTCATCGAGCTTTAGTAGCTCCTTGATGTCGATCTTGTATCCCTTTTCTTTGGCAGATTTTTCTACCAACTGCGTGTTATTACGGATGAAGTTTATATCTAACATAATACCTTAATATTACCACCTTTTCCCCAGTATGACAATATGGTATAATGGAGAAAAGAAAGGCGGTAATACATATTATGGCAAATAAAGTGATGATAGTTGGCACGGGAAACGTGGGCGCGAGTTGTGCCTACTGTCTCGTGAATCAGCGCACGGCGGTCTCGGAATTAATCTTAACGGATATCATGTCGGAAGACGCTGAAGGTGAGGCGATGGACTTGCGCGATACCCTGGCGGTAGCGCCGAGCTATCTCAAGATTCGTTCGGGTACTTATGCCGATGCGAGCGATTGTGACATCATCGTAATCACGGCGGGAGCACCACAAAAGCCAGGCGAGACTCGCATGGACTTACTTAAGAAAAATGCAGCCATCTTCAAAGATATGATTGGGCAGATTATGGAGTCTGGTTTCTCTGGCATCTTCATCGTCGTATCAAACCCGATGGATGTTTTGACATATTTGACTTGGCGCTATTCTGGCTTGCCAGCCGAGCAAGTGATTGGCTCTGGCACGATTCTCGATTCAGCACGTTTGCGCTATCGGATTGCCGAGCGTTTGGGGGTGCATCCAAAGTCTGTGCACGCCTTCCAGGTCGGTGAGCATGGTGATACCGAGTTCGCACTCTGGTCTTCTTCCACGCTCGGTGGTCAGCCGCTGACGGAGTTCTTAGATGAAAAAGCTAGGGCTGAGATTGAAAATTACGCTCGCAACGAGGCTTATGAGATTATTAGTAAGAAGGGCGCGACTTATTATGGTATCGGCGCCTGCGTGACGAAGATTATCAACTGTATCTTAGCAGATGAACGGCGAGTACTATCGGTGTCCTCGTTGGATGATTTCACGGGTGTTTATACCGGTTTTCCAGCAGTAGTGGGGCGACATGGCGTCGTGCGCAGGCTGGGCGTGCACCTTTCGGAAGAAGAAGGCATGAAGATGCAAAAATCGGTCAATGCTCTGAAAGAGGCGATTAAACAAGTGGAAGGATAAAATGGCGCGTTCCTATAGCAATATCGAAGATTTTACCGTAAATTATGTATTGTCGAAAAACGGCGATACGACTAAGTTGGAGGTCGAAGAAGAGTTTGACATGACTTTCCCAGAGTCGAACTCGAAACATGGGCCGATTCGGGAGTTGCCCTACACTAATCAGGCGGGTAAAAATCTGATTTCAAATCGAGGTAAGAATCTGGATTTAACAGTCTTAATGGACGGCTCGCCGTTTCCGATTGCGCAGACGACGCAGAGCAAGATTGGGGATGATAAATCTAATATCTATTACATCGGTCGAGAATCCTCGTATCTGCATGGTACGCACATTTTTACTTTGAAATATACTTATGATAATGTAATCTTAAATTCTGATACGCTTCAGGAGCTGTATTGGAATGCCAATGGTAATGGTTGGAGTGAATATACTTTCTCAAAAGTAACGGCGAACTTGCACATTGCGGACAGCGAGGCACTAGCGGCAATAATGTCCGGCCAGACTTCTTGCTATGTCGGAAAATACGGTGCGAAGGGGTCGGAGCGTTGTGAAATCACCAAAACAGAAGATGGTTATAGCTTTACGGCGGAAGATTTGGACTACGGTGAAGGTTTGACTTTTGCCGTGGATTTTCAGCCGGGAACATACAATATACCAGAGCAGAAAGATGATTATACCGTGGTGATACTGGGCAGCCTAGTTGGTGTAGTGATTATTGCGATTATGGTGTTGATGATTAGGTCGTGCGTCAAGAAAGTAGCAAAGAAACGCGAGGTTTACAAATCGACCTTCGTGAAGCCAGAATACGAACCGACGAGAGGCTTGACCGTGGCCGAGGGTGAGCAACTGATGATGAGTGGTGCGAAGAAATCTTACGTGGCGACGCTGCTAGAGCTTGCCGTCACGAAAAAGGTGCAAATCTTGAAGGGTGAGCCGACTAAGATTCTAAAAAAGGATACTTGGAAAGTCAAGGTACTGACCATGGATGGAGTGACCGAGCCACAGGAAAATATGCTGAAACTGCTGGCTGGTGAGCATTCGGTGAGTGCGGGCGATGAAATAGAGGTCAAGCGGCGTACGGCAACATCCTACATGGCGTCGGTGGCGCGAGCTTATGCCACAAAAGCGGTCGCGATGCTACACAAGAAGGGTTTAACCGAAAAATCTTCGACGGTGCGGACGGGGGCGAGCACAACGATAATCGCCTCAATCATCATACTAGTGGCCTTGGGCGTGTGGATTTTTGCTTTGCCATGGATGATTGTTTATGGCTACGCAGAAAACACCTCCGCCAATGTGATTGGCTTGGATGTTGTGCCATTCGTGATTTCGGGACTAGTAATTCTAACTTGGGTGGTTGGCACGGTTTGTGCTACACTCCGAAGCAAGTATTCGTGGCATACCGAGGAGGGCTTACGCGCGGCGCGAGAGCTGGAAGGTTTGAAACTCTATATCAGCATGGCGGAAGCCGACAGGCTTAAGTTCTTGCAATCTACTAAGGGTGCTGATACTTCAACCGAAGGTATTGTAAAACTTTATGAAAAACTATTGCCGTGGGCGGCGTTATTTGGTGAGGAAGAATCTTGGCTGAAGGAACTCGGCAAGTATTATGATACGGTTGGTGATCCATACTGGTGCGATTCGCGGGATATGCTGAATGTGGCAATGTTCCACGCGATGACAAACTCGATTTCTACTTCGGTGGCATCTACGTCGTCATACTCGTCTTCAAGTGGCGGTTCGTCTGGTGGCTTTGGTGGCGGAGGTGGGGGATTCTCCGGCGGCGGCGGAGGCGGCGGCGGAGGCGGAAGCTGGTAACAGTCGGCCTAAGCTAACATTTTCTAGACACGCGTCAAAACCCCTGTCGCCACAGGGGTTTTTGCGCTACTACTCGGCTTGCCAGCCTCCGTACTGTCTTAGAAAATGTTATCTTAGACCGAACACTTGTTGGACTTGGAGGAGTTTTCTACTAGCGACAGTATTGGCATATTCCTCGCCACGGGTGAGGGCGTTGAGTATGACGTCGTCATCGATTTTAGCGAGTTTAGCTTGGAAAAGCTCAAGGAAGGCGGCGATGTCGGCGGCAACTTTTTTCTTCAAATCGCCATAATGCGTCTCGCCAGCCCAAGTAGAAATTACCTCTTGAAGTGGCGTATCGGTGACTAGGGCGTCAATCTGGAGGAGATTGCTGATGCCCGGCTGATTAATCATGTCGAACTTAATTACGCCGAGGCTGTCAGTGGTGGCGGACATAATCTTTTTAGCGGCTTTTTCTGGGGTGTCGGAAAGCATGATTTTGGAGTTTTCCGCCAGGGTAGATTTGCTCATCTTCTTCTCTGGATTTTGCAAGTCGCGGATTCTGATTCCCTCTTCGCTCCCCATGAACTTGGCCTGTTCGACTGTCTTTTTTGGCACAGTAAAGATTTCTTGGTTGAACTTATGGTTGACGCGGATAGCGAGGTTGCGGGTAAGCTCAAGGTGCTGGAACTGGTCTTCGCCGACCGGAATATACTTGGCATCATAAAGCAAAATATCGGCTGCCATCAAGACTGGATAGGTAAAAATCCCACAGCCAACAGAGTCTTTACCGCCAGATTTATCCTTGAACTGGGTCATGCGAGAGAGTTCACCAGTGGTGGCGACGCAGTTGAGAATCCAGTTTAATTCGGAATGGGCTGGAACATGAGATTGGCGATAGAGGTGGACATTATCGTTCAAAACTAGACCAGCGGCGAGATAATATTTTAGAGATTTGATGATGTTACTCTGCAAATTACCATCAACGTCGGCGATAATGGTGTGTAAATCTGGAACAAAAATGTTGATTTGGTGTTCGCTGCTATATTTATTGGCCAGACGAGTCATCGGCACTAATGCGCCGAGGAAGTTGCCCAAGGTTAATTCACCATTGACTCTGATGCCAGTTAGAATCGTACTCATAGGGGTATTATAACACGAAAGAAAAGGTGCCGCAAGGCACCATACTCTAATTATAGCACAGATTAGCAAAAATGTCAATACCGCTAGTGGTAATACCTCTGTAAAAATTCGGTTTTATAGGTTTCAAAATTGTCGTTCAAGATGCTCTCGCGGATTTCTTCGGTTAAGCGGACGATGAAGCGGAGGTTATGGATGCTGGCGAGGCGCCAATATGCACGCTTAAGGTCTGGGTCGCCACTTTTCCAGAGGGCGCGGAGCGAAGCGCGAGTGTAGCCAGCTTTGCAGGTGGCGCAATCACAATCTAAATCGAGTGGTCTTTCGTCGTTTGCAAATTTGCGCAGGTTGATTTCGCCGTCACGAGTGTAGATTTTGCCGTGGCGGGCTTCGCGCGTTGGGGCGACACAGTCAAAAGTATCAGCGCCGTTTTCTACGCCGACGAAAATGTCGTCTGGATGAGAAAGGCCGAGGAGGTGACGAGGCTTATTGGCAGGCAGTTCCTCATTGCACCATCTTAAAATGTTGCCAAGGTCTTCTTTAAGAAAAGCACCGCCAAGACCGAAACCGTCGAACTGAGTACCAGCTACTGTCATTTTGGCGAGTTTTTTCGCCGTGGAGCGACGCAAATCTTCCCAACGTCCACCTTGCAGGACGGCATAAAGGCTCTGGTGATAGCCGAGGTCGTCGCGATGTTTTAAGTGCTCTTTCAAACTTCTGCGTGCCCATTTTTCGGTACGTTTTAGAGCTTCGACATTATAATCATAATCATCGGCGAGCGAGGTTAGCTCGTCAAAAGCCATGTGGATATCGGCACCGATGCGGCATTGAATCTGCATGGATTCTTCTGGTCCGATGAAATCTGGTTGACCATCAAAGGGGTCGGTGAAGCTCACTCCCTTATCGGTGATTTTGGCTAAGCGTTCTTTATGGGCGGTGTTGGTAGCCTTGATTCGGACGGTGCCGTTTTTTGACGCGCCACCCTCAAGCTCGGCGCGGTCATAAGAGACGACTTTGCCGAGCCCAGAGCCGAGCGACATAACCTGGAAACCGCCAGAATCGGTGAGGGTCGGGCCGTGCCAGGTACTCCAGCTGGCGAGTCCTCCAGCTTCGGCAATTTCGGGGCTTTGGCGACGGAGGTGGTAACCGTTGGAAAGCATGGCCTGAGCGCCAGTTTCGTGCAGGTCATCAAAAGAGAGGTATTTTACTTCTCCCTTTGTGCCGACTGCCATGAAAGCTGGCGTCCTGATGTCTCCGTGCGGAGTATGGATGATGCCAGCGCGACCGAGCGTGCCAAAGCGTTTAGTTTCTTCAAAATAAAATGGTCGTTTCATAATAAAAAATGAAAATGTGTCAGATCGGTGTTTCTTCTTATATGTCTTTCTGATAGAAAACTGTTCAAGACGGTATTTTCTTCATGCAAAGCGCGCCTTAACGGCGAGCGAGCATGAAAAAATGCCGTATTGGGCAGTTTTATTCAGAAAGTGGTGGAGTATAGGAGATTCGAACTCCTCACCTCTTCCATGCCATGGAAGCGCTCTACCAAATGAGCTAATACCCCAAACCAGTTTGTAAAGCTTGCTAGCTTAAGTAAATTGTAGCATACATTCCCTGAAAAAGCAACCCTTGTAAAGCCTCAAGTTTTATGTTAGACTAGAAGTATAAAAAGGAGGTCGTATGTCTAAATTGGTTGAAGTTGATACTAAGACGTTTGTTAGATTTTGGTTGGTGATTGCGGCGCTCTTTATCGTCTTGGCGCTGATTTGGCGTGCGAGGGGTGGGCTGCTGATTGTGGGACTTTCAATCTTTTTGGCGATTGCGTTGCGGCCACTGGTGGCGAGGGTGCAAAAAGGCTTCAAGGGAAAGCTGAGCAAAGGTGCAGCCGCTGGTTTGACCGTGGGAGCGGTGGTATTAGCGTTTGGAGTTTTCTTTGCCACGGTGGGGCCAATGCTGGTAACAGAGACAGTGAAATTCTTTTCGACAGCGTCGGAGTCGCTAGAGACACATAGCGGTTTAGATGGGCTAGATTCTCTGGGGCAAAGATTCGGAATTGAAAACCTTTCGGGTGAGATTGTCGCTACGGTCAAGAGCTTCAGTGCGGAGCTAGTGTCAAATCTTTCTAGCTCGGTGATTTCGAGTGTATCGGCACTAGCGAATTTCTTGACTGGTCTGATTTTGACGATTGTCTTGACTATTCTCTGTCTAGTGCAGGGGCCAGAGATAGCGAACAGTTTTTGGAAAAAGATTGATGGCCGAAATGGCAAGACTGGCGTGGTGGTGCGCAGGATTACGATGAAGATTGCCGATGTAATCGCAAAATATGTAGGTGGGCAGGCGGTAGTGGCGCTCATTGATGGCATAGTGGTCGGGGTTGCGACCTTTATCCTGTCGCTCATCTTTGGGTTTTCGAGTGGACTAGCCTTCCCGATGGCGATGATTGCAGGGCTTTTCATCTTGATTCCGATGTTTGGCGCGATTATTGCGATCGTCTTGATTTCGATGATGATTTTCTTCCAGAGTCCAGTGGCGGGTCTAGTCTTCGTGGTTTTCTATGCGATTTATTTGCAGGTTGAGAACAACGTGATTTCACCGAAGATTCAGGCCAACTCGCTAGAACTGCCGAGCTTGGTAGTTCTGATGGCGGTGACGATTGGTATGTATATGTTCGGTCTGGCTGGTGCCATCATCTCAATCCCAGTGGCTGGCATCGTTAAAGTTTTGATTGATGAATATCCAGCTATCAAAGCGTTGGAACAGTAGAGAAACTAAAGAGTTTTTAGTTTCTCTAAGGCTTCAATGGTTTCATGGATTGCATCATCATAAGATAAATCATAAGTGCGGAAGCCAGCGGCATAAGGGTGTCCGCCGCCACCAAAGTAGCCAGCTAGCTTATCGGCAATAGGTGTACTACTGCGGATTTTGCCAGTGATTTTGCCGTCTGGGTAGGTTTTGTAGCAGATAGCTACCTCTACCCCCTCGACTAGTCGTAGCTCTTCTAGAATGAGTACGCTTGGATTATATTCGTGTGAGTATTCTTGGATTTCTTCCCATGGGATATGAACCGTAGCCAGTGTGCCGTCATTCCAGTATTCGACTTTTTTGATGAGGTCGGCCTTGTAGTTCAGGATTTTTTGCGATTTCTTCATGAATTCACGGCGTTTTTCTTCGAGTTCGGCAATATCTAGACCATAATCGAGCAGGTCGGCGCAGAGGCGGTAGGTATCTGCCGTAACATTGGCAGAGGTCAGCCCCAGGGTGTCCGAGAAGATGCCGTAAACCAGATAAGTAGCAATGGCTTTATAGCGTGCTAGGTCTGCAACCTCATCTGCACTGACTTCAAGGTTTTGCTCGGAGATTTCGGTCAGGCGAGCTTTGATGGCGGACGGCTCTGGCAGGAGCTTCTGTTCCCTGGCGATTTGATAGATGAGATCACAGCAGGCTGGCAGAGTCTGCACTAGCCCCTGATGGGCGAAGGTCAAGTCATCCTCCGTCTCGTGATGGTCTAGCACAAAAACAGGCGCAGAAATCAGGCGGTTGCGGATGGCGGGGTCGTCGAGTAACTTAGAAAGTAAGATATTAGAAGCGGTATCGACAATGATATAGCCGTCCGCATTAAAATCAAAATCATGAGAGACTCGAGACCAGTCTGCCATATAATGTAGATATTTTGGAATGTCAACTGGACAATAGAGTGAGATTTCGTGGTCTTTCAGCAAAAAGTCGAGCGCAAGGGCGGAGCCGAGCGAATCGCCATCGGGATTTTCGGCCTGAATAATAGAGAGGCGCTTCTTATCCTTGATAAAGTCGGTAAAAGTATCGTACATATATGATATAATTGTAACAGATATATAAACGATTGTCAAAATGTTATACCAGATTAAAGTCAAACCAGGCTCATCTCAAGAAAAAGTCATCCAAAATGACGATGGCACGCTGATAGTCTATCTGCGCGCCAAGCCACACGATGGCGAGGCAAATACGGCACTGATAAAAATATTGGCGAAATATTTTGACGTACCAAAGACCACGATTACGATTAAAAGTGGCGCAAAAGGCAGGCTAAAGACTGTCGAGTTTTAAAAATAGCCCCTAAGCTAGGGGCTATTTGTATCTATAAGAAGTTAGGCCAAGTTCGTATGAACCGCTACGACGTCGTCGAGGTCGTCGATAGCGTCGAGTAATTTTTCCGCCTTTTCTAAATCTTCACCGTCAAGCTCGATTGGATTGGTGCCGAGATATTTTAATTCGGCTGAAGCGACAGTAATACCACTGTCAATCAGGGCTTGGCGAACTTTCATCAAATCTGAAGCGGCAGTAGTGATAGTAGAGCCATCTTCTTCATCTGCTACATCTTCAGCACCAGCATCGAGCGCAGCCATCATTACGTCGTCGCCTTTCTGCTCGGTAAAAATCACGCCTTTGCGTTCAAACTGGAACATGACTGAGCCTGGGTCAGCCATGCGACCACCGTTTTTCTGTAAAGCGTTACGTACATCTGGCATCGTGCGATTTTTGTTATCGGTTGCTACCTCGATGATGATACCGATGCCACCAGGACCATAAGCCTCATAAGTCTCCTCGATTAGAGCGGCAGCCTCTTTAGAAGTGGCACGCGCGATTGCGCGCTCGATATTGGCTTTTGGCATATTGGCATGGCGGGCTTTCTCAAGTACCATGGCCAGGCTTGGGTTCATCGACGGGTCGGCACCGCCACGAGCGGCAATTGCAATCTGATTGCCAATCTTAGTAAAAAGTGCGCCGCGCTTTGCATCGACCACGGCCTTCTGGCGCTTGGTGGTAGCCCATTTACTATGTCCGGACATAAAACTCCTTATATATAATTACAAAATAATATCAAAACTTAGTCTAATTATAACAGATATATGAGAAAAAAGCTAGTAAGCGGTTGAAAAAAAGAAGGTGATATGCTACAATAATAGAGGAATAGTTTTTTATATGTGGTACCGTAGCTCAGATGGTTAGAGCGTGGGACTCATAAGCCCAAGGTCACTGGTTCGATCCCAGTCGGTACTACCATACTGGAATTAGAGTCATGAGTTGGCTCTTTTTTGAACTAGGATATAAACCTTGTGTATTGATTCTTTTATGCTTTTGTGATAAAATAGAATTACAAATGATTCGCCTCTCGAATTGGCGTCGTTATGGCGATACTTTCCAGGTGAGAAATCTGCTGGATAGAAGGCGAATCGACCAAGTAGCGCCGTCTGGCGCTTTTTTGGTGTCATAAATCGGTCTTCATACTAACGATATGCTTATTGACGATCCTGATATAGCTAGAGTCCTTATCTCGCCCCACTAAGCGGTGTGCCGCACCAGCAATCATATCTGCGAGCTGTATAAGATTATTATCTACTGAATCACGATAAGTAAGTTGTTCCATGGCGCCTTTTGTAAGGCTTTGGCGAAAAAAGGTCTTCACATGTCTTCGATATGTAGAACCGCCTTCTCCATCGATAAGAATATGAGCTCGCTCTAACTCGAAAGATTTAATAGCTTTCAGAATAGTGGCATTGTAAAATTTGCTAGCATCTTTTCCGAACGTTTTATTATTTTTAAAAGTTGTTTTATCAAGAATGACGAGAGAAATATCAAAATTACAGCTTTTTAGTTCGGTTAAGAAGAGTTTTCTAATCTCTGGGGAAGTCTTGCGAAACTTAAACTCGTGCTTTGGCTTCCAATTAAGCTTCTGCCGCAAACGTTTGATTTTTAACGCGACCTCTTCGGCATCCAGATCATCCTTGAATAGAATTGCAGCAATAACAAAATATGCGCTAGAGCCCCTTTCCAACTTTAGCCCAGGATCACCAGAGTCATCTACGGAAACAATCATGTAGTTTATTATACCAGAGACGTACAGCTTGGCAAATAGTATTTCAAATAGCTAGGAATGCTAGATGTGTTTAACTTTACCATTTTGACCGTTGAATTTTTGTTTTGGCTGTGCTATAATGGAATTACGACAACATTTTAACACAATCGATTATTTTATTGCTGAAAAGCAGTAGCATCGGCTGTATCGTAAGCGTATAAGGCTTGGAGTCACAAGGCTCACACTAGTACTACGTTTATGATACGGTCGATTGTGAGATGTTGTCGTAAATACCTTGTGGCTCCATTCTTACGACGACTAGATTACAATCTGGAGAAAGTAGAATGGGTTCCGCGAGGGACCTGATTTTAATCTTACTATGACTCGGCAGAAGTTGATTGCGAGCTTACAAGCTTAAAGATCAGGAGAGAGAATAATTTAATCTGTCACGAGCCCCGATCATTATCGGATGGTTGGGGTTATTTTTGTGACAACAAAAGAGAGGTGTATCTATGGGTCAACGCAAGAATCAAACTAAGTATCGGGACAGAGGCAGTTTCAGCGGCCTTCTCTCTCCCGTCGCTGAAACTACCTCTATACCGATACGGTTCTTGCCTTATGCAGTAGGAGTTTTTGGATTGGCATTTATCGCTAGTTGTATTACGGCAAGTATTACAACGCCAGTCCAAAACTCAGATGCGACGAGTGGATTAAACCTGAATACAAACGCAGTATCATATTATGTTAACATCGCATCCAACAATGGCAGTGGCGGCACAATTAGCAAAGACATTCAGGCGACCTATGCCGGCACGATGGGCGTGATTACTGATACTCTGAAGATTACGTCCAACACGCCAAACGGCTACTATGTCTATCTTTCAGCGGCGAACGGACATAACCAGAATCTAACTAATACTTCCGATAGCACTTATGTCCTCGCACCAATCGACACCGAGACCTATAGCCTTTCTAATCCAGGCAACCTTTCTACGGTGAACACTTGGGGCGTGGCCGTGGCAAATACTTATAATAATGCCTACGACGCCGCATCTAGCTACACAGATGCCACCGTCTCCCAGACCACGAAGTTTGCTCCAGTTCCAGCCTATGGCGCTGAGGAACTGCTAATCACTCGCACTGGCAGCACGGTTGTTCCTGGCGCTGAGAGTGATACTTCCCTGGCCAATGTTGATACTATCCCAGTCTATTACGGCTATTATGCTAACTCTGCTCTGCCATCCGGTACTTATGCGGACACGGTGCTCTACACAGCTTACGCTGAGGCGACCGACCAGAGTGGTGGTATTGCGACCTACACGGGTGATGTAAACTACAAGACCGGTGGCACGGCGACCTTTACGACCTCGCTCTACACCGACCGCGAAGTAGCAGTTGGCGATGTGGAATTGACTGTGGGTGGAATTGCGGCTACCGTAACTGGTGTCTCCAAGGTGAATGCTGGTGTCAACGATTCCGTAGTGGTGACTGCTACTCTCCCAGCTCAAGCCAAGCCAGGCAATTATGATGCCGTCTTGACCATCTCGAAGTTTGGACATGCTTCGACTACTTCGGTAGCCTATGACACAGACGGAATTGTAATTTCCTCTGGGACTTATGCCGGCACTTACAAAACGATGCAGAGCATGACCTCTAATATCTGTAATGCTTGGGCAACCACTCCAGACGCCTTTACTTCTGGTAGTGGCCCAGAATATAAGTATGGTTCCAGTCTAAACGTTGCCGAAAGCACCATCGTCAGCGATCCAGCTTCCAACTGGTCTAGCGTGACAGGTGTAGCGGGCGTCACCAGCGGTTCTGCTGTCGCTAACATCAATACCGATGTGCCAGAAACCTATCTCCGTGATTCTCGCGACGGTAACTATTATCGCATCCGCAAACTAGCAGACGGTAACTGCTGGATGACGGAGAACCTTCGCCTCGTCTTCTCAACAGACGGCTCGAATACCATCGGTCAAGTCAACGCAGATGGCACTATTACTGCCACCGAAGAAACTATCAACGAGAACAACTCTAACGTTGGTGCAAGCGCCGTAGGTGGCTCTAGTGCTTCAAATTTCAACGCCACCAGTTTCGCCAGCTCGATTGCTTACACCGAAACCTCTGCTTCCCACTCGATTTGGGGTAAAGAAACTGGCCAGAGACACAGTACTGCTACTGGTAGCGTAGATAATAACGAAGCCAACTCCGCTATCTCCATGGAATACAGCCGCAGTTATTATAATCCAGATACTAGAAGCAATGCAAACTTTATCAACGATGGTGATGAACAGACTGTGGGTACTTACTACAACTGGAAGACTGCTACCGCCGGTACTGGCACAACCGCCAACGCTAGTACGACTGACTCTATTTGTCCAAAAGGTTGGCAACTCCCGGTGAATGCCGATGCCGGTAAATCTTGGAACAATCTTATCTTCAACACCTATGGTGGTGGCAAGGGCTATGATGCAACGAACAATCCAGATGGCATCACGCAAGGCAATGCTGGTTCTGGTCAGGCTTACTACCAGACTGTAAATGGCGCTCATATCTACGCCATGAGCCAAGCCATGCGCCGCGCGCCGCTTTCAGTGCCTTTCTCCGGCTACTACAACTACTACTCTGGTGGTGTCGCCGTTGTCGGCAGCGGTGGCTACTTCTGGTCTTCTGCTTCCGCTTCCGCGCCTAGCGCTCACGGCCTCAACTTCTACAGCTACTACCTGTACCCGCAGAATAGCAATTATAAGGGCGTCGGATTCACAGTCCGCTGCGTGGCTCAGTAGTGTAGGTGTGTCTGCCACTGGGTTCCCTTTGGCACGGCACTGAATAGCTTCAGGCTAGTATAAGGTATAAAGTAAAAGGAAAGATAAAATGATTTGTCTGGCGAGCACCCTCGCCAGACCCCTCCAAGGCGGGCTTGCCCGCCGCTGGAGGGGGAGGATTAAAAAAGAAAAATGACAACCAAAACCAATAACCTCTCATCAACTACAGCCGCCCAAAAAGCGGCTGTAGCGCGTACCAAAAATACAACTGCGCCGCAAGCGGTCAAGAATACAATGATCGAAACTAGACCACTCAAAAAACTGTCGAAACCTCGGCGGACTAATAAGACCTCTGCTTCTAACACTCCCGAAGAGGTGGAGCGCAAGAAAGAGGATGCGCGAGAACAGCTAAAGCATTTCAAAGAAGTTAAGGCCGAGGCCTACGAGCTGGAACGTCAGAATGTCAACAAGATTATTGCTTTCGATTCTGGTGAGCCATGGTACAAAATCGGCTTCAAGTCGAACCTAATCTACGAATTTTATGTTCTGCCCCACCTGAAAGAGGCGCATTTCAAACCGCGACAAGATAGCGACCATTACACTTACTCTAAGACTGGCGTAACTAGCATCAGTGATATTATAGTCTTTGCGGAGGAGTTGAAGAAGCGTGGTGCCATCATTCCAGAGAGTCTAGAGAAGTATTTTGACGGTAGTCTGCCGTCGGATGCACGTCCGCATGGTGAAGAGCGTCAATCGATTTATGTCTTTGAGTTTAAGGGTCTAACCAGAGCGAACATCGACACTTTCTTCAAGGCGAAGATGAAGACGATGGAAGATCTCAATGAACTAGTTTTACCTTATTATATTCCCCAAGAACTATATGCCGATTTGCACTCACTGGCCCAGATGACTTGTGATATGCTTTTGCGCTTACCAACCGCGGTGCGCAATGTTTATGGCGAGATTCTGGCTAATCTAACTGTCGCTATGCTACGCGATATTAATGCGACTTGTAATGGTTATGGCGCCGAGGGTAGTCTTTCACGAGTTCTAAACTTAATATTATATCGTTGTGCCGAGATACAGGAGGTTGTGCGGATACTGCTAGATTCTAACCATCTTCGTTTTGGCGCTTGCCAAGTATTACTGCGTCTCACGCTAAAGGTACAACAAGATGCTAAGGAAGAACTGGCGCATATCGAGAAAAAGGGTAATCCCGTGGTGGAGGCCATCAAAAAGGCGAAGGATTTTCCAAAATTGAAAGGTGTGAAGCTAGATGACATTATCGGCGAGCCAAAAGCGGGCAGTGCGGGGATTATCAAAACAAGGTCGCCACAACAATGATTTATAGGCCAGATGATAGCCTAGTGACGGCGGAAGATTTGAACCTGGCCACAGAACTTCCCGACGAACTGACCTTGCCGACCAACGAAGATTTAGAAAAACTTGCCACGGTGATACATGGCGACTTCTTTGATGAAAATCCCGTGGACTACCGACCGATGAAGCCCTATCTCGACCCAAGGACTCCTTTCCCTTACACGGAAAAAGCGGAAAGATTTTTTGCGGCGACTACGCAACGCGTGTTTACGCATGATCGTCCGTCTTATTCTGAGCTGGTCTGCGCATTACACAAGGCATACGTCGAGGCGCGTCGAGCGAAACGTGGGACACTCGACGAAATTCGCTTTGAGGCAAACTTGTTTCAAAACTTAGAAAATCTGGCGAAGACGATTATGTCGCGGACTTATGAACCGAGTCGGGGCATTGCTTTTATTGTGAACCGCCCAGTGATACGCGAGATTTTTGCTGCACCTTTTCGCGATCGTGTAGTCCATCATCTACTTTTTGACCTCTGTTCGGAATGGTGGGATAGGAGATTTATCGGCAATTCGTTTGCTTGTAGAATTGGTAAAGGTACGATTTATGGTTGGAAACATATCCAGCGTGATATGCGCACTTGTTCTAATCTTGGTAAAATCCCTGCCCTCGTACAGAAAAATGACCTTTCGGGGTATTTTATGAGTTTGGATCGAAGACTATTGTTTCAGCGAGTATGCTGGGGCTTAGAGCAACAATTCGCCCAGGCGCCGTGGCTCTATAGTTTGACGAAGTATCTCTGGCGGAAGATTATTTTTGACGACCCTACGCGTAATGTGCAGATACGAGGTTCGGCTAACGATTGGAAAAAGCTCCCACGCAACAAGAGTTTGTTTTTTCAGAAGCCTGGGGTCGGGATTGTAATCGGAAATCTGACATCGCAACTACTATCTAACATTTTCTTAGATCAGCTCGACCATTATGTGCGGTTTGAGTTGGGGTATAGATTTTATGGGCGGTATGTGGATGACTTTTATATTGTAGTGACAGAAGAGGAACGAGATCAACTAGCGCGAGACATGAAACAAATTGATGCCTATCTCAAATCGATTGGGTTAAAATTACATCCGAAGAAGTGCTATAACCAAGACGTCAAACACGGCATCGACTTTTTAGGAGCGAGAGTATATCTGCAACATGTGCAGCCTGGGCCTAGGGTAGTGAAAAACTTTCGCCAGGCCGTGCATAATATTGCTAGCGGTAAGACTGATGACCTAGACGTGCTGACGAGCTATGATGGATTGATTAGCCACATGCAAGCGCAACGGATGATTGGGCAGACTTATCGATCTGTGGGTTGGGAATATGGAGAACTGACGATTTAGGGCTCGATGGGTTCAGTCGTAAACTGGCTAGCACCTTTTTGGTCTAGCCAGGACTATTGAAGGGGGAACGCTGTGGCAGACACACCTACACTACTGAGCCACGCAGCGGACTGTGAATCCGTTGCCCTTATAATTGCTATTCTGCGGGTTCAGGTTGTTGCTGTTGAAGTTGAGGTTGTGAGCGTTAGGCGCGGAAGCGGAAGTAGAAGACCAGAAGTTGCCATTGCTGCCGACATTGGCGACACCACCAGAGTTGTAGTTGTAGTTGCCGGAGAAAGGCACTGAAAGCGGACGATTTTTTGGGTATCTGTTTTTTGCGGCACGCTTGACTTTTTGGCTCTAAGACCCACCTCGGAAGATTTTTGAAGGGGAACGCTGTGGCAGACACACCTACACTACTGTGCTACGCACCGGACAGTTAACCCGTTGCCCTTAGAATTGTTGTTCTGCGGGTTCAGGTTGTTGCTGTTGAAGTTGAGGTTGTAAGCGTTACGCGAGGAATTGGAAGTAGAAGACCAGAAGTCGCCTTCGCTGCCGACATTGACGACATCACCAGCGTAGTGCCGGTAGTTGCCGGAGAAAGGCACTGAAATCACGAGGATTTTTGACCTTTTTACAGCTTTTTGTCGTATGTATAGATGCACACCTTAGAGTTTTTAGTTTCAGAGGATGCGAACTAGACAAAATCGACCGCGAAAGTTCTAAACGCGCACGAGTACATTTGATTATTGACCGCCTTGGAGGGCGGTCGCTAGCTCCGTAAAACTAGGGCATAAATTTATCTCTTGTGGATAGGGTTATAACTATGGAATACCCCATTCATCAAAAGAAGTACTCGGGGGTTCCCTTTGTTATAGAGTAATGTTGGGGAAGGAAGACCAATTCCATTCCCCTAACATAATTATTATATCATGCTTTTGGGCTGGTATTCGTCTAAATATTCTCACCTGTCCCAATCGAATCCTTCGCCGAAGTGGCCGTATTCGGCGGTCTGCTCGTAAATCGGGCGGAGCAGGTCGAGCGTCTTGATGATTCCTCGCGGAGTTAAGTCATAACGCTCGGCGGGGATTTCTTCGGCAATACCGTCGATGATGACAGTGCGCTCTAGCGGCTCGGCGTAACCAATAGCATAGGCCAGGCGGACGTAAACTTCGTGTGCTTCACGTTCGCGGAGGTAGTCCACGGCGATGCGGCGAGCGATATAAGCGGCAGAACGATCCACCTTTGACGGGTCTTTACCAGAGAAAGCCCCGCCGCCGACTGGGATGCTAGGACCATAATTATCTACGGCCAGCTTGCGCCCGGTGAGACCAGAGTCGGCATCAAAGCCGCCGAGATTCCAGTCGCCAGCTGGGTTGATATGTAGTGCAATCGGCGTCTTAGACTCGGTATTGACGACATCCTCATCTTTCTGGGCGAGCAAATCTTCGCCGTCAGCGCTGGTGGCTAGTTGCTCTTGGACGAGCCAAGCCAGAATACGGTTGCGCAAATCGCCTTGCGAGACATTTTGGAAGCTAGCGACGATAGAATCAATATCACGGCCATGCAAGGTAACTTGAGTTTTACCATCATAAGGGTATTTTTTGTAAATAAACTTGTTGAGATTGCGTGATAAGACTACTTCGCGCGGCAGTAACTCTGGCGTCTCGTCGGTAGCGTAGCCAATCATAATTCCCTGGTCGCCAGCGCCGCCAGTATCGACGCCTTGGGCGATCTCTGGACTCTGGGAGACAACCGAAAGTACGACCTCGACTTGATTGCCAGCGATGCGATGGACGATTTTCTCAATATTGACGTTCTTGGCGCGCGAAGTGATTTCGGCGGCGACGAAGACTTTGCCGTGCCCACCAGCGACATCAACGGCGACGCGAGCCTTTTCGTCTTCGGCAAGGTGCGCGTCGAGAATCGCATCAGAGATGCGGTCACAGAGCTTGTCGGGATGTTTAGGCGAGACGGATTCGGCGGTGCGATAGCCGTCCAAGTTACGAAGTGGGTTTTTGACAATAGTGTTTTTGACAGTATTAGAAGTTGTCATATCTTTCCTTTCTTGGCTGGATTTACCACCTTGCGATTGTAGGTTGGTAGCAGGTCAAAGGGCCAGTCCCTCGCTGCTTCTTGATATTAGTTGTTAATGTTCTTAGTTTAGCATAATTATGATATAATTACAATATGAGAATCGCGGTTTTTACGGATGTTTTCTTGGAAGTGCCGGGGGGGATTTGCTCGTCCATCCGAGCGCAACGAGATGGCTTGGTAAAATATGGGCATCAGGTGACGATTTTCTGTCCTGGTTGGCGGGCGACGAAGGAGCATTATGCGATTGTCGATGGAAAAGTGGACGAAGGTGTGATTATCGTGCCGACACACAAGTGGCTGAAGCCGGGTGGTGCGCCACTTTCAAAATCGCCAGAGGCGGTACAACAGTTTATCGAGACAGAGATTCCGAATTTTGGCATGAATTTTGACTTGGTTCACGTGCATTACGAGGCGAGTTGTTCGTTGGCGGGGATGCTACTGGCGCGAAAGTTCGGTTTGGGGCTGATTCAGACTATGCATGGGCGCGAGGATATGGCAGTGGCGATGAATGTACCGCATCCGTTGAAGACGCTGACTGGTAGCCTGTTGAATTATCTGCACGGTAAATATCTGCCACATCCAGTGAAAGTGGAGCGTGATGCGATGGTGGGGGTGGGCGATGAATACGTCCAGCGGGGCGAGCGAGGGTTTGACTTTGGCTTGGCGCCGACTGTGGCGCGAGCGCAGATGTGGACGATGATGGTGAACCATGCGAACTTTGCTGATGCCGTAGTGGTGCCGTCTGCACATTTTGCGAGAAAGTTGAAACATTACGGTATGACTACGCCGACGGCAATCATCTCAAACGGAGTGGCGGACGAGATGGTGGAGCGGTTTGACCAGGGCGGAGCGAAGGTGCGCGAAGTGGGTGATGATGGAATCTTGCGTCTGCTTTGGAACTCGCGCGTGTCGAGTGAAAAACGAATCATGCCGATGCTGGAAGCGGTTTCGCTGATGAAGCGCCCCGTGGAGTTGGCAGTGTTTGGCGATGGTAATGAGTTCAAAAAGGCCCAGCGGTTCGTCCGAAGTCATCGGCTGAAAAATCAGGTGAAGTTCTATGGGCGAGTGAGCCATGACGAGATTTTGGAGAAAATGCGCGACGCACATCTGTCGGTGATGGGGTCGTTTGGCTTTGATAATCAGTCGATGATACTACTAGAGGCGGAGGCGACGGGTTTACCGACGTTCTTTGTGGACCCGGACATGGCGGAGGTGGTGCCAGCGGCTGGGGCGATTAACTGCGTAAAAGAGCTGATTAAGCTAGGCCGGTGGACTCCGGGTCGGCGGAGTGCGCCGACGGCGGCCGAGATGGCAGAAGTTTTGGACAATATCGAGGAGAAGCGCATTCAGAAGATGAGTGAAGCGATGCTCAAACACCGCAAAGAAGTCTTACAATCCACCCAGTTAGAGAAGTTACTGAAGCTCTACGATAGCTGGTGCTAAGATGGATTATGGCAGAAAACCTTTCACGTCGAAGGTGCTAGGCGTGAAAGGTTTTTAGTCCTACTTTAGGATGGCGGCGGCGGTAGCTTCGAGCGGCTGAGTTGGAGTCCAGAGGTTCATAGCCGTGATATGCGAGGCTAGTTCCCCGCTCCAGAGGGAAATCGGGGTGTACTTAGTATTCTCAATCGGGGTGGAGATAATCTTGCCAGCGTTTGCGACCAAGATTTGACCTTCGTGGAAAGTAGCGATGGTGGCGGGATAGGACAAGGTGAACTTGTGCAGGGTCTCTACGATTTGCATGAGTGGTGCAGAGAGCAAGATGGCGCGTGGATAATAAACTGCCCGAAAGACTTTCTGGAGTTGCACCATCGAGGCGACGTAGATTGTACCGCTACCGAGCAAGAATTCACTCTCGGCGATTAGTAAATCTACGGCGTCGCGCGTGAGGAGGATTTTTGCACGATCTGGAGTCAGCTCAAAATCTGGGTCGGACGGGTCTTGATAGAGGGTTTTCAAGGCTTCGGAGAGGGCGACCGCCGTGATGGAGTTTTTGGTTAAATCGCCAGCGAAGAAGAGGAAGTCGGCTCTCGCCAGAGTCTCGGCGAGGAGCGGCGAGCGGTCAAAAGAGCCGGAGGTGGTACTGGGCAGGAAAGTGAGATTTGGCAGGGCGGGTGGCAGCTTAGACTTGAGCGCGTCTGGCAGAATAGTCTCGACAGTCTTGACTGGGTAACTCGTGGCGAGGAACTCGGAGATTTTGACGATTGGTGCGAAGTTTTGGCTGTTGCCGCCGATGATGGCGACGTGATTTGACTTCTGCTCTGGGATGTTCCAGTCTAAATCTTTGAAGAGAGGCTTGTCTTGCTTTTTCCAGTAGCTAAAATTAGTTGGCATCAAAAAGCTCCTGTTTATAGGGGTTTATGCTAGTGGCAAAAATAAACACGCTCATGCTAAAACTCCAGTTCGATACTAATCGGGCAGTGGTCTGAGCCGAGCTGACTATCGTAGATTTCGGCGGATTTGAGATGATTTTTCAGGCTTTCAGAAATAAAGAAATAGTCGATGCGCCAGCCAACGTTATTCTCGCGGGCGTGCCCCCAGTGGCTCCACCAGGTGTAACGCTGAGCGTCGGGATTAAGGCTGCGGAAAGTGTCGATAAAGCCAGCATTGAGTAGATTCGTAATGCCCTGGCGTTCCTCATCGGTAAAGCCGGCGTTGTGATGATTGGTCTTTGGTCTGGCGAGGTCGATTTCCGCGTGAGCAGCATTGAAATCACCGCAGGTGACGACGGGCTTAACCTTTTCTAGCTCCTGGAGATAATTCAGAAAAGCTGGATCCCATTTTTTGGAGCGGAGGTTTAGGCGTTCGAGCGCGTTTTTGCTATTCGGCGTATAGACTGTGACGAGGTAAAACTCTGGCAGTTCGAGCGTGGTGACGCGACCCTCACGACAGGGGTCGCCAAACTGGTCTGCCGCATCGAGCGAATCAATGAAGCCAAGATGAACTCTAGTATCCTCGCCGGGCGGAGTATCATAAGGATTATCGCTAACGGATTTCTCTAGCGCGCCTGCTAGAGGTAAATCAGCTAGCGCGGAGGGCTCGCGAAAATCTGGCAGGAGTTCGGCCTTGGCAAAAATGGCCGTGCCAGCGTAGCCAGGGCGGTCGGCAGAATGCCAAATCTCGATATAATCTGGCAAATCTAGCTCGGTCTGGTCACGACGAGCCTTGGTCTCTTGTAGGCAGAGCAAATCGGGCTGATATTTTTCGATAAACTGCTGAAAATCACCCTTACGGAGTACGGCGCGCAGGCCGTTGACGTTCCAAGAAAAGATACTGTATCTACTCATTATACCACACTTTCGCTATTTTGTCAATAGGATTAAGCATTAGCATGTTCTCTGAGGACATTTTAGATGTAATTTTAAGCATTAGCGCATTCTCCGGCGGTCTTCGCGGTCGAGGTCGCGACCTTTGATGGTCTGGCGCTTGTCGTATTTTTTCTTGCCCTTGCCGACGGCGATTTCGAGTTTAATATGGCGACCACCTGCGAGGAGCTTGGTCGGAACAATGGTCGAACCGGCGACCTTTTTGCGTTCAAGCTCGCGGATTTGACGCTTCGTGGCGAGCAGGCGGATGTTCGGTGCGGTCTCAGCGCCGAGCGTAAGGTTGTTGAGCCAGAGCTCACTACCGCGGATAGTGACAAAACTACCCTTGAGTTGGACGTGGTGGTCGCGAATCAAGCGGACTTCGGGGCCGGTTAAGCTCATGCCACAGACGAGTTTATCCCCCAACGCATAGTCGAAACTGGCGCGGCGGTTGACGGTGACAGTGCTAGGGGTTTTCTTCTTTTTCATCTGAGATAATTATAGCATTTTTTAGTACAATGTAAACATGCGAGAGATGAGGGATACGGAATTTGCTACACAAATTCCTTTTCCTCCGGGCGTCGCCTCGCAAATGGAAATGCAAGCATTTCCGCTTGACTCGGCTCCTACGGAGGTCGAACCCTACGGGTTCGTACCCTCTCCGAATCAATCTAATAAAATATTCTTGACGTATAGTCAAGAATCTTTTATTATATTGGCTGGGGATGAGGGATTCGAACCCCCGAATGTCGGGACCAGAACCCGATGCCTTACCACTTGGCGAATCCCCAACAGGGGTAAAATTAGCTTCTTCTCTGGTAACCTCTTTATTATATCACACTTTTGTGGTAAAATAAAGGGTAATCGCACAAAAGTTCTTTAAAAGGAGGGTTTTTCATGAAAAAGAAGTATTTGTCCCCAGAAGAATTGAACGACCAATCAACCGACGTAATTATCTTTGGTTTGCGGATGCGCAGACTGTCGGTATTGAAGACGTTTGGACTGTCGGCTTATTATTGCCTGCTGTTGCCAATCCGCCTGCTAGTAAGGCTAGCTTTGCGGCTAATCTTCAATTACAAGGAAGAGACCAAAATATTCAACAATATCGACATGAGCGCGAGAAATCATGCGCGAGAACTACTGGAAAAGTTTACTCCCTACACGGAGGCGGGCAACTATCCTCCAGCGCGGATACGCTTGGCGAGTGGGCAGCTTTCGGGTCCAGATTTCCCTGTGGTGATTGGCTTTAATCATCCGTCGCTCGGTGAAATTGCTCGGCTCGCAGCTTACTGCTTTAAGTACTATCCAGAGAAACAGATCTTTTTCCCGGTCACTTTGCCATGGTATGAAATGTTGGCGCCGTTTAGCAGTAAACTTCGGCGTCTAGGCATCGCCATGACTCCGCTCATCACTCCCCATGCAGTGGCCACGCTCGAAAAGAGCCAGCGCAAACATGCTGAAAACTTGAAGCATATTGCAAATCTGCGCAATCGTTTCCAGTTCCGTTACCTGAATCTTTGTAAAAAGATGGCGGCAGAGAATAACGTCATCCTAGTCGCGCCATCCGCGAAGCGTCAGGCTACGATTTTCCCAGACGAAGAGACGTTTCATGGCAAAAAGAAGCTACCTAAGGTAATGGAGCTGATGGGCAAGATTGCTCCGCAAGCCTATTTCCTGCCGATTTGCGTGATTCCGCCGAATCATTATCTGCGCACGGTCAATCTCTTCCGGTCTTACATCTTGATGCCGGCAGAGCATTTTACTCCTGAGCAGGTCAAAGAATACTGCAAGACAAAGGATTTTGACTTCAATTTCTATACGCGGCTCTTGATGCATAGCGCACAGAGCTTCTGGTACCCCAGAGAAAATTAACTCCTTTAAGCTCATCTTCGGATGGGCTTTTTTATCGCTCATCCGTAAGGCCGATGAGCTCGTGGTTGAGGTTGCCAGACCAGAGTGAGTCGGTCATGTAACGCGGCGATTTCTTACGGCTGTAGTCCAGCGTTAGCGACTGAAGGTCAGAAAGCACGCGGTGGGACAGGCGCTTGTAGCCTTCGTGGACATTGTTTGGCCAATCTCGACCAAAATCAGTCGTAAACCCGCGCCAGAATTGCTCAAAGTCGCCGTCACTATAAGTATGATTAGTAGAAGTCAGCTCGTGGAAACGACAAATTTCCTTGAAACCGGGGTCAAAGCCCAGTTCTTGATAGTCGGCACTGTCGATGCCGCGCATAGCATAGGTGGCAACTCGTTCGACGTATGACATAGCTTGAATAAAATCTGGCGTGAGTTCGGTTTTGCCCTGTTTTTCGATTAAAGTTTTGTTGGCTTTGGCGATTAACTCGGTAGCTGGTCTGAATTGGACGCTATTCTCACCATCTGCACTTTGGAAAATTGGTAATTTCTCAATCATTTGGTCGAGCTCAGCGTTGCCGGAGTGCGGTTTTTCGAGCTTGGTCTGGTCGGTATTTTGGTCTAGGCGACGCAAGATGTCGATAGCTGGGATATGGTCGTATTCTACTTCATTCCGAGTCCCGGCGCGGATTGAACCCTCGATAAGTTTATCATAATTAGCCAAGTCAAAACACCTTTCGCCGTCAAAACCAGTATAGAGATAGCGATTATGTTGATCTTTGCGGATGTTCACTATATCTTGAAGTGTTTTGGTCTTTTCGGCGTGAATTGCTGGATTGTCCTTTGAGTCATAAAATTCAACCATGGCGTGCAAGAGCTCATGTATGCCAGGGCGTTCATCATGGATGAAGTCACGACCATCCCAGAGCGTCCCTTGCAGGGCAATGGCGTCGCGGCGGTTGGATTCAAATTTGGCATAGTCGCCAGTTGGAATAGTGCGATAAATCTGCATTAAATCGCGGATATTGCGAGGGTTGGCCTCAGAGGTCAGAACGTGAATAGCGTAGTCGGAGATGCCAAATTCGCCCGGCGAAGTACCAAAGGAGTTGCCAGAGTGCGAAAGACAGTCGTAAATCGGTATTCCAGAGTCGATGGCAGGGATGACATTATCTTTGAAAGCCTGGATGCGTTCGGCGTTGATGCCGTGGTTGAAAGCATAGCTGCGCAGGAGACTAGATTTGGTATTCCAGTTGGAGCCGTCGATACTGTCATCTGGGGATTGGCGCAGTTCGGTAAAATAATCATAGTATTGCTCAAAGACTTCGGGGTCGCGTTGTTTACTGGCGACTTGAATGGCATCTTCGATATAACCAAAAGCAGTACCAACTCCCCGCGGGGTGTCAGTTTGGGCTACCCCTCTGGCGCGCTCTAGAATGGCATCGGTGGTCTCGTTGGTAAAAACCGCTTCGTCATAACAAGAGACATAGGCGATAGCTAGATTTTCAAAACCGAACTTGACTTGGTGGGCGATTTTAGGGTCTTCTGGCTCGATTTGCGCGTAAAAATCGGCAAACTGTTCAAGTCGTCCAGAAATCTGGGCGATTTTTTCGTCGTTAGCACGGGCAAGATTGGGCGCGGCAAGATGCTGGTTTGCGCCTAAGCTGGAGTAGATACGGTACATCTCCGCTTCAGCTGCGGGAGATTTTGGCGTGAGTTCGGCCCCAGAACGTTTAGCCCAGTCAGCAAAGCTAGTTTTTATCCTCTCCTCTTCGGACGTTGTATCTTCTTCAAGATTATCCCAGTCACTCCAATCGTCCCAGTCACTAGAAGTATCAATAGAAATTGTTGGCTGTTTTTCCATAAGCTTATTTTATTATAATTACCCCAAAAAGTCTAGAATGTGATACAATAATAGTTATGAATAAAAATGTGATTAAGCAGCTAGTTTGGAATGCTATCTTTTTTATGATTCTGATGTTCGGCACGTTTTGGCTAGTTCTAAAGGATCAAGACCCAGCTGAGCTGATTGAGATTGCTAAAGGGGTAGATACTAAGTTCCTGCTGGTTGGCTTCGGTGCGATGTTGCTCTATTTTGCGATGGAGGCTTGGAATATTCGCAATATCTTACGCTCCTTTGGCGAAAAAGAGAGCTTTTGGCGAGCATATAAACATACTCTGATTGGCTTTTTCTTTGCTGCGGTCACTCCGGGGGCTTCTGGTGGTCAGCCGATTGAGGTGTATTATATGACGAAAGATGGGATTTCGGCTGGGCATGGTTCCCTAGCGCTCCTGGTGCAGGTCTGTGGCGTGCAGATTTCGATGATGACATTAGGCATTATCGGGATGTTTTTTAACGCTGGATTGCTCTCTGGTCCGCTTTTGACATTGGTGATTATCGGTCTAATCGTGAATGGTGCGGCACTGCTGCTCATGTGGATTGCGATTTTCTCGCCGAAGTTGACGAAGAAAATCGTGCATTTTTTCGTAGGTTTCATCGCGAAAATCGGTTTCAAGAAGGTGCTTGAGAAGAGGAAAGATATTGATAAGAGCCTTGAACAATACGCTAAGGGTTCGGTTTATCTGAAGAAACATCCGAAGGAGTTCTGGGCTTGCATTTTTCGAGTGTTTATCCAGTTTACCTGTTATTTTTCGGTGCCGTATTTTGTTTACAAGGCGTTTGGATTGTCTGAATATAGCTTTGTGCAAATCTTTGCGATGCAGTCGTTGATTTTTATGGCGACTTCTGCCCTGCCGATTCCAGGGGCGATTGGGGCGAGCGAGGCAACATTTCTCGACCTCTTTGGCATGGTCTTTGGCGCAGAACTTTTGCGGAGTGCTACCCTGCTCAATCGCGGAATCACCTTTTATGCATTCGTATTTTTGACCATGTTGGTGGTGTTTGTCAATAACCTGTTGCTTGGTCGAAAAGAGAAGAAATAGGCAGTTTTGAGGCTTTTTAGGATTTTGGCGATTTTGGGGTGATTTTTGGGATTTTTAGAGGGGATTTTCACCTCTGTTATTGCGTAAAAAAGCTTATGCTACTATTGACTTTTTCGCTAAAATATGCTATAATGGAGACATAGCTACATTTGGGAGCTATAAGCTACACATCACGATCGAGGTTGAGACACCTCGCGCACTTTTATAGGAAGGAGGTAGTCTTATTATGAAGAAGACTATCAAAGTTACTACGTTGACCCTGGCACTGACACTGGCGATGACCTGGCTGTTTTCAACTAACGCTTTTGCGGCTGCTAAGAGCAGTATCCAGAAGCGCGCCGATAAACAGACGACGACACTTACCAACTACGGTGATTTTTACGGTTGGACTCCAACTGTGAGGGTTACCAATAATACTACTGGCAAGGTTGTAAAGAGGATAACTCTGAGGAACTCGAAGTATGTCTTCGACATCACCCAGACAACCAAGAAGTCTGGAAGTAGCATTGCCACAACATTCAAAGTCCACGGCTCGAAATATAGCCTGAACGGCATCAAGCTGTCGCTGAAGAAATATGCTGTAAAGGCAGATTTCAAGTCTCGTCTTGAAGACCGGGCTGGGCTGAAAGCTGATGAACTGATGCGGAAAGCGTCGAAGAATCAGTGGACAGTCACCCAGGCGACATCCATCTACAAAGGTGGTGTGGCCGCGGTCGAGCAGCTGGTGGTAAACAGTAAGTATCAATTTAAGATGACCGTGAGCGCTGTGCGCAAGGGCGGCAAAATTGTACTTAGCTACACCAGAAACGGTAAGGCTTGTAAAGCTGCCGATATCGAAGATTGGCTGGTCAACTACAAGGCTGAGCCGCTCAGCGGCACAAAAGCGGGCAACTCATCCGCTACGCAGTAAGCCTGCAGTCTCTTGATCTAACCAGTCTGTTAGGATACGGTAACTCATTAACCCCCTTTCTTCTGCCCTCCCCTAGTGGAGGGCTTTTTCTATGGTCATTATTTAAAGTTGAGAGGTCGGTGTAACAGGGGTTATTACTTAAAGTGGCGATTTCTTGTTATTTAAAGTTAAACCTAATAGTACAAAAAATGGAGCTGCGACCGGGATTTGAACCCGGGACCTCATCCTTACCATGGATGCGCTCTACCTACTGAGCTATCACAGCAACTAACACTCAGTATAACACAGAATAGTTTTTTTGAAAACCCCCAATCAAAAATAATCGAGGAATAATCAAAAAAAATACCGCCCATATTGGGCGGTATTTTGGTGAGCTGTTTAGTTCTTCAAAGCTTTTTTATTGAACTTAGCCTTGCCGAGACCCAAGATGAGCCAGCAGATATTTGGGAAAAGAATCATCGCAACGATGAAACCAGTGCCCTTACCAAAGGCTTTGCCCAGGGCGATGGAGTGTTTGATGTCTGCGACGAGCGCAAAGAGACTTGCGGCTAGCATGGCGATGATTACCCAGATATGAGCGCCAAAATCGTAGGCCTGAACCTCTTCTGCGGTCATGTTGGTATTGAAGCCATTGAGCGAGAATACGAGATTGGCAGCAAAGTAAGCGATAATCATCCACCAGAACCAGTTTTGCATCCCGACAATCTTGTATAGAAGGTAGTTATTATAGATTGGGATTAGGGATTTCCAACCTTTTTCACCAGCTTTTTCAAAGATTTTCCAACCAGCAATGACGGTCAGAATATAAAATAAGAGCCCGAAGGTAAAAATGGACCCTAAGAGCCCACCTGCAATGGCGGTAGCCGCCTGTTCGTCGGTGAGCGTTACTGTTTCTGCAAATGCATACATTTATAAAACTCCTTGTTTTTAATCTTAATTTAATTTTAGCATGACCAAAATAGCCTGTCAAGAATCGTGGGGGAGTAGAACTAAGTAAAAATTATTGGATTTTGCGTTTTTTCAGGGTGGCGCGGCGAGCAGAGACGACTCTAGGGGTGGCGGCAGGGGATTTGACCTGTGTCTTGACGGTGGCATGGCGATTGGGGGTTGCGGCGGCGCGACGCTCGATAGACGGAGCTGGGCGTGGCACTGGGCGCGAAACCATGCGAGTGGCACGCTCGCGGCTAAGCCTGGAGGCTCGGCGAGAAGCAGAAGTGGTGCGTTCACGACGTTTGCTATTCTCGGCAATCTGAGCTTCGATGCGAGCGGTAGTAGCGGTGACCATTTCGGTATCTTCAGCTGCTTCATAGATTGCTAAGATTTGACGCAAAGTAGCAGTGGAGTGGTCTAAATCGTAAGCGGTCTCAAGAGCTTCGATGGCGTTTTTGCGATTCCCCATTTTCTCCTCGGCTTTTGCTAGGGCAATATAGCGAGCTGGCAAATCCCCCTCTAGTTCAAGGGCCTGGTGAAAAGCCATGGCAGCCTTTTCATAAGCGCCAGTTTCTAAATAAATCAGACCGACGTTATGTAGGGAGCTGGCGTTGCTATCGAGCGACTGGGCAATCTCAAAACACTCGATGGCCTCGTCGTATTTTTGGTCTTTTGCATAGAGAATGCCAAGACGGTTATAGGCGGCGGCATTTTTCTCGTCAAATTTCAAGATGGTAAGCAGGGCTTTCTCGGCGCGCATTGGCTTGCGCTCGCGCATGGAAGATTGGGCGATAGACCAGAGCTTTTTCATCTGGAGTTCGCGTTTGGGGTCTTTCTGCTCGGAGTTCTTTTTGCGCCCAGCAAAAAGTGGGTAAAGAATGGCAAGGTAGAGGCTGAAAAATAGAATTAGCAGAATGCCAAGCATAATGTTATTGTATCACAATTAGATAAGATTCGCAACGAGTTGGAGCTTGATATTGCCGTTCCCCCTGAGATTTTGCTCCAGCGTGAGCAGGTGTGGCAACTTTTTTAGAAAAGCTGGATTTTTTGTAATAAAATACGATTTATAGGCTAGTTCGATGGCAGTAGTGGTAATCTGTAAAACTGGCTCACGGGGAGTTTTGAAAAGTTTTGGGTTAGTCAGCTCTTCGGCGAAGGCTGGCACATCACGCGCAGAGACGGTGAGCATTTTTTTAGCCAAAACTAGTATATCGTTATCGACTGCGGGTGGGTTTTTGATGAGATTTTTGTGACGCTGGACAAAAATGTTGGCGCGCGAACGGACAGTCTCTAGAATAGGGCCGAGGTCAGTGGTAAAAATCACAAAATGATAATTCTCACGAGGTTCTTCCAGGAGCTTCAGGAGGGCGTCTTGGGACACTTGCGAGAGAGCGGCGGCATCTTCGATGATGATATAATGGTCACTGGTTTGCTTGGCGCGGCAATGCTCGATGATTTCGCGTACTTCGTCGATGCCGATTTTGCCAGTGTCAGATTTAGTCGGTGCGACGTAGGACTGGAGTTTTGGGAAGAAATCTTTTGGAGTTTTAGCAGTCTTGAGGTTAGAATTTGGCTTAATGACAGCTTGATCGACTACAAAAATCGAGAATCCCGTCTTGAGCGCGAGAGTTTTGATTTGTGTGAGGTCGTCAAAGAACATCGAGGAGACTTACTCCGAGCGCATCTGCTCAATGTTAAGCTGTTTTTTGAGTAGAGTGCGTTTGCAACTAGCTAAAAATTCATTAAAATCGGTCGGTAGCGGCGCGGTAAAGACAGTGCGATTCCCTCCTGGCAAGGTGATTTCAAGTGATGAGGCGTGCAGGAGCAAACGGTGAACACCAGATTTATCATTAGCCTTAGCGTCGCCGTAAACTGGGTCACCAAGAATCGGATGGCCGAGGTATTTAAGATGGACGCGGAGCTGGTGGGTGCGACCAGTGAGCGGATGCAGCTCGATTAGTGAGTAGGTTTGACCGTCTTTCTCTAGCAGTTCGGCCACTTGATAATAGGTCTGAGACGGCTTACCATTAGCATCAACCATAAAGGTAGTCGGGTGTTTCATATTACGGATGATGGGCAGGTCGATTTTGGCAGCGTCCAACTTTGGTCGGCCTTCGACGATGGCAAAATAGGTTTTGTGGGTGTTTCTTTCCTGAAATTGGCGACGCAGATTGGACTGAACGGCAGGATTTTTGGCCAAAATTACCACGCCAGAGGTGTCACGGTCTAGACGATGGACTAGCAGGCCGTAATCTTCCAGAGTCGGCTCGGTAGTAAACTCGCCCTTCGCCATGCTTAGAAGCCCGGCTGGTTTGTTGATGACGAGTACATTATCGTCTTCGTAAATTGTGAAATCTTTGACGCTCGGCGGAGTTTGACGGGCTGGCACAATTAAGATGATTTCAGGGTTTTGCGGACGCTCATTCTCTGGCAAATCTTGTGCCGCATTAAGAGCCTCTTGGTCGTAATAGATAATCTCGGCATTCGGCTTGGTAACAATGCGACCATCGACGGAAACATAGCCTGATTTGATGAAGTTTTGCAGGGTACTGCGGTTGTATTCTGGGTGCTTAGCCACCAAAAGTAAATCTAAACGCTGGCGGGGCTTTTTGGTGTCGTTTTGCTTAAGCTCGGTATCGCCATTGATTACGCGCGACATGGCTGGCTTGCTAAACTTCTTCCCAGTAATAATCATAGGGATATTATACCATAACTTGACTTTTTGTTCAATCTGTGGTATAATGGAAGTATGTATATTGCGATTCTAGGTCGGCAGCCAGAGATTTCTCTGGCGGAAATATGCGCCCAATTTGGCAACGCCAAGCGTATTTCGGGGAAAATAGCGGAATTTGAGCTTCCAGAGGCGGAAAAGCTTGATTTTTTGCGTCAAACTTCAGTTCTAACAGAGGTGGGTGAGCCGAATATTGACCGTTTTGGTGGTAGTCTAAAATTTGCAAAAAAGTTGGAACAGAAACCATTGGATTATCTAAAAACCTTGCCTGAGGGTAAGATTGTTTTAGGGGTATCAGATTATTCAAAACGAGCTTCAAAAGGGCACGCAATTCACGAGGCGCTGAAGCTTAAACAGATCTTGAAAAAACAGGGGCGAAATGTGCGTGTTTTGCCAAATTCTACGCCAGAGATTTCTTCGGCGGTGGCCTGCCACGAAAAATTAGGACGCAAACCTCTTCATGTTGAATTGATTAGCTTTGAGAGAAATTGGTATCTCTCGCTCGGTTCGCAAGATATTGAGGCCTACAGCCGTCGCGATCAAGCGCGCCCAGCCAGAGATGCGAAGGTGGGGATGTTGCCACCAAAGCTAGCGCAGATTTTGATTAACCTCTGTGGCCCACTGAAGGCTGATTCTACCGTACTAGACCCCTTCTGTGGAACAGGGGTAGTGTTGCAGGAAGCCAGATTGATGGGCTACTTGGCTTATGGTACGGATATTTCAGAGCGCATCGTTGATTTTGCGCAGAAAAATCTGGACTGGCAGACGGAAAAAACCAGTAAAAAGCCTTTGTCAACAGAGGTAAACCGAACAGATGTTCGGTTGCCAGATTGTACCGTGGAGGTGGGCGATGCGACAAACTTTGTCTGGAAAAAACAAATTGATGCCGTGGCGGCGGAGATTTACCTCGGTCCACCAATGTCTCAGGCGCCAGTGGAGATTAAACTCAAGACTGCCCAGCAAGAGTGTGGTACAATTTTGCAAGGCTTCTTGAAAAATGTTAGCGCGCAGGTTAAGAGTGGTACGCCGGTCGTGCTGGCAATTCCGGCTTGGATTCGTCCAGACGGCTCTTATGCCCATCTTAACGTTGACGCCAGCGAGTATGGTTTTAAAGTGATGAGTTACGCTAGAAAACCCCTTGACGAAAAAGGCAAGATGGGGTATAATGATTCTAATAAGTTGGGCTTTTCTGGCTTGCTTTATGCACGCCCGGATCAAGTTGTAGCCCGTGAGATAATAGTATTAAGGAAAAATTAAGTCATGTCACATGTGAAAGCTGGCGGTACCGCCAAGAATATCCACAACAACGCCGGCCAGCGCCTCGGTGTGAAG
The DNA here is from genome assembly GCA_017480095.1 of Candidatus Saccharimonadota bacterium. GTDB lineage: Bacteria > Patescibacteriota > Saccharimonadia > Saccharimonadales > Saccharimonadaceae > Nanosyncoccus. The sequence goes on from JAFVBG010000003.1 coordinate 103,882, forward strand.
CGCTTTGGTGGCCAAAGAGTTAAAAACGGTGAAGTGATTGTGCGCCAGACTGGTAGCACGAAGATTGCTGGCGAAGGCACTTATATGTCTCGCAACTTCACGATTCACGCCGCGAAAGACGGCATCGTTACCTTCGTCAAGACGAAGAAAACTCATTTCTCAGGCAAGTCCTTACCTCGCGTTCGTGTTGAAGTACGATAAGAAAAATCCCCTTTTATTAGGGGATTTTTTGTGCTACAATATAAGCATGAGTAATGTGCTAGTTGTTGGGAATATCTTGAAAGATGTTTATCTGCGTCTAGATGAGCGTCGGAATAAATTTGAAATTGGCGAGGATGGAACACCTTGGCTCGATTTAGCTTTCAACGGTAGCACAACGAAGTTCTTTCGTCGTAGTGCGATTTATGGTGGTGCCGCAGTGGCGCTTGAGGTTTTGAATCGCTTTGGTCAAAATGCGCGGATTGCCGGTTCGAAGCTCGGCTTTGTGGATGGGGAAATTGTGCCGAACGGTCAGGAGGCGAAGGGCTATCGCTACATGCTCTGCCGGGGTAATCGCATTACTTACCTTACTTCCAACGACGCTGAGAATACTGAGTGGGTTAATCCGACCGAGCTGATTGATTGGATTTATTTTGACCGTGCTACTGGGGTGACAGACGAATTGATTGAGGGTCTGAAGAGTTTTCTTTCGATGTCCACCCATACGCGCGTGGCAGTTTATCTTCCGCATGATGCAACCGATAAACACAAACAACTTTTGCAGTTTGCCGAGATGGTTTTTACCGATGGTAGTCTGAAGAAAGATGAGTTTAAGGGTGCGATTTGCGAGATTACCGATCGAGATATTACCCTCTCTGGCACGCGTCAGATTTGGCGGATTGAGCGTACGGATTTGATGACCCACTTGACTTGTCACTCGATTATTGCAGCGAGTGTGTTTGGCGCACTCCTCTCTGGCAAATCGGTGCGTGATGCCCTGCTTTATGCAAAGGTGAATGTGGAGAACTCCACCCTGGCTGGCAGTTTGCCGATAGATAAGGTGGCAGAGATGGCGGCAAACCAGAAGTCCGACCAGATTGATATTTCGATGATTGCAGCTCAGTTAATGACGCCAGGTAAAGGTATTTTGGCGGCGGATGAAAGTGGCGGTTCGATTAAGAAGAAGTTTGCCCAGCTCAACATCCCAGATGACGAGCAGCATCGCCGGGATTATCGTAATATTTTCCTCTCGACGCCAGAGCTGGAACGTTACGTTTCGGGTGTGATTCTCTTTGATGAAACGACCAAACAGAAGTCTGATGATGGGCGTGATTTTGTCTCCTACTTGACTGCGCATGGGATTATTCCAGGGGTGAAAGTCGATCAGGGTTTGGTTAATTTTTCAAATTCGGACGAAAAGTATACCGAGGGTCTAGAGAATCTGGCGGAGCGGCTAGCGGCGTATTATGATGCAGGCTTGCGCTTTGCGAAGTGGCGAGCAGCTTTTGAGATAAAAGTGAATCCCATCGGCATCGCCGAGAGCCCGACTGAGATGGCGATTCAGAAGAACGCTGAGATTTTGGCAGAGTATGCTAAGACTTGCCAGGCGGCGAATATCGTGCCGATTGTCGAGCCAGAAGTGGTCTACGATGGCAATTATACACTGGAACAGTCGATTGATATTACCTCGAAGATTCTCGACGCAGTATTTGATGAGCTATCAAAGCAAAATGTCTTGCTGGAAGGTTGTATTTTGAAGGTAAACATGGTGCTAGCTGGCAAAAAATATCCGATTCAGAGCTCTCCAGAAGAAGTTGGGCAGGCGACGGCGAATGTTTTGCGGGCACACGTGCCAGACCGTTTGGCGGGCGTAGTATTCCTCTCTGGTGGACAGTCGCCAGAACAAGCTACGGAAGATTTGCAAGAAGTGACGAACAATGGTCCATTCCCATGGCCAGTGACCTTCTCATTTGCACGTGCGTTGCAAGACCCAGCGCTCTTCTCGTGGCAAGGTAATAATGTGAATAAAGAAATCGCCCAACTAGAGTTTAAGAAACGGCTAGTGGCGAATACTCAAGCACTTAAGAAGAATAAATAAGATAGATTTAGCTACGCTTCCTCGCGCCTCTTGAAAAAAGTTAACTTTCAGTCAAGTTCCTCACGAAATTACCAGTTTCGTTCGTCACTTGTGAAAGTTAACTTTTTTCAAATAGGGCTCGTCGCTATCCGCTCGAATCTATCTTATTTATTCTTCGAAAAAGGTCTGGAGTAGTCTCCAGGCCTTTTTATTCTAAATTATTTGGATTCTTCGGCGTTTTCTTCAGGCTTAGAACCATTGTCGGAAGGAACGTCAGCAGCGTCAACGGCTTCTTTAGTGTCTTCAGCTTCACGAGCAGCAGCTTCGGCAGCTGGGTCATAGACGTTAGCTACGATTTGCTCTGGGTCGAGTTCCTTATCGGCGAGCTCTACGCCCTTTGGCAGAGGAAGATCTTTAATCATGATGCGATCTTCGCTAGTAGCAAGATTGGTTGCATCGACCACGATTTCCTTTGGCAGGTCGGCAGGCTTGGCCTTGACGTCGATTTCTTCCATAACTTGAGAAAGAACAAGGTGAATTTTATTAGCCTCGGAAGCCTCGAAGTTGATAATGGTAATAGGAGTGGTGGCTTCGACAGCCTGGTCGGCGGAGACGGCCTGGAACTCAACATTGACAATCCGACGAGAGACTGGATTGAGGTCGATATTCTTGACAAGAGCCATCTGGGTCTTACCCTCGATATCGAGGTCGAGCGTAGAGTGATAGCCAGCCGCAAGCAGGGCTTTCTCGGTTTCATTGTAAGCAGACTGAGCGAGAACAGGTTCACTTTTACCGCCATAGATAACAGAAGGGATGATCCCAGATTCGCGGAGAGCGCCTAATTTTTTGCCAGTCGCAGTGCGTTTTGCTAGAGTAAGCTTAATTTCTGACATATTATTCCTTATTATATATAAACTGGGGTCTATTATATCAAATTTTTGGGAAAAATGCAAGGGGTGGAGAGGTTGCAATTCTCCACCCGTCTATACCAGTAACATCTGTACGGTCTATTCCCTGCTCTTAATCAGTGGGAATGGCACGCCTTCGCGACCAGAGACGCCTTCGAGGAGCCAGAAATTGCGTTCACTGTTGCCCCAACCACAGGTCGGCGGCATACCGTATTCTAGCATTTCAACAAAGTCCATGTCGAGCATCTGAGCTTCTTCGTCGCCAGCATCGCGGGCGGCCTGCTGCTCGTTAAAGCGTTCATATTGATCAAGCGGATCATTGAGCTCGGAGAAACCATTTCCCATCTCTGTCCCAGCGATGATTGGGTGGAAGCGCTCGGTGACGAGCGGATTATCGGACTTCATCTTCGCCAGCGGCGAGAGGGCAGTCGGTTCTTCTACTAGCCAATATGGGCCGGCCGAAGTTTTGCGGATTAACTTCCAGACGGAATCAATCAGGCGGGCGTCAGAGGCAACTTCGAGAGTATGCTCTAGCGACTTGCGGGCGGCCTTATCATTGCGGTCGGCAGAACTGTTGAAATCATCCAGCAGGATTTGTTTTAGCTGCTCGCGGTCAGGATGAAAGACGTCAACATTGTATTTTTCTTTCAAAAGCTCAGAGTATTTGACGCGTGGCCACTTCTGGTCGAGGTTGATTTCAAAGCCACCCACGTTGAACTGGAGTGTACCCCAAGTCTCTTTGGCGACATATTTTATCATCTCTTCGTAGAGGTTCATGCCGTCTTCGTAGTTATCGTAAGCCGAATAGCTTTCAAAGGCGATATGCTCTGGCAGGTGCTCATCGTCCACCCCCTCATTACGGAAGCGTGGGCCAATATCAAAGACTTTCTCAAAGCCAGCGCCGATTAGGCGTTTAAGCGGTAGCTCGTGCGAAATGCGAAGGTAAAAATCTTCATCAAGTGCGTCCATGTGCGTGACAAAAGGATTAGCATCAGCGCCACCAGTGGTATGTTCAAGCACTGGTACATTGATTTCAATAAAGCCGTGGTCCACCATGAATTTGCGGGTGGCGGCCCAGAACTTGCTGCGGCGCACCATGCGTTCGCGTACTTCGAGATTGACGTTCATGTCAACGTAGCGGCGGCGATAACGTTCTTCTTTGTTGGTGAAGCCATCGCGTCCTGGGAGCGGACGGAGAGATTTAGTCAGCAGGCGGACTTGATTAGAGAAGACGGAGATTTCGCCAGTGCTGGACTTAGCAACTTGGCCGGTAGCCTCGATGAAGTCACCGTTGTCGAGTAGCTTCAAGAGCTTCGTATTGAATAAACCAGGTTGCTCATCTTCTTGCTGCATGAAGATCTGGACTTCATCGGTATAATCGCGGATACGCACGAAAGCAAGCTTGCCGAAAGAGCGAATAGCCGTGATGCGTCCAGCCACAGTAACGGTCTTACCTTCCATAGCATCAAAATCACTAGTGACGGTACTAATCTTAGTGTCGCGGTGAGATTTGGATGGATACGGATCAATGCCACGGGCTTTAATGTCTTGAAGTTTGCGTAGGCGTTCGTCTCTATAATCGGCTAAAGTTGTCATACAGATATTATACCACATATTGACAAAAAAGACAATCTGTGGTATAATAAGGGTACGTATTGTTCCCCGCCTCATCAGAGGCGAGACCAAAGAACTTTAGGAGGTGTTATCATGAGGAAATTCGTAAACGAACTCGCAAAATTTGTTACTCGCTTAACTGCTGGAATGGTAGTGGGCATCATAGCGGTCGTCATGGCCGTGATATGCCTCATTGCGCTACCAGCGCGCGCGGAATCGTCAGAGCCTGGCGACGAGCTGGAGATTACCGAGACGACCTTCATCTGGCGTGCTTCTGGTTGTGCCAGTGAAGATGCGCGCAACTTGGCGTATGACTACAATGCTGATGTGTGGGATGGTTACCTTATCTATTCATCAGACGGTAAGCATATTGCCAGTGTGAATCAGGAGACCGGTCGTATTTGGATTGACAATCAGGATACGGCTTACTCTGTGGACTACAAGTATGCCGCGGGAGAGTTTCTCCTGCGGACGGCAGACGGCTCTTACTTACGGGATCCGCGCTCCGGGCAGATTACGCTCTATAAAGGTGGCATAGAAGTCGCCAAAGTGGAGAGTGTCGAACAGCCAGAACCAAAGGCGGCCGAACCCTTGAAGCTCGGAGACGAGAAGCTGTTTCACATTCTACAAGATGCTTATTATGATAAGACTTGGAATGGGCAGAACATCGAAGTTTCGAGCTTGCCTTGTGGCTGGTCACGCACAAACGAGTATAGGGGCATTTTCGCTAAAATAGCGTATAACGACGTCGTATTCGTCAATAATACTCCAGCGTTTCACCTCGGCTCAAACCGGGCGTGGAAGATTGCCTACACTACCGATGGCTACGACATCCGTCACGAGTATGTTCAGACCTATGCTAAGACGATTTTTACCCTAGACGGGCGAGAAATTCGTGGCGAAAGTTTGAATCATTACGTCTCAGCCGGAGCGATTGACTGTTTACATCTGCACGTGCAGATTCCGAGTGGTGGCAAACCAGCTCTGGTGCGGGCTTACAGTAACTATCTGGTCATTTTCACACTAGAGAAGCTAGTGGATAATGATAAGGTTTACGAAGTCTATCAGACTGTGCCGGGCGACGAAATCAAGCTCATCGCAGAGAACGTCGTCACGGTCGAGCCAGAGTGGAACGGCATTGCTTTGACCTATGTGAACGGTTCGTCTCATTTTCTGCAACTGATTGATTAACATCAATCCCCCTCTTACGAGGGGGATTTTTCTAAATCATGATATTGCTAGATGTTCTTTGGGCAGCAATATCAGTCAAGGTGACTAGGCGATTTCGAGAATCTTGCCAGTTTTACCGTTTGGTAGGGTGAACTCGTCCCCCACTTTGCGGCCGAGCATGGCTTTGCCGATTGGGGATTGGTCAGAAATCCGCTTGGCGGCAGGGTCGGCCTCAACTGGACCAACAATCGAGTATTCAACTTCTTTACCACCAAGCTCAATCTTGACCGTTGCGCCAATGCCGACGGTACTTTTAGTCCCAGAGCGGATGATTTTAGCGTTTTTTAGGGTTTCTTCGATTTCGAGAATGCGATTTTCGACCATTTTTTGTTCGGCACGAGCGTCGGTATATTCCTGATTCTCAGAAAGATCACCAAAAGCACGGGCGGTAGCTAGACGCTCGGCGATTTGTGGGCGCTGAGCGGTGAGTTCGGCAAGCTCCTTTTCGAGGGCGGCTTTACCGTCTTTGGTCAGACTAACAGTCTTCTTCATAGCGAGAGTCCTCATTTATAACTTATTATAGATTATCACAAAAGTTTTCAAAGCGCAATAGTTTTGTTTCGCCAGTTTTGCGATTAGTAAACTCTACCTCACCACTAGCCAAAGTCTTATCAGAAATAACTACGCGATATGGCATACCCATGAGATCAGCATCGGCAAATTTGGCTCCTGGACGCATATCACGGTCGTCTAGCAAGATTTCTGCTGGATGCTTGGCTTCTAGCTCGGCAGCAGTCTTAGAGCCTTCCTCGCCAATACCGATAATATGATATTTATATGGTGCGACATTTTCTGGCCAGACTAAGCCTTTGTCGTCGAGAAACTTCTCGGCAATCACGCCCATCACGCGGGAAACGCCAATGCCATAGCAGCCCATATAGACGATTTGCTCCTTATTCTCTTTATCGGTGAATTTGAGGCCGAGTGGTTCGGAGTATTTATATTTCAAGGTAAAGATATTCCCCACCTCGGCGGCGTTTTCGGACTGCAAATCTTCTTTTTTGAGTCCAAATTCGTCTAGGACTTCTGGTAATAGGACTTCTTCGTTCAAAACGACGCTTTTGTCTTTATTATAATATACGGTATCTTCGCCAACTGGGAGTAGAGTCTGAAATTCGTGACTAAACTTGGCAAAAATCCCGCCCGAAGCGAAGGTCTGGTAGGTGCAGTCGCCAATGCCACAACGCTCGTAGATACGAGCATAGGCTTTTTCGACCTCATGGTAGAAGGCGTTATGAGTCTCCTCGTCGGCACAGAAGGAATAGAGGTCTTTCATCAGGAACTCGCGCGTGCGCATGATACCAGATTTAGCACGGAGCTCGTTGCGGAACTTAGTCTGGAACTGATAGGCGTAAATCGGCAAGTCTTTATAACTTTTGACGTAAGATTTCATCAGGTTGGTGATAGGTTCTTCGTGAGTTGGAGCTAGGCCTAGTTCGCCGCCAGCCGAAAGTGCAGTTTTGAACCAAATATCGACCTGCTGGTCGCTCCAGCGGTTAGTTTTTTGCCATAATTCTGGATTTTGGAGTGCGGTAAGCTGGAGTTCTTGACAACCGATAGCGTTTAGCTCTTCGCGGATGATGTGTTTGATGTTTTCAAGCACGCGCAGGCCCAGAGGGAGAAAATCATAGACTCCGGCTAGCTCCTTATGAACGTAGCCAGCACGGATTAAGGCCTTAGCAGAAGCGGCAGTCTCGTCGGCAGGAGTGTCGCGCAGGGTTTTGACAAAAGAATTCGATAGTTTCATGCACTACATTATATCATAAACCTAGGGTAAAGAGAAGTAAGAATGCTATCGTATTCTTTAAGACATGGAGCAGGATGCCGGCGTAGATGGTGCCGGTGATTTCGCGGAGGAAACAGGCAGCCGCGCCCATCGCACCAACGGTGAGCGCTACGTTCCACTGTCCATGCATGAGCCCAAAGAAGATAGCATTGAGGATAATCGCGAAGAAGGCGCCGAGTTTGGTGCGCTGTTTGCCATAGAGCCAACCGCGGAAAAGGAGTTCTTCGGCGATTGGCGCCACGATACAAATGGCGACGAAGGCATAAATCCGATCTAATCCCATGATGGTGGTGGAGTAGCCGATTTCTTGTGTCTGTTCGGCGTTGAACCAAGGGAAAATGGCAGAAAATATTGCGGTGAGTAGCGCCCCAATGATTAGTGCGACGACAAAAGCGATTGGTGCCAGCCCAATGTCCGTCCAAGTCGGTAGTCCAGTCAGACCAAGGCTATCGCGGGTGTTTTTCTGCGCTAGAGTGAGGGGGTCTTTTTGGGCAACTTTTTGCAGGGATTTTATTTTTTCTACGGCTTGAGCGAGTTTTGGCAACAAGAATAAGATTAATGCTACGGCGCTAATGTAGGTAATGGCTTGATAAACGGTAGTCCAGACCGGTAGGGTGATTTTATCACGCAGGATGATAGCCATAATAAACGACACGACGAAGGCCGAAAGGAAGATGCTGGCATAAATCAAGGCGAAAAGTGCTACTGAGAAGAGCGTTTGCCAGCCCAAATTCTTTGCGATTTTGCTGAATTTTTGTGATTTTTTCTGTGTGGAGTCTTTTTTACTCATCTAGAATAACCTTATTATATCTAATACGGCGATGAGGAAGAATAGTGCGAGCAGGACGATGAAGGCGCGGGAGACGATTTTTTCTTCCATCTCCTTCGATAGCCGCTTTCCGCGCAAGCGCGAGAGCGCGATTAGTAGCCAACGTCCGCCGTCGAGGGCTGGGATGGGCAGGACATTCATACAGGCCAGCGAGATAGAGATTAGAGCGGCGAGAAAAGCGAGATTAGTAGCGCCGGCACTAGTAAAGGCTGGGAAGATAACGCCGATGATGCCGATTGGGCCGGAGACTGAGTCGCCAGCAGTGCCGATGGCAGTGCGACCAGCTTCGCGCGTGGCATCATCTGGGCTAAACTGACGAGCAACGCCAGAGACTAGATTACCAATCATACTGGCAATTCCCTTGTAGGTTTCTACGGTGATCTGCACGGTAGTACCAGCGCCGACGATTGGTGCCGACCAAGTAGAACGATAAAGGGTCTGCCCCTCTTGGGACATTTTGATGCCGAGAGTATATTCGGAACCTTCGGGGCTTAGAGTGACGGAGAGTTCTTTAGTCTGGCTGACGAGCGGGCAAATGTCGGAGGTTTTTTCTGCGTCGCAATTCTCGCGCTCGACAGTATAGATGACGGTCTGGCCGAGGTGGTGGTTGTTGAAAGTGACGACGTCGTTGGCAGTGCCAAAAATGACGGTCTCGGCAGTCGGGCAAGGGGATTCATCACATGGGGTATTAGCATTTGAACTGGCAGAGATTAGTCGATCGCCAGATCGAAGACCAGCCTCGGCGGCAGGGGTGTTTTTAATCACTTCGGCGACTGTAACTGTGCCATATTCAGGATGAAAGTCCGAGTCGATTTTGAACTGGTTTTCAAGGAAGACCGGCATTCCCGTCCAGGCAAGGACGGTTAAAATCACAAAAGCAGTGAGCCAGTTCATCGCTACGCCAGCGAAGAGGATTTTGGTCTTTGCCCAGAAGCTAGTGGCGCCAAAAGTGCCTTTTCTGGTGTCCGCGTCCGACTCCCCGTCCATAGCACAGAAGCCTCCTAGTGGCAACCAGTTGATAGAAAAAATCAGAGTATCCTGGGGCTTACCATAATCTTTTTTGGCGAGTCGTAGCCATTTTTTCGGTTGGTCGCCTTTTTTAGTCTTTTGCCATTCAAGATATTTTGGATTCTTGACCCAGGCGGCGACTTTTGGACCAAAACCGATGGCAAATTCCAGAACACGTACGCCATTTCTAATGGCGGTGCGATAATGCCCGTATTCATGCAGGACAATTAGTGCAGTTAAAACTAATATGCCTACTATGATTCCCAATGTTGTCATAGGATAATTATAACACTAGACGAGTACTGTCGCAAGGCTAAAAATTAGTGTCCGAATCTGCGTTGACGATGGGAGAAGTTTTCTAAAACATCATCGAGGTCTGGAATATCGAAGTCTGGGAAGTATTTTTTGACAAAAAGGAATTCGGAGTAGGCGGCACGCCAGAGTTGGAAGCCCGAAATACGCTCTTCACCGCTAGTGCGGACGATGAGATCGCAAGGTGGCACTTCGGGATGATAGAGATATTGTGCTAAAATTTCTGGCGTAATGTCGCCTTCGATTTTAGCTTGGCGCATCTTGTTGAATGCATCGGCGATTTCCCATTGACCACCATAGTTGAAGCAGATGGCGACAGTGCCACGTGAGCCGTCTTTAGTCTCTTCCTCACACTTCATCAAACTTTCCCAGACGTCATCTGGTGCGGGCTCTTTGCGCCCCAGGATGACGCAACGGATGTTGTTTTTCTTGAATTTTTTGGTTAGGCGGACGATATTTTTGCGAACTAAGTCCATCAGGTAGGAGACTTCCTCCTTAGAGCGATTCCAGTTCTCGGTCGAAAAGATATAGAAACTGACGAATTTGATGCCTCGGTCGATGGCGGCTTCGGCAACTTTCTCTACGCGGTCAAAACCACGACGATGCCCTTCTAGTGTGGGCAGATTCCGCTCTCTAGCCCAGCGACGATTACCATCGACGATGAAGGCTAGATGATTTGGGATAACAGGGGTAGTTTCTTCCAATTTCGCGTTCTCCTCTTGACTTTTATGCTATTTTGTGGTATAATGGAGAGATAGAGCTTATTTTCGGCTAAATCTTCATAATCTCCGCTTCTTTCGCCTTGAAAGTAGCATCAATCTTATCGGTGTATTCTTTGGTTAGATCGTCGATTTCCTTTTCGGCGCGTTTGCGAGCGTCCTCCGGCAGCTCGGCGGCTTTGATGTCTTTTCTAGCATCTTCACGTACGTTGCGGATTTGGACTTTGGCTTCTTCTACTTTGGTGCTGGCGGTTTTGACAATTTCGCGGCGACGCTCTTCGGTCAGCGGAGGAATCGGCACGCGGATAACGCGACCATCGTCGGCTGGATTGAGACCGAGACTCTGATCGCTGCGAATAGCAGAGGAGATACTCTGAATCGTAGATGGGTCAAACGGAGTGATGAGAAGCATGGTGGCATCGCCAGCGGTAACATTTGCTACCTGGTTGAGTGGCATCCATTGGCCATAAGCTTCAACTTTGACGCCAGAAAGCATATCTGGATGAGCACGACCGGTGCGAACCTTTTTCAGCTCGGCTTCAAAATGCTCGATGACGGCGGCCATGGCTTTTTGCTCTTCTTTGGTATCAAACATATAATAACTCCAGTTAATTGTCTTAATTATATCATTAGACGACAAAGATTGCAACGTAATAGGCGGTGAACGCGAGTAGCATCGCTGCTCCCTCGACGCGAGAAATCTTATGGTTGGTTACACTGAAGATAAATAGGAGGACTGCAGAGCCGATGAGCATGGCTAGGTCGAGCATCTGGAACGAGGCTGGAGTGACGGTGCCAAAAATTGCTACCGGGATACCTAAAACTACGCAGATGTTGAAAATGTTGGAACCAAGGATGTTGCCGAGTACGAGGTCGGTCTCGCCCTTTTTTGCCGAAACGATAGTGGTCACCAGCTCTGGTAGAGATGTGCCAAAAGCGATGATGGTAAGGGCGATGATGCGTTCGGAGACGCCAAGTGTAGTAGCGATGGCAGTGGCGTTATCAACGACGAAGTTTGAACCGAAAATAATACCAGCCAGACCGATGGCCGTGAAAAGAAGTGAGCCACCAATTCCCCATCTTGGCTTTTCGATGGCATTTTTGTTGCGGTCGTGCATCGCCATAGAGATGAGATAATAGATGAATATAGCAAAGAAAAGCAGGATTGAGAGGCCGTCTTGACGGGAGATTTGGTCAACGCTGCCACTCTTGAGCTGGACATCTAAGAAAAGCGTGACCAGTAAGGTAGAAATTAGGACGGTAATCGGGATTTCTTTGCGGATGGTGTTATTGCGGACGCGCAGTGGGCGGATGACAGCGGCGACACCGAGAATGAGCAAGATATTGAGAATGTTGGAGCCGATGACGTTGCCCAGCACCATATCAGTTGAACCAGAAGCAAGGGCTTTCATCGAGACGGCAAACTCTGGCGCCGAGGTCCCGAAGGCGATAATGGTGAGACCAATGAGGATTTTTGGCACTTTGAAGTTTGAAGCCGTGCTGGATGCGCCGTCCACAAATAAATCGGCACCCTTAATAAGTAAAATGAAACCTAGAACGAGTAATAATATATTAATAATCATAAGTATATTGTAGCACTACTTGACTTTTTCGGCAAAATGGTATATAATAATAGATGCTATTTGCATAAATTGTACTTTTATAAAATGGAGGTGTACTCATGAAGAGAATGGTTACTACTTTGGCTGTCGTGATGATGCTGGTCTTGACCGCCGCCTGCTCTGCGCAGGCTGAGAATCCTGAGCCCGAACCAAGCTCTGAGAAACCCGTAGTTGAATCTAACGCAGCAGACACAAAACTCGTTGATACTGTGACAAAATTTGAAGCGAATGCAGAGGACGCCTGGGCGGATGCTCTGACCCCTGGGCTGGACTATCTAACCCTGGTGAACCGCAATCACCCCTATGAGTTCAGCGGTCCATACGACCGTAACCTGCACGAACGTGGCAACATGGTTACGTTTGCCGATGCAGTGGACGGCGATCTGATTCAGCTGGAAAAAGGCGCATTTGCGGCCTTTACCCTGCTCAAAGTGTATCTGGATAACTATTGTGATATGCAGATTGGCATCTATGACGCGTATCGTGATTATGATACGCAGCTTGGCTACTATACCAATTCTTTGCGGATGTTCTATGGGGATTTGAAAGATGACCCCAGCTATGACAGCGCACGTGATTGGCAGAGTCGTAATCCTCTGGCCGAGCCAGGCTATTCAGAAACTCATACGGGGCTACTATTTAATGTAGTCATCAAACATCCGAGGAGCGTTGAAGACCTGGAGAGTGAATCGGCGGATACTCCCGATTGGGAATGGTACACGGAGACGCCAGAACGGACAGCGACGATTGAACGCTTTAAGATTCTGCACGAGAACTTGGCAGATTTTGGCTTTATTGACCGTTTCCCGGCCGGCAAAGAGGAGTGGACTGGCGTTCCGAATGAGCCATATCAGATTCGGTTCGTAGGCTCGTCAAAAATTGCGCACGAAATTATGGATAATGGTCTATCTCTTGAAGAATATCTCGGCGAGACCGAAAAGTTTGACCTAAATTATGAACCTTCGGCCGAGACATTGGAGAAGTATCTCCCGTAATCTTGGCGTAATGTTTTTTGAAGAATAGTTCTTTACCGTAAGATTGCAAATAGCAAGAGCGGAGCCCACGGGCTCCGCATTTTCATGGTTTTACTTTTTGGAGAAAATATGCTAAGATAGTTATATGGATCTTTAGCTCAGTTGGCTAGAGCGTACGATTCACATTCGTAAGGTCAGAGGTTCGAGCCCTCTAAGATCCACCAAAATTCCACACTTATTATGGAACAGCTACAAAAGTTTGAAACTGAGATTCAAGAGATTACGGATTTTCTGGCGAAGCCAGATGCTTTTTCTAATCCAGAATTTGCTGGTAAATCCCGTAGGTTGTCCGAGCTAAATGAAATTGTAGCTTTAATCAAAGAGATTGATAATTTAGAAAAGAATTTACAGGAAGCCAAAGAGCTTGCGAGCGATCCAGAGCTTAGCGAGATGGCGCGTTTAGACGCCGAAGAGACTGAGGCTAAATTAACGACCAAGAAAGCCGAGCTGGAAGAAAAATTGATTCCGCGTGACCCAGATGACGACAAGCCAGCCATCATGGAAATCCGGGCTGGTGCTGGTGGTGATGAAGCTTCACTCTTTGCCGGTGAATTATACCGGATGTATGTTCGCTTTGCCGAGAATCATGGCTTAAAAGCTGAGCTGATTTCGCAAAACGAAAACGAAGCTGGTGGCATGAAAGAAGTAATCGTCCGCATTTCGGGCGAGAACGCCTATGGACTTTTGAAATTTGAAGGTGGCGTACACCGCGTGCAACGTGTACCGGTAACGGAGAGTCAGGGTCGCATCCACACTTCCACGGCCACAGTTGCCGTTCTGCCAGAAGCTTCCGAACGCGATTTAGAGATTAAGCCTGAAGACTTGCGCATTGATATTTATCGTTCGGGTGGGCACGGCGGTCAGGGTGTTAATACCACCGATTCCGCCGTCCGCATTACTCATTTGCCGACCGGTATCGTGGTAGCGATGCAAGATGAACGCTCCCAGCAGCAAAATCGCGTCAAAGCCATGACGGTGCTACGTTCTCGCCTCATTGAGCGTCAGAAACTTGAGGATCAGGCTAACGCCTCGGCGGCGCGCAAAAGTTTAATTGGTACGGGCGACCGTTCGGAAAAAATTCGCACTTATAATTTCCCGCAAGACCGCGTGACCGACCATCGCATTCACTACTCGCGCTCCAATATTCCGGCTGTAATGGATGGCGACATTGATGACATTGTAACCGAGCTAATTAAGCACGAGCGCGAACTAAAAGCTGAAGATGCCAACAATTAAACAATTCTTGGAAAAGGCTGGGGATTTGCGACTAGATGCGGAAGTAATCCTGGCTAAAGTTCTGGCGAAAGACCGTAGTTTTTTGGCGGCTCATCCTGAAGAAGATGTGCCAGGTCAAGTTGTAGCCCTCTTTCAGAAACGAAAAAACGGCGAACCATTGGCTTATGTGCTTGGTGAGAAAGAGTTTTATGGGCGAACTTTTAAAGTTTCGCCAGACGTCCTGATCCCACGACCAGAAACTGAAGGCGTGGTTGAAATGGTACTTAATCGGATTGATAAAACTGAGCTGAAAGATGGAGATTTTATCACTATTATAGATGTGGGCACGGGCAGTGGAGCGATTGCGGCGACGCTCGATTTAGAGGCAAAAAAACCTGTTAATGTTATTGGCTTAGATATTTCGGAAAAGGCTTTGGCTGTTGCTGAAGAAAATTGTAACAATCTAGGCGCACGCGTGAAGCTAATAGAATCTGACTTGCTTGAAGTTTTTGACGAAGGAGTTAAAAACAGTGGCGAGACGATTTTGGTAGCAAATTTGCCCTATGTTTCTAGAGATTGGGACTGGACTTCGGAAGAATTAAAATACGAGCCGAGCTTGGCATTATATGCCGAAGACAATGGCCTAAAAATCATTTACGATTTTCTAGAGCAAGTGGGCGATAAAGTCGATGAGGGTTGGGTTTATTTGGAAGCAGACCCTTGTCAGCATGAATCTATTCGGAAAAAGGTCAAGGCGCTCGGTATGCGTTTTGTGCAGAGCAAAGATTTCGGTATCGAGATAGAGATTTAGACATAGAAACAGGGACTATACTAGCTGCTTTTTGATTTGAAATTCATTAATAATATCTTCTAGCTCGTTAATAAATTTGCTACGCCCTACTTTTTTCGGATTGCAAAGAATGACCGTGGCATTGCGAGTCCTAGTTAGTGCGACATAAAACAACCTACGATGCTCTGGAAACTCAATTCCTTCGACTGGTGGACGATTGCGGAACAGCTCCTTAATCCAAAAATCACTAACATTTGATGGGAAATTTCCGCCGAGCGGGGCAAGTATTACCCAGTCATAAGTTAGCCCCTTAGACTTATGCATTGTCATGAGGTCAAAATAGAAATTCGGTATTTCTTTTGTTTTTACCTTACTATCGGCGGAATCAATCAAATTTTCTTCGCGCATAATTCGCCTTATTTCTCTATTTGTACGTGTTAGCACGCAAACTGTATCATTTGGATAGCGCTGATGAATGATTTTTACGGCGCCGACTATGCCATATTTATCGGAAATAATCTGAACAGGCTTAGCCTTTGGTACTATGTTAGATTTTAAATCCTTTCGTATTTGAAAATTATTCCGCATGATAAATTCACCGGCGCAATCTATTAGGCTTTGCGCATTTCGATAGGTATTCGTGATGTGATAAATCGTTGCACCTGGAAAATATGATTTGAAATTGTAAATGAATTCAATATTACTGCCGGTAAAAGAATAAATTGATTGCCAATCATCGCCTACGGCAACCAATTTGGCATGGGATCGTTGCAAGGTTTCACGCAGAAGTTGATAGCGTTTATCTGTAATGTCCTGATACTCGTCAACAATGACATATTGATACTTAAATTCATTCGGGTCTAACTCGTAGAGTCTATTAAGCGGTAACGATAGCATATCTATATAGTCAATCATTTCACAATTAGGCCTGTGGCAATATGTACGATAATAAACCCAAAAACGTACTATCCAGTCCATCTGTCGCCACATGATTCGTTGCATTCCGGGGTCGGACTTTTTGATTTTCTGCTCGCACTGTTTAATAAATGACTTTTCGCCATTATATTTTAGAGAGCCACGTACCATATTAATAATATCAAAGATAAACTTGCGCAGTCGAAAGAACTCGGCCAGCTTATTCTGCCTTAATTGTTCGAGATAAATCTCTTGGATCGGGCGCTCTCGCATTTTCACATTTAAAGATAGTAGGGCATTTTTTAAATCTTCAAGATAGCCACGATTTGGTTTGTACTGTAGGCCAATTAGCTTGATATGATGGTCACGACAATATTCTTCTTTTATCCGACGAATTTTATCATAGCTTTTATTATCATATTCGTTACCAGAAAGCCCAAAATACTCGATTATAATCTTTTCTCCACCAACATCTATTGTAAAATCTGGCCTATATGTCTTCTGGTCATCAACCAGCTCATCATATAAGCGTTCGTAGTGATAATCTATGCAATGAGAATACAAATAATTAGCAATCACCGCTTCACCTTTAGATTTTACATATTCGCCTAAAATAGTATGCGGAGATTCAGCGTTTACACCTCGTTCCGCTATGTCGATAGACCGTTTAACAATATCATCGGTTTCTGCTAACTTTCTAGCAATATATTCCTCAAAATAATCGTCAAAATTATTAAACTTCATGTAGTTATGCAGAAAGAACTTTCCGAGCAAGCTTCCACCATTGGCATCTATATTGGTAAAAAGCTCGGCTAGCTCTTGAAGTTTCTCTGGATACGGAAAAATCATTTTTGCCAAGTATTCTAGAAAAACCTCATCTTGTTCATTTTCCCCGATAACAGCAAAGTGTTTAGTATTGTCAATGTGACGAATGTATTTATATCCCAAAGAGTGAAAAGTTGAGACGTTGGCTGGAATATTCATATCGACGTTTATCCGCCTAATTAACTCTTCCGTCGCTTTCTTTGTGTAGCTTAAAACCAATATTTTATCTGGATCAATATGCTTTCGATCGACTAGATATTTTACTTTTGCTGCCACCGTGGTCGTTTTGCCAGTTCCAGCACCAGCTAATACTAGAGAATATTCACTATCAGATGTTACCACCTTCCGCTGTTCTTCATCGAGTTTGATTTTTGGATTAATATCATCAAAAATATGGTCAAGATAATCAGCCTCATCTTTTTGTCGAGTTTCATCTATCATTCTTATGTTTATTCTAGCATATTTACGCTAAATTAACTAGGCATGAAAATGGGGCGACGTGGTAGTCGCCCCGTGGGAAATGGAGGTGCCTTTTATGAAAGGCGAAAAAGGTTGATGCGTTGCTTTGTCTGCGTTAGCACGCAATAATGAGGCTACCAGAGCCAATGCGTGCCACCGCATTCTTTGCAGTCGTGATTCGGCTCGAAGATACCGCCAGCTTGACGGCCTTCGTCGTCGCAGCTGGGGCATTCGTGCCCGAACGGGTGAAAATGCTGCTCGTCGTACGAGTTGCGTTCCCTTTCGGACTCGAAGACCTTGCCATCATAGCTGGACGTAAAAGTGCCATATAGGAACCCCACATGTCTCACCTCCTTTCAAAAGGCCAATCTGTAGAATAGCTACATTAGATTCTGGCATAACCAGATCCTTTGCAGAGTGGACAAGTGCGCTTGCCGCCGAATAGGCCAGGTCTTCCCTCGCCACTGCCGCCACAGACTGGACATCTTGTCTGGCTGCGGAGAATGCTGCAGCGATGAACACTGGTTTCCCGGTAGGGTTCACGGTTAATTTCGCGAACAAAGAGCGGACCCACCATCGGTGAGAAAACATAGGTTTCTAACACGATATACACCTCCTAATGTACATGAAACCTTGGGTAAAATTGTTTCAGCTTTACTATTATACCACTAGAGCAAAAATATGTCAATACTAAATTAATGTGTGAAAAAGCCAAGTTGGCAGCCGGCATAGGTCTTCTGGCTGATTAATCTCAAATTTGGCACGTCTGGGTTAGCATTGACAGGGTTTGAAAGAATAAAAATCCCGTCATCAGTCAAAAAGTTGGCGATATTTTGCAAAAAATCTGGCTGTAAATCATCGTAAGGTGGATCGGCAAAGATAAAGTCAAACTTTGAACCAGTAAGTTCGCCTAACACAGTGAGGGCATTTTTGGGTAGAACCGTTGCGTATCCAAAGACTTCAAGCTTCTCAAGGTTGGATTTTAGCTGATTGGCCAGAGTGTGATTTTTTTCGACGAAAACGGCGTGAGCGGCACCACGAGATAAGGCTTCGATACCGAGCGCGCCCGAACCGGCAAACAGATCTAGGATTCTAACATTGTCAAAATCACGGCTTGCGGAGAGCGAATTAAAAAGTGCCAATCTTTCCCTTTCACCCATTGGGTGGCAGAGATTGCTTGGGAAAGTGAGTTTGCGTCCGCTTAAGATTCCGCCAGTGATACGTAAAGTGCCTAGATTTACCATCGTTAATCTCCCTGTTTTGAAGCAGTTTTTGGCAAGCAGGAGTACCAGCCGAGAGTGATGGCGCGGACGATTTCTGGGAGTAAGATTTCTTTTGATTCTTGGGCTAGTTCGTTCGTCCAGCCCTTATTGAGAAATCTTTGATACATGTCGAGATTATGTACGCGTTGGAGCGACTCGTAAAACTCTTTTTTATAATCGAGGTTGTCGAGTTCGCTTTTGACGATGCGTGGCATTAATGAATGATTAGGCTGGGCAGCGGCAATCATGGCTACACCATATTCAAAGGCGATGTGCTTCGTCATGTAGCCTTCTGGGCCGAGATAGAGCCAGTTGTTGCGCATGGTTTCGCCAAGGTTGCGCCCGCGCATGATACCCTTAAAAGGTTTACCAAAAATCTTGACGTATTCTTTGTCGGACATGAGTTCTTTGACAGCTTCTTGATAAGGATAATGATGAGCCGGTGTGAGGCCATCGGTGATGGCATGTGCCATCCAGGCCGCTTCGAAAGCGGCGCGAGTAGAATCTTTAGCCTTCAAGGCTTGACGAAGATTGTATTGATGATCCATAATCATCTGGATTAGTTTGCCATCGTCATGATTTGGCAAGATGAAGTGCATTGGTTCGTCAATACCAGGTGATTTCCATTTGAGGCCATCCGGGCCACGGCTGCCCTCGAAGTGCAAAATATCCTTAATGTCTGGAAAAAATGTATCTTGCGGGATGAGCTCAAAAAGTTGTTTCCTGGCGATGCGATCTAGTTTCTGGTGAGTGCCAGTAAGATTGCCAGATTTTTTGGCGTTACGGAGAAGTCCTACGGTGGAATACATTAGTTTAGAGTAGTTAACTGTTGATATTTCTGTATCGCTTGGGATAACTCTTTATATTTTAACACATCTTCTGGGTGTTTGGCAAGTTCGCCGACTTGGGCTTGAGCTAGTGAAATCAAGTGCGTGTCCGACAGTGTGGCGATCCTGAGGTCGAGTGCGCCATGCTGAAGTGAACCGTAGATTTCACCTGGGCCGCGGATTTTCAAATCGACTTCGGCAAGATGAAAACCGTCAGTAGATTTTTCCATTTCGCGTAGGCGGCGAGTGGGTTTTTCGTTCTCGGTGATGAGATAGCAATAGCTCTGATGCTCGCCACGACCAACACGTCCGCGCAACTGATGGAGCTGGGCGAGACCATAGCCTTCGGCATCCATAATTACCATCAACGTGGCGTTTGGCACATTGACGCCGACTTCGACCACAGTGGTAGAAACTAGGATATCAATTTTCCCTTCCGAGAAACGTGTCATAATGTCATCTTTTTCGTCTGGCTTCATGCGACCATGTAAAAATTCGATGTGCATATCGGGGAAAAGTTCGACTAGTTTGGCAGCCTGCTTCTTGACCGAGGTGGTTTCTTGGCGTGGGCTGTCTTCAATCGTGCGACAAATCCAGTAAACTTGCCGACCGGCCTGTAATTCTTCGCGGACTTTTGGATAAAGTTCGTCGCGCATATTGATGCCCTGCATGACGATAGTCTGGATGGGTTGACGACCTTTTGGTAGCTGTTTGATGGTTGAAACGTCCAAATCGCCGAAGATGGTGAGTTGGAGTGAACGTGGGATTGGAGTGGCGGTCATCATCAGGAGGTGCGGAATGCTCTTAGTGAG
This sequence comes from Candidatus Saccharimonadota bacterium, assembly GCA_017480095.1. Taxonomy (GTDB): domain Bacteria; phylum Patescibacteriota; class Saccharimonadia; order Saccharimonadales; family Saccharimonadaceae; genus Nanosyncoccus. Next base: position 124,105 of record JAFVBG010000003.1, read on the forward strand.
TAGTTTTTGACGTTGACTAACGCCGAAACGATGTTGCTCGTCGATGACGCAGAAGGCGAGATTGTGAAAGACGGTAGTCTCTGTTAAAATTGCATGGGTCCCGACGATTAAATCGACATCGCCTTGAGCAATATGCTTCTTGAGATGTTCTTTTTGCTTAGTAGAGCCAATCAGGAGCGCAGTATTGACGCCAAAAGGACGCAAAAGTTTATCTAGAGATTCGGCATGCTGGGCGGCCAGGACGGAAGTAGGAGCGAGAATGGCCACTTGGTGACCTTGTTTGATTACTTGAAGAGCGGCGGCAGCGGCAACAACGGTTTTACCTGCGCCGACATCTCCTTGTAGTAAACGGTTCATCGGTGTAGTTTTGCTTAGATCTTGGATGATTTGCCAAGTGGCGGCTTTTTGGGCTGGCGTGAGCTCAAATGGCAATTTAGCTAAAAACTGGTGCATAAGTTGGTCGTCGTAGGGGATGGCGATGGTTTTGAGCTTCTGATTTTCGAGCTCATTCAGCCTAGCGGCTAGAATCAACTCAAATAACTCTTCGTAGGCTAAATAATTACGGGCGTGGTCGATGTCGGCTTGATTATCGGCAAAATGAGCTTTAAAAAGTGCATCGGCGCGTGCGCCAGGATAGACAAAGTCGGGCTTCTTCTCTGACATTGGCAATAAGTCTGGAATGTCGGCAAACTTGCTGCGGAGATTATTGATAATCTTTTTAAAATCCTCCGCCGTGAGAGTACGCTTGGCGGGATAAACCGGCTGAAAAGAAGCTTCGTTGGTGGATTTTTGAGCTTTGTTCTTCGGAATGACGCGGACGATTGGATTAGATAAGCCATAGCGACCAGCGCGGAGCTCATAGGGGCCAGAAAAAATATATTCACGGTCTTTTTCAAATTGACGGCAGCGGTAGGGTTGATTGAACCAAGTAGCACGAATCGAATCGACGCCGTCAGTGATGGTGGCCTCGGTGATGGTAAGATTGCGCCCGCGCGCGTGTTTATTAAAAACGGATTCGACAGTACCCCGCACAGTGATGCGGCCAGGGCGAAGCTCGCTGAGTTTGGTGACAGTCTGATAATCGTCGTAAGTACGCGGAAGATAATAAAGCAAATCGCGAACGGTATTAATCCCAATCGTACTCAAGGCATGGGCCGTACGTGGTCCAACGCCAGGAATCGATTCCGTGCTCTCCGTCATCTCCAACATATAATATATTGTAGCATTTTTTGGAGAGTTTTGACAGATAGAATCTGGGGTTTACTGTAAAAGATTTGGGACTTGAAAAAACGCTCATGCCAATATATAATATGGTTATGGCTGAGAAGGTCTATTATCGGGGTGAAGGTGATGAAAACACCTTTCATAACACGGAGGTAGATCGCCTGCGCGAGGCAGAAGATGCGGCAGGTGAGGATTTTTCTGAGTTTTCTAATGGGGATTATAATTCGGAGATGAACAATCGACGAAGTGCCGAAAATCGTCCGATTCTTTTAAATGGGCGGCCAGTGGACGGTAATGGTAATGAGATTCAGCACCATACAAATAGTGGGTATTGGCGTGGCAAGGGACGCGAGGCAAACGAGGTGAATCCTGGCGCTATGAAGAAGAAGCGTCGCTTTGGCCCGGCCGCTTTGATTATTATGGCGCTTTTTGGCGCTGGCGGCGTGGCGTTCATGGGGACTTCGCTTGGGCCTTTCGCGTTGGTTGGTAATGCACTTGATCAATTTAATGTCATGCGCACGGCGATGAACCGACGTTCGACTTATTTTATGCGTTTTCAGATGGATGAAACGCTTAATACTTCCCTGACAAACAGACGTTTTGGGATTTTTAGCGCAGAGAAGTTTAAGATTTCGAATAAAATGCAGAAAAAACTGGCGAAGCAGAGTATTGAGTATAAGGAAGACCCCGATACAAAGGCGCGCTACCTTGTCTATACGAATCAAGATACGGGAGAAGTCTCGGCGGTGGTGGCAAACGACGGGGATATGCAAAAACTTACCGGGAAGACTTTGACTAATAAAGATGGCGCTTCGGCTGGCAAACTGATGATGATGGACGATGCGCTAGGGTCGGATGATAACTTCTTTGCCGCACACCAGAGCGCCACGAAGACGATGAAGGGGCATATTGTGGGGTGGTTTGAGAGTTTGACGGAGGCGTTTCATAGTAGGATAAAGGCGTCTAGAAATAGGTTTTTTGGTACAACGGACGAAACGGATGAAGACGAAATAAAGAAAAAAGCCAAAGCAACTGGTCTTGCGGAGGATGTGGGGGATTCGGATGGAAATGCACGTGAACGTGATGATGATTCTGATGAAAACGGCAAGAAGAAAGTTATAACTGGCTATGATGAGGTGGACGACCCAGACAATCCGGGGCAGAAAATTCAAGTTCCAATTGAAGAAGAAGTTGACACAACTAAACCGATTACTGGCTCAGAGGCACTGACTAGTGGAGCAGATGCTTCTCAGGTGGAGAGCGCATTAAAAACAAGGGTGGATAAAGTATCATCTTTGATGGGCGGAGTTAGTTCTGCGCAGGGTTTGGCTTGTGGTGTAATCAATGCGCTAAGTGCGCTCAATATAGCGATTTCTGGTATCCAGGTTGCTAAAACGTTGAATTTTGTTACTGGCATGCTTGAGGCAATTCAACGTACGCAGATTGGTGATGGTGGTAGCGAGATGATGGTTTACTTCAATGAATTTGCAGAAGCAAAGGAAACGGAAGTCTGGAGCGGGTCTGGTACAAGTATCGATAAACAAGTTACAAGTAATAAATCAACTATGGCATCTACTGCGTATAATGCGCAATTTGGAGGTCCAGAAGTTGATTCGAATGATGAAAAGGCACTAAAATTTAATCGCGATGAAGCTATGAAAAATGCACTTAAATCAGTTATGGGCGATAGTTGGTTTACGAGCTTGCTTGGTGATTTTGGTGCTGGCGCTTCGAGCCTTACTGTCTACAAGACATGTTTATATTCTGGGCTCGCGTTAAATGCAGTGGGCACGGTGGTTGATATTGTACTATTGGTAGTTACTGGCGGAATTGGTAATGCTATTAAAAGTTTTGTTGGTGGATTAGTAAAAGCTGGTATTAAGGCTGCGATTGGCCTAGCGGTTGGGCTAGCTATTTCATGGTTAGTTCCAAAAGTTGCACAATTATTAGCTACTGATTTGATTGAAAATATTGGTGGCGAAGATGCGGCAAATGCGATGCGCAGTGGCTTTAATATCTATATGGGAAAATCAATGGAGGCTAATTCTGGTGCTGTTGGCGACGAGGCGGCAGTATTAGCCATGTATAGTGCGACACAAGATGTTCTGGCCGATGACGCAAAATATGATCGCATGACTAGGTCTCCATTTGATCCGACCTCAAAGTATACTTTTATAGGCAGCATAGCATATAAAATGATGCCGATTGCTAATATGTTAGCTGGTAGTTCGGCGCTTGGTTCTATAAGTTCTATGATGTCAAGTGTTAGTAAGTCGGCGTTGTCGATATTACCTTCTGCCAGTGCGGCTAGCAAGACTTGGTATGATAAGACATTGAATAAGGATTGTGCCAATTTGAAAGATTTAAACTTGGTGGGAGATGCTTATTGTAATCCATATTATACGACTGATTTTAGTACGATTCATATGGATCCATATAAAGTCGTGGAGAACGTTGGTGATGAGAATTTTGAAGATGGAGAAGTCGATAATCCGGCTATCAAACAAGATTCAGATTTGGGTAAGTATATTATTGCTTGTACTTTGCGCGATGCACAATATGGCGTGAAGGATGCCGCTGTGATGTCTTGGATTGAAAACCCGACTGGCAACTCTACGATTAACGCTGTCATTGACGCTGGTACTGGTTTGATTCCTGTAATTGGTAATCTATATGATGCAGCGCAACAGACATCTGAACTTTCCAATATGGCTTGGAACACTGGTCAAGCTTGTATCCAAAATGATGAGATTAATCCATATTGGCAGAAAAATAAATACTATCAGCGTTACATAGAAGACCAGACTTTGATGGAGGCAGCTGGAATCATTGATAAATCTTCTGTGACTGCGTTTGTCGAAAAATACTACGAGCAGAATCCGATTGATAACTCCCTTGAAGGTGTGATTGCTCGTTATAGCGGTATGTCTAAGGAGCAGGCGAGTAATACGGTAGCCCTAGCGGAATATATCGATTTTCTTGCAAATTATAATCCGTCAGATTCTTATCCGGTACCAGTTGAACAGGAAGAAGTAGTTGCAATTCGTGTTTATCAGCCAACGTTTGTTGATCAGTCAGTAGAAGTAGCTTCTGTAAAGCATATTACCTATGTCAACCTGCGCGACCGTGTAGTTGCTATGGCATAGAAAAACTCCCGATTTTTAAAGTGGTAATATCGGGAGTTTTTGGTAGAGGATTTTAATCTGCATGACTACTAACTATGCCTTCACTGGGCGTATCTGCTGAGTGCTCGATACCATATCCGGCGTACGGGCATTGGTTATTTTCGAACCTCTCAAGTGCAGTGGGAACGATTTTGCTAATCGCGTCGTAGGCTGATGGGGTTAGCGAAATGCCTTCTAGGTCAGTTGTGACTTGTCCCATGTCTGAATCAAGATGAGACGATAGATAGGAAGCACCGTAGTCGTAGTCGCGAGCATGGATATCGACAGTCTTCATGTTCGGCCAGCACATAATGGTAATGTAACACATCAAGCCATTGAAAGTAACCGAGTACTCCCCACTTTCTTTTAATGTGGGCATGTCGGAATCGTGATAAAATCCGTAATTCTGCATGAATTTGGTAAGTTCGAATACTTCGCCGTTAAAATACTGGTCGGTAGAGCTTGCTGAATCTCTAGCGTTGTTGTCGGTGATGGAGCTTGCTAATTCCTCCGTACTGCTATTGTCGGTGAGGTTTATTGACTCCCCAGTGTTGCCATTTTCATCTTCCGGAGCTGTAATATCCGGACTAGTTTCGGACGTAAAATCGTCTTTGGCATTGCTATTCTCGCTGGTAAAATCACTAATAACTATAGTGTCGTCATTAGTGAAATCGCTGGTAGCTGTGACTTTTTCGCTTCCGCAGGCGGTGATACCGCCTATGACTGCCAGATACAAGCAAGCTAGACCGAGTTTTTTGATTAAAATTCGTTTTTTCATGATAATCATCCTCCTAATGTGCAAATTTTTCAGAGCGGAATTGCGCTGAAATTTAATATATTATACCACCAAAACTTATAAAATGCAAGGAAGCGTATGATTTGGATATAAAATTAAGCACGGGCATAAGCCCGTGCTTTTAATTTTTACCTATAAAACCGAGCGAAAGTCTGCATACTTATCGGCAAAAGCGTCTTCGATTTTTTTTGCCGGTCTTTTTCAGATATTTTTTGACTAAATAATACCCCAGAGAGTATCCGGCCCAGCGAGGGAGATCATCATTTCCGTTAAAGAAAATTGTATTGTAGTCATAACGGTTTGAGTCTAGCTGTTCGTGGAGACGTTTTAAGATTTTTTCATTCTTCTCGTCGGTCCGCTCGAGGATTGTCTTTATAAATAAAGTTTTCTCATTACTTTCTCGTACGAATTCAGCCTCGAAGTAGCTTGCGAGACCTTCAAAGATTAAGCCGTCAAATAGCGAGTTTGTCCATTCATCATTTTTGCCCCAACGCGCGGCGTGACATAACTCATGTATAATATTTTCAGTTATCAAGCTTTTGGTAGCTTTTTTATCGTCTATGTTTATTCGAATAAAGTCAGCTGAAAAAGTATATCCGCCGGCGCCATTCTCGGGAATAATCATGGGGATTCTATTTGTAACTAGAATGTCAACATCCCAATTAATTTTAAGTTTTGAAAAAGCATATTCTTCAGCCGTTTTGACGGCTTTTTCAATCATCGCTTTTTTGTCCGAGAGATTACCGTTAGCAGTGGTAAGTAGAACATTAATTTTATTCATAATAAAATTATATCATATTTCATACTAAAAGTGTTCTTTCAAGGGGTGAAAATTGACTTTTTTGGCGATTTGTGGTATAATGGAAATATAGGCGTGTGCATGCACAAAAATAGAGAAGGAGGGTGTTCTCATGAAGAAGTATCACGTCGCCGATGTTCTTTCACTGTTGGAAGTTTTATGCGTAGTTGCGGTCATCGTGTGTATCGCAATGGGCATCAAGTCCGAAATTGTCCTGCTCTTGTTTGGGTTTGGCGAGCTTTGCGATGCATTCGATGGTAGTGCAGCGCGCAAGTGGCCATATCCAGACGATGGCAAACGTCGTCCTTGGCGCAATCCCACGTTTATCCGTCACTATGAATGGGCGAAGGATATTGCACTAGGCCTTTCGGTATTAGTGTATATTATTGTCCGCATCGATTGGTTAACTGGTGTGGTTTGCACGAGTTTGGCTCTAGGCTTGGGGCTCGGCATGCAAGTATTTGCTGGTTCACTTTGGATTTGGGCAAATACGGAGATGCGTTCGGAAGAGAAACGCAAGCAGGCCAGGCAAGACCTGGAAGACTATTATCTCAAGCGCAGAATTTATCTGTATGTGCCAGGGATTGTGACTCTAGTGCTCACCTTACTTTATGCTACGAGCTGGCCACTGGTCATCAAGACACTCTTGGTTTTCGGGTTGACGATGGTAGGTATTTTCCTCTGGGATTTCAAAAAGGATCGCCGTACGAGCGAAAACCCGGACAAATTGCCTCGGCCAACCAAGCTCTGCTTATCGATTCTTAGCGTTTTGATGGATCCAAAGGTGGTCAATTCTGCCTTGGCTGCGACACGTATCCACGTGTGTGATAACGTCAAAGTCCCAGACGAGTTTGAGTGAGACTTCCAAAAACCCGATGGACGACCAAGCGGTCGTCCATTTTTCTAGCTATGACAGTGGGGGTTATCCGCGGTCATCCATTTGGTCGGTGATTTTGCCGTTTTTGAGCAGTAGAATGCGCTGATTGCGGGAACCACGAAACTTAAGGGTTAAATCCCTTTCGGCGAGGACGAATGGGCCGTCAATCAAAGCGTCAAGTTCGTTTAGAAAATCGAGTGTCGCTTGATTTTTGCGAGCCTGCTTCTCGTCGTCAGTCTTCATGGCGCCATACTTCTTGATGGCTTCGTAGGTAAAACCGGAGAAGCTCCAAACGTTCCAGCCGAGTTCTTGGTGGGCAAACTTGGCTAGCTCTAGACAGGCTTCAGGTTGAACAAACGGTTCCCCGCCACAAAAGGTGAGACCTGTTTGTCCTTTGAGCTCGCGCAATTCTTTTTTAACTTCCTCAATATCGACTAGCTTGCCGCCGTCGAAGCTCCAGGTTTCGGGGTTTTGGCAACCTTCACAATGATTTGGGCAGCCCTGGGTCCAGACCACGGCGCGGAGGCCTGGACCGTTGACGATGGAATCGTGCTCGGTAGGGGCACTGAGGCGAATTTGCGTCATGCTTTACCCAGCGCTTTCTGAGCACGGCTCTTTTTGCTCTCGCGGGCACACTTTTCGTCCTCGGTGTAAACGCCGTTTTTGTGCTTGTCGCTCATGCAGGAGCAGTCAACGTTATGTTTGACACGGGCGGCTTCTTCAGCTTTTTTGCCGTCGTTCCAGCGTTCGAGTGAACCGACGAGGTAGCCAGTGATACGGCGGAGACGCTCAAAGAGAACATTACCCTCACTCTCTAGCCGACCACAGCTTGGACAACGGTCACCTTTGATGATACCGGAGAAGCCACAGACTGGGTCACGATCGACAGGGTGGTTGACGGAGCCATAACCGATGCCCTTATCGTGCATATGACGAATGACGGCTTCAAAGGCCTCGATATTGTCGGACGGGTCGCCATCCAGCTCGATATAGGAGATGTGTCCAGCGTTGCAGAGGGCATGGTATGGCGCTTCGATGTCGATTTTATCGAAAGCGGAGATTGGGTAATAGACTGGGACATGGAAAGAGTTAGTGTAGAAGTCGCGGTCGGTAACACCCTCGATTTTGCCATATTCTTTGCGGTCAATCTTAGTGAAGCGACCAGCTAAGCCTTCAGCCGGAGTGGCGAGGAGAGAGAAGTTGAGATGATTCTTCTTGGCGAATTCGTCGCATTTCTCACGCATGTGGGTAACAATGTCAAGACCGAGCTCCTGAGCTTCTTCAGATTCGCCATGATGTTTACCAATCATGGCCTTCAACGTCTCGGCTAAGCCAATGAAGCCAATGGAAAGCGTACCATGCTTGATAACATCGCGAAGCGTGTCATTTGGCTTCAAATTTTCTGAACCAAACCAGTTCCCTTGCCCCATTAGGAATGGGAAGTTGCGGACGTGCTGATTGGCTTGGAAATCAAAACGCTCAAGGAGCTGATCGCGGCAGAGCTCAAGCTTCTGGTCGAGTTCTTTATAGAAACCAGACCAATCCGCTTCTTTGCGCTCGCCAAGGCAGATACCATGCTTGATGCCGATACGGACAAGATTCAAAGTGGTAAATGAACAGTTGCCACGGCCGAAAATGTAGCCATCAGACTCTGGGAAGACGGAAGAGAAGACACGCGTGCGGCAGCCCATGGTGGCAATTTCGGTCTCTGGATGACCTGGCTTATAATATTGCAAATTATATGGTGCATCGATGAAAGTGAAGTTCGGGAAGAGGCGTTTAGCGGAAACTTCCATACTACGCTTGAAGAGGTCGTAATTTGGATCTTCTGGGTTGTAGTTGATACCCTCTTTGACTTTGAAAATGGAAATTGGGAAGATTGGTGTCTCGCCTTTGCCGAGACCGTTCATAGTGGCTTCGAGGAGGTATTTGGAGACTAAGCGACCAGAGGCGCTAGTATCAGTGCCGAAATTAATCGAAGTAAACGGCACCTGAGCACCAGCGCGGGAGTGCATGGTATTAAGATTGTGGATGAAGCCCTCCATGGCCTGGAAGGTCTGATTTTCAACGTCTTTAGTAGAAGCTTCAATCACAACCTTTGGAACTTTCAGTTTTTCAAGTTTCTTGTCATCGCCAAACTTAATGTCATCTGGAATCTCAATCTTGAGCTTTTTATCGGTGAATTCGTCGTATTTTTCAAGATTGGACTTCAAAGCTTTGCGGAAAGACTTATCGACTCCTGGCGCCATAGCGTAGTCGAAGTTTGGAATAGACTGGCCACCGTGTTGCTCGTTCTGGTTGGCTTGGAGGATGATAGCGGCGAGGGCGGCGTAACTGCCAATGGAATTAGGAGTGCGAAGATGACCGTGACCAGTATTGAAGCCACCGTTGTTAAAAAGTTTAGTTGGATCGGTCTGGCAACAAGTTAGCGTGCCGGTAGCATAGAAATCAAGATCATGAATATGAATATCACCATTGTCATGAGCGTAGCCAAATTCTGGGCGCATGAGGACGGTTTTAGCGAAAACTTTAGAACCCTCGGCGCCGAACTGGAGCATTTTGCCCATGGCGGAGTTACCATCAACATTGGCGTTGCCACGTTTGACATCAGAATCCTCGGAAGCGTCGGCAATCGAAATGGTGCGGTAGATATTCATTAAGTTCGACTTGGCTTCGCGAGTGCGGTTGCGCTCTTGACGATAAGTAATATATTCTTTAGCCGTGCGTTTGAAAGCGGACTCCATCAAGACGCGCTCGACAATATCTTGAATCTGCTCAACGTGCGGAGTACGCTTGGTGATCTCTTCATCGGCAATCTTTAAAACCTTCTCGGTCAAAGCTTTAGCACGGTCATATTTAAATTCTTCCGTAGCGGCACCAGCAGCAGCAATTGCATCGGTGATTTTCTCTGGGTTGAACGTAACGATTTTGCCGTCGCGCTTTTGAATTTTCTTGAACATAACTTTTTATACCTCCAATTTCAGTTATGAAAAATATCTTCCATAGACAAGCTATGAATAGATGATTATTTTAATGATTTTGTTTTTCTTTTAACACCATATTTAGTGTCTATATTAAGTATAAGACACTAAATATAGTGTGTCAATACCGATTTTGTTTATTTTCTATGATATTTCGTATTTTCTAGAAGTTATTCTATTATCGGAACAATATTTAATTACATATTTATTGTCTTGTTTACAAATAATAATCCCTACAGTCTTATTTTCTTCAATAGTTTTTAATTTGTCATCTATGAAGTTCATGTAAGTCATGATTTGCCCAGTATGTTCTTTTTTGAGTTCAGTATTTTTTAATTCTATAACTACATAGCATTTATATTTAATATTATAGAGAAGTAGATCTATATAATTATATCGATTATCAATCTTTATTTTATATTCATTTTTGATAAAGGTGAAACCTTCACCTAGTTCATCCAGAAAAGATGGAATATCCTCAAGTATCAATCGTTGTAGCACCTTTTCCGATGCAATTTCTTGATTACTGCGGTTCTTGATAATAATAGGATTTTTGACAAAGTCTATTATGTCATATGTTTTTTGTTTAGAAAGGCTATTTTTTGTATTCTTTGGTAGTCTTTCATATTCATTGGATTTTATTTTTAGTCTAAGTTGTCGAACGGATAGACTCTTTTGTATGGACTCTTGAATGTAATATCGTATTTTATTCAAATCATTGCATGATAATAGCTCGACGTAATGGCTATATGACAAAAGTGGCGACAGTGTCGCCACTTTTTGGGCGAGGTGATAAAATTTCCGCATTTTATGAAGTGACGATACATTATATCTAGTATTTAAATCATTGGTTAATCTGATTGAATATTCTTTTATAATTTTGTCGCCATAACTTTTTCCAGCTTCTGAAAGTAGCTTGCCTACATTGTAATATTTTTGTAGTTCATATCTATTTTTACTGTAATCTTTGACTTGTTTGTTTATTTTGTTAGATATTAATTCATTTTTGATTTCTTCATAATATTCCATATTTACTCCTTTCTAGGGTGCTGTTATAATATAGTAATGAAATTAACCCAAGGCGAATACGTCCCGAAGCGGTGCTGGGTGGGTGAGACGCACAAGATTTGTTATGATACGCGTGAGGAGGCGGAAGTGGCGGCACGCGTGGCAGAGCATGACCACGGTGCGCCACATCTATCAGTTTACAAGTGTGAGTTTGGTGACCATTTTCACCTTTCTTCTACCTAGCGCCAGCGTTCGGGGCGAGGATTTGCACTTCAGCGCCAAAGCCGCCTTCTGGCGAAAGATCAAACATGATTGGCGTGCCTTGCTCACCCGAATTGCCAACTGGAATTAGAGAAACTGTGGCAGGTTGTGTCAGATTGTTTAAAACAAAGTTTTCGCTACTTGTTAAGCCAATGAGATTACCATTTACGGCAATGAGAACGGCGCTAGTATCTGGTCCAAATTGATATCTAAAATGGGTAGAATTACCGTTTAGCTCATAGGTAATATTGTTGATTGTCGGCTCTGTGGACGAGCTAGAAATAATTACGTGTGTGGAGGCAGTGCTAGAGAGGCCGGCGGAATTAGTCGCGCGAACTTGGAGGTAGAAGTCCATATTCTTGGTAAAAGTGGTTTTTATTTCAGGGCTAGCAGTAGCTCGTTCAAATACGCCGTCGCCGTTTAGATCCCATTCATACTTGACATTTTCGGAATTCGTGTTGAGTCGAAAAGTAAACTCTTCGCTAGGCTTGCCTTGATAGACTTCGAGTGGAAAAGTGATTTCTGGTCGGTCAAGAATAGTCGTGCGGATGAGATTGTCAATATTAGAATCATCACCAAGTAGAAGTGATTTGCCGCCAGTCTTACTAGTTAACTCCTCGTAGTAAGCTTTCAGGGTTGAATTTGGTGTGATGGCGTAAATATTGACAGGGTCGATTTCTAGGCTGCGCTGAATCACTTGGGGTAGGGTCACTTTATCAAGGTCAGGCGAGTGATAGCTAGCATCGGTAAGGAGAATAATTGTTTTAGTGGCGTTTTTGTGCCATTTGAGCGTATTCATCACATGTAGTGAGGCACTAAGCGCGGATTCTGGTATGTCGCCACCGCCACTAGTTTTAATATTATTGATGGCGTGTTCGATTTCGGTATAATTTGAGCCAAAATCAGCCAGTAAACGGGGCTTGAATGGGTCGGCCAGGTCGCGATATTCAAAGACCGCCACATTTCCGCCGCCATCTAGAGTCTCTTTGGCAATATCGAGCGCGGTAGCCTTAAACTTTTCAATCATGGCCTCCATCGAGCCAGAGGAGTCAATTAAGATGGCAGTATCACGACTAACACCACTTGCAGTCTCAGTCTTGGAAGCTTCGGGATAGACTAGGGCAATTTTCTCGCGAATGGTTTTAGCCGCTTCGGGATAAAGTCCATAAGAAATATAGGAAATATGGTCGCCAATCGGGTCTCTTAAGTTTACACGGTTGCTGCAGAAAATATCATCGTAGGTACACCAGACCCCAACTTTGCCAGAGAAGCCTTTGGGAGTATAGGGCTTATTGGCTCCAAGCAAGCCAGCATGAGCCTTGCAATTTGGCGCATAAATACGATAGTCGGAATACCAGACGCCACGGCAAGCGGGTGGATTAATTCCCTCTCCCTCAGGAAGGTAGTTGACGGGATCGCCAAAAGTAGCGGCAAATATGAGTCGGTCTGGATTGAGCTGAGGCAGCGCATAGCTAACAACGATAGCACCTTGCGAGTAGCCACCGATGACGAATTTAGTATTAGCGCAGCGGCTGGAGACGTCTTCAATGCGACCAGCTAACTCCTTTACGCCAGCATCCACACTTTTACTGAACTCACCGAGGTGAGTAGCAGTGAAAATGGCAGACATGGTGTTCATAATAGTCTTTGCATCATCAAAACCGATGCCGACGGCGGGATATTTGGCATTATGGTAACTAGTCGTACCGAGCTCGTAGAAATTATACGACAAGCTACTCTCTTTTATCATCGGTTCCAGACTGCCAACCCAAGCAGCATTGTCGGCGCCGCCAAGTGGGGCGCCAGACCCCCTCGCGAAGATAAACTCGACATCCTTACAAGTTTCGGCGGAAGCAGAAATTACGTGGTTATAAGGTGCAAAAATAAAGGCGACAGCACAAAAAGTGCTCATCAGAAATTTAACTGAATTCACTATGATTCCTTTCTCAGAAGTTGTCCCTTTTTTGCTGAGTAAAGTTTATCATAGATTTTGGGATTTGACAAGACTTTTTTCTTCTGCTAGACTAGATAAAAGACAAGGAGGCAGATGAGTCAAATTAGTTGGGACGAATATTTTATGGGGATTGCGGACGAGGTGGCCAAACGTTCAAAAGATCCTTCTTCTAAGAATGGTTGTGTGATTGTGGATGAGCGTCATCGTCCAGTTTCTTTTGGTTATAATGGTACGATTCAGGGGGCGGACGAGAGTAAAATGACTCTGACCGAGCGCCCGATGAAGTATTATTTTGCTATTCACTCCGAGATGAACGCACTGCTCTTTGCGGGAAAAGACGTGGCGGGTTGCACGCTTTATAACAAGATGGCGACTTGCGAAAACTGTCTCAAATATTGCCTCCAGGCTGGGATTACGCGCTTTGTTTATAAAGAATTGCGAGTGCATTCGCATTCGAGCGATAAAACGAAGTCGATGACTAATGTTGATACTGATGAGGCGATTATTCGCCTGCTAGCTTCGATGCCACAAGTGGAGACTCTAAATATCACTAATGGTAAGACTTATACCGAGGATATTTTAGACTCTTATGATAAAAATTCAGAGGAATATAAGCGCCTCGTCAAGTGGCTCTAGAACTTAAATTCATCGAGCCAATCTGGGTTGAGCAAACAAAGGAAATTTGGCTTGGCAGGGTCGAGCTGATTATAGGTTTCTGGTGGAGTGCTGGTGAGGATGTAAAGTTCCTCTTTGGCACGGGTAAGAGCGACATAAAAGAGGCGTTCTTCATCGGCTAGGCGACTCTCGTAGGTTTCATTGAAAATACTAGAAATCTCATCGGGTTTGGGTGGTTTTGGGAACTGCCCGGCATCGATTTCAAGCAAAATTACAACATCTGCCTCTAGGCCTTTGCTCCGATGAATTGTGCTAAATGAAAAACGAGAGATGTCTGAACCGAGACGTTCAGCTAGACGGTCGTAGAAGAAATTAATGTCCCAGTCGATGCTGTTTAGTTCATTATTACGAGTGAGGATTTTGATACTGCGCCCTGGATGGCGCTTGGCAATCGCTTGAATTACGCTAAAAGTTTGCTCGATAAAATAAGATTTTTTCGGTGCGTAAACTTTCGGTGGTAGGCGCAAAGTCTTGAGGTTGACGAGATGGATGTATGAACTGACTTTGTTGCCAGCCCTGCAACCTTGATAGTCATCTAGCCCATTGGCCATAAAATAGTTGGCATTGCGCACGATGAGGCGACCTGAGCGGTAGTTAGTCGGGATGAAGAGCTTGATGTGGTTTTCTGGGAAATAATCCTCAAAATGTTGAAAATAGCGCACGTCAGAGCCAGCAAAGCCGTTGATAGCCTGCCAATCGTCGCCCACGGCCAATAGATGCGAATCTGGGCATTTGGCGCGCAGAGCTTGTACTAAGGTCAAGAAAAGAAGTGAGAAATCCTGATACTCGTCGATAAAGATATATTTATAAGGTAAATTCTCGGTCTGTGCTTGCAATTTTTGGCTAGCTTGGACCAGCATTTGGTTAAAATTAAGCAGATTATGTTTTGTAAGATAATTATGATGGGCGAGCAGAATGCGATAATAAAGCTGGAGACGAAGATTGTCTGAGACGTTGATTTCTTCGTAGAGTTTATTATAATCTGCAAAATAAAGCTGCTCGGCGCGGACGATGAACTGGGTGGCAGCAGTGGCAAGCTGATTAAACTGTTTTTCATCTAGACGTTCGCGAGTTTGGTAAAGAATTTTCTTGAGAGCGGCGACAGTAAGGCGGTTGGAAAAATCTTCTGAGATGAGTCGCTTCTTGAGATTGCCGTCATCGAGCAGATGAAAAGCAAAAGCGTGGAAGGTAGTAGCAATGTCGGGAGCGTCGGTGAAAAGTGGCTTTCCGTCGATGGTGATCTTGGTGAGACGAGCGTTGATTTCGGCGCGTGCCTTGCGATTGAAAGCGAAGACGATAATTTCCGCTGGTTTGACTCGCTCATGGGCAATCAAATAGATAATCTTAGCGACAATGGTGCGAGTTTTGCCAGAGCCAGCTCGCGCGGTGACGAGACAATTTTGATGAGTATCGGCAATAATGGCAGCTTGATGATAATCAAGAGTGTATTTTTGGCCATTATCGGCCACGTGGCTAGTAAACCACTTCCGAACTTGATTCACCTCGCTACGATTAGACATACAGAGAATATAGCACGAATTTTAGTCGGTCGCAAGCATGGGCGGATTGTAGCAAGGTGTGCAATATAATGCAGTGCGACACGTTGCGAGTCACCACTTGATTTGCGGTAAGTGATGGTGATTGAGAAAAGCGTTGGCTTGAGAGAAAGGCCGGCTACCGAAGAAGCCATGGTAAGCTGAAAGTGGCGAAGGATGGGCGGATTCAAGAACAAGATGTTTAGACTGGTCGATGAGCGGCTTTTTACTGCGTGCATCGCGCCCCCAGAGGATAAAAACTAGATGTGGACGACGTTCGTTAAGATACCTAATCGTGGCTTCGGTAAATTGCTCCCAGCCTTTGCCACGGTGAGAACCAGCAAGGTGGGCTTCGACCGTAAGAGTGTTATTAAGTAGCAACACGCCTTGTTTCTGCCAAGGGGTGAGGTCGCCAGAAGGATTATGGTGGCGATAATCTGCGGGTTGCAAATCGAGGTTGGGATTCATCATCAAAAGCTCCTCGCGGAGCTTTCCGAGGTCGGAATCGATTTCTTTATAAATATTGACGAGAGAGGGTGGGATCGGCTCGGTTTCTGGCACGGAAAAGGCTAAGCCCATGGCGGCGCCTGGAGTGTGATAGGGGTCTTGACCCAGAATGACCACGCTAACCTCTTCTAAATCAGTCTCGAAGGCCTTGAAAACTTGGCTCTTGAGCGGGAAAATACGCTTAGTCTGGTAGGCTTCGTGCAAGAATTTAGACAATTCCTTAAAATAAGGTTTGGCGAACTCGGACTGCAAGAACGGTTTCCAGGAATCATGCATATTATAATTATAGCATATTGGCTAATTTGTGGTATAATAAGCGAAAAGAGAGGTTTATGTCGAAATTATATTTTAGATATGGAGCGATGGGGTGTGGAAAAACTATGCAGCTCTTGCAGGTGGCGTTTAATTATGAAGAACGTGGGCATAAAGTCTGCGTGATTAAGCCAGCAACGGATACGAAAAACGGGACAAAGCTCTTGACGCGGATTGGGCCAGAGCGTGAGACGGACTTTTGTTTTGATAAAAAGACGGATATCTTCAAGAAGGTCAAAAAAGATTTTGCTAAGGTACATTGTGTATTGGTGGACGAAGCGCAATTTTTGACACGTCAGCAAGCTGATCAACTGATGCAGATTACTACCGAGCTAGACATTCCCGTAATGGCATACGGGCTACGTCTGAATTTTCGGATGGAAGACGGGGGATTTGAGGGGGCGACGCGATTACTGCAGATTGCGCATGATATTGAGGAGATTAAGACGATTTGCGAATGTGGGCGCAAGGCTACGCTCAACTGTCGCTTCTTGAATGGGAAATTGGTCAACACGGGGCCAGATATTTTGATTGACGATGGCAAGACGGAAATTAAGTATCAGGCGCTCTGCCCGAAGTGTTATTTTGAACATCTGAGAAATACTGTAACAGAGGTAAAGTAAGAAAAAACGTTGTAAAAAATACAACATTTGAGAAGGGTGAAAAGGGCGAATATAGCGCACTAAAATAATGAAAGGAAGGACGGAAGATGTATATCGTAATCGAAGGACAGGACGGAACGGGCAAATCAACCCAAGTTGAACTGCTGGCGGAACGGCTGAAGAAGACTGGCAAGGAAGTCTTAACCTTCCACGAACCAGACGGAGATTTGGAAGCGGCACACGCAATGCGGGCGATTATCAAGGATAAGAAATACAATTTGGAACCGATGACGCACGTAATGCTTTTTACAGCGGCACGCTATGAACTTTGGAAGAAGCTGGCGGAGCCGGTTTTGAAGCGCGGTGGCTATGTGATTTCGGCACGGAACTGGTGGTCCACTTTAGCCTATCAGGGCTATGGACAAGGAGTGTCTAAGTCGCGTATTACCCGCTTGACGAAAGAAGTGATGCCAGAGCCATACGTGAAGCCAGATAAGGCAGTGATTCTGACGTTAGATGACGCAGAACGGCATAAGCGCCAAGCTGGGCGAGATGAGACTCACGGCGCAGATACGACGACTAAGACTGATACTTTTGAATCAAAATCGGACGACTTCCAGCAAAAAGTCAATCATGCTTACCTCGCGATTGCAAAAGAACTAGGGATTAAAATGCTTGACGCGAGTGGCACGATTGATGAGGTTTCCTCAAGTCTCTTGGAACTGGGAATTGTATAATTCAGCGTAAAATCCGTTCTGTTTCAAAAGCGTCTCGTGATTCCCTTGTTCTACAATGTTGCCATCGCGCATTACGAGGATGAGGTCGGCATTGCGAATCGTGCTGAGGCGGTGCGCAATCACAAACGAAGTACGCCCATGGGTAAGTTTAGTGATAGCATCTTGAATCAACTGCTCGGTGCGCGTATCGACGTTGGAGGTGGCTTCGTCGAGAATCATCATCGGTGGATTTTCAACCATAGCACGAGCGATGGTGAGGAGCTGCTTCTCGCCAGCAGAAATATTGTCGGAATCTTCAGAAATTTTAGTATTATATCCGTCTGGTAGGCTGGTGATAAAATGATCAATGTGAGCTTTTTTACAGATACTTACAATATCTTCATGTGTGGCTTTAGGCTTGCCGTATCTTAGGTTTTCTTCAATCGTGCCGGAGAAGAGCCAGGTATCCTGCAAGACCATGCCAAAGAGGTTACGGACGGTCTCGCGTGGCAACTCGCGCGTTGGGTGGCCATCAATAGTGATATAGCCAGAATCTGGGTCGTAGAATCGCATCAAGAGGTTGACGATTGTAGTCTTGCCGGCACCAGTCGGGCCGACCAGGGCAACCTGCATGCCTGGCTCGATTTTGCAGGAGAAGTTGGTGATGGTAGGCTTAGTTTTGTCGTAGCTGAAGCTAAGATCGTGAAACTCTACGGCACCTTTTACTCGGCTACGGAAGTCTTCAGTTAGCTTGGTGATGGCGGTTTGTCGATTAAAGCTAGTTACGGATTCCGGCAGGGCGGTGGCAGGTTCTTCTGGTTCGTCGAGGAACTTAAAGACGCGTTCGGCGGCAGCTAGAGTGAGTTGAATCGTGCTAAAAATCTGGGCGACCTGGGTGATTGGGCGGTTGAACTGGTTGGTATATTGGATAAAGGCCTGGACGTCACCGATCATAATCTGACCAGTGATGGCGAGGTGACCACCAAAGACGCAGACGCCGATGTAGCTGAGATTGGTAAAAATGTGCGTAATCGGGAAGGCAACCGAACCAAAGAACTGGGCTTTCCAGTCTGATTCGGTAAACTTATCGTTGACTCTGGTGAAATTGCGGTAGGATTCTGGGATGTGAGAGTTGCTTTTGATGATGAGCTGGCCAGAGTAGTCTTCCTCGATGATGGAGTTGAGTTCGCCGAGATTCTTGCGTTGCTTAGTATAGAACTTTTGCGAAAGGCGGGCAACTTTGCCGACGAGGAGGCTGGAAATTGGAATGGTGATAGCGGCCACAATAGTAAGCAGTGGCGAGATAAAAATCATCATCAGTAGCGTACCGAAGAAAAGAATGATATTACTGATTAGTTCGGTGAGAGTGGTTTGCAAAGATTGGGTGATGGCGTCAACATCGTTACTGACAATGGAAATTAAATCGCCGTGCTGGTGTTTGTCAAAATACGAAACTGGGAGATGGTTGATTTTCTCTAGCAAACGAAGACGAGTAGCCTCGGCATATTTGGCGGCAAGCCGACCGACTAGATAAGATTCAAGATATCCGAGAAGCCCGGAGACCGCATAGAGTGCAATCAAAGTGATAAGGAGTAGTAAAATCTTATCCCAATCCACGGCGCCAGTAGTAGTAACGCTGGTGACGGCAGTAGTAGTGATATCTCCTAGGACTTTTGGCCCCAACACGAAGAGTAGAGTACTGAGAATGGAGGCGATGATGGCAAAAACGATGATGACACGCCATTTGCGTAGATCTTTGAGCAAGCGGATGGCGGTGGCACTGGCGTTTTTCGGTTTTTCAGTAGCTGGTCGCAGTGGCATTAGTTGACTCCTTTTTCTAACATTGTATGGATATTTATTTTTTCGGCCTTCTTCATCTCTCTTTCAAATTCACTGTCAGAGAGCTGGGAGCGAGTGATTTCTTGATAAACTTTTGAGGCGCCGAGTAGTTGGTAGTGTGTGCCTTTGCCGACAACCTTACCTTGGTCGAGGACGATAATTTGGTCGGCGTTTTTAATCGTGGAGACGCGCTGGGCGACAATTAAAGTAATGGCGTTCTTAGTAAGTGGTTTTAAATCTTCGCGCAGTTTAGCATCGGTTTTCATATCGAGAGCAGAGAAACTATCGTCAAAAATGTAGATTTCGGGATGCTTGGCCAAAGCGCGAGCAATAGAGAGGCGTTGCTTCTGACCACCAGAGACATTAGTGCCACCTTGTGAAACAAGATAATCATAATTCTTTTCTAACTTCTGGATAAATTCGGCAGACTGAGAAACGCGAGCAGCTTCTTCAATCTCGGCCGGAGTGGCATTGAGGTTGCCAAAGGCGATATTGTTTTTGACTGTGCCGCGGAAAAGCTTGCCACGTTGCGGCACATAGCCGATTTTAGACATCAGTTCGTCTTCGGCGTAATCACGCAGGTCGATACCATCGACTAGAATTGCGCCATCCGTCACATCAAAGAAACGCGGGATGAGATTAATGAGTGTAGATTTGCCAGAGCCAGTTGAGCCGATAAAAGCGGTGGTTTCGCCAGCTTTGGCTGTGAAGCTGACATCCGAAAGTACGTTGGACTCGGCACCGTCGTAGGCAAAAGAAACGTGTTTAAACTCGATTGATGGTTCGGAGCTAAGATAATTCTCTGGTTTGGCAGTTTTTGACTTCCAGTGAATTTTTGGATGGACATTCAAGACTTCGTTGATACGTTTGGCGGAAACTGTGGCGCGTGGCAACATCACGAAGAACATGGTGAGGAAGAGAAACGACATGATTACTTGAGTGGCATATTGGACGAAAGCCATCATGCTACCGAGGTAGGTCAAATCTACTTCGATTAAGGCTACGCCAATCCAGACGCAAAGGACGGTAGTGCCATTAAAAATCAACGTCATCAGCGGAGATTCGAGGCTCATTAGGCGGTTGATGAAGAGATTAACCTTAGTAATATCGTGGTTGGCACGAGCGAACTTCTTTTCTTCAATCTGTTCATTGTTAAAAGCGCGGATGACGCGGAGACCAGTGAGGTTCTCACGGGTGAGCTGAGTGAGGCGGTCGAGGAGCTTCTGAAAGATTTTAAACTTTGGAATAACAAGCGACATAATAGTAATGATACTGAAAAGTAAAACGCCAACTGCCAGCACGATAATCCAGGTCATATCGGGGGCGATGGCGACGGCTTGGATGATGGCGATGGTGGCCATCATCGGTGCGCGAAGCATCATCGAAAGCATCATGGTGATGGTACGCTGAACTTGAGAGACATCATTAGTAGTGCGAGTGATGAGCGAGGCAGTGCTGAACCGGTCGATTTCGGAGACTGAGAAGGTGAGGATTTTGGCGTAAAGTGCGGCACAGAGATCACGAGAGTAATAAGCGCCAACATAAGCACTCAAGAAACTAGAAACTAGGGCACAACCGGCACTAATCAGGGCGTAAATCAGCATTTCGAGGCCAGTTTGCCAGACGATGGATTCGTTGCCAGCGCCAATGCCGTCGTTTACGATAATAGCCATACGAGCCGGCAAAAGTAGTGTGAACCAGGCTTGAACGCCCACAGCCACAACTAAAATCAAGGATTGCCACCAATAGGGCTTTAAAAATCGAAGAAGTTTAAACATATAACTGTACTATTATAGCACTGTCTTTAAGCTAAATCAAGAGTGAAGGTCGTGGTTTTGCTATCTGAACTGGCGGATAGTTTCCAGTGATTTTTATCGGCAATCGCCTTGGCAATAGAAAGACCCAATCCGACGCCAGATTTACTCTTATCGACTTGATAAAAACGCTCGAAAATATGCGGAAGTTTCTCTGGGCTAATGGTGGCACCGTCATTTTGGACTTGGACTTTGCGTCTATCGACGGTGATTTCAATGTAAGTGCTAGCATATTTGGCGGCGTTGTCAAACAAGATGTTTAAGAGCTGAGTTAGTTCGGTGCGTGGAAGCTGGAGTGGTTCGAGTTTGTCAGTAGATTTGATTTTGAGCTCAACTTTTCGTTCATCTAGCTTAGGTTGATAGAAATCGGCAGTTTTTTGAACTAACTTGTCGAGGTGAACGGCAGATTTTTTGGCCGGAGCCTGTGCAATTTGGTCCATGCGCGCTAAGTTTAAGAGCGAATTGTTTAGCTCGACGGCTTCTTCAACTTTTTGCATGGCGTTATCGAGCCAATGATTCCCTTCAATGTCGGCGGCTTCGAGGTTAGCCTGAATGACGGCGAGTGGAGTTTTAAGCTCATGCGAGGCATTAGAGATGAAAGTCTTTTGCGCCTCATAAGCTTCGCGGACGGGTTTGATGGAGGCTTCGGCCGCCCAGAGACTAGCAACGATGATTATTATTTCAAGGCTGATTCCGGTAATGATTAACGTGAATAGTAGAACTTCAAGCGACTTTTCGCGGTCGAGACGGATTTTCTCCTCAAAAACTTCTTGGACTTGATTATTCAGGCTGCCCTGATTGGTATTCTCGCTAGGGTTTAGCTGGGGTGCGTTTTCTTGAAAGTGGAAGTTTACTTCTACGGGGCGGCGGCCACTGACTGAATTAGAGACTGCGATATAGACTATCGTAAATGAAATTGCAATCACTACGCTACTTAGTAAGACCGTATTTAAGACGAAGTGTCGCTTGAGTTTCTTGAACATATATAATATATTATACTTCTATTCAGCTTTATTGACTAGTTTGTAACCGAGGTTGCGGATGGTTTTAATCTCGACCGAACTCTTCAGCTTCTGTAGCTTCTTGCGCAGATAAGAAATATAGACTTCGACATAATTGCCATCACCAAAGTTGTCGCTGCCCCAGATATGATGCAGGAGATAATCTTTATTTTGGGCGCGGTCGGGATTACGGAGCAGAGTCTCCATCAGCAATGCTTCTTTCTCGGTGAGCGGAATGTCGTTTAGACTACGATTTTCTAGATCATAATATAAATCACCGAAACAAAGCAGTTTTTCGTCTTGTAAAACTGGACGGCGAGCTAGGGCGCGCAGACGGGCGACCAGCTCGGCGGTCTTGAACGGCTTGGCAAGATAATCATCGGCGCCATAATCGAGGCCGCGGATTTTATCTTCGGCCTGTGAAAGTGCCGAAAGCATGATAATCGGGGTTTTCACGCCTTTTTCGCGTACGCGGCGCAAAATGTCGAAGCCAGACATCTTTGGTAACATTACGTCTAGCACGATAGCGTCGTAAATTGGTTTGAGGGCTAGCTCTAAGCCGTCCTCGCCGTCGGCAACCCACTCGACGGCGATGCCGTTTTTGTCCAACACGTGGATAACGGCATCGGCCAGGAATTTTTCGTCTTCTACATATAATATTCTCATGGTATATATTATATGTTTAGAAGCTTAAAGAAACCTTAATTTTTCCAACGCTCGATGGCGTCTTCGATAACCTGTTTGGCTTCTTCTACATTACCCCATTTTTCAACCTTGGTGGTGCCAGGCTTCTTCAAGTCCTTGTAGTGGTTGAAGTGGAACTCGATTTGCTCAATCAGGCGCTTTGGAAGGTCTTCGAGAGTCTGGTAGCAGTCGCCATTGTTGCGGTCGTCGGCTGGGACACAGATGATTTTATCATCGACTTCGCCGTCATCGACAAACTTCATCACGCCGAGCACGCGAGCGGTCATGTAGATGCCCGTGGTGAGAGGTTGCTCGGTAATCACGAGAGCGTCAAGCTCGTCGCCGTCTTCGTCGAGAGTCTGAGGGATGAAGCCATAGTTGCAAGGCTTGGCAAAAGCGATTGGCTCTACGCGGTCGAGCATGAAGCAAGCATTTTTGCGATCCCATTCAATCTTGTGGTTAGAACCAGTTGGGATTTCGATAACTACGTTGATTTCGCCGTTTTTGTAATCACCGGCGTCGAGAATTTTGTTAAAATCTGCCATATAAACTCCTTTTTATCTTATAATTATAACACAATTTTGCTATTTCGGCGTGATATAATATATATTATATGGCAAATGTGATTGATTATCTCAAAATAAACACGGTGAAAGTTAGCCGGAAGAGTCCGTTTAATGAGCTGGATGCTTTGGCGTTGGCACGGGTTTCCTATTTGCCACTAACGCGGATTCGGATGAATGAGGTGCGAACCCTAGGCGACGTGGCGAAGAGACTAGAACGCCTAGAGGAGAAGGATTTTCGTTGGAAAGACGATAAAGAACTAATCCGCTTGCTTGGTGAGTCGGAACGCTTCCGCGCGATGAAAATTGCGGATTTTGTCTTAGACAATGATGAGGCGACTGAAAAGCAGTTTTCGGCGGTGACGATTTGGGTGAGACCATATCTGGCTTATATTTCGTATCTTGGCACAGACAGTTCGCTCTATGGTTGGAAAGAAGATTTTAATATGATTTTTATGCCCGAAGTGCCGGCGCAGACGGAGGCGGTAAAATATTTTCGAAGTTTTTGTCGCCATCATCTATTTTCAAAAGTTTATTTAGGTGGGCATAGCAAGGGTGGTAACTTAGCGATTTATGCGGCAGTCTTGGCGAATGATTTGCGCCAGATGCGGATTAAGAAAGTTTATAATTTTGACGGGCCGGGACTGCGGAAAAAGCTGGCAGATAAAGATGCGGGGCGGCCAGTGATCCAGAAAATCGAGAGTTTTATCCCGCAAGATTCGCTGATTGGGCGACTACTAGAACATCGTGAGAAATTTACCGTAGTCAAAAGCACGGCGGAGCCACTTTTGCAGCATGATGTCTATAGTTGGGAAGTGGAAGATCAGAAGTTTGTGCGCTCAACTACGACGAAGAAATCGGACTTCAATGATCGAATGATTACACGTTGGCTGGAGAGTGCGAGTGAAGATGAACGCAGGATCTTTGTGGATGGAATGTTCGAAATCTTGAAGCGGAGCAAGGCTGGTAATCCGATGGAAGTCGCTCTGAACGGCGTGAAACATATCCCGACTTTGGTGCGAGCCTATACAAAAATCGACAAAGAGCGGCGCAAGGTGATGATGGAAGTCGCCAAAAAGCTACTAAGCGCATATTATCAGACTTGGCGTGGTAGATAAGTTGGTCAATGGGAGTGTAAGTTCGCGCTTCGAAGGTTTATTTGGCTAGGTACTTGGCGATTTTGGCTTGAGCATTCTTGATAGAACTTTCATCGGCGTCCATGACATAGAGTGGAAGCTTCTCGCCCATGGAGTAGGTGCCAGCATAGCGAGCATTGCCAGTAATGTCAATCGACTCGGTCTGCCAACTTTTGCCCTCGGCAAGCTGATAGCGGACGAAACTGGTGATGTCGTTATAAGTGAAGCTAGTCTCAAAAGTACCCTCGGCGGCTTTCAAAATGCGCGGATAATCGGTGAGGAGAGATTTGTTCTTAGAAATCTTGTCGATGATTGCCGTGATGACCTGCTGTTGGTTGCGGCCGCGATGAATGTCGCCGATGTAGTAGGTCTTGCGTTCGCGAGCGTAGCGGAGAGCACAGTCACCATCGAGGGTCTGATCGCCGACGACGTAAGTACATTTTTTATCTTTTCCCTCGACCTTGAGTGTCATAGCGGTGTCGGAGTTGATTTCGATGCCGCCAATGGCATCCACCACGTTGACGACGGTAGCGAAGCTGACCTTGATAGTGTGGTCAATCTTGATATTTAGAAAATCTTCGATGGTGTTCTTGCTCATGTCAATACCGTAAATGCCAGCATGAGTAAGTTTATCGTTAATGCCAGTGGTGCCGTGGAGCTGCACATAAGTGTCGCGCGGGATGGTGAGGAGAAGAATTTTGTTTTTGATAGGGTTGACCACGGCGAGAATGTTGACGTCAGAGCGGGCAATGCCGTTGATTCCCTGGCGAGAGTCGGTGCCGGAGATGTAGGCGATAAAGGGGTCTTTGGTGATATCGACAGATGAGCTGTAATTCGTGTCTTCGACAGTGATTTCGAAGGTGTAGGTTACTTCGACGCGGTCGGCGAAGGTGACAAGGTCTTGAGTAGATTTACTAGGGCTATTGGTGACATCTTTCGCCCCTTCAGTTTTTTTGGTTTCGGCGATTTCGGCTAGAGCTTCAAAACGTTCAGCTTCTAGCACGATGGCCGGAAGAGATTTATTGTCTAGTGCCGTAGTAATAGCATCAATATCATCGAAAGTTTTGTTGGTGAAGGCAATTTTCTCTTTGAGGGCAGATTCAGCCTTGGCCATGTATGGATCGAGGGAGAGGAAGCCAATTTCTTTGTCGCGATAATCTTCTAGAGTGTGCTTCTGGTCGGCGTCCGTCAGCTTTGGCGTGAGGAGATTGTAGACTTTGACGTGAGTTTTCGATTCTTTCGTAATGTCGGCGATGAAGTCGGAAATCGGGTCGATATAGTGATAGGCTGCGAGCGCACCAACGGAAGTAGCCAGCGAGAGTAGCGTAAAGATGATTTGGGGGATAAGCTTCGGATTTTTGGGTGTGCCGTCTTTATGAAAACGCTTTTTCGGGAAAATTAGGACTTTTAGGCAGATGAGAAGGAGGATGACGAGGATGGCGGTAGCGGCTAAGTTCTGCCAGGCTTGGAGGACGTTAAGATGAAAAAGGGTGTAGATGAGCAGACCAGAGGTGATTCCCTGTGCGGCAACTACTAAAAACTTCAAAATTCGCATAATCATTTTCATCTTTATAGTATAGCATAGATAGGGGGAGAAGTCAAATGGAGGGGATGAAAAAGAGGAATTACTAGCAGGGGTGATAAAATTAGATAGGCTTTTAGTAGCGATATTCCTAGTCTATTGTTTTAAATAGTCTCTTTTTTACCTTGCTAGGAATCAGCTTGCGTAATGGGTACGGAGACTTTATATATACAGTGCGAATAAAATCGTTTTTTCTTGAAGTGGTTTTAAGATTGCGTTTTAATAATTCTATGTTTATTCTATTTTGGATTACAGAAATATCCATTGGTCTTTCGTAAGCATATACTTTACTTTTCATGAAAGAGGCCAAGAGTTTAATTAAAGATTCCTTGTTTAGTGGGTGTTTTTTGGTTATTTCTTTGATGAGTTTTTGAATAATATTTCGATAATAGTTTGAGATGGTTTGCTTTTGCGTCAAGCAGTGATATAGTATTGTAAAAAGTTGATTTTCGGTATCCATTACATATATATTACTCTCATTTAACCGACGATTATCTAGTATATTTTTTGCCCACATTTTATCCAAGTAATTATCTCCCACATAACGAATATCAAGGTCGGTTTTAGTATTATTAATAGTTATATAGTAGGCACTTATCCCGATACTTCGCTTTTTGGCTCCAGCCGCAAGTATCATCTCCTCTTTAGAATCGCATAGCAAGTCAATATCATGATCTCCATCTATAAAACTTTCTGGTAGCATTTCATATTTTCTCAATATCACATAAGACAGTTGCGCGTCATTTAGAGCTTTGAAAAATTCCCTCAGGCTAGACCACCCATTCTCCCCCATTAGGCATATTGTATTTGAGTTTTCGTCATATTGAATAATTGTTGAAAGAATGCGATTGATGTGTTGGCTAGAATAACCCAGAATTGTTTTATTAGTAGTAAGTAACTCGTGAATCTGCAAGTTGCAATCGTTGTGGTATTTACCATTTTCGATAGCTGCACCCAGATTCTGTTTTGATGGCTGTATTTTGTATATAGAAAACGGCTTGCCAGTGAGATTACTTTTCTGAAATAGTCTATTTACTTGTTCTGTTGATAAAAACACGTGATAGACTTGAATGATAGCACAGCCTGGAGCTAATTTGACTGGTTTATCTTCTGGGACAAAAATATAGTAGGTATTAGAATTCATTTTTTGATTGTCTTGAGAGTATTAATAATAGTCTTTTTCTTCATAATAGCGACGATAATGGCGATAATAATTAGAAGGTATCTGACTATACTAATATTATATAATGCCGTTGATAAAGCTGCAAGGATAAAGACTATAATCGTAATCAGTCCAATTGTTCTAATATTAAATATATTGGTATGACCAATCTCTTTTTTACAGATGTGTCGCATATATAAATAATGACAGGCGGTGTAAATCATATAGCAGAGCAACGAGGTATAGGCGCAAGCAATGTAGCCGAATTTTCCGATAAAAATGTAATTCAATGCTATATTTAAAATTGCACTGACCATAGAAGCAACCATCATGAATTTTGTTTTCAAAAAGTAGAATTCAACATTCGAAAACATGCCGTACATGAAGATAAAATATACGCTTAACATGATTGGTGGTATGGTCCACATTGCTTCACTATACTTTGTGCCGCCGAATATATAAATAATCTCAGGAGCAAGTAGATTTGCTATCACTACTATGCCTGCTACGAGCGCTAACAGAGTTAAACTAATCTTGTTTATTCTACTGTAATTCTTTCTCTTCATATTTTGGTAGCGCCATGGTGTCAGTGTTTGATTGATTGCATCCGTAAAAACAGAAACTAGTGACGAAACGGAATAGGCAACACTATAATAGGCGACGTCAGATGTGCCGCAAAACCAGTTTATCATAATGCGATCTGATTGATGCAGAATTAAATTTGATAGATAGTGTGGTACTAGTGGCAAGTTGAAATCAAGAGAATACTTCCACATTTTTTTGTCGTAAAACGTTTTTCCGTTTCCGAAGTTATAAATGTAGAAAGGTAGAGCTACCAGTATTCCACCCAATGTCGACCATATAACTTTTGCTTCTCCGCGGCTGCTCGTAGAAAGGATTGCCGCAAGCAGACCAAGTCCAGCTGAAATAATTGTATTTGTGATGGTTACGAGAACTAATGCTTTATATCTATAAAAGAAACGTTGTTTTACCGTCCATAAATTAAGTGCGGCAGTCGTAAAAAAGTGGAGGCACATAATATATAAAACTGGAGATGAAAGTCCAGATATTGAGGAAAGAAAATCGTGAAAAATGATTATTAGAGCTGTAACTATTGCTGAAATTGTTGTTGCTAGACTCTGGACAGAAGAGGTGTATTTTTTTTCGTCAAACTCAAGAAGTCCTCTGTTATATACTCCACCGGATAGATTTAGCGTTGCAAAAATCACTAAGAGTGTGGACCAAGTATTGAATAGGTTAGTTACCCCATATTCTTCCGTAGTGAGGACTCGTGTAAATATGGGGATCGTAATGAATGCGATTCCTTTTTGAAAGAAGCTACAAAATACGAACCAAATTCCAGCTTTGGCTTGACTGTTCATATTGTGGTAAGTTCGCAATAATCTCTTTATTTTTTTCATTTTGTTTTACGGATTATCTTTCTGGCTGGTTCTAGAAGGCCAGCCTTTCTCAGCGCAAATCGAGCGGTTCTTTTTGCCTTGTAAAGATTCTTGGAAAAGCTTTCCTTGACCTTAGCTTTTATACTGATTTTATTTAACTGTGTTATGGCGTCGAATTCTTTGCGATACTTGTCGTTGCATAGCTCTTTGGCGTATTCTGGAGAAAAGAACTTAAAACCTCTGTAATAAAAGAAATTATTTATGTCATATTCAACGTCTTTTTGCAGTTTGGATACGTCATAAAAGTCTTCGCTTACAGCTTCCGTTGTGTAGCCAAAATATTGCAAAGTATATAACGGATTTAATATAGCTCGTTCTGTTTTTGTGCTATATTCCCTTAGTCGATCTAATTTGGCGTTTAGCTTGCCAGGATAGCCATTATTTAACACTGACACACTATTAGGGTTAAGCGTTAGATTGGCGGCGAGCATTGCTTCTTCTGGGGTGTCCGTAATATGCACCGAGTGTTTGCCAACGTTGTAGATAGACCTGATATCCTCTTTTAGTTTAAGGATGGTATCTAAATTTTTTGCTTCCACAAAATACAAGATGGTATTTGACTTTTTAGTGTAACATGAATCCGCTTTTCCATACGCCCCAACGTAATTGTTCTTGCCGGCGCCGACCCATTTCTCCGTGTGATATAGATGCATCATAAAATTTTTAAGCCCAAGCTTTTTGAGCGGTAGTTCTTTTTTGTAGATGACGTCCGTTTTTCTGTTTATCAGTCTTTCACACTCTGGAAGTTTATTCATGGAGGTTGCTTTTGGCCAAAGGCAAATGACGAAAGTTGGTCTTCTTGTAATTTTCATATAGTTGAGAGTAAGAAAATCCAGATAATTTTCGCCTAAATGCCTTTGCGTGAAATATCTATAATTATAATGCGGACCTGAGTGGTCATTGATATCTAGAAGATAGACGGTACTATTGAGGAAGATAGATATTGCTACTCTATGTGCTCCGTTAATAATTACACCATCATTACCTACTGGGATTAAGGATGTTTTGGGGTTAAAACTGTTCTTCTTTATGCTGTGGAATAGTTTATCGTATTCAGTTAGAAAGGCGTCGTAATTTGTCTTAGTTTGACTATCTGGTTCGTAAAATCTTCCGTCAGAAAATGCTTCAATATGTTTTCTATAAACATTTTTTGCTAGGTCGGATTTGATTTTCTTATTCTTAAATAGCAGAAGCATGTATTTTGCAACTAAATCTATACGCCTTGGCACAAGTAGATCCACCCCATATTTTTCAGTGATTGAATATTCTTTATTATCGTTTATGTCGAATTTTCTGATCGTAGTTGCGTCAATTAAATCCAAAAAAGACTTGCCTTTAATTGTATTATCAATTATTTTGCTCATGTGTGATTCCCTTTATGAATTTCATTTATTTATTACCCTGATTTTTTCTTCTAATACTTCTCATTTCGATTGCCCCATATATATTTTCAAATCCTACCGTACTAAGCATTATTGGCATGTTAGTCAGTATAATCAATAACCGTTTTGTAGGGCTGCTATTATCCTTTAGCTTTCGGACGATTTCAAAAAATTTTTGAGTTAGTTTTATTCTTCTCTTTCCTTTTTGGCTGTTTATGTATTTTTTATATTCACTATACTTACTTATTTTTTTCTTCCTAAAGTTCTTACTAATATATGCTAGGCCAGTTCTTTGAAGGCCCTTCTTCTTAAAGGAAATCCCCTCGGTATTGATGCGGTAATCTAGTAACACTTCGCTTATGTTTCCCAGTCTTTTCCCATGTAGCGATATTCGAACTAGAAACTCATAATCTTCGCAAGCTAGAAAATCTATGTATTTATTATCTTTAAATATATCTGCTTTACCAAACCATGTTGGATGAGGAATTGGATTATTATGACGAAGGATTTTATTAATCGAATTATTATCTCTTGGATAAGCGACGTGCGGGCGGATAATTTTGTCATTAGAGTTTATATTGGAAATATCGCTACCAATTAAATCGTATCTGTTTGAGACGAGGTAGCTAAGTTGGCGTTTCAATCTATCTGGTCTGGAAATATCATCTGCATCCATACGTGCGATATATTCTCCATTCGCAAAGTCTATTGCCCTATTAAGGCTGGCGGTTAACCCAAGGTTTCGATCGTTTAGTAGTGGTACGATTCTTGAGTCGTGCTTCTTTTTTATTAACTCAACAATATCTTTCCGTTTTGGGTCATCGATAACTATGATAAATTCAAAATCACTATATGTTTGGTTGAGGATGGAATCAATGGCCTTAGAAATATAATCAATAGGCTCGTGATATGTTGACATTATGACGGTTATCATGCAAGCTCCGTTTTATGGTTGTATGCCGTTTTTGAATCATACATCGCGGTATTTAAAATAAACATTATGGGTAAGAACTCATAATAGGCAGCTCCCTTATATTCGAAAGCGATGAATAGGATTAATATCTGCAAAACTAATAATTTATTTAATCTAAATAATGTAAATATTGAATATAGTGTTGTCCCATATGATATCAGCGCTCCAATCAGACCCCAGAAGAGGACATTGCGCACGAAGCCAGCATCGGTTCTCATGTAGTAATGCCCATCTTCTTCAGTGTAGTAACCATCCCCTACCAATAATGTAGTGCCTTCAATTTTTACTTGGTTCATTTCTTGTAGCCTATCAAATGAACTATTTTGCATATCTCCGGTAGTAACTAGGTTGATAATTGGTGAGGACATCCACTCGTACCAGTTTTGTAGAAGTGGTATATATCTCAGTGACCCAATGCCTAAAATAAGTATTACCGAGGATAATGCTGCAACAACTATACGTTTTAGATTTTTCCTATTCCAATATAAAAAGCCAAGGATACTTACTATCAAAGAAATGAGCAGGCCACTCCTTCCATAAAACATATTACCGGCTATGTTGAAAAGATAAGCAAAGAGAAATTGCTGATTGGTTATCTGTGCTGGCTTCGCTCCATATCTAAGATATAAGGCAAAAATCACACTAATGGTGCAATAGAGCGTTACTCGAAAGCCTGCAAAACCTCGCCAGCCAACTCGAAATAGATGTCCAGCCTCATTTCCGTACATCACTTCTTTTTCAAATATTGAAAACCAAACACTGCGTAGCCCGGGGATAAATACGAATAGCAATGTGCCTATGACGTAGGCTATATGTGTTAGTATAAAATAATACATGAAATATTGCAGACTCCGTTCTCTCCCATGATGTTTCTCAATCATGAGTAGCAGGGCAACAAATGTTAATGCTTTCCTATAGAATATTAATGAAATAGCAAAGTATGAGAAGTCTCCAGTTCCGTGCAATAGTGGAAAAACACAGCTAAGCAATGATAGTAGTATTGCGGATAGTACAATTGCCCATTGTTTTTTGCCAATCTTACCTATTCTATCAATATTGAATAAAATATAGGCTAGCGGTATTATTACTGATATAATCTGTTGAATAATCGCTGGTAGATTGAATTTTGGCATATAGATAAGAAAGCAAAAAGCAAAAAGTATGGACGGCCTAATTTTCAGAAGATTGGCACTGACATCTTTAAAGCTCTTTCCTATAGTTCTCATTCTTCTACTGACTCGCCTTTATTGCTCTGTAATTTCGTTCACAATTTTTTGAATCTCTAAACGCATAGAACTCGTCGGCATCCTTCTTATATTTGGATTTTATATGGTAGTCATTCTCGACGGTTCTTAATATTTTATCAACCAGTTCACTTTCGCTATCTAGAATATCGCCAAATGGATAAGGTTTACCACTGGACGTGTAATGCTTGCTAAAAAAGTCTTTTCGGTCAAATTGATAAAAGATAACTGGTTTATTCATATAGACAAAGTCAAAGAATACGCTGGAATAATCAGTGATAAGGAGGCTTGATCGTCTAAGTAATTCTTGTATGTCGTATTGCCCCGTCTTGCCGATAACAACGTATTTACTCCCGGCCTTGAAATTGTGGGCGAGCGCTTGCATTTCTTTGTGCGGGAAAAATATAAGTTTCACATTATTCTGTTTTAAAATTTTCGTTATTTTTTTGTTGTTCAGGAGATTGTTCCACCTCTTAAAATATTCCGTATTCATGAAAGTTTGGTCTGCGCCCTTAAGTCTCGCAATATCCCTCAGCCATCGCCTAAAAGTTGGCATGACTAAGATGATTTTTTGCTTCTCTACTAAGGAGGCATCCACCAGGTTGTCATATCTACTGAATCCCAAAGTGTAAACCTTTCCAGAGTATTTTGGATTTGCAGATTCAAGTATCTTCTTCTCCTCATTGGAAGCGGCAACAATAATATCTAAGCCTCCCCTTAGATTTACGGCGTTTACTGTTATTCCATGTTGCAAGAACACCGTTTTCTTACGTCTCACAAACGGTAAAAATGGGATGACAAATGATTTCCCTGGGCAAACTCCATGCATATGTGTGGAGATAGAATACCTACAAAGAATGTAATTAATGTAGTGTTTTGCAGAGCCAGGTTCGATTATTAAATCTTTTCTCGGCATTTTTTCGTAGTCGACACTGTTTTTCGCTAGGACAAATCTAATGTTTGTTTCTGGATGATTTTCTATGATATATTTATAGAGCCAATAGCCGTTATCCCTTGCTTCGTCCGGACGTTCACCAATCAACCATAAGTTGTCATATTTTTTATTGAAACGAAGCGGAATAGAGACGATTAGATAGAAAATCATCAAAAAAGAGAATTTTAGAAGCCATGTGCTATAGAACCAGATTTTCTTGATTTTTTGACGCATAAAAATAAATTGATTATTTATTCTATTGTATCATATTATGATGATTTTGTAAAGAGGTTAAGCTGGGGGCGAGCTGTGCTATAATATATCTATGGTAAAGAGTAGAGATATACAGGCAAAGCTTGATTGTGTAAAAAATATTCTAAATGATGACGATAT
The DNA here is from genome assembly GCA_017480095.1 of Candidatus Saccharimonadota bacterium. Classification (GTDB taxonomy): domain Bacteria; phylum Patescibacteriota; class Saccharimonadia; order Saccharimonadales; family Saccharimonadaceae; genus Nanosyncoccus. Next base: position 157,683 of record JAFVBG010000003.1, read on the forward strand.
TATTAAACGTTATGGAATTTATGTAAAACGCGGCAGGGATGTAATTCATCCTAAAATTCAAGAGATTATATATAGTCGTATAGCTGTTTGCATCACGACGGATGTTATATTAAAAATAGCGACTAATGTTTTTGAAGATTTTAAGAGTTTAGTCGATGAGCATGCGATTCTGCGAGGCGTGATTTTTATTCTGCCATATAATACCACGATACCACTAGCGCCAGGTGATTATCTTGCCAGGAAAATTTTGGCTGACGGAAGTGGTATATGTTTTATTGATTCTATAAATACTATTCTTGATTTTTCCGGTAAAAATAAAAACCAAAAAGATTTTTATGGTTGTTCCTGTTTTATTGGTGGCATACTTTATACTAAAGAGGTACTGAATGATTGTCCATTGGGAGACAAATACGATAAAGTGATTGACTACGCTAATGATTTTATTACCGGATACAGATTGGTAAAGCATGATCATTCAGTTTATAAGTTAACACAAACTAATCTTCCAGATCATATTCTATACCATGAGGTAACATTAGGTATTGATGGAAAAATTAGCTTGTCAAAAAGAAAAATTTTTCAAGCTAGTCATTTTAATGATTTATTGGATTTGCAAAATAAGCTAATAAACCCCGATTCTTCCGTTTTGAAGGTCTTTGCTGAATATTGCGAGAAGTTACCTTTACATGGTGATATTAGATATTCTTTGGATTTGATGCTAGACTCTTTGAACGCCTTTTGCCTCGGTGATTATGTTAGGGCTGTCTTATTGTCTGATCTATTTATGGAGTTCTCATTGAAGATAGTCTATAAGTCTTTTCCAAAATATAAAGACACGCCTTTTCCGAGTGATATTTTTAAGACAAAGGATAAAGACAATAAGTCTTTAATTTCTAAAATTTGTCTTGAGCTAGGGTTGGATAAGGGCGATAGTACAATCTCTAAATGGTTAAAATGTTCTCGTTCGTTGAGGAACAACTTAGTACATAATCTTGGATACGATGAATTAAATGTGTATTCTGCGCAAAAAGCTGTAAAATATAATCTAGAATTAGTGGAGAAAATAGTCGATAAGTTGCCAGTGCAGAATAGCAGCCCGATTAGGCTACTTGGTCTCGGTGGTAGAACTTATAGACATTTGTTTGAGGAGTAGTTTTTGGCTATCTAAGAGGGTGTATTTTAGGTAGGTGGTAGATAGCCTTGCCTGACGACGATTTCAGATAGTAGCACTGAAGTTTCTCTGAGGCAATCGAGACATCTTTGTATGTATTCTTGGTCTGATATATCCGTAATGTATTCAATTAGTCCGCCGAATAATTTATTTTCATCAATTTTATTGTTGAATCCATGATCGAATTTAAAATGATACATGCTGTTGCGCAATTTTATATTTTCTGTAAAGATGTTAAATTTGCTCGCTAATTCAGCTAGACCTTCGATTGGTAAAATGGTGTGTAAAAGAAGAGAATCTGAAAGCGCTTTATTTAGAGTAAGATAGCAGAGCCTCATGCGAAGCTCTGGGCAGGCAGTGTTATTTAGAAGAATTTGGCTACAATAGTTAATTGAACAAAGAGAATTCAGATATATCAAAGATTTTTCATCTAAATATTTATCATAGAAAATTGGGGAATGCTTCGATAATAACCTCTCATCTTTCGTTACTATTTTATTATTGTCTGCAATGAGTCTTGTTTCTGCGGTATTTTTGCCAAATAATGATACTATGCGTCCGGCTTCGCGTGATATGTCAATAATTTTTTCTCTATCGGGTTCGATATTTTTGCTCATTATGTGACTATTCTCCATATGAGTGCCAATAGTATTAGATATAATAAAGCCATTGCAATAAAATAGTCCAATGTCGTTAGCCAATGGTCTAAACGGCGGGCATACGCTCTTTATAAAATAGTCGTTTGAAATCTTGGTATACTTATGCACTGTATTGACCATCATCTTGATATCTTCGAATGGTTTCATTTTTCCACGTGTTTCTCGAAAAATTTTTGAGTATTTAATTTCTTGTTTTTCTTTTAGGAGGCTTGCAATCTCATTTGCATAAAAACAAATATATTTCTCTAGATTGACCATTAAATAAGCTGAATATTCCTCTTTTATCATCAAGTTTATTAAGCCTGTTAAATCTTGTAGCTCGCGGACTATGCTTAGGGCGTTATAAGTCTTTATATCCATATGTAGCAGAGTATATCTTTTATTGCTTTCTTGGTTCTTAGCGTAGTAGACCAAAAACTTTCCTCTATTTATATACTATAATTATAGCATGAACTGTATTATGGCGATGGTGCCATTGCTTTGATATCTGTGGAGTGGTATAATTGTTCCAAGATGAAAAGATTTTTGAATAATATCCATCATTTGGAGATTATTAGCCGAGGACGGTAGTCTTTTTGTCTATTTTGGAAGAAAGGCTACTTAAGTAGCCCATTTTTAATATATGGTGGCCATAGCTCAATTGGTAAGGCGCTAGTTTGTGGCACTAGAGCGTGTAGGTTTGATCCCTACCAGTCACACCACAAGGAGATTTTATGTCTAAAATTTTAGTTGTTCCCGATACTCATCTCAAGCCAAAGATGTTTGATCTTGCGGATAAGATTTTGCGCGAGCATAAGGTTGACTACGTTATTCAGCTTGGTGACAACGTGGATGATTTTTATTGCTACGGCGATCAGTATCGCAATCATAACGCTAGAATGCTAACCTTTTATCGTGACTACCCGAATACAATTTGGCTCTGGGGCAACCATGAAGCCTCATATATTTTAGGTCGGCCGGTGACGGGTAATATTTTCGTCGGAAGAGAGTATGCGCGCCTCTATCGCGAAAATTTTAACCCAAAGTTTATACATCTCGACGGCAAAGTGATATTTTCTCATGCGGGCATTTTTCAGGAATTTATTGATGAAAACAATCTACAAGATTACAAAAATGCTGAGGAGTTAGTTCAGAGAATAAACCAGTTAAATCTCTTAGCTCTTTGGCGCGATAATTCTCCGCTTTGGGCGAGACCACAATATGACGGGTTGACCAGGCCAAAGCTCATAAAAGATTGCCTGTAAGTTGTTGGCCATACCCCAATGAAAGGTGTTATTGAGATGGATAGTGTTGTCTTCGTTGATGTATTTTCTACGAGCTGGGGTAAGAAATATGGCATCGAGAAAATGATTATAGTAGATACGGAAGAGCCTTCTTTTGAGGTTGTAGATATTGACTATCGGAAGGAATTTGGGGAAGGAAGGTAACTTATTTAGTTGGATTGTCAAGGATTCCTTGTGTTTCACATAAAATGCGGGGCTTTCCTTGTGGAAAACTTTATTGTATGGTAGAATTGAAGAATGAAAATAAATATAAGAGAGGTGAGCCGAGTTCCAGAAAATAAACTTGGTCGGATCCGAACTAACGGAATGCAGAAAATGGCTCATGAATATGCAACGGCTTCATACCTGACGCTTTTTGGTATTAATATTGATTTTTTAAAACAAACCAATACGGTCGGCACACACAATGCGGACTTTATGATTTTTGGGACAATTTGGGAATCAAAATCACCAGACGGACGCAGTAAGAATGCTATAGAACGTAATATCAAGAACTCTGGTCATCAAGCGGAGAATCTAGTATTAGACTTGCGTAGATTTGGAATGAAAGGCGACCAATCCGAAGCGGAGGCCATAAAACAATTTACATTATCACGGAATACGAGGAGGATGCTTTTAATTACAAAGGATGGTCGTTTGCTTGACATTAAAAAGTAAGTATGATACAATGTAGACATTGGGGGCGACCCGCTGCTGGAATGCAGAGGTGCCAAGCCCCCACTTTTTGTTGGCTTTTTCAATAGTAAAATCTCAAAAAATGGCTATTTTTTGGATTGCATTCCCAATATATTGCCATTTTTTGGGAATTTGGAGAGTTTTTACTTCTATGGAGGAAAATTTTTGGATTTTTAATGAGTTTTTACCTGTATATAAGTAAACTTTTCTATAACTCTTCTACCTTTACCCTCTTCTGCTCGGCCGTATCTCTATCACGGATAGTGACAGTGCCATCTTCCAAAGTATCGAAGTCAATCACCACGCAGTGTGGCGTGCCGATTTCGTCTTGTTTGCGGTAGCGTTTACCGATATTCCCAGAATCGTCCCAAGTCACATTACCATACTTTTTGCGGAGCAAACCGTAAACCTCACGTGCCTTCTCAACTAGCTCAGACTTATTCTTGAGTAGTGGCGAGACACAGAAGCGATATGGCGCCAAGTTTTCAGACAGCTTCAAAACCGTGCGTGGCTTGCCATCAATTTCATCTTCCGTATAAGCGGAAGCCAAAACCGCAAGCAGTAAACGCTCAACACCAATCGAAGGTTCAATCACGTGCGGCACAAAACTCTCACCAGTATTTTTATCACGATACTCCTGAGATTTGCCGGAGTTTTTCGCAATATTGCTGAGGTCGAAATCGGTGCGGTAGGCGATACCCATCAGCTCCTCGCGGCCATTCGGATAGTCGAACTCAAGGTCAATCGTGCGCTTAGAATAATGCGCGCGGTCTTCGACTGGGACTTCGTAATCGTGAAGCTTCTCGGCTGGCAGGCCTAATACATCAATCAGGAAATGATGATACTCCTCGCTCAGCTTCTCAAAATGCTCTTCCCAAGTATCTGGATGGACAAAATACTCAATCTCCATCTGAGAGCACTCGCGGTCGCGGAGGATAAAATCGCGCGGAGAAATCTCGTTGCGGAAGGCTTTACCTTGCTGGGCCAAACCAAACGGTAAATCTGGGTAAATCGTATCGACGACGTTCTTGAAATTCGTGAAAATCCCCTGTGCTGTCTCTGGGCGGAGATAAGCGATAGACGAGCCATCATCCACCGGGCCGACGTTCATCTTGAACATCATGTTGAATTTCTTAATTTCGGACCAGCTCTGCTTGCCACAAGTTGGACACTTCGGATTAGCCTTTAAGAAATCTTCGGTCGAGATGGACTCGTTTGCTCCTTCGACCAGTTTGTCGGCACGGAAACGGCCATGGCACTCTTTGCACTCGACGAGCGGATCATTAAAGGTATCAACGTGTCCAGAAGCTTCCCAAGTCTTTGGGTTCATGATAATCGCAGCGTCGATACCATACATATCATCGCGACCATCGACCCAATAACTCCACCAGGTGTTCATTAGATTACGTTTCAACATGACGCCAAGCGGACCAAAATCCCAAGTGCCGGCCATGCCGCCATAAATATCAGAGCCGGGGAAGATGAAACCGCGGCGCTTGCAAAGACTTACAATATTTTCCATGCCACTTATTATACCATAAAAACAGAAGTTTATAAAAGTTATTTTCCAGACACGTGTCCGTCCAGCCCATCTCAAGAGACGGCTACTTCTCACTCAAAGATGAAAATGTAAACATTTTCGCCTTTTCGTCTCGTCGTGCCGTCGCCATGGGTGGACGGCACTACTACTCGCGCTGCCGCGCTCCGTACTGTCTGGAGAAATAATTTTATAAACTTCTTGCAACTGGTATAATATCAGGTAGCAAATCCTGGTAGCCTTTGATTTTTGCGCAATCTTTTAGGGGTAAGACGTGCAATAGGCGAAGGAACTTGATGTGATTGGCGGCAATCTGACCGTTTGGGCTAGGGTGTAAGACCATCTCCATTGGGTCCCAAGTATAAGTTTGGTCTCCTACGAGTTTAGCGCCAGTATTATCAAACATCAGGTTTAATTCGTTTCCCTTTTCGTGCTCCAGATTGAGTGTGAACCAAGTATGGGCAAGTTCAAGGTTGGCTTCTGCCGAATCGAGGTAAGCTAGAATTTGGCTTAAGATGGAGAAATAGGCTTCAGACTCAGTATCGCGCGAGGCGCGTTCGATGGCTTTTAGGGCGTTTGAGGCAAGTTCGAGCTTATTTAAGTTCTCTAGAATGTGACGGTAGAACTTCTGCATCTTGGCGGAAGTCAGCGTGTAGCGTCCAGTTTTTACGGAGTGATGAACCTGAATCTCGGAGATAGAAAAGAGTTCGACCCCGCCCGCGAGGCGAGATTTTTCTTTGCGCACGGCTTTGGCGAGAGCGGAAATGCGACCGCTAGGGGTGAGGAAGTCGATTAGGCGGTCGGCCTCGCCGAGGTTGGTGCGGCGTAGGACGATAGCGCGCGTTTTAACGTCGTCCATCTATAATCTCCTTAACGTCATCAGGAGTGAACTTAGTCTTGTCTAAATATGCAATAACGTTATAGTCTTTCAACTTTGGTAATTCGTGGTAGAGTGAAGAGATTAATACCGTAGGAATAGAATTAGTATCACTGTAAGAGGCGATTTCATCTAAATAGGTAAACCCGTCTGGTCCATCTAGGAGAATATCGAGAAAAATCAGGTCAGGAATTTTCTTTTCCAGAGCATTAATGGCGTCGATGGCGTTGGAAAAAGTCCGCACCTCATGCCCTTTCAGGTAGCGTTTCAAGACACTGGCAAAAATCTGGTCGTCGTCGATGATATGAATCAGCATGACTTATTCTCTCGCCTTAAAATTAAAAAATCTAGCATGGAAAGAAACTCGCTTGGTGGCTAATAGGTAAATCAACGAAGAAGCTGGTGCCGTCACGGTGACGAATCGCGCCGACTCTGGCGTGCATATATTCTGAGAAAGTCGAGGCGATATAGAGCCCCAGCCCAGACGAACCGGGGCGCATGGAGATGTTGGTTGGATGTTCGAGCCAGCCTTGATTCATCTTTTGCCAAAGCTCTTTCGACAAGCTCGGACCAAAATCACGAATCGAAAGACGAACGTGATTACGATCTTGATTCTTCACGCTAAGGCGAGAGCGGGTCTCAATGTCGGAATAGTGGGCGGCATTGAGACAAAAATTATAGATTACGGAGTGTAACAGTTCGCGATTGGCCGTCACGAGGCGGGCACGGTTGGTATATTTAACATCGAGCGTGCGGTTATTGGCGGAGAAGAGGACGTCTAGCTCGTTTGCCACGTCGTCGCAAAGTTTACGAATCGCTACGGGCTCTAGCTGGAATAAGCCATCCTCTAGCCGTGCAACCTTAGTCAAATCTTCAACTTGTTTCAAGGCACGGTCGGACACTTCGACCATCTGGGTCTGAATGCCAACTAAATCCTCGGCATCTTCAGCTAGGCTGATAGAATAGGCAAGCTGACGCAAGGTGGCCAGAGGGCCTTTAAGCTCGTGTGCCGCCACCAAAATACCGTTTACCTCACTTGTCATACTTTAATTATAGACGTAGGGGTAAGAAAAGTAAAATGCTTGCGCTAAAATAATCTAGTTTTTTGTAAATATATTAACTAAGCGTTGTAATTGATACTGGAAAGGACGTTGAAGAAATCGTTTTGGAAGACGGAGTAGGCGTCGGTCTGGAAGGTGACGGTCTTGTCGCGAATCTTAATAATCAAGATGGCACCCTGGAACTTGTTTTCGAGTTCGCCAATGTAAAGGTTGGCATTGGCGCCGTTAATCTGGACGATTTGAAGCTGAAGTTGACCACTCTGAACTTTGCTCTCATAGCTCCGGATGGCGTTTTCGTAGTTAGTATTGTCGATTTTGACGCGGAGAGCGTTTATCGTGTCACCGCCATTGCTGGTAATTTTGTCTGGGTTGAAGACTGCGCCAAAGTCCCCACCATTGCTGGCGCTGGCATATTCATAGACACTCCAGGTCTTAGGGTAGTTAAAAGTTAGTTCACCATAGTCAGACGGGCCTGCGAATTTTTTGAACGGACTTTTTTCTTTTTCGGCGAATTGGGATTGCAGTTCTACGGTGTTTTCATCGACGGCTTTAATCGTGGCGTCCTTAATCTTGGACTCAAGATTGGTGGAGGCGTCGCTGTATTGGGCGGTCATCCAGGCAAAGAGGACGAGAAAAATCACTGAAGCCAGTCCAAACAGAACGGTCAAGGCAATCAGAATGCCGCTAGTGCGGTTTTGTGCTGGTTGATTTGGCATAGCTGGATTCTGACCAGGCTGAGCCATGGGATTATTCGGCATGGTCGGCTGTGGCTGGTAAGCTGGCTGGTAGCCATAATTAGGATAAGAAGAATCGTTATTCATACTTTTATTTTACCACAAGCCTATTCTTCTGAAAAGTCTTTTTCAATGACGGTAATTTTGTTCTTGAGCGTTTTGAGGTCGGTCTCGATGTCTTTGGCGAGTTTGGCGGCCTGTTCGTAGCGCTCGATGGCTTCGGAGAGGTTAAAATCTTCGCCGTAGAACCAATCTACTGCCGTGTCGAGTTCGGCGATTTTCTGGCTGAGATTTTTGGCTTCGTCTTTCTTGGTGGTCATGCTAACTCCTTTCGTTAATTGTGATAACTTTAGTTTCGATGATTTGCTTCTTGGTGGTAATCTCAAGCTTCTCTCCAGGTGAAACCTTGCCTCTCAAGATGGCGTAACCCTGCTTTAATACGGTATCGGGATTACAAGATTCAAGGACTTTGCGTAGAGAGGTCAACTTTTGTTCGGTGGAATCGAGCTGGAGATGGAGGTGGCGGCTGAGTTCATGCAATTTGGTGGTGGATTTACGTTCGTATTCGGCAATACAATTAGAGAGGCGCGCACTGATGCGTAGTAGGGCGTTTCTTCGGGCGGACTCCAGTTCGCCCGTCTTGCTGCGAAGTTGAGTGGAAATGGAACGAACGTTGGCGCGAGAATTATTATAGATTTCACTCATGGCAGAGAGTAGGCGAGAGCGAGCGTGCAGACGCTTGGTCTCGGTGGCTTTGTGGACTTCTCGCTTGTCGTGGGTCAACATCTCGGCGCAGTTGCTAGGGGTAGAAGCACGCACGTCGGCGACAAGATCGGCAATGCTTTCATCCACTTCGTGCCCGATGCCAGTGATGACTGGAATCTTACTCCTGGCAATTTCACGAGCCAGGACTTCATCGTTAAAGCAAGACAAATCGTCTTTGCTGCCGCCACCGCGGATAATCGCAATTACCTCTACTTCGGAGTGTTCATTGAGATATTTGAGGGCGCGGATAATCTGAGCGGGAGCGTCCAGCCCTTGCACTTGAGTATGGCAAGTCTGAATATCCAGTCCAACCCATCTGCTATTAACAATTTTACAGAAGTCGGCATAACCAGCCGCACCCGTAGAGGAGATAACGCCGATTTTGACGAGGTTGTCTGGTAATGGACGTTTGCGTTCTGGCGCAAAAAGTCCTTCTTTCTCTAACTTTTTCTTCAGTAGCTCAAAAGCCTTTTTAATGTTCCCCTCGCCGACCGGTGCAATTTTCTCGACCGTGAAGCTAAACTTGCCCCATTTGGTGACTTTTGGGCAGCCGCGGATGCGGACTTTCATGCCGTCGGTAATCTCGGTGGTGAGTTTCCAGACGGGCAGAAAGCAAGAAATGGTGGATTCTTCGTCTTTGAGTGAGAAAAACACCCATTTTCCTTGATTGAGCTTGTATTCGGCCACTTCGCCTTCGACGGAAATATCTCCGAAGTTGGCAGCAAGATAATCATTGCAAGAATCTAGTAGTTCTGTGACGGTGAGCGGACGATTATCCCACATTGGCGTGCCCACTGTTTAGCTTTTCGATGTCCTTCTTATCTTTTTTACCGATTGTACTGATGGCGTGCTGATAAAAACCATAGCCAGAGGTGATGGTACCGATTAAGACTGCCATGCGCGTCGTCACGACTACTGCGGTAGCTAGACCAATCTCAACGCCGAGTAGCGACATAATAAATACCATCGAGCCTTCGTAGCCGCCAACGCCGCCAGGGGTAGGTAAAATTGCGCCAAAGACCGAGCCGATGGCTTCGCCCACCAAGATAGCTGGGAAGATTTCAAAATGCCCCATGCTGGTAGCTACTATCCAGTAGGTCGCCACCTCGAAGAAGCTGTAAACAATACCCCAAAGAATCGGGTGGATGAGGATACGACGATTCTTATGGGCTTCCTCATAGCTCTCGTGAAGCTCATTGCAATATGACTTGACGTCGGATTCTTTCAAGAGCTGCTGCTTATGCCCGAAGGTAATAGTCTTCACCAGCCAGTTGACAAGACTGCTAACTAGCTTGGCAAACCAGGAGATGCGCTTTTTACTACTAATGACAAAAATTGCAACAAAACAGGCTGTCACTACGCCGATGCAAGAAAGTGCGACTAGCCAGAGAATCCACGAGTTCTCTGCTGGGAAAGACTGAGAAATCAGGAGAATAGTGATGGCAATGAGAGTCTGAGTCTGATTGGCGATAATGGTAATTAGGTAACGCAGTAGATACATAAACGAAGTCTGAGCATAACTAGAGCCATAAGGCTTCAAGCGCCAGGCAATATAGCCTAGACCAGAGACGCCGCCGCTTGGTACGGCATGATTGACGAAGTTGAGCTCAAAACTAATGCGCATCAAAGTCCAGAGCTTAAGTTTCTGAGCGCCGTCGTCGGCCTTAGTCCTAGTGGTGTAAGATTTGGCCTTGATGTATGAGAAAAACATCTGCCCGCAACAGAAATACATAAAAAGTTGCTCTGGAATTAAGAGTAAAATAATCCAAATATTGGTCTGACCGAGGTAGTCAATCGCCTGAAAAACTTCTTCACGGGCATTCCAAAGCACAAAAGCTAGCAAAAGTAGAGTAACGACAGATAAGATTTTTCTAAACATATAATCATTATAACATAAAAAGTGCCCCTAGTATAGCCTAGCTCGAATGTAGATTTACCAAGAAAAAGCTCCCAGTGTGCGCTGGGAGCAGTGCGGAGGTTGGGACTCAAGGCTAGAAGCCGTAGTAGTCGGTATTGGTATAACGACGGCAGAGCCTAACGAGCGGTTGCGAGACAAACGCGATGAGAAGAAACTCAACCACGAAGCCTTCGACATAGGCCATGACCGCCTGGAGCAGAAATTCACCAGTCGAGAGTACGCCGAGAAAGGCGATAGTCTCGAAGAGTGCGTTATCGACCAAACGGCCGAGCATCGAAGAGAGTAGTGCACGCGTCTTGTAATGGCGCACGTCCATATCCTCGTAGTATTGTTCTTCATCATTGTATCGTTGTTTAAGCCATTGGTTATACTTGATTTTGCGGAAGCTCATATTGTTGGTGAGCTGCGAAAACAAGAAACCAATCAGACTGGCGGCAGTGATACGGAGTGATGAGAACACTACATTTTGGAACTCGGTTTGCCCTTCCCAATTCGGATAGGCCGGTAGCATGACAACGATAACCATCAGACCGATGATTATCACGTTGGCGATGGTCGCGACAATGCTGACGAAATTGGCCATCTTTTGACCGTAGAGTTCGACCAGAATGTCACCGACAATGTAGGTAAGCGGGAAGATAATTAGTCCACCATCAACGGCGATGCCCCAGAGGTTCCAGAGCTTGACCGCGGCAATATTAGCCGCAAAAATTGCCAGCATCATGACGCCAGAGAGGATTGCGAGCAGTTTGACCTGCTCCTTAGAGTAGTCATCGAACATCATAGAAAAAACACCTCCTGTCAAAGTACTAGGGATACCCCTAACCTACTTATTATAGCATATTTTAGCTAAAAAAGCAAGTCTAAGTAGTCTTTTAGCATCCGTGTGCCAGAAATAACAGGGAGATAAGCTTTTAGCTCGGTCTTAATTAAGTATTCAAGACTAGTGTCGTTATTCCAGGCGGAGGCGGCCTCGCTCATGCGGGAATAGAGGACGTCGATTTCCTCAGTTTCATTGTCGCCATAGACACAGAGATAAGAATCGGATGAAGCGTCGGCGACACCACCATCATGAGTAGAGACAAGTAAGCCAAGGTTGGCAATATCTTTCATCCAAGAGGTACCACAGGCCTCCAGACCGACAATCGGAGTATTGATGCTGATATTGGAGCCAATTGAGAGGGCGCGACCAAGTTCTTCATCATAATCTGGCAGATAATGCACGCGAGCCTTCAGGATTTCATCGCTATCAATCAGCTTGAGCAGGGCGGTCAAGCGTTCCATCATGCGGTTGTCGCCCTCGTGGACGCGACCAGCGAAGATATAATGGGCGTTGTTGCGCTCTAAAATGTCTTTCATGGCTTCGGGATGGGTAAACGGCAACCATGGGCGCTTGTAATCGACAAAACGACGTTTGAATTCAAAGAGCAAAGCGTCTTCTGGGATATTGAGAAAATTACCGTATTGGTCTGGGCGACGCGCGAGCACGGTATTTAATTCACGGCGACCGGAGGCTTTAAGCGTCTTGATGTCTTCAGCCTTGACCGTGTCGATGGCAGTCTTATAATCTTCGGTCGGGAGATAGAATTTATCGATGATTCCCTGGCGTTCAAAATAGGCGAGAATGTTGCGCGCAGTCCAGGTTGGCATATCGATACCGTTAGTGACGGCTTTAAATTTGACTTTCTTGCCGGCGAGGTCATGGTAATTAGCCACGCGAGCATGGAGCTTAGAAACACCACTGCGGAGTTCGGCGATTTCGATTGTGACGGAGCTAAGCATTAGCTTGCCGTTTTCAAACTTGTCCGAGAGCCATTTTTTGACGGCTGGAGAGGAGAGGTTTGGGAAAACATAGCGTTCAAATTGCTCATAAGAGAAGGTGGCTTCGGCGGCTTGGACGAGGGTGTGGTTAGTATAGAGCGTATGTTTGCGAGTATAGACTACGGCTTCATAAAAATCCATGCCAGAGGCGACTAGCTCATCAAGACGAGCGAGGGCGGAGAAGAAAGTGGCAACTTCGTTAAGTTGCATGATGGATGGCTTCAGACCACAAAGCTTCAGCGCCTGATAACCGCCAAAGCCGAGAGCGACTTCTTGATAGAGGCGATGGTCGGAGCCAGATTCGCCAGAGTATAATTCGCCAAAACCAGGCTCGGTAACAGAGATAATTCGCGTAGAGCCGAGCTTTTTCTCAATCACGTCAAGGCTGACGATACCACTATTACAGTGAATCATCACGGTATTCAGGAATTTGAAGCCATAGGCGGCATAATCTACGGCGATGGAATCGGTATGATTTTCGAGACTAAAACCGTTTTCGTGATGGATTTTCGTGAACTGATGTTGCTCGGATGGATAAAAGGGCGTGACGACCACCAGGGGGACGTTCATGCGTTCGGCGACCCGACGAGTATCGGCAGCCAGCACGCCGAGACCGCCGCCGCCGCGGATGCCATTAGCTTTATCATAAAGCTCAATCGTCCAATAGGTATAAGGGCGCGTCTTTGAGAGTGCCTTAGTCAAATGTTGCCTATCGATAGCAGCGTAAAACTCTGCTACGTCGTCGATATTATCTTCAGAATGCCCATCGTTCATTGTTACTATTTTAGCATGAGTAGTAAGAAAACACAAGAATTATTCAACATCAATAGTACCAATGAGCTTTGTGCTTTCGCTCTCTGGTAATTCTTCTACGTCTTTCAGTTTGCGTTCGATTTGACGAGAGGTGGTGGCGGCTTGATCAATCTTATTAGCACTCTCGACTAATTTTTTCTTGGTCGCTTCGAGTAAGTCACCAAATTTGCTGAATTGCGATTTGACTGCGCCGAGGGTTTGCCAGACCTCACTGGAGCGTTTTTCAATTGCTACGGATTTGAAGCCCATCAGAAGCCCATTGAGGGCGACAGGTAGAGTGGACGGCGAAGTAATGGAGACGTGGAACTTCTGGCGGACTTCGTCGGAGAGACCTGGAATACGCAAAATCTCGGCATAAAGGCTCTCCGTTGGCACGAACATGATGCCAAAATCGGTGGTGGCAGGTGGGTCGAGATATTTGGTAGAAATCTTTTTAGCCTGTTCCTTGACGTCGGCAGCAAGGGCTTTGGAAAACTTTTCGATTTCAGTTTTATCACCGTTTTCATAGGCGGCAATCAGGCGTGAATAGTTTTCGACCGGAAACTTTGAGTCAATCGGGAGATAGACTAGTGAATCTTCATCTTTGCCAGGCATCTTGATGGCAAACTCAACACGGTCGTTTGAGCCTTTCTTGGTGATGATATTCTCGTCGTATTGGGCGGAGTTGAGGATGTCTTCGATGATTGAGCCGAGCTGAACCTCACCGTAAATCCCGCGCGTTTTAACACCTTCCATCACCTTTTTCAAATCACCAACACCGGTGGCAAGGTTTTTCATCTCGCCGAGACCTTGGTAAACTTGCGTCAGCTGGCCAGAAATAGTCTTGAAGCTCTCGTTGAAACGTTTTTCGACTGAAGCTTTTAATTTCTCATCGACGGTCTCGCGCATTTCTTCGAGCTTCTTGGCGTTGTCGTCTTGCAGAGATTTAACGCGTGTATCGACGGTTTTTTGAATCGTTTGCAGGTTTTCGGCAATTTCTTTACGCGAAGCAGAAAAATTAGTAGTGATTTCCTTGCGATTTTCACGGAATTCGTTGGCTATGGACGGGCTAAGTTTGTCAACTTGCGCTTCGATGCGCACTAATCGTTCCGATAATTTCCTTAATTCTTCGTCGTTATTGACGGTTTTTGGCTTACGCAAAATCAAAACTGCCAACAATACAATAATTATTCCCAATAATACTAAATAAACTACATCCATCTTTCTATTATATCATATACAATAGAATAGAATAAAGAAATAGTGCAATGCGCTAGCGATTAGGACGAAAATGTGAAAAATGGAGTGAAACCATTTGCGATTGGCGCCGAGGCCGTAAAGAATCGAGCCGACTGTATAGACAATGCCACCGGAAATCAGTAGCCAAATACCTTCCCATGGGCAGTGCGCCTGCAAGACTGGCAAGCAAAACAGCGAGCCCCAGCCGAGTACGAGATTGCAAATCACAGACATAAAACTGTATTTATCGACGTCGATCGCATTGAATACCACCGCGGGGATGGTGATTGCCCAGACGATAGCGAAAATTAGCCAGCCTAGCCCGCCACCGATGAGTGACAAGGTGATAGGAAGGTAAGTGCCAGCCACCATCAACATGACGTTGCAGTGGTCGATGACGCGGAGAACTTTTTTACCTTTCAGATTGCGCGAGAGCGAATGGTAAACACAAGAGATGACATAGAGGACAATCATGATTGCTCCATAGAGTGTCATGCTCACGATACCTTGGACGGTCTCCGCTTTGACTACGCCAACCACTAAGCCAGCAATCGCCAATAATGCGCCGATGCCGTGCGTGACGGCGTTAAAAATCTCTTCACCGAGTGAATATTTAGGGATGCTAATACGGTTGAGACGTGATGATTTAGTCAATATAATAAATCCTGTTTAGAGTTTAGTGCGGTTTTCAAGGGCGGCGGAAAGGGTGATTTGGTCGGCGTAGGATAAATCTACGCCTAGGGGCAGACCACGAGCGAGACGGGTAATCTTTAGGTCAGAAGACGCGTCGTGGAGCATTTTTTCCAGCAGAAGTGCGGTCGATTCTCCTTCCACGGAGGGATTGGTGGCGATAATTACTTCAGAAACATCGTCATCATCCACGCGGTCAATCAGCTCGCGAATATGGAGTTGGTCTGGCGTAATACCATCAATCGGTGAAACCGCGCCACCGAGGACATGATAGGTGCCATGATACCCCTTAGTCTGTTCGATGGCAAAGATGTCGAGTGGCTCTTCTACTACCAGCACGGTTTTTTTATCGCGATTTGGGTCGTCGTAGAGCGGGGAGACCTCTTCAGAGCTATCAATCAAGGCAAAGGTCTTCGGGCAGAGCTTGACGCCATCATGCAAGTTAGAAAGAGCGTCCGAAATAGCCTCAGACTGCTTCGGATTGGCGCGAAAAAGATAGTAGGCATAGCGTTCGGCTGTGCGTGGACCAACACCAGGCAGGCTGCCCAGTGCATCAATTGCAGCTTGAAGAGCTTGTGGTAGCATCTTTACCCTCTAATTACATACCGAGGCCAAGGTTGCCTAAGCCCGCCATTAGTGGCTTCATCTTATCGGTGGCAATTTCTTGAGCCTTCGCATAACCATCGCGGAAACAGTTTTCAATCCAGCGTTCAAGCTCGTGGATGTCGTCAAAATCAACTTTTTCTGGGTCGATTGTAACCTTTTTCACCTTCATCTCGCCAGTAATCTGAACAATCACGGCGCCATCGCCAGCTTCTACTTCGACAATCTCATTTTTTAGTTCTTTTTGCGTCTTGCGTAGCTGATTTAGCATCTTCATTTGGTCCAAAGTCTGTCCCATAAAAAACTCCTGAAATAATTATTTATATATGTATATTCTATCAGAATTTATCGTTTTTGGCGAGGGTATAATCCGATAAAGTTCAAATTTGAGCTTGGTCGGCCACTTGCCGAGTGAAGCGACCGGAGCAGTAAGTCCCTCAGACGTACTAGTGACGGTATATTTGCCTTGATCATCTAAGATGTGGAAGAAATCATAATCGAGTGTGCCACCAGAGATTAGAAGGGTTGAACCCGGTTCGACGTTTTGATAGACTAAGCTCAAGTCATCTTGGAATTCGTTGGCAACGGCTGGATTGTAGCGGTAGCCGAAGATGAAATGCGACAATGAACTCACTAAGATAATCCCGATAAACAGACTAATTGGCAAGATGGCAAAGATGCGTGCGTAAGGGTTCTCTGGGAACAAGTCATACCATTTTTCAATAATGTAACGGATGCCATGGGCGGTCAAAATGGCGAGCGGCAAGATGGAAAGGATGGCGGTATCAGGGTTTAGGCCAGTGATGAAGATTGTAAAGACAAGTAGGAGCGAAGCGATGGAGTTGCGCGAAGCGAAAAAGCCTTTGGTGGTGGAAATCATGCCCGTAATCGCTAGAGCGATTGTCGGCAGGCCAATCATCGGGCTGAGAAGAGTGCTTTCGACACTACCCGTCCAAGAGAGAAACGGTAAAATTCCCGCTCGAATGTTGGAGATAAAGTGACGGATGGTGAAATCTTTGCTGAATAATAATTCTAGGCCGGTGGTCGGATTTTTGATGGCGGCATAACCGATTAGCGATACGCCAGTAACTGCGACGAGACAAGCTAGGATGAATGGGACGCGAGGTAGATTCTTAATTGTATAACGCAGATGTGGATGGGCGATGGCATAGAAGAAAATCAGCACGGCGAGATAGGCGATATAAGGTGTAAAGACACTTAGAATCAATGCAAAAATGAAGTAGAAACAGTAAGAAATCCGCGGTCTTGTCACCCCTTGAATTTTGGAGCCGAGCCAGAGTAGTAAGGTAGGCCAAAAGACTAGCATGATGAGCGGTGTACCACTGCCAACGAGATAGAGAAATGGCGTCGCGAGGACTGTTAAGATACTAGAAATCAGAGCGACATTGTTCTTAAACCAGCGGTTGAGGAGCAAAATCAAGAGAATGCCGAGGATAATTCCCAGTAAGATACTCGGTAGTTTAATTGAGTAGGCACTGAGACCAAAAAGCGTAATGCTTCCCTTCTGCAAGGCGTGATAGGGTAAATCGACGATGCTGCCAGCCTTGATGGTTTCAATGCTGATAGCATTAGAATCAACGGCGGATTGCATCTCGGCTTCGGAGAGACCATTTGGTGAGATGAGCGGCAGCAAAAAGAGTAGGATAGCAAAAGCTAAGCTTAGTAAGATATAGCCAATGCCGATGCGATGGCGAAATAAGAAATAATCCGAAAGTTTGCGTTTACGCATTACTACTATTATACCTTTACTCGCGCTTCTTGTCTAGTGACATAAAGCGTAAGAGTTCTGGGTGGAAGTAGAGTTCAATCTTGCCCACTGGCCCATGACGGTGTTTAGCAATGATGAGCTCGGTAATATTAGTCGGGACGTAATCATCTTCGTTTTGATGGTAATAATCAACACGGTGGAGGAAGGCTACGAGGTCAGCATCCTGCTCGATAGAGCCAGATTCGCGGAGGTCGGAGAGGACTGGACGCGGATCATCACGACCAGTCACGCCACGGGAGAGCTGCGCTAGTGCAATCACGGGGATTTCTAGCTCACGAGCCAGGGTCTTTAATCCGCGCGAAATCTCCGTCACCTCTTGGACACGGTTGCCAGCGTAGCGGTCGGAGCCTTGGAGTAGCTGGAGATAGTCCACGATGACGAGACCGATATCTTTATCATGCTTGGCGCGACGGGCTTTATTGCGAAGTTCAAGAATGGTCATAGAACTGGTATCATCAATCAGGAGTGGGACTTCACCCATCTCGCCGAGCGCGTCGCCGATGCGGGCAAAATCTTCGTCGGAGATGTTACCAGTGCGAATCTTCCAGGAATCTACCGAGGAGACATCAGCAATCATACGGTCAACAATTTCGGATTTTGCCATCTCCATTGAGAAGAACAGGGCTGGCTTGCGGTTGATGGTAGCGGCATTATAGGCGAGGTTCTGAGCAAAAGTAGTTTTACCCATGGCTGGACGAGCGCCAATAATGATTAAATCGCCAGGCTGGAGACCAGCAGTCTTATTATCGAGGTCATGAAAACCAGTCTTGAGTCCACGGAGCGCGCCCTTGTTTTTGTGTAGCATCTCCATACGGTCGTAAGCATCGACCAAAAGGTCTTCAAGCGCGGTATAGTCAGATTTAGTGTCTTTATCAGAAACTTCAAAGAGTTCGCGCTCAGCTTCGCCGACTACTTCGCCAATCTTATTGCCGTCTTCGTAAGCCTTCTCGACAATGAGCGACCCAGCACGAATCAAGCGACGACGAGTGGAGGCCTCGGCGATAATATCAGCATAGGCCGAAGCGTGAGAAGCGGTCGGGACGTAGTTAGTCAGTTCGGTCAGATAAGCACGACCACCGATGTTCTTCAAGGTTTTTCTGGCTTGTAGCTCGGAGGAAAGGGTTAAGAGGTCAATTGGGCGATGGCTTTCGTAGAGATTGGTCATCGCATGGTAGATTTCACTGTTATTCTGGTCGTAAAAATCGGTGAATTTGACTCGTTCGAGAATATCTGGAAAAGCAGAGTCAGAAAGCAGAATTGCACCCAGCAGGGATTTTTCAGCGTTTAAGTCCTGCGGCGGAACGCGCCCAGCATTCTTGGCGGGATTAAAATTACTCGCCTCTGGCATCTGACCTCCTTTGCCTTATAAAACTGGAAAACTCTAGAATGGATCGGTTTGACCAGTTTTAACTTCTTGTATATTACCCATTATATCAGAAATTTGCGAAAGTGTAGGGTCTTTTTGCAGATTTTCTGAGTTTTGGTCGGTGATTTCGAGACCATAGCCTTCGGGCAGGTATTTAGCCAGCATTTTAGCATTATTTGGCGATTTCAAGATGGATTTATAGATTTTCTTCTCTGGGGCAATGATGAGGGTCTTGACTTTTAAGGTGATAGTTGATTTTCTCAAGATGTCGCCAATCGAAGAATTAGCGGTGGTAATCTGTTGCAGGAAGATTTCGGCTGTAAATTCACCGGTCTGGATGGGCGTTTGAGCCTCTTCTGGGGCTTCTGTTGGAGGTGTTTCTGCCGTTTTAGGCTCATTTGAGGGCTTCTGAGGCATTCTAGGGGCATTCTGGGGCGCAACGGCGGTTTGAGCCGAGACCGGCCTTAAATTGGCTCTGGGGGCGATAACAGGGGTGGAGACAAGGCTATCAGAGAGGGCGAGGATTAGTTTGGCCTCTGGATAAGCTCCGTCAACAGAGGTGAGCGTCTTCAAGAGCGGTAAACGGCTAGCTTCAGGGTGTTTTAAGAGGTATTCAATTAATCCCGAAGCGATTAAACTAGCAGAGGTACCGCCATTCAGCTCCCTTTCGACCGTCTCTGTAATCTTAGCAAAATCATGCTCGTCGTAGGCTTTTAAGATGGCTTCGAGCGCATCGTCACGCGGCAAACCGAGGGCGGAAATAACCTGTTCGGCGGAAATTTCGCCATCCGACATGGCCGAAATCTGGTCGAGTAGCGAAATCGTATCGCGAAACGAGCCGCCACCTCTACGGACGAGTAAGTTTAAAGCATCATCGGTAATCTGGATCTTTTCGGTCTTAGCGATGGATTTCAGGTGTTCAGCCATAATGCTTGGCTCGGCGAGTCTAAAATGTAAGACTTGTGAGCGTGAAAGAATCGTGACGGGGACTTTATCTAAATCCGTAGTCGCCATCAGGAAAATCACATGAGCAGGTGGCTCTTCCAACGTCTTTAGGAGCGCATTAAAAGCTTCTTTTGTCAGCATGTGGACTTCGTCGATGATATAAATCTTATATTTACCCTCGGTCGGGGCGATGGCGGCTTTTTCGCGTAGCTCGCGGATGTTGTCAATGCCACGATTGCTAGCTCCATCAATCTCTAAAATATCGACATAACTATCTTCTAGCTCATAATTAAACTGGTTGACTTCGTGAGCAAAAATGCGTGCCACTGAAGTCTTACCGCAACCACGTGGGCCAGTGAAGAGATAGGCATGAGAAAATTTGCCTGATTGTAAAGCGGAAGTCAAAACATCAACCACTTGTGGTTGACCAACGACATCCTTGAGCTTGAGTGGCCGATATTTGCGGTAGAGAGCTTTCACGGTAGAGCGACCCCTAAATGGCCGCTTCTACTGCCGCCCAGTTAGCGTTTTCGTTTTGGGCAGGAATGACGACTGCGACTTGTTGTCCTTCGCGCAGGCGGAAATAAGTGACAGAGGCATAAAGCACTTCATATTCGCGACCAGCAACTTCAACGTAGTATTTATCATCATGATGGGTGAGTGTGCCGATTACCGTCTTGCGCTCAACTGGACCAATCTGTTTATACATGAAACGACCGTCTGGAGTGATAGTGAGCTTCATAATATCGCCCTCGACGAGCTTAGACTTAGAAGCGTAGTTAGCCGGGACTGGATAATTCTTTCCTTCTTGGTCAATCATAATCTGACCGTCGAAGACACCTTCGATTACCTTGCCATCTGGACTAGAAACCACTGTGTCGCGCGGCGCAGAAATCATCTCGCCGTCGCCGGTTATAGAAATAAGAAGCTCTTTAGCAGCGGCTAAGTTAGTCTCTGCCTCCTGAATAAGAGAGCGGAGTCGTTTTATTTGTTTTTCTGGTATTTCAGACATCACCTCGCGTCCCGTCTGTTTTAATTCTAGTATTACTTTTATACTACATCAACGGCCAATAATTGTCAAGGACTTTTTTAAAAAGCTTTCCACAATTAATGTTGTAAAAAATACCATTGACTCTATGCTGTATATTCTGCATAATATTAATTAGTATAAGTAAGGAGAAAAAACATATGAAAAGAGGGCTGATGATTGCATTAGCGTTTTCTTTTTGTGGTGCAGTGATTGTTTCGCCGCCAATCTTTGCACTAAATACGCCAACGCCAGTTTTTGGTTACCATATGTCTGGCGGAATTAGTAATATATACACATATATCGACACTCAGCAGACTCCTGCGGCCTCATACTGACAGAATTTCATCAAAGCCGCAATTAACAATTGGATGTATACTGGGGTAGGTGCTAATAATTTCTACAATTTGGGCTATGTTAGTTCTGGTACTAGCGGCTCAAAATTGGATTTCTATTCAAAATATGCGTCGTATTGGGGCGCTGAAGGTCCTTTTGTTTTTTGCGCAAACTTCTTTTTGGACTTATTCCATAGTGCAAGCTGATCCGTACTCTCAAGATTGGTATTCTGGGCAAATTGATCTGAATCATACAAAATTGAGCAGCTCGTCTGTCTCTGATGATGTAGCTAGAGGTGTTATGAAACACGAGATTGGCCACGCATTTGGACTTGATCATAATAATTCAAATCAATATAGCATTATGTGTCAAATGGAATTCGGAAGACAGGTGCAAAGCGTGCAAGCTGTAGATAATACGGCACTAAATGGTCTTTACCCATAATGTTTTATGAAAAATGGAGAACTAATATATGAAATCACGAAAAATATTCCCAATTATAGCTTTTATAATGGTTGGAACTGCAATATTTATTACTTTATCTGTGATAGTTTCTAGTGCTAATAAAGAATATGTTAATGAACAGAGCCAGAACAATGATACTATAACATCGTATAATATAACTTCGGTAGCAGATTTAGCTATCGACAACTCGGATTTAAAAAAGATGTTCGACAATAGTGAATATGTAGCCATCCTCACTATTGATTCAATAGATGGTGCCGATAATTATAGTTATATTAATCACGAGTATGTCTTTCCATATTCCTTTGGTTCTGCCACTATTCACAACGTATATAAAGGAGATTTTAGGGATAATGATAAAATTAAATTTTATCGTTTAGGTGGCACGTTACCAATTGATAAATATCGCGAAGGATTAGGTGTTTCTGAGAAAGCTAAATTTGATCAGCTAAGAAAAAATGATCCAAATTTGGAATCAGCAGAAACCATCACAAGATCATTTAAGAATGATATTAAAATCGATACTGGAAAGACATATCTTGGTTTTCTCGTTAAAGATACTACATATAATGGTGATGGATTATCCTTTATAGGATTCGAGGGTGGCATACGACTAATTGACGGTGAGAAGGTTCTAAACAATTTCACTAATGAGTGGGAGCCCCTTAATGATGTGACAAACAAGTTGCAGTAATTTCTGCCAATAAAATAAACCCCCTCCATTTATTAGAGGGGGTTTGAGTTTTTTGAACTTGTTGACACTGGTGAACTTATTATTTAAGTTCGACGGATGCGCCGGCTTCTTCGAGAGATTTCTTAAGAGCTTCAGCTTCGTCTTTAGCGACTTTCTCTTTGACGGTAGCAGGAGCACCATCAACGATAGCCTTAGCCTCACCGAGACCAAGACCAGTAGCTTCCTTGACAGCCTTGATGACGGCAATCTTCTGAGCACCGGCATCCTTCAAGATGACGTCAAATTCAGACTTGCCTTCATCGGCAGCGGCAGCACCTTCAGCAGGAGCAGCAGCGACGGCAACGGCAGCAGCAGCTGGCTCGATGCCATATTCGTCCTTGAGGACGTTTTTGAGTTCATTTACTTCGAGAACGGTGAGCTTAACGAGCTCTTCCGCAAGTTTCTTAATATCAGTAGCCATATAACCATAAGAAAGGGAACACATTTCCCTTTCTTCCTTTCCTTTTGATTACTGTTTTAAAGTTACGCACATGTCATAACTTTAAAACGATTATTAGTAGTTAGTATTAGATTGCTAATTTGAAGCCTTGGCTTCGAGACCGGAAACGATACCAGAGAGACCACCAGAGAGGGCGGAGACGGAATCGTTGATGCCGGAAAGAAGCTGAGCCACGACAGAGCCGATGAGTTCGTTCTTGGATGGGAGAGCGGCCAGAGCGTTGACTTCGGCTGGAGCTAGATTGGCGCCAGCGTCGTTAAACGCACCAGTGATTTCGAGGGCTTCGTGTTCCTTGGCAAAGTTTGCCAGGACCTTAGCCGGAGCGACCTCGTCATTGTCGGAAACCGCATAGAGGAGCTGCCCCACGAGATTAGTCGTGTCGGTATCCTTATAGACTGCGATTTCGCCCATCGCCACGCGAACGAGACGGTTCTTGGTGACCTTGATCTTAACGCCAGCTTCACGGGCATTTGCGCGGAGCTCTTGGAGCTCGGCAACTGTTAAGCCCTGGTACTTGGCGTAAACTGTCATCTTCGAAGAAGAAAGCAGCTCGGTCAAATCAGCAACCAAAGTTTGTTTCTTATCCTTAGAAATAGGCATAATTTTCCTTTGGTTAAGTTGATTTTGAGAGTGTCAACAAGTTGTTAAACACCGTTACCAACTCTAATTACAAGAGATATTTCCTCGGCGACATGATTAAGTGTATAGAAACACCGTCGCTGTCTTTGGTAACTATGACCATTATATCAAAAATTTCAGTAATTGTCAACCGTCGTGATGATAATTGCTTCCCTTATATATCTCCTGCGCTCGATAGATTTGTTCAATTAGATATAGGCGCATCAGCTCATGCGGGAAGACGAGACGGGAGAAACTCCAGACAAAATCGGCTTGGGCGCGAAAATCATCGGTGAAGCCATACGGCCCGCCGATTACGATGATGATTTGCTGACCTTCGGTCATTTTGCGGTCAACTAGGCTAGAGAACTCTGGTGAACTGAGATTTTTGCCACGTTCATCGAGAATAATCAAAAATTCGTGGTTTTTACGGAGTTTTACAGTCTCCTTTTCGACTTCGTCGGTAAAAATCCAGCGTACATCAAAAGGCTTCCTGAGGCGCTTCTGGTATTCAGAAACGCCTTCAAGAAGCCATCCTTTGGTTTTTCTGCCGCCTGCGACAACTGTAATCATTAGTTGTAAAGATTTTCGATAGCGATCGAAGGACCCATGGTGGTCGTAATGAAGACAGACTTCACGTATTGACCCTTGATGGAGGCTGGCTTCTGAGCTTTCAAACTATCGAAGAAGGTGTTAGCGTTCTCAAGTAGCTTGTCGGTGCCGAAGCTGACCTTGCCGAGACCGATGTGGACGATGGACTGTTTGTCAACGCGGTATTCGACCTTACCAGCTTTGGCTTCCTTGACCGCCTTTTCAATGTCCATGGTGACAGTGCCAGCTTTTGGATTTGGCATCAAGCCCTTTGGACCGAGGGTGCGGGCAAATTTGCCGAGCTTTGGCATGTATTGTGGGGTAGAAATGAGCACGTCGAAGGCGATTTCACCCTTTTCGAGACGCTTCAAGAACTCTTCATCTTCGGCGATGTCGGCGCCAGCCTCTTTGGCGATTTTAGCCTGATCAAGTGGAGCAAAGACGGCGACACGGACGGTCTTGCCGTTGCCATTTGGCAGTACAACCGTGGTGCGGATGTTCTGATCGGCCTGGCGTGGATCGACACCGAGGCGGACGTGAGCTTCGACAGTAGCATCAAACTTAACGGCGGTAGTCTTCTGAGCGAGGTCAAGAGCTTCTTTCAGGGTATAAACTTTGCCTTTCTCGACTAATTCGTAAGCCTTACGGTAGTTCTTGCCACGGCGCTCAAGGCGAGGGCGGACTTTTGGCGCTTCACCTTTTGGTTTCTCGCCAGCAGCTTCCTCGGCTTTGCGCTCAGCCTTGCGAGCTTGGCGCTCTTCCTCGGCTTTGACTTCCTCGATGTGCTTCTTGGATTTTTTACCAGATTTAGCGAATTTTTCCTCAGTTTCAGGAGCTTCTGCGGTCTCCGCAGTCTCTTCGATAACTGGGGTTTCAAGATTTTTGGCTTCTTCTTCGGCCATGATGTATCCTTTCTGTGGTGTTAGCGAGTGTTTTTAATCTAACACTCTCCCAACATGGTTAATTCTATACTCTTATTATATTACAGAATGGCGTTTTAGTCAAGAGGGTGAGGCTTTAGCCACAAAAAATACCCCTGCTATGGGGGGTATTTTTAGAACGACTTAGCCTTCGACGGTGACGCCCATAGAGCGAGCAGTACCAGCGACGACTTTGACGGCGCCATCGAGGTCGATAGCGTTCATCTGTTTCATTTTGACTTTGGCAATCTCTTCAAGCTGAGCACGAGTGATTTTACCAACTTTGTCAACATTTGGCTTGCCAGAGCCTTTTTGAATCTTGATCGCCTCGCGAATCAAATCATCTACTGGCTGACCAAGGCAGGTCCAATCAAAAGTGCGATCTTCATAAACCTTGATGTGAACGATGACGTTCTTACCCATGAATTCCTTCGTCGCTTCGTTGAACGGGTTAATGAAGTCCATCATGTTGAGACCCCACTGACCGAGAGTCGAACCGACTGGAGGACCAGCGGTGGCTTTGCCACCAGGGATGCGCAACTTAAGGTTGCCGATTACTTTTTTAGTTTGTGCCATATAAAATATCCTCTAATTTCTAGTGCGTAACAGGTTAATTATATCACACTGAAATAGAAAAAGCAAGTATCAGCATTTTTCCAGACACGCGTCGAAAACCCCTGTCGCTGTCGCCACAGGGGTTTTCGCACTACTACTCGCCTTGCCAGGCTCCGTACTGTCTGGAGAAAATGTGATACTTGTTTTTTCTGCTTTAGCTGATCTTTTTAACCTGTAGCGCATCGAGCTCGACAGGTGTTTCACGACCGAACATTGAGACCATAACCTTGAGTTTGCCTTTGACGCTATCAATCTCAGAGATAGCACCTTCGAAGCCTTTGAATGGGCCATCGATGATGGAGACGATTTCGCCCAGAGCGTAGTTGATGGAGAATTTTGGATCTTCCACGCCCATGCGCTTCTTAATCTTCTCGATTTCTTTCTCGGAAACTGGGGTTGGCTGAGTGCCGTTGCCGATGAAGCCGGTGACGCCTGGGGTGTTGCGGATGATGTACCAAGTCTCATCTGATAGCTTCATATCTACTAGCACATAGCCAGCAAAAATCTTGCGGTCAATCACCTTGCGCTTGCCGTTTTTAATCTCGATTTGCTTCTCTTTTGGTACGAGGGCGCCAAAAATCTTGCCCTTCATCGCCTCGCTATCGACACGCTGATTAATGCTGTCGGCGACTTTGTCTTCGTGACCAGAGTAGGTACTGATTGTGTACCAAGCCCTAGTGTCATCATAACGGTTTACTGCCATTTTTTTACTCCTTTAGCCTATAATAATATTAAATAACCAAGTGAAGAGCATATCGAGAAGCGCAATCAGTACCATGAATAGGCCGGCATAGATTACGATTGCGAAGAACATTTTCCAGGTAGCACCACGGGATGGCCAGCGGACTTGGCGTAGTTCGACCCAAGAATCGTGGATGTAGCGACCAAGCGCGATGAATGGTTTGGCCAGCATCCGAAAAGGCCAAGTGATAATCCGTAGTGCTTTTGGCATCGGTTTCTTCTTGGCGCGCTTTTCTTGACGAGCGGCGCGTTTTTCGGCTTTTCTAGCGGCTTTTTCTTCGGCTTTTTTGGCCTTAGCCTCGATTTTCTCCTTACTTGGCATATGCTCCTTTCAAAAATAAGCCTAATTCTAGGCTTGATAAGTCAAGTATAGCACATGTGCTTGCAATTTGCAAGGGGATGTGATAATATGTGGGTATCTGGAAGGGGGACAGAGTACTTTAGGAGGTGAAAATATATGTCAAACGAAGTGATGGACGGCTTTGGCGTGGATCGGATTGCAAATTCGTCCAATCGCCTGTGGGCATGCTATGAGAATATCTGGTCAATCTATTACAATTACTGGAAAGGTCGCTACGTCCAAAGAATTGGTCGGGCCAATAATGGTCCAAATGTTACCTTATCCGAAGAAGAAATGTGGACTAGGCCAGAGAGTACCAATGAACATCAAGCTACTACGGGTTTACTCTGGGGCGCAATCATTTTGGTTTTTCCCGACTTCGTACCGAAAGAGCGTCAGTTTGAGACTTTGTTCGAGGCAATCACTCATGATGTCTCCGAGGGCATTTTAGGTAAGGACACCGCCGATAATGGCAATGCCGAACACGAATTGGCTAAGGTTGCAGAAGATGGCGCGGTTAAATCTTTCCTGAGATTTTTCCCTGATGCGTATCGCCGACTCGGCTATCAGGATCATTGTGCTTTCGAGAAGCCTGAAGAAACCGAAGATACCGTGATGATTGCTCTGAAGATGGTCGACAAATTGGACGCTGTCCTGGGCTATTTAGCCGATGAGAAGGCCAAGCGTGAATTTGACAAAGCGCATGGCAAAGATGACCCCGAGCCCTTTGTGGGACGGATTAATGCCATGTCGAGAGACCCCAGCAATCGCGATTTAAAGCGTACCGATTATCTAGAAACAGATGTGGCAACCGATACCTGGATGTTTGGTCTGCGTAAGAAAATGGCGTCCTGCAAGGTGCCGAGCGACATTTGTGACTTGATTATGGGTATAGCCTACGTCGCTTTCATGGATGTGCGCAATATCATTCCAAATTGTCTGGCCGCCGACGTTTGGGCGGTCGAATGATTCTCCTCCCCCACTATATCCCTGGGCAATGGATAGCTTATACTACTCCAGCCTGGGGATTTTTCTTGGCCAATTTTGCCCTTGAAAGCCCACTAAATATCTGATATACTAGAGGTAATTAAGGAGGTTTATGGCGAAATTTGATGATCAGTACATTGATCTGTGCAAGCGCATTTTGGCTGAGGGCGAAAAAATCACGAATTACAAGAAGACTGATAGTCGCTCCAAGTCTGTGGCGACTGCTATTCCAGATCACGCGGCGCAAGGTTCTTCCGAGGCGAAGACCATCCGTTTGCCACATCAAGTTTTGCAGTTTGACGTGGGTGAAGAGTTCCCGATTTTGACCTCCAAATTGGTTTCCTTCAAAACCGCCGTACTGGAGATTTTGTGGATTTTTCAGGTGCAGAGCAATGACGTACGTTGGCTCCATGACCGCAAGGTGAAGATTTGGGACGAGTGGGAGATTCCAGAAGACGGGATTTACTTGGAGCGTGATTTCAAAAAGCTCTATAAAGCAGCTGGTCTAGACGAGGACCCGGCCCACACGATTGGCACAGCCTACGGTTGGATTACGAAGAAATATCAGTTGACGCAGAACTTGATTGAGACCTTGAAGTCCAATCCTGGTAATCGACGGATGATTATGAGTCTCTGGCAGAACGAATGGTTGCCGACGGCGGCGCTGCCAAGTTGTGTCTGGAACTCACAGTGGAACTTGATTGACGGTAAACTCAATGTTTTGGTCACTTCTAGATCTTCGGATGTGCCACTGGGCCTACCGTTCAATGTCGTACAATATGCAGTTTTGCAGTGTCTGATTGCGCAGAGCGTAGGAGCAAAGCCAGGTCAGCTGACTTTTATTACCAACGATGCCCATATCTATGAGAATCAGGTTGATGGTATCCATGAGCAGATTTCCCGCTATGAAGAGGCCAAGAAGAATAATACGCTGCCGAAAGCGCCAAAATTATGGCTTAATCCAGAGGTGAAAGATTTCTTCAAGTTTGATAATTCTAGAGAGTTGAAAGATATAAAGCTAGAAGGTTATGAACATCTAGGCAAGATTTCGATGCCGGTAACGGTTTAATCTTCTTAATAAGTAGGATAAAAAGTCAAAAGTATGAGCATATCACTAATTGCGTCTATCGGGAAGAACGGAGAGCTGGGGCAAAACGGCGATTTAGTCTGGCGTTCAAAAGCAGACTTAAAATACTTCCGTGAGACGACTACTGGACATCCAATCTTGATGGGTAGCAGGACTTTTGCGAGCTTGCCGAAATTATTACCTGGTCGGCAACATTTAGTGGTGACGCGCGAGGCTAGGCCAGAGTTTTTTGAAAAACATCACCTAGCCGAAGATACCCCCGTGAAGCTGATTCATGATTTGGGCGAAGTATTAGAGGATTATCATGCCGAAGAAGAGGAGGACGAGCTCTTTATTGTCGGTGGGGGGACGATTTATCGGCAGACAATTTCGCAGTGTGATAAGCTTTATTTGACCGAGATTGATAAAAGTTTTCCAGGAGCGGATACCTTCTTTCCAGAGTTTGACAAGGCCAAATATACGCGCGAGGTAGTGGGGAGTGGTGAAGATAATGGTACTAAATACGAGTTTGTGATTTATACTCTGAAGGAGCGCCTATGATCTAGTTTTTCCGCCGGTTTTGAAGTGTTTAATAATTATTTTGGAGGAAAAATATGGATCCAGTATTTGATTTGATTGAGAGTGAGCGTCAGCGCCAACGTGAGGGTTTGGAACTAATCCCAAGTGAAAACTACGTCACTAAAGAAGTTTTGGAGGCGATGGGGTCGGTACTTACCAATAAAT
The DNA here is from genome assembly GCA_017480095.1 of Candidatus Saccharimonadota bacterium. GTDB lineage: Bacteria > Patescibacteriota > Saccharimonadia > Saccharimonadales > Saccharimonadaceae > Nanosyncoccus. The sequence goes on from JAFVBG010000003.1 coordinate 187,251, forward strand.
ACAGCGAAGGCTACCCTAGTTTTTCCTGGAACTTTTCTTCGGAAGAAAAGCCCCAACGAAAAGAACCTAGCTCGGATGTAAAATCAGATACATGCTCTGATTTTGTATCAAAAGAAAAATGGATTGCTGAAACGATTTTGCCTAATCATCGTTATTACGGTGGGCAGGTAAACGTCGATCGGATTGAACGTCTAGCCATTGCCCGCGCCTGCGAACTATTTAATGCGGACCACGCTAATGTCCAGCCACACTCTGGCGCCAATGCCAACGAGGCGGTCTATTTTGCTTGGTGTGAGCCGGGAGATAAGATATTGGCGATGAATCTCGCCCACGGTGGACACCTCACTCATGGTTCACCAGTTACTAGGAGTGCCAAGATTTACGACTTTGTCGCCTATGGGGTTAATGATGAGGGCGATATTGATTATGACCAGATGGAAAAAGTTGCACTCGCAGAAGGGCCGAAGCTGATTCTAGTTGGCTATTCTGCATTCATGAAAATCCCAGATTTTAAGCGAGCGGTAGAAATCCGTGATAAAGTTGAGCAAAAGTTTAAGCACGAAGTGCTCCTGATGGCAGACATGGCACATGTGGCAGGCTTGATTGCTGGTGGCGTTCACCCGAATCCCCTCGACTTCGGCTTCAATGTAATGACGACTACTACGCATAAGACTTTGCGTGGTCCACGCGGTGGTTTGATTCTCTCAAAAGGCAGAGTTGGTTCGCAACTGAAGCGACCAGAGCACACCCTGGAGAACATTCCAACCTTGATTGACCGTGCAGTCTTCCCTGGCACGCAAGGCGGTCCACTAGAGCACGTGATTGCGGCTAAGGCTGTGGCTTTTGGTGAAGCACTGAAGCCAGAGTTTAAGGAATATGCAAAAAACATCGTCGAGAACGCTAAGACTTTGGCAGATGAGCTGAAGAAAAATGGGTTCATCTTGCAGGGTGACGGGACGGATAATCATCTCGTTTTGGTCAACGTTGATGCTAGCTTCGGCTTAAACGGTAAAGATTATGAAAAAGCTCTTGACTTAGTGGGCTTGACCCTGAATGCTAATGCCTTGCCGGGTGATAAGCAGGCGGCCTTCCGCCCGTCTGGCGTGCGTCTCGGTACTCCAGCCATGACTACGCGCGGATTAGGAAAAGCGGAGATGGTAAAGGTTGCCGATTGGATGACGGAAGTGGCGAAGATTTGCCAGGTAGCAAATGAGCGCAATGCTGACGACAAAAAGGCGATTCAATTTAACGCCGATGAGGAAAAACAGTTGGCGAAGATTCGCGAAGCGGTACGTGAGCTTGCACTGAAATTCCCGCTACCGAGCGACAAATAAACAACAAAAATAGGCTGTGAACAGCCTCAACATATCTATTATACCACACTTTGGCTAAAAAGTCAAGGTGTGGTGGAGTAGATCGGACTCGAACCGACCACCTCAGCAATGCGAATGCTGCGCTCTACCAGATGAGCTACTACCCCGTAATAAGAATTATACCACGATGAGTTGCAAAAAATCAAGCTCTATGTGACGGGTGGCACTTTGAGGGGCCCCGTCGCCCGGTCGCATATAGCGAACCGGGTGGATGGGTGATACAAAGTGGCAGGACCCGCCAATAGAGTAAGATTTTAACGCTTCGAGAACTGCTCTTTCTTGCGTGCGGAGCGGAGGCCGTATTTCTTGCGTTCCTTCTCGCGCGGATCACGCTTGAGAGAACCAGCCTTCTTCAATACCGGACGAAGATCTGGAGCCTCGGTGACGAGCGCTTTTGAGATTGCAAGTTTGATTGCGTCCACCTGACCAGCGAGACCACCACCAGTAACCCGGATGGTAATGTCGTAGTCTTTTTGCTTCTGAGCAAGAGCAAGAGGATCGGTGATTTCAGCAAGATAAGTCTTATTACCAGAGAGATACTCTAGCGCTGGCTTATCGTTGATGGTGATTTCACCTTTACCCTTGTAGAGACGAGCGCGTGCGGAAGCCGCTTTGCGGCGACCAAGCCCGTAGATATAAGTGGTTTTCGTAGCTGCCATTACTTAATCTCCTTTGGGTTTTGAGCGGCATGGGTATGTTCGCTACCTGCAAAGACGCGAAGGCGAGCTAAGCGATCTGCAGCTAATTTGTTCTTTGGCAACATACCTTTAACGGCTTGTTCAATCGCCAAGGCTGGATTCTTCTCGATGACTTCCTCAAGCTTGAGCTCGGTTAAACCACCTGGGAAACCAGAGTGACGATAGTATTTCTTGTCGGTCATTTTCTCACCGGTCACTACGAGATTTTTCGCATTCGTGACGATGACATAATCACCATTGTCGATATGAGGGGTGAAGGTAACTTTGCTCTTCCCCATCAGTTTGTCGGCAATTACGACGGCCAACTTGCCAAGAGGCATAGTAGAAGCGTCGATTACCCACCATTCGCGGTTAATTTCTGCCGCTTTTTGGGAATAAGTCTTCATTACTTTTCCTCCTTCAGCTCAATATCATCAACAAAGCTGATGGTAGCGAGCTCGGCATTATCACCCTTGCGGAAGCCAGCGCGTTCAATGCGAAGGTAGCCAGAATCACGCTTGACCTGAGGAGCGATTTGATCCATCAAGAGGTTAGCGGTAGCGATATTGTCGAGTCTCGAAATGAGCAAACGGCGATTTGCTAGAGTATTTTTCTTAGCGATGGTAATCAGACGCTCGGTTGGACGGCGGATTTCTTTAGCTTTAGCAAGAGTGGTTTTGATAGATTGGTGTTCGATCAGGGAGCACATCAGACCTCTGGTCAGTGCATTCCGCTGGTCGGTTTTGCGGCCGAACTTGCGGCCTTTATATCCGTGGCGATGCATATTAGATGTTTAACTCCGTTAACTTTTCTTTAACTTCGTCGAGCGCCTTAGAACCAAAGCCTTTCAGCTCTTTCAGATTGGCATCTGAGAGGTTGAGTAGTTCACGCACGGTGCGAATGTCATTATTCGTAAGTGCGTTGGCGGTACGAGCGGAGAGACCGAGTTCGGTAATCGGGAGATTAGTACCAGTCTCTTCCTCTTCTACTTCGCTGCTTGGGGTAGGGGCAGACTCGACAGTGGTCGAACCGGCAAGAGCCGTGTATTGATTGACCAGGATGGCTGCAGCTTCTTCAAACGCTTCACGTGGGGTGATAGTACCATCAGTCTCGACTCGGAGAGTGAGCTGTTGGAGATTGGTATCTTGCCCGACGCGGGTGTTTTCAACGCTGTAGCGGACTCGAAGAACTGGGGTGAAGACGGCATCGAGGGCGATCATATCACCGTGAATGCGATCTTCAGAGCTCTGTTCAATCGAGAGATAGCCACGACCAGTCTCGACGATGAAGTGCATCTTGAGGACGTACTTTGGGTCATCGATGTGGCAGATGACTTGGTTTGGATTGGCGATTTCTACTTCGGCTGGGAGTTTGATGTCTCCAGCAACGACGCGTTTCTCACCATCTTTCTCAGAGGATTGATCACTACCTTTAATCTCAAGCGAAAGTTCGATTGGAGCATCACTGTGAACCTTGAAACGAATGTTTTTGAGGTTCAACATGATGTCAACTACATCTTCACGGATTCCTTCAATCGCGGAATATTCGTGTGTTGTGCCTTCAATTGAGAAGGAGGTAATAGCGGCACCTTTAATCGAAGAAAGCAGGACGCGGCGGAGAGAGTTACCAAGGGTGTTTCCATAGCCATAATAAAGTGGCTTGATAACGAACTCATCGATATTTTCGCTAATCGGCTTCACTTCGGCAAGTTGTGCGTCGTGGATATTTTTAGTTATCATTTAATTCCTCCTTAGCGTGAGTAGTACTCAACGATTAATTGTTCGTTAATGCCCGCCTCTGCTTCTTCGCGCTTTGGCAATCCGGAAACTTCGATTTTCATCTTCTTAGCGTCCGACTTGAGCCAGGAAAGTGGGGTGGTAGAGCTTGCGCTCTTAATCGCTTCAAGACCCTTGAAGTATTCTGACTTCTGGGACTTTGGACGAACTTCCAAGACGTCACCTGGGTTCAATCTGATGGATGGGATGTCGATGCGACGACCGTTCAAGAGAAAATGCCCATGGGAGACGAGTTGGCGAGCTTGACGACGAGTAGTCGCAAAACCCGCGCGGTAAACCGCGTTATCTGCACGACGCTCAAGGAACTGCAAAAGGTTTTCACCAGCAAGACCTTCAGCTTTTGTGGCCTCTTTCATTAACTTGGCGAACTGCTTTTCAAGTAAGCCGTAGAGACGGCGAACTTTTTGCTTTTCGCGAAGCTGAGTAAGGTAAAGGCTACCTTTACGAACGCGCATATCGCCATGCTCACCTGGAATGCCAGATTTTTTCGCCATGACTTTGTGCGCTTTTGGCGCGAGGGCATAACCTTCGCGACGAGATTGTTTAACAATTGGGGACTTATCGCGTGCCATTATGGTTTCCTTTCACCCTTAGGACGAACACCACCATGAGCGATTGGAGTCTGATCGGTGATGCTGTCGATGCGGATACCGAGACCAGAGATAGCGCGAATAGCACTATCGCGACCCAGACCGATACCAGAAACATAGACATCTACACTGGAGAGACCATGCTCTTTTTTGGCGATTTCGCCGGCTTTTTCTGCAGCAATCTGAGCGGCGTAGGCAGTGCCTTTCTTTGAACCACGGAAGCCATTGGCTCCAGCGGAAGAAGCGGCGATTACCTGGCCGGATTTGTCAGAAATGCTGATAATGGTATTGTTGAAGGTGGCCTGAATATGAACTTGACCAGCCTGAACAATGCGCTTGCCTTTTTTTGCCTTAGTTTTAGTGGTTTTTGCTTCAGCAGCTGCAGGCGCAACTTCTGGAGCAGTATTTTTCGTATCTTCTGCCATAAATTACTCCTTCTAAGTTTTACTAGCTGCTTTAGGTTGCGCGCCACCAACTGCGATCGCTTTGCCCTTGCGAGTTCGTGCGTTCGTTCGGGTGCGTTGACCGCGTACTGGGAGTTTCGCTTTGTGACGAAGACCCTTGTAGGAATTGATATCCTTGATGCGCTTGATATTATTGGTCACGAGGCGACGGAGATCACCTTCGACTTGATATTTCGAAGCAATAATGTCGTTGATCTTCTGTTCTTCAGCCTCGGTGAGATCTTTCACCCGAGTGGTAGGCTCAATCTTAGCCTCCGCAAGGATGGCCTTAGAGGTTGTGCGTCCGATACCGTAAACGTAAGTAAGGGCAATCCATACTTGTTTCTCGGAAGGGATGACAACGCTTGCAATTCTTGCCATGCTTAACCCTGCCTTTGCTTATTCTTAGGTTTTTTCTTGTTGATAACACGAAGTACACCTTTGCGGCGTACGATAATGTCATCTGGGGAGATTTTTTTCACACTTGCACGTACTTTCATAAAAGTGCAAAAATCCTTTCCTTCTTAGCGCGATTTTACGACTGCGACCTTCAGTCATCTTAATCGCTGGTTGATTAATCTTTGAGACGGAAGCTGATACGACCCTTCGTGAGATCATAGGGCGTAAGCTCAACTTCGACTCGGTCGCCTGGCACGAGACGGATATAGTTTTTACGCATTTTTCCGCTCATGTGAGCAATAATAATATGGCCATTTTCGAGTTCTACTCGAAACTGGGTATTAGGGAGAGCTTCAACAACTCGCCCAGTAAGCTTGATCACTTCCTTTTGACTAGCCATAAATTACTAGACCATTATACCAAATTTTACGAGAAATTGCAATACCTATTCTTCGTTAACTATCAAAATTGCTCGCAAGAATTGGCGCGAAAGGTAAGTCTTTTGGACTTGTGACCACTCGCCAGTGCAGGTGATTAACGAAAGTGATTCAACGCCTTTTTTCGGCGTGGTGAGCATCTTGTTCATCTGCTGATTGGCTTCAGCCAGCGTAAGAGTTTGGTTCTCGACCACTTGATAATTGAAAATCGTGCCATCACCACGTTCGATGGTGATTATGTCGCCCTTATTTAGTTCTGGGAGACGTTTGAAGACACCGACTTTGGTTGGGCCACCATTATGACCGTCGATTAGCATTGTTCCGCCGGCACCTGGTTTACCAGAGCTAGTATACCAACCCGTGTCATAGATGCTGGCTGGAGTGAGTAATTGTTTTGAGCTGGATAATCCGACCGGGAGAACGCGAGAGTTTACTACGCCAATACTCGGAATCGAGAGATAACGTGGGCGGTCTGCGGCTACGGTATATTCTTTAATCTGATCATCTGAAATCGGAGTTTCATCGACTTCCTCTTCCTCGGTTGGGCTGGAGATTGTCGTGGCACGCTCGGCACCTTCTTTGGATTCGTAGTAATTGTGTTCCCAGATGAGAATCCGCGCAGCAATCAGGGCGACCACCAGTATGACCGAGCCCCAGATGATGCGATTCTTGTCTCTTTTCCAGTTGATTTTGAACATTCAGTTTACCACCCTTCTTACTATTATGCCTTAAAATCGTCGTAAGTTACCATCAATGCACGAGAGTCGATATTGCGTAGATTCTCTAGTGCAACCGTCACCACAATCAGGAGACCAGTACCCGAAAGCGAGAGACCGATAGGCTGTCCGGTAATAGCAATGAAGACATAGTCCGTAATAAATGGTAGCATTGCAATCAAGCCAAGAGCGAAAGCCCCGAAGAAGTTGAGATGTGAGACGACTTTGTCAAGATATTTAGCGGTTGTCATGCCTGGGCGTACACCCTCGATGAAACCACCCTGCTTCTGTAGATTATCTGCCATTTCCTTAGTATTGAAGACGATACTGGTGTAGAAATATGTAAACATGACCACTAGGAGGAAATAGAGTGCTGGGTAGAGGAACCATTGGGCGGTGATGCCGTCTGGATAGAGTGTCGAGAAGTTAGAAGCGCTTGGAGCGGTAAAGAGATTTACTAGCGTGGCGCCGAGCTGATTGTTGGCATCAATCGAGCGGATAATCTGACCGACGAGAGCTGGGAGCGAGAGGAAGCTGGTCGCAAAGATGACTGGAATCACCCCGGCGGTAATTAGCTTGATTGGCAAGATGCCCTTGATACCACCGTAGCTAGTGTTGCCGTGAACGCGTTTAGCGTAGTTAATTGTAATGATGCGCTGAGCCTCGTTGATTTTAATCATCCAGTAGATGACGAAGACCATCGCTGCGACGAAGCCAAGCAGGATGAAGAATACCGTCGGATTAACTGGCAACTCAAACCAGCCAAAGAGGTTAAGGCTGCCTGCGCTTGTATCAAAGAGCGAAGAGGTGAGCGCCGCGAGAGTAGTTGGAAGCTGAGAAACAATGCTGGCAAAGATGATGGTCGAGATGCCGTTGCCAATTCCCTGCTCGGTAATCAGCTCACCAAGCCACATCAAGATGGTCGAGCCAGCAACCATGGCGGTGACGGACAAAATCCAATCATGCAGAGTTAAGTCGAGGCCAGCCACGGTATTAGAAGACGCAGACTGATAGAGAATATACATGTACGAAATTGACTGAATAATCGCAAGTGGCACGCTCAGAAGGCGCGTGGCCTGATTAATCTTGCGGCGACCAGTTTCACCGTCTTCGGAAAGCTCCTCAAGGCGCGGAATAGCCTTTGTGATGAGCTGAACGACGATTGAAGCGGTAATATATGGCGAAATACCGACTAGAATGATTGAGAAAGAAGTCAAACCGCCGCCAGAAATCAAGTTGATGAAGCTACCAAAATCGGACTTTTCGAGTAAGTTACCGATGGCTTCCTTGAAAGTAGAAGCATCGCCGAGCGGGACTGGAACGTGGGCTAAGATACGATAGGCCACTAAAATACCGAGGACGATAAATACGCGCTTCAGCATGTCTTTGTTTTTGAGGGATTTGAAAATAGTCTTGAAATGCATATATAACTCTTCTTACTCTATCTAGTATAGCACGAAAAAGCCCCTTCTTCAAGGGGCTTTGCTTTGGATTATTTTTCAACTTTTTGACGAGATGGGATAGCAGACTTGGTGAAGCTGCCACCGGCTTTCTTGATGGCTTCAATCGCAGTCTTAGATGCGAACTGAACATTGACATCAAGCTTAGCAGTGAGCTCGCCACGAGTGATAACCTTGACCTTAGTATATGGAGTGGAGATGAGTCCTGCTTCATAGAGTGCAAAGTTATCAATCTTACCCTTCAAATCGTTCAAACGATCGGTATAAACGACTTCGGCTTTAGCGTGTAAAGTTTTGAAACCTTTGAGCTTTGGGATAGCCTGCATGATGGCACGCTGACCGCCCATGAAGCCAGCTGGCATCTTGCGATGACCAGTACGAGCCTTCTGGCCTTTAGTACCACGACCAGCGGTCTTACCCTGACCAGCCGAAATACCACGACCAACACGAGATGGACGAGCGTTCTTGTTGACTTCTAGTTCATTATACTTCATTATTTAGCCTCCTTCTTAGCAGAAGCTTTCTTAGAGTCGGCTTTTTTCGAAGCACTTTTGGCTTTGGTGGTTTCCCATTCTTTGCGTGGAGTCTGAGCGCGGAGGCCTTCGACTACGGCGTAAGCAATGTTGACCTTATTAGTAGAGCCGAGTGACTTCGAAATGAGGTTCTTGACGCCAGTGAGGCCAATGATAGAACGGACTACGCCGCCAGCAATAATACCAGTACCAGGAGCAGCTGGCTTCATCAAGACATCTGCACCAGTGACCTTAGTCTCGACTTCATGGCAGATAGTTTCGCCATCGAGGTGAAACTCAATCATGTTCTTCTTAGCCTTGGTAGTGGCTTTCTGTACGGCGGTAGTGACATCGTTACCCTTGGCAACGCCGACACCGACTTTGTTTTTCTTATTACCGATAGCAACAAGTGCTTTAAAACGCATACGGCGACCACCAGCAACGGTGCGGGAGACGCGATCAATTGCAATAGTTACTTCTTCAAACTCCTTTGGAGCGAGCTCAGCCTTGGCGCGATTACCATCGCGGCGACGGCGAGAGCGGTCCATTGGGCGGCCAGCCATATCACGAGAGGTGCGAGTTTGCGCAGTCTCGTCGGTCATTTTGAGTGTGCCGGCCTTATTGATGACCTTAGGTTGTTTCGTATTGTCAGGCATTAGAACTCCAATCCTTCCTTGCGGGCGGCATCAGCAAGTGCGCTCATACGGCCAGCGTATAGTTTCGAGCCACGGTCGAAGACAACTTTCGAAACCTTGGCGGTTTTAGCCTTTTTGGCAATTTCGGCACCGATTTTGGCGGCTTTTTCTGCCATACTACCAGTCATTTTCTGACCAACGGTAGTAGCGTAGGCTAAAGTCTTGCCAGAATCATCGTCGATGACCTGGGCGGTAACATGAAGATTACTCATGTGGACACTGAGGCGAGGACGCTCAGCGGTGCCGTGCAACTTGGCACGGGTGCGATTAGCGCGAAATACAGCTTTCATTATTTCTTTCCTGCCTTTCCTGCCTTGCGGATGATTACTTCATCGACATACTTGATACCCTTACCCTTGTATGGTTCAGGCTTCTTCAGGGCGCGGATTTCCGCGGCGACCTGACCGACTTTCTGCTTGTCGATACCAGAGACGGTAATCTCCATTTTATTGGTGGTCAAAGTGACGCCATCTGGAGCGGTGTATTTGACTGGGTGAGAGAAGCCGAGGGCCATCTCGATTTCTTTTGGTCCGCCAGAAAGACGGAAACCGACACCGTTGATTTCGAGTTTCTTCTCAAAGCCAGCGGTGACGCCTTTGACGGCGTTATTAAGTAGCGCGCGCTGCAGACCATGCCAAGCACGAGACTTTGGTTCATCATCTTTACGCGTGACTACAATTTGAGTACCTTCAACCGTAGTTGAAGTATTTGGCTGGACGGGAACCTCAAGTGTGCCTTTTGGACCAGCGACGGTAATCACCTGTTCGCCGACCGTGATTGTCACACCAGCAGGAATGTCCACTGGTTGTTTTCCGATACGACTCATTTGTATCCTCGTTAGTTTATATCTTGACCATTATATCACATCTTAAATAATTTTGCAAGAGAAAAGGCCCATCACGAAGATGGGCCAGGGGTTAGGAGGTGTTTGGAAGTTTTCTGAGTATATGTGAAAGCCTTCTTCGGCTCGCGTCTAGCCTCGGAATGCTGGGTTACTCGAAAAAACTTAGTGCTTTGCCACGACGTAGTTGCGGCTGCGGTCGCGCTTAGCGCGCACGGTGCGAACTTCGCCATTCAGATTGATGGCGATGACGCCCTTCTTGGTGTCCTTGACGACGACGATACCGCCACGCTTGCCATTGGTGCGGGTGTATTCGCCATACTGAGCATTAAGCAACTCTGTCAGCTCACCCATCCGGCGGTCATTCATCCCAACGGGAATCTTGTTCAGCTTGAACTCCCCATGTTCGTGCCGGTCCAGAGTGGGGACCATGTGAGCGTAAAAATACGCGGTTAACTTGTTCTGTTCGGGTCTTGCCATTTCTTGCACCTCCATTTTGTGCTTCGGCTCTCCGCCAAAAGGCGAAGATGAGAGAATGTAACAATGTGTAACGTCAGAACTTCCAAACACTCGAAAGGTACGCGCATTGATAACGCGTACCCTTATTGTATCACAGATTGACGTTTTTGTCAACCCCTAGTTGCTTATTCTTAGTTTCGCTTAGTGGCGAGATAAGCACCCCAGAGCACTAGTGGGACAGAGGTGCCAGCGGTAATGGCGAAGATGAGACCGCCACGATCGAGAGTATTTGGGTTGGTTTCAGCCTCTTCAGATTCTTCCTCGATGGCAGTATCTTCGTAGGCGATGAAGAAATCGCTAAAGAGGTCATTCTTGAAGGTTAAGGTTGCACCGTCTAAGGTAGCGTCTAACCGCTTATAGCTGATAGTATTTGATCCATCACCCATAATGACGTGTTGACGGACGACGAAGAATGTGCGTTCGTACCCCTCTGGGGCCGTAAGATACTTTTCTGGGATAGTGTAGGATTGGGTGATTTCGTTATCAAGCTTGATGATATTACCCACGCCGTTCATGCCAACTTCAGCCCTAAATGCGCCAATGATGGTAGAGTTTTCACCCAGTTCTGCCATTAGCTCCGCATAGAGTTCTGGGGCTGCCTCGGCGATTAGCTCAAGACCGGCTTTCATTTCCTCAACTTCTTCATCCGAGAAAACGTATTCTCCGTAGGAAACTTCTACCTGCTCCCTACGAGCCAGCATATCTACGAGACTGTTAACGCTAATGGAGTTACCATTTTCATCGTAGTAATATTCATCGTCCAGGGTTACATCCCCGCTAGCGTAACTAGCCAGGAACTTGGAGATTAAGTTGTCGGCAGTATCTTCGAGAATCCATGCGTCTTCTTCTGTTTCAGTCTTGCTATCCTCGGCCTCATCAACTTCGATTTCACCTAGGACGGTAAAGCGGTCTTCAGTATCGTCCCCAAAATCATAGACCTTGTAACCATCGGCAATATATTCTTCGCCTGGAATTTCGGAATAGGTACCGCCCATAATTCGCACGTTGGCCTGATTTGAAACGGCTGGGTCTGTTCCGGTAAAATCACTAAGTGTATATTCGCCAATTACACTGGATCCGTTCGTCTGGAACTCACCACCATAAATATTGATATTGATATTGATTTCTTGTTCTACTTTCCCCTGGTCGTAAATCATGATGGCATGACCACGGTCACTATCATTAATTACTTCATGATGACCGCCAATCATGTTTAGATTGAGACTGTTGCCGTAGTCTTCATTATTACTGGTGTATGAACCACCTAAAATATTAATGATGCCTGGCATCCACGAGAAACCAGAATACTCATAACAACGGGTCGTACCAGTACATATGGCGTCTAGCTCATCGATGTTTGTTGCAGAAGTAATGAAAGAGTTGATAATGTCGATTTGACCCATGCGCGCCACAATACCGCCACGCAGGGTAGCATCGATTATTATTAAATCTGCCTGACCTGGCATATAGACAGCAGGTACATTGTTAGTGGATTCCAGGTAGGCGCCGTTATAGACGTAGAAGTTCATGTCGCCAGTGGTGTTGTTGCCTGTTAATGCTGCACTATAAGCGCTAACGTAACCGCCAACGACGTCAACTGAGCCACCATTCATGGCGAAAATACCATAGCCTTTTTCACTAGAGACCTTGACGTCGCTATTAATTTCTAGAATACCTTCTTTCACCTCGATAGCAGCCTCATTGGAGGCACCATTTTTAGTTTCGACCAGACCGTCCGATTTGTCGGAGGAAATGTTTAAATCACCATTCTCTAAGACGCGTATAATTGGGACGCCCGTAGCGCTGAGCGTGTTGCCATCAAGATTAAGCGTCATACTTCGATTGATTTCGATGGTTGATGTTACACCTGTAATGTCACCGGCGAGATAGACTCCCTCGACTCTTGTATTACCAATGCCGGCTAGCAATGCTTCCAGAGTTGATACTTGACAGGCGGTCGCCTCAAGTTCCGCCGTACATTCCGCCAATGCATCAGCATAAACACGGGGTGCAAAAATCCCCGATCCTGCGATTAAAGCTAATGCTGACAGGCCATAGCCAGCTTGTTTGAGCCTTAGACTCATATAAAACCTCCACTAATTGTTATTTTAATTATATATGAAGCTTAAACGTTTTGCAAGACAAAAATAACAGCAAACCTTCCTGCCGAGAAAATTAAGAAGTAAAAATTATCGCCCCCTAAAAACCGCAGGCTTGCTCGCTTGCGGTTTTACCAGAGGTAGTTTTCTAGTGTTTCTCAATGATTTTACGTGGGTGATTTGTAGTCAAATCTTCCAATTCTTCCGCGGTGTAGTATCTGCGCAACTTCTTCAGGCTCTTGGCGATTTCAGAATAATCACGCGCATGGTGAATATCGGTGCCGAGCATAAAAATCAGCTTATTTTTTGCTAACTTCTTGGCGAGCTTCTGCGATTTGTGACCATATTGACCGATAAAACTGCCATAATTGCACTGAAAAAGTACTCCACTCTCATGCAATTTCTCAATAATGCTATAATCGTGATGCGTACTAGAATAACGCTCTGGGTGAGCCAAGACGACCTGATATCCCTTGAGGCGGAGGCTATCAAAAATATCTTCGTAACCTTCAAATTCACCACTCATTGGCAGTTCAATTAAGAGATATTTACTATCCGCGAGGCTGGAGATAACTTTTTGCGATAATAGCTCGTCGATATTACGATCAACATAAATCTCGTTGCCGAGGTGGAGCTTAATTCCCTCTGGCGCGGCCTTCTGCAAGCTTCGCATTAGCTTGAGATTATTTTTGCGTGGCGAGACATAAGTGGTATCTGCAACGTAGTGTGGGGTCAAGATGATATCCGTGAACCCCTGCTCTTTCAAACCGTCGAGAATATCGGCACTCTCAGAGATAGATTTTGAACCGTCGTCGATACCGTAGAGGATGTGCGAGTGGACATCAATCATCACTCGGCCCTCTATTTATCGTCGTCGCCATAATAAGTGTAGTAGGTTGCGGCTTTGCGTGCAATGCGGTTCGGTACGATACCAGCAATCTTGGCATTCACCTTTTGCAAACTATCTTTGGTCGCCATCAAGGCCGAGCGTGGAGTGCTGCCAGTGCCAACCACAATCAAGGTTTCATCAACCAGGGTGGACATAATGATAGAGTCTGTCAAACCGTTACATGGTGTGCCATCGAAGATGATGATGTCATAATTGCGGCGCAGATGCTCAATCAAAGATTTGTTCTTCTTTGAAGAAAGCAGCTCAGACGGATTTGGTGGGCAAGTGCCACGCGTAATCACATCAAGATGCTTAATCGGCGTCTTTTGAATATACTTATTTACGTTGGAAAGATTATCTGCTAGTAGATTAGAAAGACCGTTGATATTCGACAGGTCGAAGATTTTATGCATCCGACCACGACGGAGGTCGCAGTCCACCAGCAAGACCTTTTTATCAGTCTGAGCAAAAGAGGCTGCAAGGTTGGCCGAGACGAAGGACTTACCTTCGCCGGGTGTTGAAGAAGTCATGAGAATCGTCTTGAGATTCTGATCGACCGAAGTAAACTGTAGGTTAGTACGCAAACTCTTGATGCTTTCGGAGACGGCAGCCTTCGGATGACGCTCGACTACGATTTCGGTCGGGATTTTGATACCGTCTTTAGTCTTGGTGCGGTCAGAGGAAGTATTGGCAACCTTTACGGTCGAGGTGCGTGTACGACGACTAATGTCTGATTTAACAATCTTACCCGCCATCGGCAGACCAATTTTGTCCGCCATGTCTTCTGAATATTTTACGGTGTCATCGAAATAGAAGATGAGAAAGGCTAGTGCCATCACGCCAAAAATGGCAATCATGGCGGCCAGAACTAAATCGCGAGACATGGACATATTAGAAGGGTTTTCTGGCACCTTTGCTACGCCCCAAACGTTGATATTCTCAATTTTGAAGCGAGAAACCGTCTCTTTGGTGAAAATATCGGCGACTTTATTGGCAATTAGTGCAGCTCGCTCTGGATCAGCATCTTTTACCTCAATGCCGAGAAGCATCGTATTATCCTCGGTCTTGACCGTGATTTGCTTCGCCAAATCTCGATAATTCATGTCGAGATGAAGCTCGTCCACTACTTTTTGCAAAATAACCTCACTCTTAATCAGCTCTGAGTAGGTCGAAACCAGCTTTTGGCCGACGTTGATTTCGTTCAAAGTTGCCGAGCCAGTACTAGAGCTATCTCCACCCTGATAAAGCACGATACTAGATGAAGCGGTGTAGAGTGGAGTCTTAAAGTTTTTATTATAGATAAAAGTTCCGCCCACCGCTAAAATAATTGCGACAATAAAAAGGACGATGTATTTTTTGAGATAGACAAAAAAGTCTCGCAGATTTATTTCTTCCATACTCTCATTATATCACAGATTGCGAAAAAAGTCAAGCGTTTCAGGGGAAATTACTGATTATGCTGAATACGAAGCTGCTCTAATTCATTATGGATAGTAGATTTTCCTGCATCCACCACTGAATTATTATCTTTGCCAAGTAATGACTTGACCGTCAAGGTGAATACCTTGACGTCTTCGCGAAGACCATAACGATCGACATATTCCAAATCATAGCCGATTTTATCGAAAATCGAAAGTGCATTACGACCGTTGACTTGAGCTAAACCTGTCATGCCTGGGCGGACGCTAGTACGTTCGCGTTGAGCTGCGGTCATGTTCTCATAGTAGTCCGTAATCCATGGGCGCGGACCGACAAAGCTCATCTCCCCTTTGAAGATGTTCCAAAGCTGAGGTAGCTCGTCAATGCTGGTCTTACGCAAGAGATTACCAATCTTAGTATGAGCATCGGCAGATTTGACGTCATGGACATCGTTATCTACACGACAAGTGCGAAACTTAACGATTTTGAACGTCTTCCCCTTGCGCCCAGTGCGAACTTGGCGAAAGAAGACTGGACCGCCGTCATCGAGCTTAATCAGAACTGCCACTACGACAAAAACCGGCGCGAGCATAATTAGCATGATGCCAGAAAATAGAATATCGAAGCTTCGCTTGACAACTCGCCAAACGATATTATGGACCTTGCGATAAAACTTAGAAAGTGTGGTTTTAGTCGAACGCAAAGCATCCACAACTACTTCCTCTGGCGAGAAAGTTGGGACGGTGACGGATACAGTGTCGGTGGTTTCGGCCTTGTTTATAATTGCACTCATAAAAATAACCCGTGATGGTCTTTGTTCTTTTATTTTACCACGAAATATCGTAAATGTAAAGCATCAAAAAATCCCCAGATGGGGATTTTTTGATTTTACCAGACCTTCGCGATGATTTCGCCGCCAAGACGAGCTTTCTTAGCTTCTTGACCAGTCATCAAGCCTTTAGAAGTGCTGATGATGACGATACCACGACCAGATTTGATTACCGGAATCTCTTCCATCGAAGTATAGACGCGGCGACCTGGTTTTGAGACCTTGGTGATTTCGCTAAAGCGGATTGGTTCACCTTCGGCGGCAATTACGACGTGAAGTGTATCACGTGGAGTGCCTTTTTCGAGGTCGTAATCGGCAATGTAGCCAGATTTTTTCAAGACTTCGATTACCGCAACTTTAAGCTTGGAGGTTGGGACACGAATTTCGGTCTTACCTACCATCGCGGCGTTACGAATACGCGTAATCA
Organism: Candidatus Saccharimonadota bacterium; assembly: GCA_017480095.1. Classification (GTDB taxonomy): domain Bacteria; phylum Patescibacteriota; class Saccharimonadia; order Saccharimonadales; family Saccharimonadaceae; genus Nanosyncoccus. Next base: position 203,372 of record JAFVBG010000003.1, read on the forward strand.
AGTCTGCGATTTGATCAGTAGATTGTAATGACATATTCTTGCTCCTTTCTCCTACCAGCTACTCTTAGTTACACCAGGGATTTCCCCCTTGCTTGCTTTTTCACGGAAATTGATACGGGAAAGACCGAAGCGGCGCATATAGCCACGTGGACGGCCATCCAACATATCACGATTCTTTAGACGAGTAGGCGAGCTATTGCGTGGAAGCTTCTGCAGGCCTTCGAGGTCGCCAGCAGCTTTCAATTCGGCACGCTTCGCTTTATACTTGTCATACATTTTTTGCCGTTTTTCGTCACGGAGGACAGCTGATTTCTTAGCCATTTACTTTTCCTCCTTCTCGAACGGCATACCAAATAGCTCTAGCAACTTGGTACTCCCTTCTTTAGAACCGTTTTTAATTACGAACGTAACTTCCAGACCATGAAGGACAGAGGCATCCTCGAAAGTGATTTCTGGGAAGACAGTCTGCTCCTTGAGACCGAGGTTGTAGTTACCATTGGCGTCAAACGCAGTGCGAGAGACACCGTGAAAATCACGAACGTGTGGCAGAGCGATGTTGATCAGGCGATCAACGAACTCATACATTTTATCATTGCGCAAAGTAGTGAGATAACCGACTGGCGCACCCATGCCTTTGCGGATTTTGAAGGTAGCAATCGACTTCTTGGCGAGACGAGCGGTGGTAGCCTGACCCGTAATCTTCGCAAGAGTGAGCTCGACGGTCTCGGTGAAGCGCTTATCTTCACGCTTTTTACCAACGCCACAGCTGACAATTACCTTCTCAAGCTTTGGCACTTGGTTGACGTTTTCAAGCTTCAGCTCTTTTTCGAGCTTTTTGACGATTTCCTTCTGATAAAGCTCTTTTAGTCTTGGGGTATATTCACTCATTACTTACCCTCCTTTTTGGTAGCCTTCTTAGCTTTTTCCTCTTTGCGTTCTACGAACTTGAGGTTTGAAAGGTCGATACCAGCGAAGACGGTTTTCGTAGTAGCGCCACCGTTAGCGGCAGCTGCTCGACGAGAAAGATGACGTTCTTTATCACAGAACTTATCCAGAATCGCCTTGTTTTCAGCTGGAAGAACCTTTGTTACTTTTGCAGTTTCACCCTTAAAGCTACCTGCAATAATTTTAACGGTATCACCGGTTTTAATCTTTGCAGTCATTATAGTACCTCCGGAGCTAAGCTGATAATCTTAGTATATCCGAGTTCACGCAGTTCACGTGGAACTGGACCGAAGACACGTGTACCCTTAGGGGTCTTGTCGTCGTTAATCAGAACGGCAGCATTATCGTCAAAACGGATGGTTGAGCCATCTGGGCGACGAATTTGCTGGCGAGTGCGAACGATGACGGCACGAACAACGGCTTTTTTCTTGACGCCACCCGTAGGGGAAGCGTCTTTAACGCTAGCGGTCACAACATCACCAACACGAGCATAGCGCGCGCGGGTGCCACCGAGGACACGGATTACACCAAGTTCCTTGGCGCCACTGTTGTCAGCGACTTTTAATCTAGTTTCCTGTTGGATCATATTAGTTTTCTCCTTCTTCTGAAGCAGCAACCTCGTCTGCGCCAACCTTCTCAGGTAGCTCAACTTCATTGACATCCTGCTTCAATTCGACGGTGCCGTGCGAGCGCTCAATGACCTTCACTAGGTTAAAAGTTACGGTCTTTGAGAATGGACGACAGGCGACGATTTCGACTTTGTCACCAATACGAGCATCATTCTTTTCATCATGAGCAGTGTATTTACGAGTCTTCGTGTACTGCTTGCGATAAAGAGGATGGGTTTCACGGCTCGCGATGGAGACGGTAATGGTTTTGTCACGCTTGTCAGAGGTAACAATACCAATCAAGGTCTTTGCCATAATTAGAATTCCTCTCTTTTAATAATTTTACAACGAACCGGGAGTTTATGGGAGGCGAGGCGAAGAGCTTCTTTAGCCTGCTCCTCAGTCACGTCGGCCAGCTCGAACATTACAGTACCAGCTTTAACCTTAGCGACGAAGAACTGTGGTTCACCTTTACCACCACCCATCTTCACATCGAGTGGCTTCTTAGTAACTGGAGTATGCGGGAAGATGCGAATCCAGATTTTACCACCACGCTTAATGTAACGAGTAATCGCCTGGCGAGCCGCCTCAATCTGGCGACTAGTCACGCGCTCATTGTCGAGCGACATTAGACCATAGTCACCAAATGCTACATAGTTGCAGCGGGTGGCTACACCGTTGTTTTTACCGATACGAACTTTGCGGTGGGCAGTTTTCTTTGGTAATAGAATAGCCATATTACTTCTCCCCCTTGTAGATCCAGACCTTTACGCCTACGATACCGGCAATCGTCTTAGCGTGATGACAGTAGAAGTCAATATCGGCGCGGAGAGTGTGTAGAGGAACGGAACCCTCAATCAATTTCTCGCGGCGAGACATTTCTGCACCATTGAGACGACCAGCCACCTCAATACGGATACCTTTAGCCCCAGCAGTCATGGTGGACTGAGCAGCCATCTTGGTAGCACGACGGAAGTTCATGCGTTTGCCGAGCTGAAAACCAATGTTTTCAGCGACGAGCTTGGCGTTTAGTTCTGGTTTTTTAATTTCTTCAACGTTCAAACGTACTGGGGTGGAAACGAATTTCTCAAGTTCCTTCTTGAGCTCGTTGATACCAGCACCCTGCTTACCAATCACGGCACCAGCTTTGGCGGTGAGAATCGTGATAGTGGTAAGGTTTGCACTACGTTCAATGTTAATCTTTGCAATCGTCGGGCGAGCCTCGAAACGTTTTTCGATGGTCTCGCGAATCTTGACATCTTCAACGAGCCAGTGACGGAAGTCTGCCTTTTTGGTAAACCATTTGGAAGACCAATCTTTGCTGATTTGAAGACGATAAGAGACTGGGTTAACTTTCTGTCCCATTACTTGTCCTCCTTCTCTGCCTTCTTAACTTTTTCATCACCAGCGACTTCGACGAAGATGTTGCTGGAGATTTTTTCAAATGGTAAGGCGCGACCACGTGAAGCTGGAACATAGCGACGGATACGAGTGCCAGCAGTAACAGAGATACGAGCGATGCGAATAGACTTCGTATCGAGCGAGACATCTTTGTTCTTGTCTAGCAAGTTAGCCGTAGCAGATTCAATAGCCTTCAGAACTGGACGAGCGGCGCGGCGTGGGGTATTCTTCAGAATCTCACGGGCGTCTTCGACGTAACGATCACGGACAAGGCTAGCAACAATGTTAGTCTTGCGTGGCATCGAGTCGATGCCTTTAATATATGCATGTGCGAAATAGGTTTCAGCCATTAGTTAGCTCCTTTCGCAGCAGCAGCTTCAGCTGCTTTCTTGCCACCGTGGCGGCGGAATTTACGAGTTGGAGCAAACTCGCCGAGCTTATGTCCGACCATATTCTCAGTCACAAAGACTGGAATGTGGAGATGACCGTTATGGACGGCAATCGTACGACCAACCATCTCTGGAGAGATAGTAGATTGGCGAGCCCAAGTCTTGATAACGGTGCGATCGTCGGCGGAGAGGGCTGCCACCTTTTTCTGCAGTTTGTAGTCTACAAAGAGACCTTTTTTCAGGCTGCGTGACATTATTTCCTCTTTCCTTCGTGGCGAGTGCGCACGATATATTTATTAGTTTGCTTATTATGACGGGTACGATAACCAAGTGTCAACTGGCCCCATGGAGTACGTGGAGCTTTACCAGAACCGTGACGGCCACCGTCACCACCACCGTGTGGGTGATCCGTAGCATTCATCACAACACCACGAACGGTTGGGCGAATGCCTTTGCGGCGCTTGCGACCGGCAGCACCAATCTTCACGTTCTGGTGCTGGATATTGCCGACGGTACCAATGGTAGCTTCACAGGTCAATAGGACACGGCGCATTTCACCAGAAGGGAGCTTCAAAGTGGCGTAGCCGTTCTCCTTAGCCATAAGCTGAGCAGACGAACCAGCAGCGCGGACCATCTGGGCACCACGACCTGGGGTGAGCTCAATTGCATAGACGAAAGTACCGACTGGGATCATTTCAAGGCTCATGCGATTAGAAGTCTCAACTGGAGCTTCGTCGCCAGTCTTGAAGGTAGAACCCTTAGTCATATTGGTATCGGCGATCACATAGTAGTAAACACCGTTAGTATCCTTCACACGAGCGATGCGAGCGCTGCGGTTTGGATCATATTCAATTTCCTCGACCGCAAAAGTCAAGTTCTTTGGTAGATTGTGCGTCAAGATACGATAATGACGCTTGACACCACCGCCACGATGGCGGACAGTGATGCGGCCCTGATTATTCTTACCAGCCTGCTGTTTTTTAGCGCGAGTGAGCGACTTGAGCGGCTTGCGAGTGGTGATACCATCGAAGTCTTGAGTCGTCTTCTGGCGCTGAGCAGGGGTAGTAGGGCGATATGCCTTAATAGCCATTACTTAGTTCCTTTCTTTTCCGCCTTGTCGGCTTTCTTCTCGGCGGTCTTTGCGGACTTCTCAGCTTTTTCAGCTTTCTTGTCAGCTTTTTTAGCTTCTTTTTCCTCTGCCTTCTTCTCGGCAGCATCGGCTTCGGCAACAGCCTTCTCGTATTCATCGAAGAATGGGAGACGCTGGCCTTCTTTTACGGTAACGTAAACGATTTTCTGATCACGGTGATGAGTGATGCCAGGATAGGCATGACGACCACGGGAGAAACGCATAGCTTTACCCTTGCGATTAGAAATACGAATACTCTCGATATTGACATTGTATTGATTCTCAAGCGCAGCTTTCAAGGAAATCTTAGAGATTTTCTCTGATACTGCCTCAGCCTTAACCATATAAACTCGGTCTTTGACTTGAGAGTAGGAATACTCAGTCAGGATTGGGGTAAACTTCAACATTATGCCTCCTCCTTTCCGAGCAGCCAGCTTTCGAGTTCTTTTATGGCTTTTTCAGAGATAACAATCTGATCAGCATTCAAGATGTCGAAAACATTAAGATAAGTAGGACGAACAACTTTGACGTTGTTGAGATTATTAGTTGCGCGCAGAGTAAGCTCATCCTTCTCCGGAAGAACTAATAGAATCTTCGAGTCGAGATTTGCTTTTGCGGCTTCAAGATTTTTTACAGCTTCTTTCGTACGACCATCAGTAATCTTGAAATCTTTAATGGTCAAAACCTGCTTAGCGGCATTCTGAAGGCTGAGAGCCTGGCGAATAGCAACACGTTTGCTGGTCTTTGAAAGTTTCTTGGTGAAGTTTTCTTCACCGGTGCGACCGAAGGCGACACCACCATGACGCCAGATTGGGTTGCGAGTCGAACCAAAACGAGCGCGACCAGTACCTTTCTGCTTCCATGGTTTTTTACCACCACCACGCACTTCGCCACGCTTCAAAGTCTTAGCATGAGAGCTACGACTGTTAGCAAGATAAGCGTCGTAAGCGGTTTTAATAAGTTCGTGATTTTCGACGGAGAGACCGAAGATGTCATTATTTAATTCTGCCATATTACTCCTTTCCCTCGACGGTTACGATTCCCTTTTTCGGGCCAGGAACTGCGCCCTTCAAACCTAATAGGTTGTTCTCTTTGTCGATATAAGCGACGACGAGATTTTTGACGGTGACTTGGTCATGTCCCATCCGACCAGGCATACGCTTGCCTTTAAAGACTTTCTGAGGATACATCGAGCCGATAGAACCGACCTTGCGAATGTTACCCTTAAAGCCGTGGGTATTGCGCGCTTCATTGAAGTTGTGGCGTTTAACCGTACCGGCAAAGCCTTTACCTTTGGAGATACCGGTGACGGTAACTTTGTCGCCGATATTAAATTGTTCTACGGTCAAAACATCCCCAGCTTTTGCTTCTGGTTCTTTTTCGATCCGGAACTCTTTTAGAACTTTTGGTGAAAAGTCCTCTCCAGCCTTTTTTACATGGCCGGAAACCGCCTTGCTCAGATTCTTACCCTGACCGTATCCTAGCTGCACAGCGTTATAACCATCGGTTTCGGTGGTTTTAATCTGAGTCACTGTGGCTGGGCCAGCTTGAAGGATAGTTACAGGGGTAACTACACCATCTTTGCCGATGATCTGGGTCATACCAATCTTGGTGCCTAAGATGACTTGCATCTGTTTCCTTTCCTTTATTTAGACATTACAGAAACTAGACTTTTGGGCAGTCTCGCGGTAGCTACTTCCGCGACTTACGCCTTGCGTCTAGTGTCTATACGTCCTACTTGTTAGTATATACCTTTTCATTATAGCACAACTAGAGAAGAAATGCAAGGCATAAAACCCAAAACATATCAAAGATGGTGGATTCACTATGTTAAAATTACAACGCTAGTCCAGCGTTGTAATTTTAACGTGAAATCCAGCCTAGAAAAAATTCCTAGCTACTAGCTAGGAATTTTTCCGCCTATTCTTTGATATGCTTTTGGGTTTTACGCTTCGGCAATATCCTCTTCAGTTGGGCCATTAGAAGTGGATTCGGCTAATGGTTCAGCGCCGGTTCCTACTGGAATCTTGCGACCGATGATGACATTTTCCTTCAAGCCGTGGAGATGATCAACGCGACCAGTGATGGCGGAGTTGATAAGTACACGAGTTGTATCCTGGAAGGATGCAGCCGACAGGAAGGAGTCAGACCAAATCGAGACCTTCGTGATACCAAGCAATAACGGAGTGTAGCCTGCTGGCTGTTTGCCTTTGGCGGTTAACTCGTTATTGGCGTCCTGGACGGCGGCCGAACTGATAATGTCTCCTGGGACAAAGTCAGAATCGCCTGCTTCATCAATGATAACGCGCGAGAACATCTGGCGGACGATAATCTCAAGGTGCTTCGAGGAAATCTCGTGCCCCTGAGCCGCATACACGCTCATGACGTCATTCATGATGTAGCGCGCAGTCTCCTCACGGCCCTTGTACTTCAAGAGGTCTTGCAAGTTCAAAGAACCAGCCGTGAGACGGTCGCCAGCTTCGACGGAGTCATTACTCTTCACTACAAGCTCTGCCGTACCAGGAATCTCAATCCGGACCGGGCCATTCGAGCTGGCAACTAAGACGATTGCGCCGTCCACAAGTTGGGCATTACCATCATATGGCGCAATGATTGGCTCGGCGCCCTTAGCCTTAGCGGCGATGACATCGCCGGTCTTGACACTAGCACCATCTTTGACTTTTGGCTTACGACCATCAAGCTCAATACGAGTGGTTTCACCAGAAGATGGGGTAATCTGAACGATGTAGTGGTTATTATCTTCCCAAGCTTCGACAACACCAGCGACTGGCGCAATCCAAGCCTGACCTTTTGGCGAACGGGCTTCAAGAAGCTCTTCCACACGAGGAAGACCACGAGCAATTTCACCAGAACCAGCCACACCAGAGCCGTGTTTTGTATCAAGCGTCAGCTGAGTACCCGGCTCACCGAGAGACTGGGCAGCAATCACGCCGACTGGCTGATGAGCGGCTACGAGCTCACGAGTGGACATATCGATACCATAAGCCTTGCGTGGGACGCCATGGACAGCGGTCGTAGTAAGGACGGACTGAATCTTGACGGATTCAATGTTATCATCAGCTTCAAGCTGAGCAGCCATTTCGCTAGTGATGAGTTCATCGGCACCGAGGTAGCCTGGAATTGGCTCGGCAGTATAACGGCCAGCGACGCGAAGTGCGAAGTCGATACCAGTCTGTTCAGTTTCGGATTTATAGATAGTGAAGCCTGGATCTTCTGCTTCTTCGTCGGTCGTAAATACGTCCTGTGCAACATCGACGAGACGACGAGTGAGGTAACCAGAGTCGGCAGTACGGAGAGCCGTAGAGACCTGACCCTGACGTGCACCTCGCGTTGCGATGAAGGATTCGAGGGTGTTTAGACCTTTCTTGTAAGAACTCTTGACTGGAAGCTCGATCTCGTTGTTGTTAATATCGACCATGATACCAATTTCGGCTGAAGCGAGCTTAATGTTAGAAACGCTACCACGAGCACCAGAGTTGGTCATCACGGCGATGTCAGTATCCATGTCAGAAAGCTTTTCCTTCAGGAAATCGGAAATCTTTTTGTCAATATCACGCCAGTTCTTTACGGTCAACTGATAACGCTCCTCCTCAGTGAGGAGACCTTCGTCAAACTGTTCTTGGATTTCTGCGGTCTTACCATCACCTTCAGCAATGAAATCTTGGATTTCTGGATAGGTTGGGTAATCATCCTTAGCTGTAGAAACGGAGGCAATCGTCTCATATTCAAAGGCGAGGTTTTTCACCTTATCGGCGATTTCGACCATCTTCTCTGCGCCATACATATCAAAGATATTAGCCATGACCTTCTTGAGTTGTTTCGAGGTCTGAACGGAGTTATCAAATGGATAATCCTCTGGCAAGACTTCGTTGAAGATGACACGGCCGAGAGTAGTATCACGGATTTCCTTCTTTGCGAACACGCGAATTGGGGTTTGCAAGTGAATGAGGCCCTGGTCGTAGGCCATTTCTGCTTCGTAGATGGAAGAGAATGGGTGGATGGAATCTTTTGCGGTACCAGGCTTATCATAGGTGAGGTAATAGATGCCAAGCACGACATCCTGATAGATAGCAAGCACTGGTGCGCCATCGGCCGGCTTCAAGAGGTTGTGTCCAGCAGACATCAACTCACGAGCTTCACGCTGAGCATCCTCCGAGAGTGGAAGATGGACGGCCATCTGGTCACCATCATAGTCGGCGTTGAAACCAGAGGCGACGAGTGGGTGGAGCTGAATCGCCTTACCATCAATCAACTTTGGCTGGAAGGCCTGGATAGAGAGACGGTGAAGAGATGGAGCGCGGTTTAGTAGGACATATTTGCCCTTGATTACCTCATCGAGCGCATCCCAAACAGCAGTCTCACCAGCTTCAATCATACGGGTGGCAGAACGGATGTTGGCACATTTCTCATGTTCCATCAACCAACTAATTACAAATGGCTTAAACAATTCGAGTGCCATCTGCTTTGGTAGGCCACATTCGTTGAGCTTGAGCTCTGGACCGACCACAATGACGGAGCGACCAGAGTAGTCAACGCGCTTACCAAGTAGGTTCTGGCGAAAACGACCCTGTTTACCTTTAAGAAGATCAGAAAGGGATTTCAGCTTGCGACGACCATTAGTGCTCTGTGCGGAATGAGCATGCGAGGCAGAGTTGTCGATCAAGGCATCCACAGCTTCTTGGAGCATGCGTTTCTCGTTGCGGCAGATTACCTCTGGGGCATTAAGCTCGATGAGTTTCTTCAGACGGTTGTTACGGTTGATGACGCGACGATAAAGGTCGTTCAAGTCTGAAGTCGCGAAACGGCCACCAGGAAGCGAGATCATCGGACGAAGATCTGGAGGAATGACTGGGATAACCGTCAGAACGAGGTCTGAAGGCTTGATGCCAGCGTTCTTGAGCCCCTCAAGGAGTTTCAGACGCTTGGTAATCTTCTTCTCTTTCTGACCTTTAGCTTCTTCAGCTTCGGCGGTCAGTTCTTCGATCATCTTATCAGTGTCGATTTCATCGAGCAGCTGCTTAATCGCTTCTGCGCCCATGCGAACTTCAATCAAATCTTCGTATTCTTCAGGGAGGTTACGATAATCTACCTCTGAAATGACTGCACCCTTATGAAGACCCTGCAAAATCGACTTCTTAGAGGCATAGTCGGCATTAAGATCGTCAAGTTCTTTGCTTTCTTGTTCGGCTAATGCCTTAGTGTCGGCGTTTTCTTCTTCGGCCGCCTTCTCATAGCGAAGTTTGATAGCTGAGCGAGCAGCGTCGGTCTGGGCATCTAACTCGGTCAGAGCTTGATTGATTTTATCATCATCCGAGCTAACAATCAAATAACCTGCAAAATAGACTACTTTTTCGATGTTCTTAACCGTTAGATTAAGTAGCAGGCTGATTGAGCTAGGGGTGCCCCGCATAAACCAGACGTGGGCGACTGGAGCGGCAAGGGTGATGTGACCCATACGCTCGCGACGTGCGATTGATTTTGTAACGAGATTGCCGTCTTTATCAACTGCTTGTTCGCGCAGACGCACATTTTTAATCTTGGCGTCGTGCGGATTAATATCTTTGGTTGGACCGAAGATGCGTTCGCAGAAAAGACCATCACGCTCAGGTTTCTGAGTTCGATAGTTGATCGTTTCTGGTTTGGTGACTTCGCCATAGCTCCAGTTTAAGATGTCTTCTGCAGAGGCGACACTTAAACGAATTGAATCGAAGTCAGAGGCTGAGATAAAGTTGTCCATCCAAGCCATGATTAGAACTCCTCTCCGAGGTCGACGGTTCCTTCTTCGTCTTCCTCAGTTTTAATTTGCATATCTTCATCGTCATCGACAACCTCGGCGACATCTTCATCGCTGATGTTGTCCATATCGATTTTAGTTTCTTCTTTGTGTTGCTCGTAAATCAAGCTATCATCTTGAGTCTTCTCAATCTCGCGAGAGGTCTTTTCAATGACAGCGGAAGCATCAGAGCCTTCACCATGGTCGAGCAGGTCAACCTTGAGACCGAGGCCTTGAAGTTCCTTGACGAGAACGTTAAAGCCTTCTGGGAGCTTTGGACCTTCGATTGGTTCACGCTTGATGATAGATTCGTAAGCTTTAGCACGACCGTAAACGTCATCGGATTTGATAGTAAGCATTTCCTGGAGGGTAGTAGCAGCACCATAAGCTTCAAGTGCCCAGACTTCCATTTCTCCGAAGCGCTGACCACCGTTCTGTGCCTTACCACCGAGTGGCTGCTGAGTCACCATGGTGTACGGACCAGTCGAACGAGCGTGAATCTTGTCATCCACCATGTGATGAAGCTTAAGCATATGCATCACACCAACAGAGGTGCGTTCATTGAATGGCTCACCGGTGAAGCCGTCGTAAAGCTGGACGCGACCGTCACGGTTGAAGCCAGCTTTTTCAAGCTCTTCAGAGATAGTTTCGTCGGAAACGCCGTTGAAGGATGGAGTGGCGACCTTGTAGCCAAGGGCGCGCGCAGCCATACCAAGGTGAATTTCATAAAGCTGACCGAGGTTCATACGAGAAGGCACGCCCATTGGTGAGAGCAATACATCAATTGGAGTACCGTCTTCCATGAATGGCATATCTTCTACTGGGAGGATGCGGGAGACCACACCCTTGTTACCGTGGCGACCAGACATCTTATCGCCGACCTGAATCTTGCGCATTTCGGCAACGAAGATTTTGATTTGCATCAGGACGCCAGCCTTAAGCTCGTGACCTTGCTCGCGAGTATAGATGCGAACATCAATCACTTTACCAGTGGCAGCACCAGACATCCGAACAGAAGTATCGCGCACATCCTTAGCCTTTTCACCGAAGATGGCACGGAGCAAACGCTCTTCAGAAGAGAGTTCTTGTTCACCTTTTGGCGTAATCTTACCGACGAGAATATCGCCAGCGGAAACTTCAGAACCAACTGTCACGATGCCGTCTTCACCAAGATGACGTAGAGAGTGCTCAGAAACGTTTGGAATATCGCGCGTAACCTGTTCTGGGCCAAGCTTCGTATCACGAACTTCTACGTCGAAGTCGCGGATATTGATTGAGGTCAAAGTATCGTCCTCAACTAGGCGACGAGAAATGACGATAGCATCATCCATATTGTAACCGCGCCACGGCATGAAAGCTACGAGCAAGTCGCGACCAAGCGCCAACTCAGAGTTGTGAATAGAAGCACCCTCGATGAGCGTATCGCCCTTCTTGACTTTCTGGCCACGAGCCACGATAGTGCGCTGATTATAACAGCGAGAATCGTTGGTCATCTCGAAGTGGGTAAGCTTGTATTCTTTCTTACCGAGTTTCTTATAGTTGACAATGACGGAGACACCATCAGCCTTTTCGACTTCACCGTCATCTTCAGCCATGATGAGCTGAGAGGTGTTTTTGGCGACTTCGCCTTCGATACCAGTACCGACAACTGGATTATCTTGACGGAGCAGAGGTACGGCCTGTTTCTGCATGGCGCAGGCCATGAGAGAACGGTCAACACGGTTTTTCTCTACGAACGGAATCAAGCTAGCAGAGACACCGAGAATTTCCTTGTGCGCGGCATCCATGTGCGTAACACGGCTAGATTCAACCTGAGTTGGTGCACCTTTGACACGGGCAGAGACACGCGCGTCAACAAATTTACCGTCTTTATCGAGCTGAGCGGAAGTGTCGGCGATAACCATATCCATCTCTTGCGCAGCATCGACATAGACGACTTCGTCCGTGACCTTGCCATCTTTCACAACACGGTAAGGAGCTTCAATGAAGCCATATTCATTAATGCGGGCATAAGTAGCAAGGTTGAGTACGAGACCGACGTTGCCACCTTCTGGAGTCTCAACCGTACAGATACGACCGTAGTGAGTAGGGTGGGTATCACGCACATCGAAACCAGCGCGCTCACGAGTCAGACCACCAGGACCCATACTAGAGAGACGACGCTTGTGCGCCAGCTCAGAGAATGGGTTGGTCTCGTCCATCAACTGCGAAAGCTGAGAGGAAGAGAAGAACTCTTTGACGGCTGCAGTGACCGGGCGTGGGTTGATGAGCTGATTTGGCGTAGCATCTTCGGCGGCAATCATCGACATGCGGTCGAGAATATTGCGCTGGAGACGAAGCATACCGAGGCGGAACTGGCGCTGAACGAGCTCGCCTACGAGCTTAATGCGACGGTTCGATAGTGAGTCGATGTCGTCGGCTGGATCCTGAGTGTTGTTTAGACGGATAATCTCAGAGATAATTGCAATCAAATCTTTCATCTGGAGCGTGCGGTTCTGAGAGACGTTTGGTGTATCAAAACCAAGACGCTGATTAAGCTTGAAACGACCAACGCGAGAATAATCATAACGCTTATAGTCAAAGAAGGTACGCTCAATCATCGATTTAGCGTTTTCGACCGTGGCAAGATCACCTGGGCGGAGCTTGCGGTAAACTTCGATTAGGGCTTCAGACTGGCCGGCAGTCGTGTCTTTGTCGAGAGTAGCGTCAATATAGCTAATCTCACCATTATCAATGTCTTTGAAAGCGTCTTTAATCTCGGTTTTCTTCGAAATACCGAGAGCACGGAGCAACGTGGTGACTGGAATCTTGCGACGACGGTCAATCTTGACGTAAATCGCACCACTCGTGGCGGTTTCAAACTCAAGCCAAGCGCCACGACCTGGAATCACCTTAGCGCCGTAATAATTACGCTCGCCAATACGATCGGCAGTGAAGAACACACCGGCAGAGCGAATCAACTGGGAGACCACTACGCGTTCAGTACCGTTGATAATGAAGGTAGCACGGTCGGTCATCCAAGGATATTTGCCGAAGAAGATTTCTTGTTCCTTCTTCTCGCCGGTGGCTTTGTTTTCGAGCTCGACCAGGACGTTCAACTGACTTTCGTAAGTCAAAAGGTTGCGCTTTGCATCGTGTTCGTTCATCTCTGGTTCGTCGAACTTGTAGTCCTTAAAACGGAGAGACATTTTGGCGCCCGTGTAGTCGTCAATCGGGTTGAGTTCATTGAAGACCTCACGCAGGCCGGAGTTGATAAAGTCGTTCCAGGACTCCTTCTGATGGCTAATCAAGTCAGGAATCGGGAGCGCTTGGTCGCCTTCGGTGAAGAAGACACGACCAGAGTTTTTTACTGTTTTTGCAGTACTCACTTGTTACCTCTTATATAAGTTGATATCTTCCGAACTCTACCGTGTGTCTAGATAAATAGAGTTCGCAGCGCCGAAGATTTTCTGTCACATTTCTAGCCTTTCGTCCCGCCACAGCGAAAAACTTCCACAAAAACATGACACACTACTTCTTGTATTCAATTGTAGCACAGGAAAAAATAATTTGCAATACCAAAAAACCGCCTCTAGCCAAAGGGGGCGGCTTTTTGAACGGATAAGGCTCTCAACTTATTTTGTGTAAGCTGCTCGCAGTAAGTAGCTCGTTGTCCATTTACAACTGTATTTATTATAGCACGAGCATTATGTAAATGTCAATGGGGATTTTTGATAAAATTAGATATCGAGATCGTCCATCTCGGCAAGCTCGGCGCGTGTGCGATCGGCGAGGTCGGACGCTTCGGATTCTTCAATGTCGTCTTCACCATATTCACCCGCAGGCTCTTCGGCGACTGGAGCCTCCTCGGCGGAAGGGGCTGGGGTAGAGCTAGCAGAGTGAGCAGCCTCACCGTTATCAGTGTTGACGATCTTTAGATTATAACGGGCATCGTTCTTGGTGCCAAGAGCACGGAGCAGGGTGCGAATAGACTGAGCAGTAACCCCGCGACGGCCAATCACGCGACCGACATCTTCTGCATCTACGGTCAATTCAAGCAAAACGCCCTTTTCATCAATGGTGCGCTCGACGGTGACTTTATCTGGGTTGTTTACTAAGGTCTTAACTATATATTCTACGAATTGTTGGTCAATGGTTGACATGATTTCTCCGGTGTTAAAGTTATATTTTTACTATAGCATAAGCGTCCCCCGATGTAAAGCATTGACTTTTCTGGATTTTTGTGCTATAATGAAAGGACAGGGCAATTCGGCCCTGTCCCAAATGAGCTACAGGGTGTGTAGCTAGAACTTTTTAGGAGGGTTTAAGATGTACACAATCGACAAGAATAACCGTTTGGCACCCGTCGACTTCCCGAAGAACCACCTGGGGACTTATCTCCCCAAAGACAATGTCTATACAGTTCTCCAGCTGGAGAGCGAGGCCTTTTGCCTGTTCCCCAAGGTGCGGGACTGCCACCGTGGCGTCGAGCTGAACATCACCGACATCAACGATGTTCCGATTCTGCCGTACGACCTGGCACTGAACATGCAGCATAACGATGAGACGCTCCAGCGTGCGCATGAGATTATTTATCAGCGCGAAGGTGCTGGACAGACAACCAAGCTGGTCTATCGTGTCAACACGGGCGCGCCAAACTGCTTTCGGATTGCGGCCGTCGCAACGCCGATTTGGGTCGGCGACATAGCCGTTGGCTATCTGACCTGGAATATCTGCTTGCTCCACGCGGAGCCGGAAGAAATCGCCAGGCTCTGCTATTTACTGAATAAGCACGAGCTTATTAAGTTCTAAAAACGTAACCGCCCCGACCAGGGGTTTACCAACTTCCCTCTTATAAGGCTCCCACCTAGTGGGAGCTGTTGATTTTCTCAGAAGTTTATGATACAATAAAAGAATTAAATAATTAAGGAGAAATATGCTAGCAATTCGTATGCAGCGTAATGGCCGGTCGCATTACCCAACGTACCGGATAGTCGTCCAAGAAGCGCAGCGTCATCCCCTCTCTGGGCGTGTCGTAGCTGAGGTCGGCAACTACAACCCAGCCACCAAGGAAACAACCTTGGATAAAGAAAAACTTGAAACTTACCTCAAGAACGGCGCGCAGCCATCGACTCGTGTAATCCGCATCTTGAAGGCAAACAAGATTGCTCTGCCAAAATGGGTGAAAGAGCCACTCGCTAAACACACCAAGGCCAAGCACGCCGACAAGCTCCGCAAGAACCAGCCAAAAGAAGAGGCCCCTGCGGAAGAAGCCCCAGCCGAAGCAACTGCTCCAGCTGAAGCTTAATCAGCATCAAATATCCCCCTCGTAGCTGAGGGGGATTTTTAGTATTACACAGATTTAATCTTTTTGAAAACTTTTGGCTTGTAGAGGCCCTCATCTTTGAGTCTCCGCACGGCGACTTGTGCAGCGCGAATAGTGGCGTCTTGCTTAGAATGCCCAGAGCCGATGCCATAGACTATACCGTTGACTATCACCCGCATAGTGAAACTCCGGTCATGGTCTGGACCGCTCATGGTTACTAGCTGATAGATTGGGCTCTCGGTGTAGAGTCGCTGGCTAATCTCCTGGAGGAGAGATTTTGGATCGCGCCAAGTTTCATTCTCTAGAATCTCTGGCAGCTTCACGATAATATGTTTATTGATAAATTGCAAGGCGGTGTTATAGCCCTGATCGAGATAGATTGCCCCCACCACGGCTTCAAAGCAGTCCGCATGAAACTTAGGGTGAGCATGGTCAACCGTCCGAGAGCCTTCGCCGTGCCCTAAACGCGTAAGCTTAAGGTAGCCTAATTTTTCGCTAGCATCACCAATCGACTCCGTATTAACCAGCGCCGAACGCAGGCCGGTCATAATCCCCTCCGGCAAGCTGTAGTTGCGAAAGAGGTAGTCCGAAGTCACCACCTCCAAGATGGCATCGCCTAGGAACTCCAAGCGCTCGTTGTGAGAACCTAAAATTTTATGCTCATGTGCATAGCTTTTATGCGTTAAAGCCGTGATGAATAGTGAAATATCATTAAACTCAAAGCCAAAGTGTTCTCTAGCAAAGTCCTGATACTCTTGCTGTTTTGCCTTCGGCATACCAACGTTATAATACATCTTTAGATTTCTCCTTGTCGTATCTTTTTCTTTGCGATTAGCATTAGTTTCTCTATATCTTCGTACTCAATAGCATCTAGAGCATCGGCAAATTTGAACCATTTGATACCGTTCATCCACTTCTCTTTAGTTGGCGTCTCTGTAGTATCCAGCGCGCGCACCAGATAGACTTGGGTCGTCATCAAGACTAACTTATCCAAGCGACGATACTTGAAATTGATTTTACCTAGCCAAGTCAAGACAGAGATGTGATGCAGGCCAGATTCTTCACCGATTTCACGTACGGCGGTTTGTTTGGCAGTCTCACCTGGCTCGATATGCCCCTTCGGGATGGTCCAGCGATTTTTACTATCTTGAATAAGCAGAATCTCAATGTCTTTGCGATCGCGCGTGGGACGAAAAACAATGCCACCAGAAGTCGGTTCGCGGACGATTTCTTGGATGACTGGCTTCTTGCGAAAAATACGCGAAAAAGGCGACTCTTTATACTGTTCCGTAGGAAGAGCCTCCGGCACCTTCAGACGACGGGCAGCTTGAATCGTCCGCCGCGAGGTGTCGCTAGTCCTGGGCGCTGGTCTGCCCTGCCGATTCGACCGATTTAACTGACTGGTCCGAGCTGGTCGGGTTGGCTGGCTGGCTCTGCGCATCTGACCGAGAGGCATGCGCCTTCGGTTTTGAGGTTGATTGTTCATTAGATTTAGAATCCTTATCATCACCCAAGCCGAGCTGTTTAAAGGCTGTGCCGAGCACGCCATTAATGAAACGGGATGAGCTGTCGGAGCCGAAAGCTTTAGCTAGCTCGACGGCTTCGTTGATCGCCACTTTTGGTGGGACTGTGGCATTGCTAAATTTTAGTTCATAGAGACCAATACGAAGGACGTTACGGTCAACCGCGGCAATCTCGGAAATTGGCCATTCTGGCGCAATCGGGCGCAAAATCTCGTCCAACTCCTTAGCGTGGTCCATTACATTCCGGCTCAGGGCATAGACAAACTCTGTATCTCCTAGAGCTTTTTCGTATGGTTTGATATTTTTTGCGACGATACTATCAAGGTCGGCTGTGGCATCGCCCGCCTTTTCCCTAAACTCGTATTCATAAATACTCTGTAGGGTGATAATTCTGCCTAAATGCCGATTGCTTGCCATAAGCTATTTCTTCGCCGCCTTTTTGCTAGGTTTGCTAGTCTTAGTCTTGACGGTCTTTACCTTAACGTTTGGGGTCTTTTTCGCAGTTTCAAAAGCCTTGACAGTCGAGGTCTTGTTCACGCGGCGCGCAAGCTCCAAGCGCAGATGACTGCGGCGAAGCCCAGTTTTGCGAGCGCTACTCTGTTTTTTAGGTTCAGGCATTAAATGCTCCTTTTAAAAAATGATTTATATTAACTACTTACTGGACATTATAGCACAACTTTACACTTTTGTGAAGAGGTGATATAATAAAAAGATACATAAAATCACGAAAAAGGAAGGTGCTATGGAGCGATATGAACCTCTGAAAATCGAGGAAAAATGGCAGAAAATTTGGGCTGAAAACGAGACTTTTAGAGCCCTAGACCTTCCGACTGCCAAGTCTAACGGCAAAGCCAAGATGTTCCTAGCCGAGATGTTCCCTTATCCTTCAGGGGCAGGCTTGCACGTCGGTCACGTGCGCAACTTTACCATTGTTGATGTCCTAACTCGCTTCTACACTCAGCAGGAGATGAACGTTTTGCGTCCGTTTGGCTATGACACTTTTGGTCTGCCAGCCGAGAATTACGCAATCAAGACTGGGATTTCCCCGCAGTCTGCAACCAAGACTAATATCGACAACTTCCGCAAGCAAGCTAAGCGCTTGGGGCTCGCGATTGACTGGTCGCGCGAGATTAATACCTCTGATCCAGAGTATTATCGCTGGACGCAGTGGTGCTTCTTGCAGCTTTATAAAAAGGGTCTAGCTTATCGCAAGGAGAGTTATCAGTGGTGGTGTCCAAAAGATCAGACTGTGCTCGCGAACGAGCAGGTCGAAGGTGGCAAATGCTGGCGCTGTGGCGAACAGGTTGAGAAGAAGCTGATGAAACAGTGGTTCTTCAAAATTACAGATTACGCCGATGAATTGTTGGAAGATGTTGATGCCCTGAATTGGCCAGAGAAGATTAAAACCATGCAGAAGAACTGGATTGGACGGAGTGAGGGCGCAGAAATTGCGTTTGAGACTGGCGATAAGAGTATTCTCGTCTTTACCACTCGTCCAGACACGATTTATGGCGCTACTTTCCTCGTCCTAGCGCCAGAGCATCCACTAGTGAAACAAATCGTTTCTGACAACGCTAAAGCCGCGGTTGAAAAATATTGCGCCGAAGCGATGAAAAAATCTGAGATCGAGCGTCAAGAGAATAAGGAGAAGACTGGGGTCTTCACTGGGGCTTATGCTAAAAACCCAGCCACGGGCGAGGAGATTCCAATCTGGGTGGCAGATTATGTCCTTTCTGGCTATGGTACCGGGGCAATCATGGCAGTGCCATCCGACGACGAGCGCGATCGCGAGTTTGCCGAGAAGTTTGACCTGCCGATTATTGAAGTCATCAAGGATAATCAGATGGTCAATTCTGGCGAATTTACTGGCCTGCCGAACAGTGAAATGCGTGAGAGGATTCTAGACTGGCTGAAAGAGAAAGGCTATGGCGAGCGCAAAGTAACCTATAAGATGCGCGACTGGCTAATTTCACGCCAACGCTACTGGGGTTGTCCGATTCCAATTGCTTATGATAAAGACGGCGAGCCACACCCAATTCCAGAAGATCAGCTTCCTGTCCTGATTCCAGAGGTAGCAGATTACAAGCCAGATAATACTGGTCGTTCGGCGCTGGCTAAGGCTGAAGACTGGCTCAAGGTGAAGGTACTGAACGAAAAAACTGGCAAAATCGAGGAAATGACCCGCGAGACCGATACGCTCGATGGCTACGCCTGCTCCAGCTGGTACCTCTGGCGCTATGCTTCACCGCATGACAATGATCACGCTTGGGATGCAGATGATATTGCTTATTGGGCGCCAACGGATATTTACGTCGGGGGCGACCACGCCGTAGCGCATCTACTTTACATCCGTTTCTGGTGTAAGTTTTTCGCCGACCAGGGGTATCTGCCGTTCCGCGAGCCGGTGAAGACTCTGCTTTACAACGGCTATATCAATGCACCCGATGGCAAAAAGATGTCGAAGTCTAAGGGTAACGTAATCGACCCGCTCGATGTGATTAATCAGGGGTACGGCGCAGATACTTTGCGCACTTACGAGATGTTTATTGGTCCGTACGACCAAGATGCCGCTTGGGACACCAAGGCAATTGGCGGGGTTTATCGCTTCTTGAACCGCTGTTGGAGTCTAACCTTTACCGATGCTGGCGTTACTACCGGCACCGATACTGGCGCAATTCGCCACAAGACCATCAAAAAGGTAACTACCGATCTTCATCGTCGTTGTTTCAATACCGCCGTCGCTAGCCTGATGGAATACGTCAATGAACTCTATAAAGTCGGTGCCAGCCATGAAGATTTAACTGTACTGGCAAAACTTTTGAAGCCGTTTGCGCCGCACCTCGCCTCAGAAATGTTGGAGAAGCTGGGCGAAGACGACGTTTGGCCGACCTGGGATGAGCAGCACTTTGCCGAAGACGAGGTCGAAATCATGGTTCAGGTCAACGGCAAGCTCCGCGGCAAGGTTTCCGTGTCAGCCGAGTCGGTAGAAGATGCCGATTTAATCGAGAAAGCCGCTCGTGCCGACGCCAACGTTGCAAAATACCTTGAAGGCGGCATAAAAAAGGTCATCAAACCAGCCAAGGCTAAGCTAATTAACTTTGTTGTCTAATGCAAGTTGAAGAAATCGCGAAACTTTTGCAGCGGGGCGAAATCGTAGCCTTGCCCACCGAGACGGTTTTTGGGTTGGCGGTATCGCTCAATTCTGAAACTGGCATCCAAAAACTGATTAAACTCAAAAACCGCGACATCGAGTCTGGCAAAGTTTTCACTCTGGTACCCACTAGTATTTCCGAGTTTGAGCGATACGTCCTCATCCCAGACCGTGAACTGTTTGACACTAAAGTAAAGCCCCATATCCCCGGTGCGCTAACCGTGCTTTTGCCGAAAAATCCCGCGTTTACCCATCCCTATTTTGACCATTTTGAGAAAATCGGTCTTCGCATCCCAGATTTTCCGCTGTTTGCACAGCTTTTACCTCTGTCTGGGCCGTTACTTTTGACTTCTGCCAATCCACGCGATTTATCAGTAGCCAAAGATTTTACAGAGGTAGAGCAGTATTTTCCAGGTTTGCCAGTGGTAAGAGAGCCAGCTGGCAACCAGCCAGCCTCGACAATTGTAGATTTAACGGGGCAAAAGCCAGCAATTCTGCGTCAGGGTGCGCTAAAGTTTTAGCAAAAACCTCTGGATTTTTAGCGAAAAAGCATAATTGCTATTGACATTTTTGCTTTTTTGTGCTATAATGGAAGTATAATATGTCGCAATGGGGCGGCATACAGTACATTAGGAGGTGCAATATGTCAATCTTGTCAACAATTTGCAGAGCAGCCAGAGAAGCCGGTCGCGAGGACTACGCCAAGGACGAACGGTTTTCAACCGTCATCGACTGGATCCAGTCCGAGCACGACACCGATGCGCTGGACATCATGTCTGGTGCCAACGAGGCCTATCGTCAGCAGGCGGAAAAGTCCTACAAGGACATCCGGATGCAGACGAATAGCATCCAATTCAGTCTCGGTACTGCTGCCGGCATGGGATTGATTATCCTGGTCTGGCTCGTTCATGAGCTGGCAACTGGCGGAGTCGAGTTCTTAAGTGGCACGGCTCTACTCGGCATGGCGACAGTCATTGTCGCTTTTGCGATTCCGATCGCCATCTTTGCGCGGCTCTACCGCGCAGCCTACGCCCTCGGCGTACTTGAAGAGCGTCAGAAAGAAATTGAAGCTATCAACGAGCTGTTCGTCGAGGACTTTTGCAGAGTCAAAGTCATTGACCTGCAAGCAACGCTGGAAAGGCAGCGCGAAGTTATCATGCGCCCAGACCACGTACAGCAGGCCTTGGCCTTCCTGGCTTACGCCTATGGCGGATTTGGCTCTCAGGGCCAGCAAGCGTAAATCCCATTTTGGGAATCTACCAACACAACCCCTCCATTTTTCAAAGGGCTCCCCAGCCCACCCTCCTCCTCCAGAGGAGGGTTTTTCTTGCTTTTTGCAAACTTTGAGTTATAAAATGTCGCTTTGGCTTGCTTTTTGCGTAGAGTCATTGTATTATTGAAAGATGAAATTGACCGTAGTACTCCATAATATCCGTTCGACCTACAATGTCGGAGCGATTTTGCGCACGGCGGAAGGATTTGGCGTCGAAAAGGTGATTCTGTCTGGCTATACCCCTTGGTATGATAAGCCCGGTTTGCTTCCCCACCTTGCCGAGAAACTTGAGCATCAGGTTACGAAGACCGCGGTCGGGGCAGACAAGCTCGTCAAGACGGAATGGGTGGAAGATTTACCCGCTTGGCTAGACAATCTGCCAGAGAATGTGCAGAAGCTTGGATTAGAGAATAATCTGGAAGACGACCGTTTGAAGACGCTCGGTGATTTCACCTTTGATGACAAGTTGAGCGAGCCGAAGTCCCTGGCCTATGAAGAAGAGAAGTCAATCTATAATGACGAAAAAGTTTTGGTGCTGGGCGAGGAAGTCCATGGTATTCCGCCAGAAGTGCTGGCGAAGCTGGATGTTTTGCTCGAAATCCCGATGCGCGGGCGGAAGGAATCTTTTAATGTTTCCGTCGCCGCAGGAATTGCGATTTACGAACTGGCGCGTTAGCCCATCTCAAAGGGAGTGCTCTGAATCACCTCGCGGAGCTCGTCTGTGGTGTTGCATTCCATCAATTTTTGGCGCAGATCGGAAGAATTGGGTGTCGAGTTAAAATAGACCTTGTAAAAATGTTTCAGCGGTTCAAACGGATACTTCTGCCCTTTAGCTTCCAGCTCGGCGCGGCGAGTATCAAATAAATCTAAATGATACAAGAATAAGTCTGCACAATTAGTTTTCGGACACGCGTCGGCTCGGCCCGTGCGCCACGGGCGAGCCGCACCACTACTCGCGTTGCCGCGCTCCGTACTGTCCGAACAACTAATTGCACCGAACTTATTCCTAAAACATCCGATATCTTTGAAAACGCCCCTTCCAATCATGAAACCGTCAATCTCTGGATGCTTTTTATATAGCTCTAGCGCATGGGCGCGATTCTCAATATCACCATTAATCACCAGCTTAGTCTGTGGCGCAATCTCGTCTCGTAGCTTGATAATCTCTGGAATCAACTCAAAGTGTGCGCCGACCTTGCTCATTTCCTTCTTTGTGCGGAGATGTACGGTTAGAGTGGCAAGATTCTCTCGCAAAAGCGTCGGCAACCACTCGCGGAACTCATCTATGCGCGAATACCCCAGTCTAGTTTTGACCGAGACCGGCAGATTAGTGGCAGATTTGGCCTGGCGGATACATTCCACGGCGAGTTCTGGCGTCCGAATCATGCCAGAGCCGCCACCAGTTTTACAGACATTTTTATCTGGACAGCCCATATTGAGATCTAGACCGTCAAAACCAAGCTCTTCAAGCTTGCTGGCGAGCAAGGCAAACTGTTCCGGATTCTTCCCCCAGATTTGCGCCACAATTGGCGTGCCGTTGTGGACGTGCTTGCCTTCGTTTGGGTTTATTTCTAGCCGCTCCAGCGCATTCTCTCGTCCACGTTCCGAAGCAAAGCTCGAAACATTGGTAAACTCAGTATAAAAGACATCTGGGGCGCCCGCTCTTTCGACCACGGTGCGAAAAACCTTGTCTGTCACCCCCTCCATCGGAGCGAGGACAAGAAATGGCTTCGGCAGCTCTTCCCAGAAGTTAGTCATAAACTATATATTACCATATTTTCTACATTTCCGCAACTGGGAGCGACGCCGTTTCAATCAAGTGACCGGCAAACTCTTTTATATCTTTGAGACTTTTTGTCTTGTCCGTCGGCAAGCGCAAATCTTCTCGGTCAAGAAAGTCTAGCGTCTTGATATGCGCATAGACTGCCCTAATCAGCTCTTTTAGCTCGCCCTCATCGGCGTCATTAAACTCGTAAACTTTATCATGAACTTGGTCGCGCTCAGCATCTGGCGAGACAAACAGGATATGTGCGCGCTCCACTTTGTATCCTCTATAAGTCGGGCTCAAGTTCAGAAGCAATTTATAAAAGCCCAGCTGTAGTTTATACTTATAGAGCGTAGAGTCTGAATCCCACTTTTTCTCCTTATAATTCCCCGTCTTAAAATCATAGATTTCGATGGTTTTATGCTCTTGATCGATATTGATATGGTCGATAACACCATCAATCGGAACTTCACCAAGATGTAGATGTTCCGAGCGCAAATCAACTTCGGCTCGCGCGTCTGGATTTCGCAAGATTGAGGCAAAAGTCTTCAAACTCACTTCTAACCCGTGCAACCCTCGCTCGATCAGTGGCCTTCGCTCGGACTCTAGAATCGGCATTTTCTCAGCTTCAGACTTGAAGAAATCCATGGCTTCCTGGTCGGAAATACCACGACTTGTCACCTGCTCAAAGGTAGCGTGTATCAGAGTACCATACATCGCCGATTCCGAAGCTGGCTCAGAATCTACTTTTAGAATTCGGCGAAGGAAGAAGGCTTCTGGTCCAGCATAGACAATATCAATAAAACTTGTTAAGTCCGAGGCAGAAAGTGCATAATGTTCCAAAGTTTTTAGTAACTGCGGCTTTAGTGGCGCCACATATTTTACATAATTCGCCACCCAGCTACTTTGCAGGTTCGTTTCTTTCTTTGCCTCTTCCAAATCCGCATAATGCAAGATTACTTCACTACCCAGTAGTGGCGACAAGACTTTTTCATCCTGCTCATACTCTTCCAGATAGTCCAGCCGCGCAACATTCTTACCAGAGAAATCGACTTTTGAATTAGTGAGGTAGAGACAGGCCTTCGCCCTTGTAATGGCGACGAAGAACAGACGCAGACGTTCATCATCGGTAATGCCCGTATGCCGAATTTTTGTCAAGTTTGCCGGCAAGGTTAAAAGACTGTTATTCCCCTTTGCCTTACCCCAAGCTAGATTATCCGTCGCGATAATGAATACATATTCATACTCCAACCCCTTTGATTTGTGTGCCGTCACGATTTGTACGGAGTCGGAAGAGTCCTGATATGGCGAAGTAAGCGTGAGCGGAGTGTCGGCATCAAGATAATCGTCCGCAAACTCAATCAAATCTTTCAAGCGTGGCTGCTCAACATGGAGATGATCCTTCAAGACTTTACGTAGTGACCCTAGTTTTTCATAAAAGCTAAAGGTGGTGTTATCATCCGTGCAGTAATATTTCGCCATACCCGTATCCGCCAACAGTTTGTCGATAAAAAGTTCTAGCGGGGCTTCATAAGAAAATGCCACCAGCTCGGCTAAAGTCTGCGCTAAGGCTTGGATTTTTGAATCTCCAGAGGATTCTAGCCGCTCGATTAGAGTCTTGTCTCTATCTCTGACGGCAACTTTCATGGCTGCAGTGCGTTCAATCTCCCAGAAACTACAACTCAGAAGTTGCAAAAGTCGGTAGCTCGGCTGTTTTTCTTCAGATAGTTCATAAATAAAACGCGCCACCATCAGTAGCTCGGCAATCGCCTGATCCTCAAAGAGATTTTCTCGTTTCTCATAAGAGATGTTAATTTTGGCATGAGATTTGAGATAAGGCAATAAGCCCGCAATATATTTATGCTTTGGCGCAATAATGGCAATCTCGGACTGGTGGACGCCACTTTTGATTAAATCTGCAATTTGATTGGCGATCCAGTAATATTCGCCATCGGCAGAAATAAACTCGTGACGCTCCACGACGGTTTGCTGGCTACCCTTACGGATGTCGCCGTCACGCTCGGCGGAGAGTTTCTTCTCGACTGCGTTTTGTTTGGAGAAAGAGTTTTCAATCTGGTCTGCCACCTTTCGCCCCAGAGACAGGACATCCGCGGTCGAGCGATAATTGCGCGAAAGATTGATATACTCGGCACTAAAATGTTTTTGAAATTCGTAAAGATTACTGGCATTTGCCCCCTGAAACTCAAAAATCGCCTGGTCGTCATCTCCAACCGCCATAATCGCCGGACTTTCAACTCCGTCGGTCAAAAGGTAAATCAGCTCCGCCTGTGACGGATTGGTATCCTGAAATTCATCCAGCAAAATATACTGAAAACGCTCCGCCAAAGTGAGGCGAAAACCCTCGTCATGTTTCAAAATATAAATTGCCTGTTCAATCATATCGGAAAAATCAAACCAGCCTTCGGCTTTTAGCTTCTCGTCATATTGATTCATTACGTTTGCTAGACTGAGTAATTTTTTATTGGCGATTAAATTACTGAAGCGATAGCCGCCATCTTCGTCACGCTCAAAACGTTTATCTTTCCACTTGTTTAGCGCAGTGACCGTTGGTTTTTTGGTCGCACTCTTACCTAGTTGCTCAACTTCCGCCAGAGCCGCCTCCTGCTCGTCGATAATCTTATGCAGCTCTATAGCATACTCATTGACCTCCCGGAAAAAACCTGGCGCTAATTCTTTCACCTCAACACTAGTCAGAACCTCGTAGAGCGGGCGATAAACTTGTTCTAAGGCCGCTGGAACTTTCATATTTTTGACGAGATTTGAGAGTGGAACTTGGATTTTTTCGCGTAGCTCCTCAGTAATCTTAAGGTTATCTTCTGCAATTCTTCTTAAATCCGTCGCCGTCAAGCGCGCAGATTTAGCACTAGCAATCACGTCGATAATATTATCTTTTATTTTGTCGCCACGCAAGATATCCCGGCCGTCGAGCTGAGCCTGAATATTCTTGATAATTTTATATTGCGTCACTGGGTCGATTGGATTATCGAGCTTGCGGTCAAACTCGGTGGCGTAATTTTTATAGGCCGCAAGAATGACCGAGCCAAAAGCATGATAAGTGTGAATCGCCACCTGCCCCGCCGCCTGGCCAATCATCGAGAAGAGGCGGTCGCGCATATTTTGCGCCCCGTTTTCAGTAAACGTAAGGCAGAGGATATTGTCTGGATTAGTATCCGTCTGTTCTAGGATATATTTAACCTTGCTCGACAAGAGTTGAGTCTTGCCAGTACCTGGACCTGCTAAAACCAGGAGTGGACCTTCCAGATATTCTACGGCACGTTTTTGTTCGGCATTGAGTGGCATTTTATTCCCCTTTCAAGGTTTTTAACTGTTCACCAAATTCCATCAAGATGGAGTCCTCTGGCACTTTTAAATCTGGGTAGTTTTTAATAGTTTCATAAAAAGTCAAGCCTTCGACCGTGCCTAACTCTGCTGGAATACGTCCCAGTTTCCCAATCTGGCAACCCAGGGAGAAATTACGCGAGGTCATCGTAGTGGAGAGAATAATATCTGGAAAGCCACAAGAAAGTTGTAATAATTCATGCGAGCAACCGTTCAAATCATACCATTTTTCGTATTCTGGGCGGATTTTTTCCAAAAATTCCTGCTTCGATGGCAGATTTTGAGCTTTTTCCGTGTCTCGCTCATCCTCCTTGAAACCGTCTGGATAGAGGTAACCGGCATAAACCGAGGTGGCAACTTTGAGTGAGGCGGAGAGCATGATGCCACGCGTGTCGTCGATGTATTCGATGCCGATTTTCGGCGCAGTAAACAACTCCTCTGCCAGAGGTGTAGAGGCCGTGAGTAGAATCTTATCGCCAATGCGCGGACTATCGTTTTCGATGTCTTCCGCAAACGCGGCACCAGCGAGCATATAAAAATACTTGAGACGGCGAAACGGATACGGCGTCATAACCCCCTTCGAGACGCAGAGTAATGGAATCTCCGGGTCTGGCAATTCTGGCACAATCTGATTGACCGCACCAGCTGGGGCAGCATAAACAATCAAATCTCTGGCTTTTGCCACATCTGCTAGTTTGACCTCTGGAAATTTATACGGATCGTAATACTTAACTTCGTGGCCGTTAGACTCGGCAAGATTGCCCAACGCCTTGCCATAGACACCAGCCCCTAAAAATGTAACCTTCATACTCTTATTATAACATAGAAAAGCCCCATCTTACGATGGAGCTTGGGTTTAGAGGGTAGAAATAATCTGCGAAATTTCCGCAGTCATTTCTTCAAGTGTCGGTGTAACATCCGCGTGGAAGTTGACGTGCAGAGACGTCGGCCCGCCGTGTGCCTGAATAGCACTGCTCAGACGATAACCGTCGATAATCTGCGCACGCGGCAGCCTGCTCCCTAGCAACATCGCCAGGTAGTAGCCAGCGTCTGGATTATTGGCATACGCCACCGTAATCGGCGAATCTGGAGTAACCAAATGTCGCTCGATATACTCCCCGACGATGTCGGCAAAACGGTTCAGATTGCGCGGAGAGTTCAGACTGGTCACCGTCTCAAGAGTGCGCATATCTTCGCCCGTATAAACTGCGGCCCCAATCGGGAGCAGTCGCAAGAACTTGGCGGCAGCGCCTTTGATGGCGCTGACACGACCAGACTTCACGATGTAATCCAGGTTGGTCCAGGTGAAGAAGTGCATAATATGATCTCTATACTTCTCGATGTAATCCACTACGGGAGCAACATCATTCAGAGCCTCGAAATCAAAGTTCTCATAGAGCTCGTTTACGAGCATAGCGGTGCCAGTGGACATACATCTGGAATCCACCGCCTGAAGCTGATATTTCGGAATCAGGTATTCCTCTCGCAGCTCGTCAAAACAGAGTTTGGCATGGAAATAAGTTCCACTCATGCCGCTCCCCATCGCGAGATAGAGAACGGCATAACCCGCCTTGACGGCCTGGTAGGCCAGGGTAGCTACTGAACCTTCGATTTCTAAGTCGGGATCCAGAATTGTTGGACTACTGGTCGTAATCCGATACCCTTTTTTCGGTGAATAGTCACGATCGATACGCTGAAAATCATCCGGTGTCAGATTGTCGAACTGCATCGAATCCGTCTTGGAATTGACGATAATCGGAGTGTCGATAACTACGATTTCGGGATGTTCCCTCAAGAACTTGGACTGCAAATCCGCAGTCGCATCTACGAATAACTTAATTGCCATGAACTTTTACCTCCCATACATCTGCCAGGTGGGGTTTGCAACGGTGCTCGGCTCTCTCGCCGTGAAGAAAATTGCCATTGTGGTTTCGCCCACATGCGAGCCAACCGCCGGACCAACGCGACCACCGCGGATTTCGACTCCAGCCGGAAGCTCTTTCCGCAGTTGCTCGCAGAAGTTATCAACCCGTTCGGGTGCCTGCGCATGTGAAACGATGATGATGTTCTTGGTCGGGTCTTCCGCCCGTTGTTCTTCGGTAGCGATGCGTCGCTTGATTTCCTCAATGAACTGCTGATTCAACTTTTTTGTGCCCCTCACTTTGGAAGATGTGAACAGCTTTTTCTTTGAATCTTCGCCACTACCAACGTGTGGCATACGATAATCAAACCGCATATACGGCTTGACGTGTACCAGCGCGCCAAAAATGGCTTCGGTGGAACTAATCCGCCCACCAGCAACGGCCTGACCAAAATCGTCAATCGTAAAGAGGTGGACGATAGAGTCGCCCTCCTGCTTCACAAATTCCAGAGTCTGGTCAAAGTCCAAATCTTTTGCGATTAAGCGTTCAATCAGCAGTCGATAGCCAGGAGCGATGCATTTTGAGTCGATACAAGCGACTCGGACGTCTGGGTAGTCTTCCATAAACTCGGCGACCATCCTCGAATTGTGTTCATAGGTACCCGAAAGGGCGCTGGTCATGCCGAGATAAATGAAATCTTGCCCCGCCTTAAACAGTTCCTCGAAAATGGCGTATGGGGCCGCCTGGGCAAAGGTACTACGCATAATCTTGCCGCGAGTACGCTGAGCAATCAGCCGGTCGTAGAATTCGTCAACCGTGGAAAAACCCTCACTGACGATTCTTTCCATGACCGAGCTGTGATACATGCCAGGCATCAGCCCAACACAATCATAACGGGTCTCGCCATCATCGCTGATGGCAACAGGGATGACTACAATCTTGTCGCTGTGCAAAGCAAGCCAGCGCGAATCCAGGTCTGCTGTGGCATCCACCACAATTTTGAAGTTCTTCATACACTTTTACCTCCTAATGTGCAAAATTTCGTGGGCTAAATTTTGCCCACGATAGTCTATACTTCCATTATACCACACTTTGCTGATTTTGTCAATAGTTTAAGGGGTGGTATCGAGGGTGGGGAGGTTTTCCAGATACGAAGTCCTCAAGACCTACTCGAAAATGAGGAGGTTTTCCAGATGCGGAGTGCGTGGGAAGAAGTTGAATGGAACACAGCTAGTAATTCGGTATTTTTCGAGTAATTTCTTCGCGTCTCGCGCCTGCGTAGCAGGATTGCAAGAGAGATAGATGATTTTTGGCGGATGGACTTCGAGGAGTTTGTCGATTAATTTATTGTCCAAGCCGGCGCGTGGCGGGTCAACGATGACGGCTTGGTCTGACTCGATATATTCTAGAGCTTCTTCCGATGCGGAGAGCACTGGCTTGGCGCTCGTCCCCTCGCAGTTGTGTTGAAGTTCCTGATAGGCGGAGCCGTTGAGCTCGACTAGGGTCAAATCACGGTCTCGCGCCACCGATAGGCCAATCGTACCGACCCCAGCGTAGAGGTCAAGCACTTTTTGCTGGTCACCCAAATGCCCAGCGATTGCTTTCAGTGCGAGCTCATAGACCGGTAGGTTAATCTGGAAAAAGCCGTTTGGCGAATAAGAGTATTCATGCCCAAGTAGCGTGTCTTTTAGCGGCTCAAAAACGGGGTGAGATTTGCCATTTTCTAGTAGGCCACCAGAAACGACCCCCTCTTGATTACAACGCAAAAGCAAAGTCTGGTATTTGCGCGCCTCTTCACCCCTAGCGTTTAAGTCGGCAAAGATTTCTTGGCACTTCGCCCAGATTTCTGGACGTTCGAGACTAGATTGGGTGATGGGAAATTTGATGTGGGTGCCACGGTGACGACAGGCTGGGTAAATCAGCCCATCCTCGTTGTTGTAATATAGGGCGTATTCCATTTTGTTGCGGTAACCAAGTTCTATACCGTCAGTTTGAATATTTTTTTCTTGGAGCGTGTTGTTTTTCTCTGTCTCATGAGACAGTCGCTCCTCACTTGAAGATGAAAATGCAAGCATTTTCGCCTTCTCGTCTCGTCGCACTGTCGCCACAGAGAAAAACGCACTCGTACTCGCCTTGCCAGGCTCCGTATCTCCTGCGAAAAAATTATTCAAACTGATGCCAAACTGCCCATATTGCTCTTTTAGCAGCTCTAGCTTCTGTTCTAGCTCGTAGCCGTAATCCATGATTTGCCAGGGCGAGGTGGAGAGATAGCAATCATCCTTCGGAGCGATGCGATGCGGGGATGGATTTTCAATCTTTGTCGCAATCGCCTCAAAATAGCTCGACTTGTTCTTCGTAATCTGATAATCTGCGACGGTTTCGCCAGGTAATGCATTCCAGAAGAACCCCTTCTTGCCGTCGCTATTCGTGCCGATTCCTTGCCCTCCTGGGACTAAACCGTCAATTCGCACTACTCGTACCTCAGGGCATCAATCGGATTCTTGCGGCTGGCGCGGCGAGCCGGTACTACTCCGGCGACGAAAGCGATAATCATCACCGTCAGTATGACTGGCAAGATACTTTCAATCGTATAGACTCCGAGATGGAAAGTTGGGAACATCTGGAGAAAACCATCGTTCATGTGGGCTTGCGCATCGATGCCACCCAGCGCAGCCATTGAGGCTATCGTACCGAGGACCGAACCCCAGAAACCAAGCATGACCGCCTCTAGAGCAAAGCTGAAGAAGATTTGATTACCGCCCATGCCAAATGATTTCATCAAACCAATCTCACGCGTGCGTTCTTGTACTGCCATGAAGAGAGTATTGATGATACCAATCGAAGCGGCCAATAGTGCCACATAGCCAAAGACCGTAAAGGTAGTAATAATTACGTCAAAGAAAGATTTGATTTGACCAACGATGTCTTCTACCGTCATGGCAGTTAAGCCAATTTCATCTAAGGCTTTCTTGATGTCTTCAGCCTTATAATGCTCATAGTCAAACTCGGCCGCAATCGTATAGACTTTTTCTTTCTCTACCTCTGGCAGATATTTGGTATTCTCATCATAGAGAGCACTATTCAGCGTGGAGTTGACAATCATTGCGCCACCAGAGATGACCGATGGAGCCTGAACACCAACAATCTTCGCTTCAAACGCCTTCGGTTGCTTCGTGATTGGATCGAGCACGACAAACTTCAGGATTTTACCAATCGCTTCATCATTATCTTTATAGCCGAGACTAGTTGTCCATTCGTCGGTCGGTAAGAGTACTTGGTACTCTGCAGAATCGTTATCTACCATCTGACCAGCAACCAAATCAAAATGGATGCTCCCCTTAGTCATGAGGTTCAGCGTAGCAGTATAACGTTCGCTATTTTTGGTACTTTCGACATAGGTGACCGTGCCAAACTTACCATCTAGCACTGTATCAGCCTTAATACCCTCGACGGTTTTTACTTTTTCAAACTGTTCCCTTGTGATTGCCACTAGGCCCAGCTCATTAGAATCGGCCTCTTTGTATTTCTGTGGACCACCGGTCATCGGATTGGCAATTGTAAGTGAATCGTCTTCATCGGCTTTGCCATACATCTGAATAAAGCCTTCCCCACCAAAAGCCCCAACTTGACTGTCGATAAAGTCGTTGACGCCATTCTGGATAGCGGTGGTGGTAATAATCGAAAAACTACCGATAAAAATCGCCAGAATCGTGAGGATTGTCCGAGTCTTGTTGCGCAATAAATTATGATTTGCCGAAGCAATTAAGTCTATAACTGTCATTATTTGTTTGCCTTTCTGACCCTGGCGGCCTCTTTTTCACGCTTCTCTGATGCTTTCGCCTGGTAATCGCTACGAACAGTTTGGTCGGAAATAATCTGACCATCCGAGATACGAATAATCCGATTGCAAAGTTTCGCTAAATCTTCATCATGAGTAACGATAATCAAAGTGACACCCTGTTTCTTAGCCAAATCAAAGAGCAAATCGGTGATTTTATCACCAGTACCAGAATCGAGATTCCCTGTTGGCTCGTCGGCAAAAATTACTTTTGGATTATTCACAATGGCGCGAGCGATACAGACGCGCTGCTTCTGACCACCAGAGAGGTCGGTAGCTTTGTTCTTCGCTTTATCCTCTAGTCCGACAGTCTTCAATGCTTCCATCGCCAGTTTTTTACGTTTAAAACGGTTGACTTTGCCAATTTTTAACGGTAACATCACATTTTCTAGCACCGTATCGTTAGCATTCATGAAGAATTGCTGGAAGACGAAGCCAAAACGCTGATTGCGAAGCTTATTTAGCTTGCGACCTTTCAGTCTAGAAGCGGCGATGCCGTCAATTTTAATCGTACCATGCGTTGGCGTATCGAGCAACGCCAGAAGATGCATCAATGTAGATTTACCAGAGCCAGATTTGCCGACAATAGCGAGCGTTTCACCTTCTTCAATCTGAAAATTGACATCGCGCAGAGCCGTGAAAGCCGCCGCCCGCTTGCCATAGGTCTTGGTGAGGCCCTTAGCTTCGATGATTATCCCCATTAGTCGTCTGTCCCCGTAGATAGCTTGTCGGCTAAATCGTCCGCTTTCTCAGCCACAACGTCCGCAGTGTCGGCAACTTTACCAGCCGCGACAGCACCAGCAGTTTTGGCCTTCTCGGAAATCTCTCCGCCAACGCGCTTGGCTTCGGTCGAGATGTTTTTACCAGCTTGTTTGGCTTGTTTTTCGAGCTCTTTGGCGCGTTTTTCGCCAGCCTTCAGCGCCGCTTTACCACGACGTTCAATGTCTTTACGAGTATCTTTGCCAGCTTTTGGTGCGGTTAAAATCCCTGCAGCTACACCTGCAGCTGCGCCAATCAGTGCGCCGAGCAAAAATCCACCATTTCGATTTTTCCCCATTTTTATTCTTCTCCTTCTTTATCAGTTGTTTTACGAGCTTTGTAATGCTCAGCCAGTAATCGCACGAGATTTGCCAAATTTGCCGTATAGGTTACTTTGGCAACATTAGAAACGACCTGGCTGGCGTTGTCAGCAATTTCCTGTGCTGTGTCCACCATTTCGTTCATCTGGTTGACGAGTTTTAGAACTTTGACGAGGGTGATAATGCCGAGAATCAGGAAGATAAACAGTGTGCCGGCTAGAATGCCCACGATAATCCATTCGGCGGTATCCATCTTACTTCTGCTCCGCTACAAACTCTTTAACATCCCCAGCGTAATCTTCGTGGTCGAAGACATACTTGAGGTGAGCCATAAAGTAATTCTTTGGATCACCAGTAGTCATCCACTGGCCTTTAGTCTTTTCGACATAGACTTTGCCAGACTCTGCCATCTTTGTAATCGCATCTACCGTCCAGAGTTCATTGTCGAGACCGAGATTCTTCGGGTCAAGATGTTCAAACACCTCTGGGGTCAAGAGATAGCGGCCATAAGAGGTAAGGTTGGACGGGGCGTCTTCAATCGCTGGTTTCTCAACGATATGGTCGAGCGTCATGGTCTTTTCATCTTTGAGCTGGATAATACCGTATTTATTCAAAACTTCGCGTGGCATTTCCTGGGAAATGATGATAGATTTAGCATCTGGATGCGCACCGTAGCTTTCGATCAAGGTTTTGACATCAGATGAACCAAAGACAACATCATCTGAATAACAGACCACAAAGGCCTCGTCATCGCGGATATACTTGCGCGCTGAGGCAATTGGTGAGCCGTTGCCATAAGGATAAGATGGGTCTTGCTCGATTACGGTAATCTTTGGGAAGTCCAAAACCTGCTGGATTGGATTGTAGCGGTCTTGCTTGCCCTGGGAAGCCAACTGCTTGCGGATGCGGTTGACGGCATTGTTGAAGTAATCTTCATAGATTGGTTTACCCTCACGGGTAGCTACGATGATGATTTCTTTAATGCCAGCTTCAGCACATTCTTCTACTACAAGCTGCATGATTGGACGGTTGCCAATCGGGAGCATGGCCTTTGGCACGGTCTTAGTAATTGGTAAATAACGGCTGGCAAACCCAGCGTCGGTAATAATCGCTTTAGTTGGGGTCTTGTAATTCATAAGTTCTCCTTGAGATTTCATTATAACACACTTTACTATACGTGTCTAATTTTTCGGCGCAAGGTTTCAATAATCCAAGTCTTCAGATAAGCAAACTTATGGATTACCAGATCATGCGCCGGCAAATATTTCAGCTCGTCCACACCGAAACCACGTTTGAACTGGGAAACGCCATAGAAGCGATGCTTAGTATCATCTTCTGCCACAATTCCCCAGAAGCTATACCGCTTGATGCCCTTGGCGCGAGCATCTTTCATCGCTTGCACATGAAGCAGAGGCGCACCAGATAATTTCGTACCCAGTTCGCTTGAAACTCCATAATGATAGCTGGCTTCGTTACCGTAGAAAATCATAAAGTTTTCCGCCAAAATCTCACCGTCTTTCTTGGCAATGTAGAGACGCGCCTCGCCATGTGGGTCGAGCTTTGCCAGAGTATCGCTAGGCTCTCGCAAAATCTTGTCGTCTTCGCGTGCAAAAGCCGTAAACTGCTTGGTCAGAAAATCCTCGCCAAAGGCATAAAAATCATGCCGCTTCGCCGTCTGGAGTTGAATCTGATAAAACTCGTGGATATCCTTCGGGTTGGTCGAGACTTCGATTGTGATGCCGTTTTTCGCCCCCTTGCGTAGCGCACGACGCAAACGTTGACGCATACCAGCCATAAGCTCTTCATCAGTCTTGTTCAAATCTAGCACGCCTGCATATTCGACAGAAAGATACATCGGGGCTTTTTTCAATCCTAAATCTCTTGCCAGTTTCAAGGTCTTTTCTGATGCTTCACATTGAGGGCGGATGCGAGCAAAGACGCAGCCGAGTTTAGTAGCCTGTTCCCTGATGTCTTTAACCACTAGCCTGGCCAGATTTTTATCATGCCAATCCAAAATCGGCCCACCGGCGACCGCTAGATGCTTGCCCCGCTTGGCATGCTCTACCACCCCGGCGTAACAGGCGACGATTTGACCATCTCTCTTGACGGCGCGACGCACCACCTCTAGCCCACGCGCTTTATGGAACTCGTAAAAATCAAAAGATTGCAGGAAATTCGTCTCTGGACGCTGAGCCACAAAACCGTCCCATATCTCTTTATCAGACACGTCAATCAGCTCTATATCTTGACTTTTTTGCTGTTTTGTGCTATAATTAGAAGATTGTATGTTCATAAATGCCTCTTTTTCTTACGGGCGGCCTCAATCAAGCGATTGACACCATACTTAACAGAACTAATTACAATATCGTGCGCAGGAACAAAATTATACGGTTCACCAAAGCCAGTCTTGAAAGTCGTAACCTTGGCATAGCGATGATTAGGCTGGTTTGGCGGCGCAATGCCAAAGAGATTATAGCGGTCGTAGCCCTCGGCTTTCAGATCGCGAATCGCCTGCCACTGAATAGCGTAAGCCCCTGGTAGCTTGCGCCCCAAATCAGTAGAGGCAGCCTCAAAATACTCCGCCTCGGTCTGCCCCTTCAGGACCAAACCATAGGCAATCGGCTCGCCTTCAGCGCTCATAGCCTTATAAATCACAGCGTTTTCACCAAAAGCCTCATGCTCAGCCTCAAGCTCGGTGAAGTTTGGCGGGATAAAATGTTGACGCTCGGCCGTTTGAACTTGGACTTGGTGAAACTCTTTGAACATCTCAAGACTAGTGTATTTCTCTACTACGACACCTTTCTTAGCCGACTGACGCACCTCATAGCGAGTCTGGCGACGGAGCGAAGCCAAAATCTCATCTTCGGTTGGTTTCAAGTCGATGAAGACTGTATTCTGAGCGCCGAGATGCATTAGTGAAAGTTTGCCCCCACTCTGCGCGGTCTTTTTGCGGTTTTCAGGCGTATCTTCCAGCTGGGGGCGGAAGCGGATGAAGCCACATTTTTCACTCCTAGCTAACTTCTTTAACTCGTCAAAAGCCGTATTGATAGTCTTGTCATTATGCCAGTCGATAATCGGGCCGGCTGGAACTTCCAGATAGCGACCGCGTCTAGCCGTCCGCAAAATCGCCAGGGCAAAATCATTCTCACCAAACGGCAGATAAAATACCTTCGCGCCTTTAATGGCGTTGACGTGCGCCCACTCTGGAGACTGCAATAAATTAGCCTCTGGGTGTTTCTCAAGGCGAGCCCGCCAATCCTTCAGCTCTGACTCCGAGAATAATTCTGTCAATTTAATCATCTATCTTGTACTCCTTGATAATTTTATAGGCCGTGACGAGGTCTGATTTTGCATAATGGGTAGGGATATTGATAATATGTTTGGAAACGGCCGTAGCGACTGGGCATTCGTCTTCGTGAAACTTCGACTTCTTATAGTATCTAGCTGGTGCCACTGGTGTATCATACCAAATATCATTGAAGACGTAGCCGTATTTTTCGAGCTTATGAAGTAGCTCTTTACGATGCTTGACCAGGTAATAATCACGAATCGGCTCCCGACCATTACGCGGTAAACTCTTGAGCTGCTTGAGCGCTAACTTCGCCTGCCAATGCGTCAAGCGGGTGTTCGTAGCCAGGCGCGAATCAGCCGAACGTTCAATACAGCCAATTTTAATCAGGAAAGCGGTCAAAAACTTGCCCAGACCGATGTAATACAGAGTGCGGATTTGCCCCGCAAAGACTGGATACCAGCGGTCGCGCATCGATTCGCCCAGTTTTGGCCTCTTCTCTGGCTGCTTCGGTGGCTCATCTTCTTCATTGCGAAAGACCACGGCACCGCCACTAATCGTATCAATACTTTTACCCTTGCCGAAGCTAAGACAAGTCACCCGACCGACCGTACCCACTTCGCGCCCATCTTCGTAAAACACGCCAGCACAGTGAGCTAAATCTTCAATCAAAACTAGTTTTTTCCGCTTGCAAATCTTTTCGATAATTTCAATGTCGCAAGGGATACCGAGGTTATTCTGCACAATCACCGCTGAGACATTATCATGAGTCTTAATTGCTTTAACCAGTTCCTCTGGGCCAAAATGCAGTTTTTCCATGTCAATATCCGCATAAACTGGCACACACTTTGCCGCTCGCACCGCTTGTACTACCGCCGAGCAAGTTAGCGCCGTGATGATTACCTCTGACCCCTGTGGCAAGAGCTTGCGCATCGCCACGGCGAGAGCAGAACGCCCATTGTGATACAGTGCAACGTGATCTTTCGTAGTGCCATAATGGGCGGCCAGATAAGCCCGTAATTCTTCCGAATCATCTTTCGTGCCAAAAGCAAAAAAATGTTTCCACGTCTTCAATCCCTTATAATTTGCCGCTTGTCCGAGAAAATACATTAAAACACCCTCCGATTCTTAGTCACGTCGGTTATGCGTGGATTTTTCGGCACTTCTGATGGTCTCACACCGACGCACTTCGCGATGGCGCGCGCCAGCCCTTTTGCATCCACTAGATACGGCGCGTGTGTCCAGTTTTCATAGAAGTTGATGGTAGAGTTTGGCAGTAGCTTGGCCATCTTCTCGCCTTGGCGGGGCGGAGTAACTGTATCTTGTTTTCCCCAGAGTACCACCGCGGGCGTGGTGACTTTCGTAATGTCTAGCTCTTTATCCGAGTCCAGCATATTGGCCAAGGTTTTTTTCATATTGTCCGGTGCTTTGTCGTAATCTGACGCTCCGAGCAGTTTATGATAAACTTTGCGTAGCGGCGCAACTTTCTTGAGTGGCGCAAAGACTTTACTGATTTTACGGTTAAAATCTCGTTTTTTGGATTCTTCATAAATGCCGGCACTGTCAAGCAAGATGACCTTTTTCAGCTTAGCTGGTTTTTGACTCAGCAAGTTCAATAAAATCCGCCCGCCGTTGCTATGCCCAAGGGCGATTGCGCCATCGGGGATGTTTTGGTCTGCCCACTTGGCATATTCTTCGACTGTCCAGACTTTCTTGGATGGCGCCGTCAAGCCTGGAACGTTCAGCATTTTGACGTTGATACCGTAGTTTTTTAGCTCACGAATCGTAGCCTCCCACGGAGCAACCGTATAGGTCCAACCATGTATTATATAGAGCGTCATCTCACCACCTCTTGACTTTTTAGATGATTTGTGCTATAATTAGAGGATAACTTCATTACTTTAACCCCCTCTTTTCACGACGTTTCACCGCTGCCGCCTCGCGCCGAGGGAGTTTTTTGGCATCCTCTGGATTTTTCAGTAATTTCTCAATAATCCATTCTAGATACTGCGAGCCTTTGAAGATGATCGTCTCGTTACCCGTGGCATTCTGCTCAATATCGGCGAGTGCCTGCTTTACGTCGTCATAGCTACGGACAACTGGCAAATCCCCGTCTGGACGCACAACGTAGCCTAGGGCTTTGAGCCTTGGCAAGGTGTAGGCACGCGTACGACGACCTACTAGAATCACGCGGTCTGGCTCGGACTTAGCAATCAAATCTGCCAGCTTAGTGTGTTCTTCCCCCTCGATTGAACCTTGATCGACAATGTCGCCAATCACCAGCCATTTTGGTCGGACTTTGAGCTGAGTTGAAAGGTCGAGAATCGAAGCTACCGAAATCAGATGGGCATTATAGCTACTATCAATCAGCTTGAGACCGTTCTTACCTTCAAAGTAAGAGCTACGCCCTGGCGGTAGTGGCATCTTAGTAAAATCTGTCTTGAGTGGATGTTTCAAATAATCCGTCAACTCACGGAGCATCACCAGCTGGATAGCCAGATCGCGCGGCTGTGGCGAAGCAAAGTGAAAATTCGTGGTCTGCCGACCAGCAATCGTATAATCTGTACTGTCTGGCTGTACCACGTAGGCCTGCAAATCTTTCTTTGAGCAGGCGCGCACTTCGGCGGTAGTTTTACCCTTTTCAATGATTTTTTGCGTGGCTTTAACCATAAGCGGCACATCACCATCAATCATAATCATTTTTTGAGTGTACTCTGGAAGCATGGCAAACTCGTGTGTAATAGCCTTGTCTAGATTCTCAAAGACCCCCTCTTTCACCTGGTTTTCAAACTGAACTGCGTGCGAACGACCAAGTGAAATCCAAAGTGTAACCTCTGGCTTCAACCAGCTAGCCAAGAATTCGGTCTCATGCGGACGTTCACCATCAATCTCGACAATATAATAGCGTTCACGATGGCGATAATAAATACTACGGAACGGCACGGCAAGAATCAAATAAATCCAGCGTAATTTACTGCCCGTAATCCCGCGCAGACCAACCAGGTCAAAAGCGATGCCAAAGGCGGAGTTAGCGTCATGGGAGTAATGCGCCTGTCCACCCAGCTCAAACTCTACCAGATGAAGCATCGTGGTCTTACCCACCGACCCCGTAATCGCAATCACTCGCGGATGCCAACGCTTGAAAGCAAAATTTGCAAAAAATCGAAAATATCCAGCCGCCACAAAGTATAGACGTTTTTTCAGTCTCGCAGTAAAACTCATGTTTCTAGTATAGCATATTTAGACACAAAAATTAAGTAGGTTTTTGATTCTTGAAATCAAAAAACGCCAGGCTTCTTAGCTGGCGTTTTAGAGCTAATTTCTAGTAACGACGTAGTGGGAAATAGACGGCGAAGCTGGCGGAGAATACTGCCAAGACCGCGAGGATAAACCATTGTGACAGCACTACTGCCGCAAAGCTCTTTGAGCCCAGTAACTCGCTAACTGCTTGCGTGATAACCCCAGTTTCTGGCGCGTAAGCAATCACGCCGAGAGGTTCGAGATAGGCGAATTCTACAGAATCTTCAAAGGCTGTATCATCTAGCATGGTGTGATCGGTCATGTCGAGGAAATCATTTGGGGTGGAAGCTTCTGGGCGGGCGGTCTCGGCAGCCGGTTCGACTGGCAAGGTAGGCTCGGCTGGAGTTTCCGGCTCTGGCTGAGTTGGTGTCTCTGGTTCATGTTGTGGCTCAGGCTCAGGCTCCGGAGTTGGCTCTGGTTCTGGTTCGGGTTCGGGTTGCGGAATTAGACTGCAAGTATTTGTTTCCTCATCAAGCTCGTAGCCTTCGCTACAAGTAGTCGGCTCAGGCTGCGGTTCAACGGGCACTGCAATCTCTTCGCAAGTATTGCTCTCTACGTCAAGTTCAAAACCATCGTCACAGGTTACTGGCTCCGGTTCCGAAGCTGGCACAGCTTTGCAAGTGCCGTCTTCAGCTAGCTCATATCCTTCTTCGCAGACCACTGGCTCTACTGGCTCAACTAGGTGCTCAAAGTGCACGGTTGTGCTATCATAAGCAATCCCTACGTCGCCGTAATTATTAGCTGTCAAGAACGCAATTTTGTTTTCGACGTCGCCGTCGGCATGATTTGGCAGGACATAGTACCTGAAATAGAGTGTATCGGTCGATGAACCCGCCTTGCCGAGCGTTAGCGGTGTCACCAACTTAAAACCTTCTTTGCTATTCGCTGGTGCAGTTAGACCCAGACCGCGCCAAGAAGAGCTATCGTTCTTATTATAAGTATATTGAATCAATGTACTATCTAGCGGCACGAAACCGTTTTCACTCATTTCGTCGCTAATATAGCTTGAAAGGTGTGTCAAGTTCAGGACGTTCTCTGGATCGACATTTTCGATAAAAGCATCGTAGCGAATCAGTGTATCTTCGACTACTTCAGCCGAAATACCACTGTCCGCGGCGATTGGCCAGTTCATATTGGAAATCGTAATCTTAGTATTTGACTCAGAAGTAGAGCGCTCCGCATAGAAGAAGTCGAGGTTAACTACCTGACCTTTGCGCAAGCCAATATTCTTAGTTGTAGTCTTGTTATTCACCACAGAAGTAATTGTACCGTCTTCCGCAATTGTAAAATATCCTGCGATTGCGCTATGCAAACCACCAATATCTAACACTAATTGACCATTGAGAAATACCCAGACGTCATCGTCGCCCGAAAAGTCGAATTTCTCCGTGCCATTCATCTCTACTTTAATCGGCACGGTCATGTGAGCGGTAAAGTTGAAGTTGTGCCCAGCACGACGTGGGCCGTTAGCATCGCTATTACTAAATGTAACGTCATCTAGCGGGAAAATCTGGCTTCCACCATAGACGTAAGAATTACCAGATGTTTTTCTGAAAGTGATTTCACGGTCAACCTGCTCACTCTTGTTTGGGACTTCGTGGAACCAGCGATAGAAGTTGTCCGAAGATTGGACTGGGTCATGACCAGTTACGGCTTGGCTAGCTTTGTTAACGCCTGCGGCTTTGGCGGCAGCGGAAGATTCATAAACCGGAATCGGTAGTCCGTCTGCGCCGAGGTGATCTTTTACAATCCCTTGTTGAAGAGTACCTACACATTGCCCTGAGCAACCACACCATTCAAACTGACGCTCCGTAGCATTGCAAGCGTCCATCCGCTGATCAAAATACGTAATCGGTACGGTGATAGTATCTGGATTGCCCATGGTGGAAACCTGCCAGGTCTTCGGAATGCCGTTTTGGTTAGCGATGTCTTCCAATGTAAGCGCACGCGCCGCACCAGTCAAGGCAATCGTCACTAAGACCATGAAAGACAGCATCAAGGTAGCACGCGCAACACAGGCGACTTTATGTAATTTTAGTTCACGCAAGGCTTTCTTTGTCATGCGCTTTTGTTTCACAGTAGCAGATTCTTTTTGTTCCATCATTTGACCTTTTTCTTCTTATACTTATTTTAGGGTAAATGCTCACGCTTGTCAATACGCCTTTTTAATCTTTACTTCTTATTCTATTGATTTTTCTAGCTAAAAATGTTATAATTGTCAGGAGCAAAACTGCTCGTTCTTTTAGAAGCTGACTTGAAAAACCAAAAAATCTTTTTTTAGCAAGGGGGTAATGCATATGAAAGAAAGGATGAGAACAGGTTACCCTTCGATTGACAGGGTACACCTTGAGGGAGTTCCCGAAGAAAAGCTGCATCCAAAAGTGATGCCTTACAGTATGTTGGCGGCTTACACCGTCATCAACGAGGGGCACTGGCAAGAACCGCTGCTGGAGCAGGGCGACAGAAAGTATTCCAAAGAAGCCTTTAGGGATGCTGCCACTAGCTTTGCTGCTGCGTTGCTCGGTCTGGGTATCGTGAGCGGAGCAAAAATCGCTATCGCCACGCATAACTGTGTCGAGGGTATTATTGCCACTTTTGGCGCAAACGCAGTTGGCGTAGCCGTGGTAATGGTTGAGCCGACTTTCGAGACCAACCCCGAGAGGTTCTATGAGGAGGTCAAGATGCATCAGCCCAAAGCTGTCCTGATTGAAGGACGCGATGTGGCTACCGCCTGCAGGATTCTCGGCGCACATAGCCTGATGACTCGTTTCATCGTGGTTGGCGACTGCGAAATCTATGCAGAGGACGTAATCCACTTTGACCAGTTGTCAAAGTGGGCAGTTGGCACTGAACTGGTGGCTGGAGAAATCAAGAAGCATAGTCTAGCCGGAGATAACAATCCGGTCCTCTACTTGAAAACATCTGGCTCCACTTCGGGTATTCCAAAAACTCTGCCGTTTACGAATCTGGCCATCTTCGCGGCATTGATGTTCGCATCTTGCTCGACGGGAACCAAGACCAGAGACGAAACGTCTGGCAGAGCATTCTGCAACGCGCCGTTTCAGCACGGATACGGCTGGATGCCGTTGTTCGTCAACCTGATTGGTGGCAATGAAGTCGTACTGGTGGGCAGCAAGGCTGAGGATGTAGCTAAGTATCATACCCTGAATCCGGGTAGAATCTATGGCACACCTTTGACCTTGAGGCAGATGATTGAATCAACGCCGAGCGACGCCGATTTGTCCTCGCTGACTAAGTTCTTCTGCGCAGGCGCAGCCATGCCCGAAGAGGAATACGAAGCAGGAATCGCGTTTTTCCGTGAGCATGGCTCATCGGCGGAGATTCTCAACAACTACGGCATCAGCGAAGCAATGTGCGTTGGCACTTTTACCGACGGTGTACCGCACAAAGCTGGTACTATCGGCTGGTTCTATTATGGGCCGGAGTGGCTCATAGTAAACGACAACCTGGAAGAAGTGAAGTATGGTGAGACTGGCGAGATTATCGTTAGCTCTCCGACCCTGTGTCAGGGGTATTTCAATGATCCAGACGCAACTGAAGAGTCTTTTATCACGATAGGTGAGAAGGTGTGGTTTA
This sequence comes from Candidatus Saccharimonadota bacterium, assembly GCA_017480095.1. Lineage (GTDB taxonomy): Bacteria > Patescibacteriota > Saccharimonadia > Saccharimonadales > Saccharimonadaceae > Nanosyncoccus. The sequence goes on from JAFVBG010000003.1 coordinate 246,980, forward strand.
GGACTGGCGACTTTGCCTTTTTGGGTGAAGATCGCTACGTGCGTTTCTCGGGCAGGAAGCGTCGTTTCTACTTCGCCGAAGGAGTCACCGACAAGGTGAACTGCGAGACTATCGAGCAAACATTGAGTTCTCTGCCTGGCGTCAAGCAGGCAGCTGTGGTTATCATGAAAGGCGAAGGTGGGACCGAATGGTCGCGTGCATTCATCGAGGTGTCGGGGGAGCCGACACAGGTCACGGCAGAGTCTGTCAGAAAGGGGGCAGCACAGAAGCTCCAACCCTGGCAGATGCCACGCGAAATCATAGTCATAGGCAAACTTCCGGTCATGCAGAGCGGCAAGGTGAACTATCACCTGCTCGAACAGTACGACCACTAAGCAAGCTCAAATCAAGCAACAGTCAGCTTCCCTAATAGTCGCTCAGTTCTATCTATACTGGGCGACTTTTTCTATCAATGCTATCTATTATTCTCTTCTATGATACAAGAGATGATCCCGATGATTGCTTCATGTTTGACAAGATCTCTTCGCGTAATAGCACCAGCTGTAACTTTTTTACCAAAAATTATTTTACCAATCTCCTTGCCGTTGCGATTGCGGAGGATACCAATCCTAGAGATATTATGCTGCGAAGCCGAATCAATCTCCTTTAGCTCGTCCGCGACTATCCAAGCGCCATTTTCGGCCTTCAGTTTGGCTAGCTGATTGACTTCTTCCGTGGTGAAGCGAGAGCTGTCCGAGAGGTAAAAATGATCTTTTACGGTGAGTGCCACATACGAATAATGCATTGTGTCTGCCAAGAAGCGAGCAATATCTTTCGGGTCGTAGGAATCTTTTTTGATTACTTCGAGCTTTTTTATAATGTAGCCAAGTTCAATTCTATCCGTGTAGAAGCTGGCGCGCATGAAATTAGCCAGCTCTGTAATAGTCGGCATCAAGAGCAGTAGGAATAATCCCATGATGAGATTGAGTATAAGCACTTCGTTAGTCGGGTTAGCGATGCCAAACAGAGCCGTAAACACAATATAGAACGCGAGCAAATAAACGACGATAGCCGTAGCGATGATGACGATATAGGATAGTACCTCTGTCCAGCGTGATGACATCGAAATGATACGGAACTTCACGGCCGAATAGTAGAATGTTAAGACCGAAATAGCGGTCGCCATCGGACCAATCCAAGTGAGGTGTGGATGCGAACTAATCAAGATTAGGTTGAAGATGAGCGCCAAGATACCACCAATCGAAAGTCCGCCGTAGAAAATCTGCAGACCTCGTTTTTGACCTTTGTTGGTAGTTTTCTTGATTTGTTTTTGGAGGTAGTTGGAGAAAACTATCGAGATCAGGAAGAAATAAGCGATAATAGTATAATAATACCAGCTCTTATTGACGAATAAATGCGTATATTCTTGATTGACGTCGATCGAAGTGTAAAAAAGTGACGAATCGTATGCGAGCAGTGTCACCAATATTGCTCCGATCGCCGAGAAGATAATAGTTGCAATTTTGCCACCTTTTTGTTGCCAACCGAGATACGCGAGTAGGCCTACATCGCAAAGAGTCACCCCTGCGATAATACACGTCACTATTAGGTGCGAGAAGACCTCGGAGGCGTTCGGCATTTTGATGAAAATCATGATTGCCAACGACCAGATGGCGGCACCCAGAGTGGCGATTAAGAATCTTCCTCCGTTAGATTTCTCCTGCTTGGTGCTACCGAGGAAGATTGATATTCCCGATAACAAAACAGCGACGGCTACTATGACCAGTAGAACGCGGATGAGTTGCATTTTACCTCCTTTATTTTAATTTCATTATACCACATTTATCAAAACCTATCTACTAATATGTACTAAAGAACTGCGACCAGTAAGTTTTATATTGAGAACCTGGATCAAAGACAAAACCAACCGCCATCTTTGTAAAGCTCTTGTTCAGAATATTAGCTTTATGGGTTGGTGAACCCATCCATGTTGCGACGACCGTCTTCGGTGAGACGGCAGTATTCCCCGCCGCCAAGTTTTCACCAGCTACACCACCGCTAGAGGGGATTGGACAGGCAGTCTGCCAGCTACTGCCATCAGGACGAGAATGGTCATATTTAGTCATGCTTTCACGTGCTCGTGTCTGAGCAGCGCCTTCACAGGCGGAGCTCCAACTGAGTGCCGCTGCGCCAACTTTAGCACGCTCTTGATTGACGAGGTTTAACACTTCTCGCTTCCATTGTTCAATCGGCACTGCGACCACCGTAACCGTAATTGTATCGCGTCTAGTACCGTCATAAGTACCAGCCGTGATGGTGGTCGTGCCTGTGCCAACAATCATTGGATAGCGGCAACGTTCCGTGGAATACCCCAGACGAGTGCGAGCCTGTGAGTAGAACTTTGAAATTACCCCAGCATTACTAGTCTGCCAATACATATCGCCCAGCCCAGAAAGTGAGCTATCTACGCAAATATCTTGGTCGGCGGTTTGATACAGAGTGAGGCTCGTCTCATTCCAAAGTTCACCTGCCGGGACATTGCCACCCGTGGCCGGTTCAGCATTCTGCACCACCTCACGATACCCTTCTGAGCTCGAACTGCTACTGCCAGTGGAAAGTGGTTTGACATTGTTCCCCTCTAGAATGTCGGAAACTGAGTCGAGTAGAGAGACCTCTTCGATTGCATCCGTTGTTTCGTCTGAGCGCTCCGAGACGACGCGTAGGGTGGTTTCCTTCGGAATCCAGATTGCGCCCGCAATTACTACCCCCGCAATTAAAATCGCTACGGCGTTGAGCGACAGCAAGACGTGAATCCTGGTATGTTTTAGCATGGCTGCCATTAAAACTTATCCCCCATCTAGGCCTCCAGCCTGCGCTTAGAGTCGATAATCGAAGCTACGAGATTGACAATCATTTCGAGCTGGACGAGGTCGCGATGTTCAAATTTTTCCTTCCCCAGCGGTTTGCCAACCAAAATCTGCCCGAATGGTCGCCCCTTGGCATTGCGAAGCTCCGCTACAGCCGTCAGTTCAAGCCGTTCAAAGAGCTCCTTACTCTGCTCGTCGATTTTCTGCCAGGCACTATTATTGTCTTTTGGCTCTAAGACAGAAATCTCCGCCAGCTCATCCGCCGTAATTGACAGACTACTAGAGCCATAAACTCGCCCATTGATGGCTAAACCGATGTATTTAAAATGGAGGTGATCCGCTAGAAAACTAGCAAATTCATTCAAATTAACATTCTGCGTCGCCATGCGGTTGAGACGTTTGACGATATAAGCCAAATCCACCTGCCCGACCATGGTTAAGCTCCGTAGGTAGGCCATCGTCTCATTGATGACAGGGATCAACATTAAGACGATTAGAATCATGATAAAGTTGAGAATCATAATTGTGCTGGAAGAATCGGCGGGGAATTTGAAGAGTTTTGTCAGCACCAGGAAGAAAATCACCATATAGAGGATAGCCGCCAGACCAATCAAAACCGAATAGGCCAAGATTCGCAGCCAAATTAGGTCGATAATCAGCAACCTATAGCGCAGGACAGCATAAAAATGCGCCACAATCACAAAAATAAACGACGCCGATGCCAGCCAGTGCGGAATATATATATTAAAGCTTGGCAAAACTAATCCAAAGATGGCGGTTAGTGTAGCAGAAATAATTACGCCCGATAACAACATACCATAAGCGGAGCGATTGCGTTTTCTTGAGGCGTGCTTAAGCTCATAGAGTATCCATCCGGCATATACAGCCAATAGACAGAGGTAGATGATTGGTAAGATATAAGTTAGTAGAACCGAATCCCTAATACCGATAAATGCTTCGCAGACCATCCAGACACATACTATGATACTAAAAGTAAAATAAACCAGAGCCTTACAACGGTATCCGCTCGTCGCACCCATTAAAGTTGTAAAACCGGAGATAAGTGACAGTATCGCCACAATCGCCATCAAGATATAAACTAACTGCATCTTACCTCCTTCTTATCTATTTATTTTAGCATAAGCAGTCTAGCTTTGCAAGGCTTCGCGTAGCTGAGTGCCAAAATTTACAATTTCATTGAAGGAGCTTAAGTTGGCCGTCATGACCACCACAATGAGATGATGATCGCCCGATACGACAAAAGCTGCGTCGTGATAATAATTCCAGGCGGACGAAGTGCCAGAATGTTCCCAGCCAACTTTATCATACACTAGTACATTATCTCCAGAAAGTCCTGCTGGCAACCCCTGTCGCCACACGCACGGGCCACTACACATACCATTATTGACTGGTGGTTGATTTAACATGGAGTCCATAATAGTAAGGAGTGTTTCATTGTCAAAATCCGGGTGGAACCAGTAACGTTGCAAAAGTTTAGCAATATCGACTGGATTACTGGAAAGTCCAGAAATCTGCGAGTTTGTAATGCCCCAGCTATTTTTGATGATTTTGTCGAGCTCGTAACGATTGATTTTATTCCAAAGCGCCTCGCCACAAGTCGAGTCCGAGCTCCGGATAGCAGCGTCTAGACATTCACCGATTGTGCGCCCCGCCACTAGCACGTCCGTGGTCTTCCACTCGCCATCATAAACTCTCTTATACCCCTCATAGACCGGAAAGAGCTTATAGAGCGAGGCAGTATTATAATTGGCGGTCTCATTGACGGCGGCAATCGGCGTATCATAATCCAAATCATAGATATAGACACTTTTGCGTCCAGAGGTGGAGTTCACCCAATTTTCGGCAAGCGCCTGAAAATCTAATTTTGATGGCAACTTGCGGGCCTCCACCTCTACCGTTCCACCATCAGCGGTTAAATCTTTTTCCAGATCATTTGACGTCAACTTGACCTTGCCATCCCCCTCCGGCTCCGACAGTAAGATAACAAACCCAATCACCATCGCAATGGCGAGGATTATGATTCCAACCCCTAGAAACCCATGCGAGCGCCGCCGAGTTTTTCTACTCGCACCGCCATAAGTATATTGTATCTGCATTTTACTCCTTTATTCCCCGTGAGGACTGGCTTCAATTAACCGCGATAAGAAGGCCTGCGCTGAATCGGCATCCATCAGTCTCGTCTGATAGGTAGCACCATATACGGTCGGAGAAATCCTAGTCTGAGCGTATTTGCCATTCAAGAAATAATGCGTCAAGATATAACCACGAGTCGTGCCTGGCCAGTAAGTTTGGTCAAAGAAGAGATTGCCGAGCCCATAATAGATTGGTTTACCATCATAAAGCTCAAAAGTTTGAGGCTGATGAGCCTGCGTACCCACTACCATATCAGTACCGAGGTCAACTAGGTGGCGGAAGAAAGCTTTTTGGTTTGCAATTGGATAATCGCAAGCTGGCATTTCAGTATAACCGTCTGGATAGCTATAACATTCATAGTACTGGACATCGACAATGACATAATCGCCCCGCGCTTTTGCCTCAGTGATTTGCTGCTTAGCAATGGCTTCATCATAGATATTTGCGCCCGGTGTACTACCGTTAGCGCCGCCGTATTGCTTAGAGGTGGTGGATTGATTATAGCCGAGTAGGGTAATTTTGGTATTTTTCTCGTTTAGCTCTAATGGGATGCGGGCAGCCTCCTCGTTCTTGCCGCCACCAAAAGTCTTAAAACCTAACTCTTCGTATTTGGCAATCGTATTCGTATTGGCTTGAGCAGAATAATCATTGTTATGATTGCCAGTTAGCTCAATAATATCTGTGCCGATGGCTTTAATTGTCTCTAACATTCGCCAATCCGAACACAGTACCACGGTATTAGTTCCGCCCTGACAACTATCAGCAAAACTAACTTCGTTGCTAATATGAGTGAGATCTTTTGAGGAGAGAAAATCTTTAATGTTTTCGGCGAAGTAAGCGCCATTTCCTCCGGCCGCACCATTTAGATGTGAAACCATCGCGCGCGACAAAGCCGTAACGCCAGTCTGAGCAAAGGTCAGGATGTTTTCCTTTTTATTGCCAAGTGCTGGTAACTTATCCTTGAGCTGATTTTTGAACTCGGCCAAGTCAAACTCGGCGGCAGCCCGACGCTTATCGTCAACTTTTTCCACCCCAGATTCATCCAGCGAGAATTCGAGCACCCGATAAATCGCGCCTTTTTCTGGATTATCAAGATAATAATTATCGTCGATAGCCAGCAGTTTGCGCGTACCATCAAGCCTATCAACCTCTACCAAACTATATCCGTTGACATTTTCATCACTACTTGCTAGATTCAAAGCTTCCGCGCTAGAAATAGACTCCACCAAGCTATACCAGTCTGCCGTTGGGATGAGCTCAGTTATGGCAAAGTCTTCCTTATTAGCCACGGTCTTAGCGGTAATTTTAATCGGCAAAGCATATTTCGTTTCAGCATCAACCAGGCTCTCTACGGTTTTACGTTCCTGCTCCGAGAGATCTACGTCATAAGAAACACCATAATCCCGCGAGACACTTCTAGTCTCAAGGAAGAACTTAACCCCACAAAACACTCCCGCTACTACAATTATAAATACTAAAATTAACAGTGGAAACTTGTTGCGGCGTTTAACTCTCATAGTCTCATTATAACACTTTTTGTCAAAATCGTGTATAATTGTATGTAGTATGGGTTTCAAGTGGGCAGACTTATTCCGTTTTCGCAAGACCCCAAAGAGTTTTACGAGAGAGGTAAAATCCCCAAATGGCAGACTAGTATGTGAAGTTTCTGTCATGGATGGTCGGGTTTCTTATGCCTTGAGAAAAGATGGCAAGACTCTGGTTAATAAATCTTATCTTGGTATGAACTTGCGCGGAGAAAAAACCTTGGGCTATAACCTAGGTGCAGTGCGAAGCCAGACTAAGACCGTAAATGAAAAGTGGAAAGCCACTTGGGGCGAAGCACGAGAAATTGTCAATCATTATAATGAATTAACGGTTTATTTATCTGAGCAGACTGAAGACGCAAGAATGTTCACCTTACGTTTCCGAGCGTTTGACGACGGCCTAGCCTTTCGCTATGAAATCCCACCACAGCCAAAGTTCCAACGCCTGACGATTTCTGACGAGCTGACCGAGTTCAATATTGACAATAATGCCCTGGCTTGGCAAATTCCAGCCTATCAGCCAGACCGATACGAATATAATTATACTCGGAAGCCGGTCTATGAGTTGGTTCACTCTGTGCATACGCCTACCACTATCGAGCTTCCGACTGGCCACTACTTAGCGATTCATGAAGCTGCACTCTATAATTATGGTTCGATGACCTTGAGACTTGACCAGAACCACGCCCTCAAAGCTGATATTACCCCGCTCTCGGATGGAATGCGAGCGTATGTGGATTTACCCTTTAATACTCCTTGGCGAGTGCTAATGGTTGGTGAGGCGGCGATTGATTTGACAACTAATCGCATGGTACTAAACCTGAACGACCCACCACACGGGGATTTTGCTTGGGTAAAACCGATAAAATTCATCGGTATCTGGTGGGCGATGTTCGTCGGTGAATGGACTTGGGCGCCAGGGGCTAGGCATGGAGCTACTACTGAACATACCAAGCAATATATTGACGCTTGCACCAGGTTGGGGATTCCTGGGCTATTGGTTGAAGGTTGGAATAACGGCTGGGAAGGCGATTGGCTACAAAACGGCGCCACCACCGATTTTCTTCACCCGATGCCAGATTTTGATATTGATGAGGTCGCGAAATATGCCGCCGAAAAAGGTGTTTCCCTGGTCGGCCATCATGAGACGGTCGGCTTCATTGATAACTACGAAAAACAGATGGAAGAGGCTTATAAGTTCTACAGTGACCATGGTATTAAATACATCAAACCTGGCTACGCCAATTCTCGCATGACCGTAAATGGGCGCAAAGAGTTCCATCATTCTCAGATTGGCGTCCGCCATTATCAGAAAGCTTTGGAATTAGCCGCCAAATATCATATCTGCCTCGATGTCCATGAGCCGATCAAGGGGACTGGTATTGAGCGGACTTATCCAAATTTACTTTCGCGCGAGGGTGCGCGCGGGCAAGAATACGAAGGCGGTGCACTTAGTCCATCTCATGCCACAATTTTGCCATTTACACGATTACTTGCTGGCGGCATGGACTATACGAGTGGGATTTTAGATGTCACTAATTACACTAAGCGCATGGCCACCACGATTGCTAGGCAGTTGGCTTATTTTGTGACGATTTTCTCTGGTATGCAGATGGCGGCAGACCGACCAGTGTTTTATGAGCAGAAATATCCAGATTTATATAAGTTTATCCGCGACGTACCTGTAACTTGGTATCAAACTAAGCCACTCTTGGGACGGATTGGTGAATACTATGTCGTAGCGAGGCAGGCGGATAATGGCGATTGGTTCCTAGGGGGAGTAACCAACGAAGAGGGGCATCGCACACGCATTAATCTAGATTTTCTCGATCAAGGGATTAACTATGAAGCGGAGATTTATCGCGATGGTGAAACTGCGCATTACCGCGAAAACCAGTTGAGCTACGTAGTCGAGAGCAAGCGGGTTAGCTCGCGTGATTTTCTCGACCTCTGGATGGCACCAGGTGGCGGATTCGCGGTGCGGCTCAAGAAATTATAATTGTAGAAGTAGCACTACCGCCAAGACGGCCGCCAGACAGACACGATAAATACCGAAAATCTTAACTGAATCGTCTCGCTTAAAGAAGTTCATGATCGGCTTAATGACGAGTAAGCCAGCAGTAAATGCGACTAGATTGGCTACCAAGACGAGTGGAAGGTTAGCAAAGATAAAGGCACGGGTTGAAGATGAAGCTAGAGTTTTTAGGCAAACCGCACACATCAGCGGGATGGAGACTAGGAACGAGTAGTCGGCGGCAGCTTTGTTTTTTAACCCGCAGAGGCGACCGGCAATAATCGTGGAGCCAGAGCGCGAAACGCCCGGAATCAGAGCAAAAACCTGCGCAAAGCCAATCGCAAGGGCGTTTTTCGGGGTAAGCTTCGTCTCGTCTTTCTTCTCTTTCTGGCGTGGGAACATATCGAGAAAAACCATAATCAGGCCAACCACGGCCATTGAGATGCAAATCGTCCAAAGGCTACCGATAAAAGGCAGGTTATCTATAACTTTACTAAGTAGCAATCCAGAAAGCCCAGCTGGAATGCAGGTCAAGATAATATTAAGCGCAAATTTATAATCCTTTTTCTTGAAGACGTCATTTAGAATCTTCGCGATACGCTTACGATAAAAAATAAAGAGAACGAGCAAAGTACCGAAATTAATCACCTCTAGTAGATAGTGAAAATCATCGCCACGCACGGACAAAACATGACCAGCCAACTCTAAGTGTCCAGAAGAAGAAACCGGGATAAACTCCGTCAAACCTTGAATTAAACCTAATATAATCGCAATTATAATACTCATGCGACTATTATAACATACTTAAACTTTTTTCGCAGTAATAATTAGCCGATGAGAGAAGTCCATGCCGCCCAGTGGCTCGCCCGCGCAAGTCATCAAGATGACAGTCGGCTCATTTTCATTTCTTAAAATTTGAGACATTTTAATATCACCCTTGGCTTCGGTTCTAACGTCGCTGACGATATATGTACCATCTTCGTAATCAATCTCATCGCCAACTTCAAGATAGTGTAGATTTTCAAAAATCGTGGCGGAGTGCCCAATTAGCAAGGTCTTGTTCTCATGTGAACGATATGAGCCAGCTAGATATTGCGGCGCGTTTAGAGTGTTGCGCTCCATCTTGACCTTGATCACTGGCGTGCTCAGACCAATGGCGCGAATGTCGAGGTACTCTTCTGCAATGGCAATCTCCGAAGAACGGACTTCCGCCGAAGTCTCAGCTGGCTGGAAACCAACGATGAGAAAAGCTGGAATGGCAATTGCATAGAAAAACGCAAGTGCAACTTTAACACGATGCACAGTGCATTTACGTGCAAACCTCGCAGAAAACTCCTTCTCTATGACACTTCCCATTTATGCTTATATTATACACGAGCGGAATCAAAAAATCCAGCATTTTTGACTGGATTTTTGAAAAAACTTGGCGGATTATTTCGTCTCGGTGGCGAAGATGAGGGTACGATGAGTGGCCTTGCCATCGCCTAAATTAGTACCATCGCAAGTCATGAGGACATAATCATATACGCCACTACGGTATTTGCCAGCCGGGAAACCAGTATTCATACTACCATTTGCGCCCATAAACCTATCGGCGTCCTCTTTTAGCATTGTCACCTTCTTGACTACTCGATATTCTTTCGTAACGCCATTCAATGTAATCTTAAAAGTAGTTTTGCCCTCGATGAAGTTCATAATGGGGCCAAACTTGTCGCTCGTATTGTGCGCATATAATAATTTGCCGTAGAGACCAGCTTCGCCCCCTGGATTTTTATCCCGAACAATATTATTCGTAAAAAAGATGTCAATACGGTTATTTCCGACCGTAACATAGTTTAGTGACGATGTCTTTTTAGTCGTTAAAACACTTGTGGAGGTGCCACTTGCTGCGCTAGCTACATTGATCGTCGCCGTTCGAATCGTATTTTGCGTTTCTACCGCTATTTTTTCGGTTTTTACAGAGGTAGAAACACTGGAGAGCTCCACCGTCCGACGCAGGGTCGAATTTTCAGTAACAGGAGTAAAATCTGGCGTAAAAATCGGCAAAATAGCCAAAATACCGCCAAAAATCAGGGTAAGAATAACATTTAGATATACAAAAAGTATATTTTTCGTAAAATGACCCATGTTAGATTCCCAATTAACAGGTTATGCTACCATTATACCACACTTTAGCAATTTTGTCAATAGCAGTATAAGAGAAACTAATTTTCCAGACACGTGTCCGTCCGGCCCATCGCCATGGGCGGACGGCACTACTACTCGCCTTGCCAGGCTCCGTACTGTCTGGACAAATTAGTTTCCCCTATACTGCCGGGGAAAACTGCTTAAGTTTGCTACGATGAGCTTTGTAACGCGGATCGTGCGAACCGACTTCCGCCCAAAAAGCTGGCGAGTGATCCATATGATTAAGATGAGCAAGCTCGTGCAAAATCACATAATCTCGCAAGACCTCTGGCACTTGCATTAAGCCAATATTGAGTGAAATCGTGCGGCTAGACGAACATGAACCCCAACGCGTGCCAGCATGAGATAATCGCATTTTATCATAACTATAACCATACAACTTGGCAAAATATTCCAAGCGATACGGAAGATATTCCTTCGCCTTTTTCCTGAGCAGTTTCTTCTTTGCGTCACGCGCGCGTTGTGCAGAAGGGTCTCTCAGTGGGAGCTTTTCGCGAATCAGCTCGCGATTATGCTCCAAAAACCTGCGGGCCAGAGCTTCGCGCGTATATTTAGGAACCGACATTTGGAGCCTGCCGGACATGGAAACGGTAAACTTAATCCCAGAAACAAGCGCGTTTTTGCGAACAATAACTTCGCCGAATTCGGGGTCTTCGATAATCACTTTATTTGACCAGTCTAGTTGGCAAGCTGAGAGAGCACGGCCTTGAGCTGCATCTGGAACGTCTGGCGACCAGAAAGGGTGATGTAGTTCTCTACCTCGGCTGGGGCTTCAAGCTTAGCTACACGCTCGTCGTATTCTTCCTTAGCGCGGGAAACAGACTTCAGGCGAGTCTTGAGACGACTCTTGATTGTATTGACGTCGGTCTGAATCCAAACTAGGGACGGAACATAGTTGCGAGCACGGAAGAGCTTTTTGATTTCCTCGCGGTCGGCCTCGGTGTCCAAGCCACCTTCAACGATAACGTTCTGGCCAGTCTGTGCAATCAGATCGAGAATTACGAGCAACTTCGTGCGTGAGAATTTGTGCTCGGCGGCAAGCTCGGTTAAGTTATAATATGGAGCACGGAACTGTCGAGAAAACTTCTCGCAGAATGTCGTCTTGCCACTAGCTGGGGCTCCAAACACCAGAATGGCACGTGATTGTGTTCTATTACCTTCCATAATAATTTCATTTTAGCATAGCTAATCTGAAAAGACAAGGGTTTACAAGGTTACTCCCTTATAATATAATTAATCAAAGGCTTCTATGCAAAAACTGGTGGACTATTTATTATCGGTAGATCGGTCCTGGCTTATCACCTGGCTAATGATTTATGTGGGATTTTTGTTGGCAGATGCAATTACTCCAGGCGAATGGTATGTCACCCTGCTCAAATATGGCGGGATTTTCCTCTGTTTGGTCTATGGGATTCAGAAGTATCGCTCGGATGTCTCGCTTGAGCTAGCCTTGCTTTTTACCCTGCTGGCAGACACGATTCTCGTGATAGATTCGACTTCGATTATCGGCGTTTTTGTGTTCTGCTTGGCACAGTTCTTTCATCTGGCACGCTTTCGCAACATTTCACCAGCGACTTTGGCACCCTATATTTTGATTATCATTATCGTCTTCTTCTTTAGCGTGCAGAATGGCATTATTCCAATGTTTGCGATTGCTTTTGTTTATGGCATGACACTGATTTTAAATTTAATTTTGTCACAAAAGTGGTATCGTCATGAGCCATCAGCACAGTCACTTTGTGCTGCTTCTGGTTTTTCCCTCTTTCTCTGTTGCGACCTCTGCGTGGCCTGCTCCTATCTTTCTCTTATCGAAGTACTTGCGCCGTTTATTTATCCGCTGGCAAACTACTTCTCTTGGTTTTTCTACTATCCATCACAAATCTTAATTTCCAACAGTTCCAAACAACTAATTAGCTAATTGTTCACCCCGTGATGGGCAGTATAGGAAGTTGGCGTTAGTTTTTCAAAGACAAAACCATGTTCTTGACCATATTGAATGATTCGCTCCACCGCGTCAACCGAGAAACTCTTGATGTCATGCTGCAAGACTACCTCGCCATTTGAAAACTTACCCATGCCCGCCACGACGTTACGATAGACCACGTCGGACGAAGTGGTATTGCCGGCATCTCCAGAGCTAACATTCCAGTCAAAATAAGCATAGCCACGGTTTTGCACTTCTTTTGTTAATCTTGTCATGATGCCACGATTATAATTAGCGCTGACAGTATTTGAGCTGCCACCTGGGAAGCGAATCATAGTGGCATCGTAGCCAGTAATCCGTTTCACACGCGCCTTCACTGCGTCAAGATCACTGAAATAGGCGGCATCACTTGCATAAATCTTAGCGTAATTATGCGAACAAGTGTGCAATGCAACGGCATGCCCCTCGTCATATTCACGTTTAATCAGACTATCATCCCCAGCGCAAGTAACGAAGAAGGTAGCCTTGGCATTGTATTTTTTCAGTACGTCGAGCAATTTTGCCGTATAAGCCCCCGGACCATCATCAAAGGTCAGATAAACAACCTTACTAAGATTGCCACCGTGTGTAACTGGTGCCGGCTGCGAAGCCGGTTGCGGGGTAGTCTGTGGCTGAGGCTCGGTTTCGGCTATGGGGATGGGCTTTTCGACTACTTTTTCAACTTTAGTCTCTGCAACAAATTCATGCGGGACACTTACAGTTTCAGCATCATATGGAACGAGCATGCTAGCCATTACCGCAACTAACAAACCTCCAAATAAGAGCGTCAAGCCCAAAAACACCCCTGTAATCTGGCGATGCCGTCGCTTATCGGGTGACAAATGGTCTGGCAAGTCAATATTGGAATCGGCCGAACGAATCCTAAAATAGCTCATAGTTCAATTATAGCATAAAAATCCGCCATTACTGGCGGATTTGTCGTTTTTCAAATATGTGTTTGCACGTCAGCTTGGAGAATTTCCCTTTTGTTTTTCAAAACCATTGTTTTGCACCAGTTTTCTTATTTGCCGTCCCTTTTTTTGGTGCATGGGGACGAACAATGCTACAACCGTAGAGAGGTGAGCATAATTGTTCATAATGCAATTAATGCTATTCAATATACCATGCAGCTAGTGGTATGATATAATGATGAAGAGCAGATAGTTCTTACTTGTCATTGGAAATATCGAAGCCCCCCCTAAAATAGAATAGATACAATACCATATGAGTCTCAGTGTTCGTAATCGCCAAAAGCGACGAAGTGAAAAATTCAAACAGTCCGTTGCTCTTCTTGTAGAGGATGGGGAGTCCGCAATAGGACTAGCCGCAAAATTCAACATTCCTCTTTCCACTATTTACTATTGGCATGATGAATATACCCCGCAAACCACAGTTAATAGCATATGGAATAAGCGCCGACTTAAAGAAAACGCTAATCGATCTAAAAGGGTTCAGTTAGAGCTAGAACTCTTGCGAAATTCCCCGTTTATCCAAACAGCAGATCGGACAGAGCGGATGATTGTAATGGAAGATTTATTGAAAAAAGATACTACCGATTCAATCACTGCCGAGTTACTCTGCGAAGCTTTCGATATAGACAAATCCACCTTCCGGCATTTTCGCTTTGATGGAAAGCATGGAGATACACAGCTATGTAGACGTAGAAAACGCTTGGAATCTCGAATTTTGAAAATATATCACGATTCCAATAATACGTATGGAGCTTTAAAGATTCTGCATCTACTCAGAGGTAAGTATCATGAACGCGTTTCAGTAGACTATGTACGAAAAATAATGAGAGATTTAGGAATAGTCGGGACTACACCAAAGCAAATTAAGCGCAAATTACGGACAATAGTAAAATATTATGACGAGAAGAGAAATATTTTAAAGCAGGATTTTTGTGCAACTAAGCCAAATGAAAAGTGGGTTTCAGACTCAAAACAATTCGTAGGTGCCAGGGGATTAATAAAGGAGATTTGCATCGTCGAGGATTTGTATGCCAGAAAAATAGTTTCATACCATATTGGAACCACAGAGAATACTAATCTGGTAGCAAAAACGCTCCGTAAGGCAATTGGAGCACGAGTAATAGTGGATAATTTAGTTCTCCATACTGACAATAGTAGTGCAAATATCTCGATTCGCTACAATACCCTAATCCGCAGTAACGGTATAATTCATTCTTACTCCGGCAAGGGTAACCCGTTTGATGATGCCCCGGGAGAATCTTTCTTTTCTCATTTCTCGGCTGAATTATTGGTAGATGCTGCAAAAGAGCATCCCTTTCGCTCCGAACATGATATGAAAGAACGTATCGCCAAGTTTGTTGATGAATATAATAACAAACGCCCTCACAGGTTCAATGATTATCTCACTCCAACACAAAAAGAAAGTCAATATATAAGAAAACATAATGTAAGGGTTAATAGGTAGGAGTATAAAACTCTACTTGATAGGAACTTATATTATTTGTAAAATTCGGAATACCACTCCAAATTTTACGGAATGACATCTAATCCAAAATATAATTATAATAACAGCAACTTTCCTATTACGCCTGCGACATTGGTAAATTATTACTAGCTCTTTTCCCAAAATACTAATTGGTTGGTTGTGGCTTGGGAGGCAATAACACTGGTGTTTATCGGGGGAAAATGGTATAATATATTATTATGAATCGTTCTGATAACTGGGAAAACGAGAGATATATCTATGAGAAATTGAAACAAGAGAATGTCTTCAAATATTGGAAGAAAGTTCAATTTGATTGCCAGACTGGAAAGTGTGCTTGGTGCGAAAAACCCATGCAATACCGCTATGCCGAAACAGACCACATTAAACCGTTATACTATGGCGGTACCAGCGAAGCTCATAATCTTGTTCTCTGCCATCATAATTGTAATAAACAAAAATCTACGAGAATGGACTATGCGCGTCCACATTGGATAAAACCTAACCGCTATGACGTCGGAGTGAATGGTAGATATCGGACACTGAAAGCGAAATTGGAAAACGATAATAATTACCTCGGGGCAAAAAGAGAGCAAGTAATTAACCCTAAGCCATATTCAGGTTTATCTACAAGTAACCATAAAGCCGAAGTAAAGCAAAAGAATAACGCCATACGAATTGTCTTCAAGGTACTTTATGTTCTTGTGGTTGCTTTGGTTGGTTTGCTCTGCGTTTTCTTATTATTGAAATATATACACCCAGCCACTTCTTTAAACGGGCAGAACACAACTACCCAGAATACGACGAACCAAAATGGGGTAATGCAAGCTGATCCAGATTTGAAGAACAAGCAGCTTGCCCAATCTATCTTGGCAAGCTATGTGAGTTATTTCAACAACTATTATGACAAGTATAAGGGCTCATGGAGTCTTCCACCGGATGAATATAATTGTGCCAATTGGCCAATGAGTTCAGGATGTAGATTATCCGTATATGGTGGAGCAAAAGTTCCAGATGGCTATACTTATTCTGTAAATAGCCTAGAAAACAAGAAAGTATTCCAGCAGAATGGAACTATACCACATGCTTCAAAGACCAATGCAGCTCTCTATAAAAAGGCACGATGCGGCGACAGCGGCAATGTGATTGGCGGAACTGAGGCGAAAAATGCCGCCGTAGTAATTCAATTGTCGGACGATAGCTATTATTGTGTTGAAAATTAGGATTCTATTTAGATTTCCGCTTAAAACTTCCTGTTTCTGCAGTCATAAGAGTTCGTTTTAGGACTTTCCGATTTGTTTGGCGCAGAAATCACGAAGGGCGGGGATATCGTCGTTTACCGTATTCCACATGCGTTCTACATCAATCTTTCCATAGTCGTGTGTCAATATATTTCTAAACCCGATGATAGCATGCCAAGGAATTTCTGAGTGGGCGTCTTTTAGATTCTAGCTAATATTAGTATTTTTCCGGCTACTAGATTTCGCAAAATTCGGAATACCACTCCAAATTTTACGGACTAGATGTATTCTACTGGTACCGCAATTACGCCATTTCCCACTGGAACGATTTCTTTTACATTACAGATTATCGTCCCTGGCATCACTTGATTTTCACCCGCCTCCTTTTCAAGTGTAGCAAAGTTCTTTGTGGCATCCACGGTTGGCGTAGTAGATGTCTTTTTAATCTCAATTGGGTAGAGTTTACCCTCGTCATGGATGATTAAGTCTATTTCCTTCTGATCATAGCTACGGTAATAATACAACTTGTTCTGGGGATCGATACCGCAGTTCCAGAAGGACTTCAGAATCTCATTAAAAACATAAGTCTCGAAGATTGCCCCGCTATAAGCACTGTTTTGCAACAACTCACTGCCACTATAGCCAGCAAGATAACTCGCTAAGCCAGTGTCGGTAAAATAGAGTTTTGGCCGTTTAATTGCCCGAGAATTAGCATTATTGGAATAAGGTTGGACAAGATGTACAAGATAAGTATTCTTTGCGATGGAAAGCCACTCGTCTGCCGTCTTTGAATCTATTTGTACGTCAGAAGCAATACTAGATGCATTATATTCCTGCCCAGTCCGTGCCGCAAGACAGGAAAGGAAACGCAAGAATTTAGTTTCGTCCTTTACGGCAGCAATAGAACGGACATCTCGTTCAAGATAAGTTTTGAGATATCCAGAATAGAATTGATCAGTTCTAAGATTTGGGTTAATATATAGTTCTGGGTAGCAGCCACGAATAATACGTTCAAACATCTCCACAGAGTCCAAATGTTTGGAACAGGTGCGGTTGCCAATGCTCGTATGGTCTGGAATAAACGGAGCTTGCTGTAGTAGCATCGTGGTACCATCAATCTCTCTTGCATTAAAGGCATATAGATTATATGGAAGGATTCGCCCGGCGAGAGATTCGCTAATCTGTTCCATGGTCTCAAAAACCTGCGAACCTGTGAGATAATAAAGCGTCCCTATAGACTGGTGAGTTTCAAACAGGGCTTTTTTGCGCGCCTGATCCACACGCATCTTAATATAGGACAAGAGATTGGGCGCGTATTGAAACTCATCTATAATTAACGGGGTGCCAAGAGCATCTAGGAATGACTCTGGGTCTTCATTTGCTTGGATTCTCAGCGCGAGATCATCCAATGTTACAGACCGAGGTTTTGTAGGTAGGTTGCCCGAAAGATATTCCAGAAAAGTGCTTTTCCCGACTTGACGTGGACCAGCTAATAAGATAACGGGCATGGCATTAAAATCATTCGCTATGCCTTCGATAATTCTGTGCTTATATTCCATACCTTGATTATACCACGTTTTCGTAAAATTCGGAATACTATTCCAAATTTTACGAAATTGATAACAAGCCGGAAAAGACATCTTCATATAGTTGAAGATATATTCCATCTTCTCTTGATCGGATTTTGATGAAAATTATATTAACCCCTGACAACCCAATCTGGCGGGGTCATATCGAACAGGATTTCTGGGGTATGTAGATTAATGACATCTGGCTCAATTCCATAATAATGTTGGTAGGTCGTGTCTACCGAGCCAAACTTCGCCATTTTTCTATCTAGCCCTAGTTTCTCTGCAGTGCTCCAGACAGAATCTTCTGTTGGCCCCTCGATTTCGATGAAAGTAGGAATCCACGGCCAAGTATCAATACAAATCTCAACTTCTCCAAGCATCCAGATTTCACGCCGAGTTTCTTGGTGTGCTTTGATTTCTAAACCGCATCCACGCAAGAATAGAATCGCGTCATCATAATCGTTTACCATGAGATTGACTCCTTTTGTGCCGAGAATGGAATGGTCGTCTGCTACATTTTTGTAAGTCATCAAAATCTTGTCGCCTTCATCGCGCACTCTGGCGAAGGAATGAGGACCAGTGTCGAAGACCACACGCCGCATTAGGACTTCTGGCTTTTCCAGGTTTGCGCCCGCCTCGCGGAGCTTCTTGCGAATTTCATCCTTATTGATATTTAGAAATTGAGCTTCGATTTCGTTGTTCATTAGTAAATTATACCATATCTTGATGGGAGTATTCTAAAAATAATATTGTCACACAAAAAAGAAACCCTCGGGGAAGGTGCTTCCGCGCCATCCAAGGATTTCGATAGTTCTATTTTTCACGCTCGCTCGTAAATCATTCTTTTCCGATTTGTTTGGCACAGAAATCACGAAGGGCGGGAAAAATCTTCTGTCACGGTTTCCCAAAGAGAATCCATCTCGATATTGCCATATTCATGCGCAACGTTATTACGCAAGCCGTTTATTGCAGACCACGGTATTTCCGGATGTCTTAGAGTAAAATTCTCACTGAATAAAAACGTCTCTATGCTCCATAAACTAAAATTCTATCATTCTTAATTGAATCGTAGAAACGTGGTTCTACGCCAAGAGTAGTAACAACATCAACATCGCTATTTAGCTCATCTGAAAGGTCGATACGAAAACCACTGAGTTGAATAAGTCCACGCATCTTACCGCGATCTATGATAATATCTACATCGCTATCTTCATTAGCTTCGCCTCTCGCATAAGAACCAAAAAGATAGGCATTCTTAATACCGTATTTCTTACCTACTTTAGTAACAGCCGTCTTGATTTCATCTATCGTGAGCATGGTTACTCCTTTAAGGCAATTATAGCATATATACCGAAAAACGGAAGATGTGGGGGATATCAAGATTGCTCGTTTTTTACGAAAATCCCCGCAGGAAATGTTTTTGGAAAATTGCGTAAAATAACAGGGGTAGCGTAAGAAAGTTGTTGGTTCGAATCAGTTAATTTTGCAAAATCGTTTGATTAGAATTTACAAAAACGTTCCATTTTTTATCAATGTCACCCCTGTTTTTCCAATAAAAAAGTGCCAAATCAGATTAGACTTGACATGTGGCATGGGCGGCAAGACTTGAACTCGCGACACCTGGTTTTGGAGACCAGTGCTCTACCAACTGAGCTACGCCCATATCAAGATAGATTATAACATAAAAACCAGATAATTAAAAGGTTTTATTTTTCAATAAGCTTGTGTTATAATTAGAGGGATGAAAATTTTAATGCTCGGATGGGAATTACCACCGCATAATAGTGGCGGGCTTGGTGTAGCTTGTCTGAACTTAGCGCGAGCATTATCTAAAGATGGCGCTGACATTGATTTTGTGGTGCCATACGAAGCCGAGCATTCAAACACCGAGTTTATGCACGTGCTCTCTGCCATGAAACTTGACCCGCTCTATCGTTATGGTATTGGGGCTTACGACTCGTTACTTGTCGAGGAAGAGGTGATTCCGACCGCCGACGTTTCCAAAATGATTTCGATTCGCGATGTCCAGCGCAATTACTGTGCTTTCGTCGAAAAATACCTGATGGATTTTAAGCCAGACGTTGCTCACGCTCACGATTGGCTAACCTTCGAGGCTGGCGTACTAGCCAAGAGGAACTTTGGTATTCCGCTTGTGGCACACGTCCACGCCACTGAGTATGACCGCTCTGGTATGAATGGCGGCAACCCTGTCGTCCATGCGATCGAGCGCGAGGGCTTACTTTTGGCAGACAAAATCCTCGCTGTTTCTCAGGCCACTAGGCGAATCATCCACGAAAAATACGACATTCCGCTGGATAAAATCGAAGTAGTTTATAATTCCCTGGATGAAGATTTTTTGAAGTCGGCTTACGCTTATGATAGTCAAGATTTTCGCTATATCGAGGAGATGAAGAAACTCGGTTATACTGTTATTTCTACGGTTGGGCGTTTCACGATTCAGAAAGGGCTAGCGAATTTAATGCGCGCCGCCGCCAGAGCTTTGCAAAAAGAGCCGAAGTTGCTTTTTGTCTTCGCTGGCGATGGCGAGCAGCGTCAAGAATTAGTAGAGATGAGCGCCAAACTCGGAATTGCTAGCAACGTGATGTTTACTGGCTTCGTACGTGGGAAGCAACTGCGCGATATTTATCAGGTCTCTGATGTTTTCGTGATGAGCTCGATTTCCGAGCCATTTGGCTTGACTGCGCTGGAAGCCGCTCACCACGGTGACGTTTTGATTTTGACCAAACAATCCGGCGTAGCCGAGGTCTTGCGCAGTGCGATGGAATATGATTTCTGGGACGAGACTAAGCTCGCCGATGAAATTGTCGCCATCGCTAGAAGTGAAGGGCTAAAACACACATTGCAACGTGGTATCCATAACGAATATCGCAATATTTCTTGGGATAACGTTGCAGAAAAAATCATAAGTGTGTATAATGAAGTGGAGAAAAGGAGGTAGTTTTGCGCGCAATTTGTCTATATTTGCATCTGCATCAGCCGTGGCGCTATGAACGCTACTCGGTTTTTGATGTCGCGCACGACCACAACTATTGGGACGAAATCGACTATTACGATAAGCAAAACAACCAGCGTATTTTTGACAAGGTTTGTGAAAAATCCTACCATCCGATGCTTAATTTGCTGGAAGAAAACATCCGCAAGCACAAGAACTTCAAGGTTTCCCTCTCAATTACTGGTACTTGGCTAGAGCAAGCCGAGCTTTGGCATAAGGATTTAATTCACCAGATTCGCCGCATGGTGAAGACTGGGCAGTGTGAAATCGTCGCTGAGACTTATTACCACTCGATGAGCTTCTTCTACTCTAAAGAGGAGTTTGCCGAGCAAGTTAAGATGCATACTGAAAAAATCAAAGCTCTATTTGGCACTACACCAAAGGTTTTCCGTAATACCGAGCTATCTTACAATGATGAAGTCGGACAGTGGTGTACCGAGCATGGTTACAGAGCCGTGCTTGCCGAAGGTTGGGATAAAATCCTCGGTTGGCGTTCGCCGAACCACGTTTATAAGGTAGCAGGGCTACCAGCGGATACTAAGACCGAGACTAAGCTTTTGCTCAAGAATTATCGCCTGAGCGATGACATCGCTTTTCGCTTTAGCAATCGTGGCTGGAGTGAATGGCCACTGACGGTTGAAAAATACCAAGATTGGCTGAATATGGACTCTCTGCGCGGACCACTGATTAATCTCTTTATGGATTTCGAGACTTTTGGTGAGCATCAGTGGGCAGATACGGGCATCTTCCAGTTTATGAACGCTTTAATTTCTCGTTGGCTGTCGGAATATGACAATAAATTCGTCACCGTGTCCGAGGCGGCAGAGCTGGAAGCTCCGCAAGATGAGATTTCGATGCCATGGACGGTAACTTGGGCGGACACCGAGCGCGACCTTTCCGCCTGGATGAGCAATGAGATGCAACAAGAAGCCATGACCAAACTCTATTCAATGCGCGAGGAGATTTTAGCAACCAAGGACAAGGCGCTCATCAATGATTTTCGCAAACTGACTACTTCCGACCATGCTTATTATATGTGCACCAAATACTGGAACGATGGTGATGTCCACGCCTATTTCTCCGCCTATGACTCCCCGTTTGACGCTTTTATGTATTATATGAATGTCCTGCGCGACCTGGAGTGGCGAGCGGGACAGAAGAAAGCATAACCACTCCAGTAAAAGATTTTACTGTAACTTTTAGATAAAAAGCGTAAACTTATTGACTTTTTAGACAAAGTGTGCTATAATAGAGAGGTCGGCCTCTTCCTAGCGGTCAGCTTCTACTAGAAGGTGGTAGGACCCCTAGGGCTAGCTATTGGCCCTAAAACAATGTTGTATATAGGAGGAACTTTAAAAAATGGTAGATACTAGAAAAATTGTCCCTACTGAGCGACTCATCAATCTAACCGATCAAACGATCGAACTATACGAGTATAACTCTGGAGAAATCTGGAGATTCTCCCCCGTGCAAAAGTATGTACCCATACTTAAAGGAGTCGATGTTCCTATCGATAAGGCCGAGCATGGTAAAAAGATTTGCCATTACGTCGTTGACCCTGAAACGGCGGTACAGCTCAGCGTGGCTGGCTATAATATGGAACATTATGCTATTCTAGTTGGAAAAAACACTGGGAGGAATAATCATCAGATAGCCACCCTAGTTTGGGCTCAAGACCCCACACTTCAAGTAAAGCTTTACGACCACATTTGCGGTCGCGCCAGCTGTTTCTGAAGAATAAAAACCACCTTCTGCTGCACCTTTTTAATGTCCCTCGATGGCGAGGGACTTTTCCATGCTCGTTTTAAGCAGCGAGTTGCCATCTACTGCCAGACGGCGTGTCCAATACAGTATAGCCATGCGCTTGAATCTCGTCACGCAACTTATCCGAGGTGGCAAAATCCTTGGCGGTACGAGCGGCATCACGTTCGGCAATCATCTCTAACAGCTCGCGGGACGGCTCCAATACGTCAGTCAAGCCGAGACCAAAGCATTGGTCAATTAACTGCCAATCATTTTTTGATAAATCCGTAGTCTGATCGATAATCGAGAAAGCAAGCGGCGAATTGAGATTGTCGCCCGTCGCCGCCAAGATTTGCTCATGTAAATCATGATGGTCGGCATAGCCAAACTGCAAGGCTAGCGCATAGCGATTCCGCCAGGCTAGGCGACGAGTCTTAGCCCCGTCTAGGTCGTCAAAACTAAAATTGCGCTCACTCTGGTAATGCCCCTGAAGCACCCACATCTTAAAATCTAGTGGCTCGTAGCCTTTGACAGCCAACTCGTCCAGAGTATAAGTATTACCTAAAGATTTTGAAACCTTCTCACCCTCGATGGTGATAAAATTACAATGCGTCCAATAATTTGCTAGTTTAGTACCATACGCCCCAAAAGTCTGGGCGATTTCGTTAGAGTGGTGGACTGGAATATGGTCGATGCCGCCAGTATGAATGTCGAGTGGCTCGCCAAGCTCCGCATGGCAAATCGCCGAGCACTCCAGATGCCAACCAGGATAACCAGGACGCCCCAGGTAATCCCAGCGCATAGCGTGTTTTTCACCTTCCTTGATAAACTTCCAGACCGCAAAATCGGAAATATTACGCTTCTCCGAGCTGAGTGCCACCCGTGCACCAGCTTTCAGTTGTTCCAAGTCTAGTCGTGCAAAATCGGCGTATTTTTCAAACTTCGCAGTGTCAAAATAGATGCCGTCTGCCGTCTCATAAGTATAACCATTGGCTGTGAGACGGTCAACTAGCTCTTGCTGCTGCTTGATATATTCCGTCGCTGGGCAGATTTTGGTCGGCTCTACCAGATTTAGGCGACGATAATCTTTTAGAAAGGCGTCGGAATACATCTTAGCAATTTCCCAGACTGTCTTTCCCTCGCGGCGAGCGCCTTTTTCCAATTTATCCTCGCCATCGTCAGCATCAGAAGTAAGATGACCGACGTCAGTCAGGTTGAGCACACGGTTGACTTTATACCCGCTCTGCGTGAGCGTACGCACAAGCAAATCCCAATAGATATACGAGGTAAAGTTACCGATATGCGCAAAGCTATAAACTGTTGGGCCACAAGTATAGATTTTCACATTCTGTGGATTTTCAGGAGTGAATTTTTCTACTTTTTTGGTCAACTGATTATAGAGCCTCATGAGGTTATTATAGCACAAAAACCCCCTCTGTAGAAGAGGGGGAGATTTGCATTTTAGCGCTTCTTTTCCTTGACTTCGTTGCGGCCAAGGTTTTTCTTGGTCTCGGTAAAGACAACATGCTTCCTAAGCACAGGATCATATTTCTTTAGAGAAAGCTTATCAGGGGTATTCTGAGTATTCTTCTTCGTATAGTAAGCACGAACACCAGACTCTTCCGAAACGAGCCCGACCAATTTGCGCTTGGTATTACTTTTCTTTGCCATATTAACGATTATTTTACCACAGATTGAGTTTTTTTACAAGGGGTGTTGCAAAAAAGCCTGGAGTTTGATATAATTAGCGTATTGCTGGAGTCGTCTAGTGGCTATGACAGCAGACTGTAAATCTGCCGGATTAAGTTCCATCGTAGGTTCGAGTCCTACCTCCAGCACCAGCGAGTAAAGAATAAATGCTTGCTTTTATTCTTTTGAGCGGTGCGCAGAGGAAAGCTTTGCTTACCTCCAGCACCATTCAGAGGAATCAGGCTCATTTGAGCCTTTTTTCATCTGTTAGTGCTGGGTTCGAGCCGATTGCGGAGATAAATCCAAATATCCGTAGCGCCACAGAAGATAAAGACGATACCGTGCATGGTAGTAGTGAAGATATTGGCTTCCGCTCCACCCAGAATACCATAGACGATGCCATAAGTAATACAAAGCAAGCTAAAAATCACAAACATATTACGCCAGCCGCGTCGTTTTTCGATTTTGAGTACCTGGAATAGGTTTTTTATGCCGTCAATGACAGTCGTAGCGCAAACTATCACGCGGTCAACATTAATCCGAAAGTCCGCATTAAAAATCATAAAACCACAATAGATGAGCAGGCCAATTAGTATCCAGACGATCAAAATCCGCTCGATTACATTCCAAATCGTGTAATCATGGCGCATCACATTGACTAACCACTCAAGTGCAAAGGCGTAGGCAATCAAGATGCTTAACGCAATAAAGAGTGGGAAAAGCCACTGCATAAAAAGCAAGGAAAGTCCTTCCAAAATCAGAAAGAGGCCAAAAAATAAGTCGTTTTTACCGACGACTTTAAGGGCTGAAATAGAGCTATCTATGATTTTATCACGTTTTTCAGGGTTGATTTTCATGTAAATACCCGCAAGACTGAAGCTATGGAGCCGCAGATCAGACTTGAACTGATGACCTGCCGCTTACAAGGCGGCTGCTCTACCAACTGAGCTACTACGGCATATTGTTTATTATATCACCCCCTTGGTTTTTGTGCAAGACTTCTCATGCGCAGATAGTTCGTCTTCAAGTAGCTCATCATCAAGCTCTTCGGGCAGTGGCTATCCTGCCGACCCTGCCATTCAAAAAATCACCCCGAAGGGTGATTTTTCTTACATCCTGATTTCGGCATCGACGCCGGCTGGGAGCGAAAGATTCTGAAGAGATTCAATCGTCTTTGGCGTGGCGTTGAGAATGTCAATCAAACGCTTGTGGACTTTCATCTCGAAAGCTTCACCACCAGTCTTATAGACGTGTGGAGACTTCACGACAGTGAAAGTGCTACGCTTGGTTGGAAGAGGAACTGGGCCGCTCACGCTGGCTCCAGTGCGGATTGCAGTATCTACAATCTGTTTAGCGCTCTGATCAATGACGCGGTGGTCATAGGCCTTGAGCTTGATCCGGATGGTAAGTCCGGTGCCTTTTGCTTCTGGCATTCTTAAACCTTTCTAGCTTCATAACCTCAGATTTCGCCTAGACGGGAAGTCCATGAGTTTTTGAAGCTCATCTTAATTGCTTGTAGTGATATTATACCCCAAACTTTCCATTTTTGCAAGAGATAAGCCCTTAAAATATCAGCTGATGTTAGAGAAGGTCGTAGCAAAAATTTTTCCAAGAAAAACTCCCCTGCACGAGGGGAGTCATAAAGAGGTAAAACGGCTCAGGCAGTCTTGGCTTCGAAGCTCTGCCCAGAAACCTGAATGATAATCTGGTTGTCCGGGAGCTTAATCGGCACAACCTGATGTTTGCTTGCGCGCGGGCCGATGAAGCCACAACAAACTTCTGGTGAGAGATTAGTCTCCACTAAGCTGTTGTTGTATGCTCCATAGAGAGAGAAGTGCTTCAAGAGAAGCTCTTTATTGCTGGAATATTTCTCGACAAGTTCACGCACCTGCTGGCTATATTCCATATCAACATCGACGATATAAATCTTCCCATTGATCACGTTCACCACTACCGCGCAGTCCTGAATATCGGTAGCGAACAGTTTAATGCCGGGCTGAGTAATGAACAGCGAGTTCAGGCATCCGGTCCGATAGACCTCACCGATGGACGCGTTCTTGTGGTGAGGCGTCTTCTTCTGAATCGTATAGAACGATTTAAGTGTACCGCAGTCGAACCACTTGAAATTGCAGACTACAAGGTGGAGTTCGGGGAATTTCCCCATCAGCTCGGCCGTGCCAATCTGAAAATTCTCAATTTTCACTTGGTCGCCTTGTTTACATCTTTCCCTATAGACCGCCAACCGGGCTTCGACTTCGGTCATCGGTGCAGTTGACAGCACATCTTTCGCACGCCAGACATTAATGCCGGTGTTACAAGCCGTATTGTCGGCTCGCATCATACTGATAGCCTTCTCCTTGGAAGGCTTTTCGACGAATCCATCTATCTTATAGATTGGGCCGCTAGTCGTATTATCATACCGCGCGTGCCCACAGCCGGTGAAAGTATTAAGGTCGTTAATCTTCACCCCGACAATAGTTGGATGGCCACTGCGCACATTGTTGATTGCGGCGACAATCGCATTTTCAAAATTATCCCCTTCGATATATTGATCCGACGGGGTATTGATGACGATTGCCTCTGAATTCAGGTGGCTACAAAACTCAGTCGCCTTCAGCATTGAGCTTGCATAGCCGTAGTCCGCAGAGATTTGGATGATGTTCGGCTCGATAACTCCGAGCGGAACCAGTTGCTCCTTCGCCAGCTCTTCCTGGCGGTCGTTAGTCGTAATGACTACGACGTTCTGCGGGCGCACGCCCACATTCATGAAACGTTTGGCCGTATCCTGGATAAAAGTCACTGAGCCAGAACCGTCCTCTCTCAATACGCAAAACTGCTTTGGGCAGTCTGGGTGCGACAGAGGGAACAGTCTAGTTCCCTGACCTCCAGCGATGATTGCCAGATAGACATCTTTTTCGTATGTGCTCATACATACTTACCTCCTTTTTAATGTGCTCGTGCACTATTGCACGCAAAAAGCCTACCCCTTTTTAGAGAGGTAGACTAATTATATCACAAGTTTGCTAAAAAGTCAATAGCAACTATTTAACAATCTTGGTGATGACACCAGAACCGACAGTCTTACCACCTTCACGGATAGCAAAACGATCGTTGTTGTTCATAGCGATTGGGGCAAGGAGTTTCACCTTGAAGGTGACGGTATCGCCAGGCATGACGATTTCCTTGTCGGCTGGGAGCTCAACTTCACCCGTAACATCGGTGGTACGGAAGTAGAACTGTGGCTTGTAACCCTTGGAGAATGGAGTGTGGCGACCGCCTTCCTCTTTCTTCAAGATGTAAACTTCACCTTCAAACTCAGTGTGTGGAGTGATAGAACCAGGTTTGGCAATCACCTGACCACGCTCGATCTGATCACGCTCGATACCACGGAGGAGAAGACCAGCGTTATCGCCAGCCTGACCCTGATCGAGAGTCTTGTGGAAGGCCTCGATACCGGTAACGACGGATTTCTGAGTGTCACGGAGACCGACGATTTCAACTTCGTCGTTCAACTTGACAACACCCTGCTCAATACGACCGGTAGCAACAGTACCACGGCCTTTGATGGAGAAGACGTCCTCGATTGGCATCAAGAATGGCTTGTCGAGATCGTGCTCAGGAACATCGAAGTATTCGTCCATAGCCTTGACGAGATCCATGATAGCCTGTTCGTTTTCAGGATCACCTTCGAGAGCCTTGGTAGCGGAACCCTTGATGATTGGAGCGTTGTCGCCATCGAAGCCGTACTTGTTGAGAAGTTCACGGACATCCATCTCGACGAGCTCGACGAGTTCAGGATCGGCAAGATCCATCTTGTTCAAGAAGACGATGATCTTTGGAACGTTCACCTGGTGAGCGAGAAGGACGTGCTCACGAGTCTGTGGGAGCGGACCATCGTTCGCAGCAACGACGAGGATAGCACCATCAATCTGAGCAGCACCGGTAATCATGTTCTTGATATAGTCGGCGTGGCCTGGCATATCGACGTGAGCATAGTGGCGCTTCTCAGATTCGTATTCCTGGTGGGAAGTAGCAATGGTAATACCACGGGCTTTTTCCTCAGGAGCGTTGTCGATCTGATCGTAAGCAACCGGCTTGTTAACTTCGGAAGGAAGTTTCTTTGCTAGGACGCTGGTAATAGCAGCGGTAAGCGTAGTTTTACCGTGGTCAACGTGACCCATGGTACCTACGTTAATGTGAGGTTTGGAACGGTCAAAATTTGCCATTCAGTTTAATCTCCTTTAGTATTATTTTGTCTGGAAGCACTAATAACAACCAGCTCGCAGACACTTATTTATATTGTAGCGTATTTTATCTCTTTTGTAAAGGGTGAAATCCAGAGAAAATGCCCCCGTAGTAACGGGGGCTGGGGAGAGTAAAAACGAAACTTGTGTTTACATGGGCGTTTACATCGTGGGGATTGTCTGGGTCGCTTGGAGTCGTCTGAAAAGTTAGCCGGGTCCGCCAGGACCACTAGGCCCGCCGTGCGGACTGCCAAAGCCACCCATCGGGCCACCAAACGGGCCTACACCTACGGGTGCACCGAGCGGCGTATGCACGCCAGCATTGGTGATTGACGTGGTCATATTGGCAGCAGTGAGCGGGCTAAAGGCCGCCATATTGCCATTGATGGCCTGACCATCACCAACGAACTCGACGCCAGCCTTGGCAGCCGCCAGCATTTCCGCGCTCTTGCGCTTCTGCTCTTTCTTAAACTGCTCGCCAGCTTTGTAGTCCGCGGCGTGTCTCGCACGATATTTCTTGTTGCGAATCGCATCTCTCGCAGCGGCATTTTTACTCATAGTTTTACACCTCCTCTAAAAGTACTGCCATGACGAGTTGATGGTCTTACCAATAGTTGCAAAGTCTTAAGACGCCGCCGAGACTAAAGGCAAAGACCTCATGGTTACACTCATATTATACCATAACTTGACAAATAATACAAGGTGTGATATAATAAGAAGACAAGAGCTATTCACTTTTACCCCTTTTACAGGGGTCGCAAACATCTAGGAGGTGTCAAAATGGCTAGTACCTTAGAAGAAGTTTTTAAAGTTCCGCTCCGTTTATCGGATCGACCGATCGAGGAAGAGTATCCAGACGCTTTCGAAGTCGTCACGTTTGGTGCCTTGCGAGAATATTATCCGCAGGCGCGCATCCGCGATTGCTTCGCTATGGATTCTCAACCGTATGCACAGATGACCGCTAAAGCCTGGAAAGGCAAAAATGCCACCCCTGAGAGAGTTATATTTGAGCTCTTCCCCAGCAATATCACACTGCGCGATATCGAATATGGTCGGCGACTCATTTTACCTTTTGAGGGAGCCAAGCACGGCTATGACGTCACCATCTTCGACTTTGAGTCGCCACTGATTCAGGTGGCGAGAGATTTGCGCCAGTACGTCTTTGGCACAACGCTCCCGCACGGTGGGATTATCCCCGGAGAGTTGACTCTTACCGACAATCCAATCTGTTTTAACCAGTTGTTAGATGTTGGCAACGCAAAGAGCATTCTCGTTTATGGTAAATCAATTACCGGAGAGCAACTTCGTAATCTTCGTGAGTTTACCAAGGAGCGCGAGCTCTTAAGTCTCAGAATCCTGGAACTGGACACCGATGCGGTGATTATCCCTATGGATTTGGCTGCAATTTTGCTCGGAATCTCCGAGGTCTCACTGCGGTATGACCTGACGGCCACTCTGCGGGCGACCGCGATGCAGGTTCATGAACATATCAACCGTTATGGGCACCGCATATAAAGACTTCGGAAAACTTCAAAAATCCCCCTCTTATAAGAGGGGGATAATTTTTTGCTACTTCGCGTTACGTTCTGTGATGATTTCCTGAGCGACATTTGGTGGGACTTCCTCGTAGCCGTAAAGCTCCATCGAAGAAGCAGCACGACCTTGAGACATACCACGCAGGTCACCAGTATAACCAAAGAGGTTAGCCAGTGGGCAGAAAGCCTTAATCAGCTTAGCGCCACCGTTCAAATCTTCCATCTCATCAACGCGGCCACGGCGAGAGTTAATATCGCCGATTACATCGCCCATGAACTCTTCTGGAGTGGTGATTTCCATCTTCATCACCGGCTCAAGCAGGACTGGGTTAGCCTTCTTGATACCTTCGCGAGTCGCAAGTGCACCGGCAAGGGTGAAGGCGAGCTCAGAGGAGTCAACATCGTGATAGGAACCATCGTAGAGGGTGGCCTTGACATCAACTACTGGGTAGCCAGCAATCACGCCGCCATTAAGCGTATCTTCGATACCCTTCTGGACAGGCTTGCGGTATTCCTGAGGAACGACACCGCCCTTAATCTGATCGATAAACTCGAAGCCTTTACCTGGCTCGTTCGGCTCGAACTTGACCCAAACATCACCATACTGACCACGACCACCAGACTGCTTGATGTGCTTACCCTGAGCCTCAGCAGTGCCACGGATGGTTTCACGGTAGGCCACTTGTGGCGCGCCAGTATTAGCTTCGACGCCGTGCTCACGCTTCAAACGGTCGATAATAATTTCGAGGTGAAGCTCACCCATACCAGAGATAATCGTCTGACCAGTTTCTTCATCGGTGTGAACACGGAAAGTTGGGTCTTCTTCGGCCATCTTGGAAAGACCGAGCGCCATCTTTTCCTGATCAGCCTTGGTTTTTGGCTCGACCGCGATGGAGACTGGAGGATCTGGAAATTCAATCGACTCAAGATGAATTGGATGAGCTGGGTCACAGAGGGTAGTACCAGTAGTACATTCCTTGAGACCAACCACAGCGCCAATATCACCAGCGGCAATCTCGGTAATATCTTCACGCTTATCAGCAAACATACGCACGATACGGCCAACGCGTTCCTTGTTGCCAGTAGTGGCGTTGAGGACGTAAGAGCCAGAAGTGAGTTTGCCAGCATAGACGCGGACGAAGATCAGCTTACCGACAAATGGGTCGGTCGCAATCTTGAAGGCGAGAGCAGTGAGTGGCTCAGCGTTATCAGCCTTGCGGATAATCTGATCGCCAGACTTTGGATCGGTACCGACGGTCTGCCCTTGATCACGATCAAGTGGAGACGGGAGATAATCGGTCATGAGGTCGAGGACCTTCTCAACAATCACGCCGCGGCCATCACCACCGGTGACGAGGAAGAAGTCACCGTCAAGTACGCGCTTACGGAGAGCGACTTTCAATTCATCAACAGTGATAGCATCTTCACCCTGCTCGAAGAACTTGTTCATCAGCTCTTCGTCGGCCTGGACGGCTTCTTCGACCAGCATTGAACGATAGTTCTTGGCCTTTTCCTTCATGTCCTCTGGGATTTCACCTACGGTTAGCTCGTGATCAGCATAATCCTTATAGGTGTAAGCCTTCATGTCGATGAGGTCAACTACACCACAAATATCTTTTTCAAAACCGATTGGCAGGTGGATGGCAAAAGCATTCTTTGAGAGACGC
Organism: Candidatus Saccharimonadota bacterium; assembly: GCA_017480095.1. Lineage (GTDB taxonomy): Bacteria > Patescibacteriota > Saccharimonadia > Saccharimonadales > Saccharimonadaceae > Nanosyncoccus. The sequence continues at coordinate 278,845 of JAFVBG010000003.1, forward strand.
TTATGAATCGAATCGAGAGATTTGTAGAAATCACCACCAATCTGGTTAATCTTGTTGACAAAGCAGATGCGAGGCACACCATATTTTGTAGCCTGACGCCAAACGGTCTCGGACTGAGCCTCGACGCCCATCTTGCCGTCGAAGACTACAACTGCGCCATCGAGCACGCGGAGAGAACGCTCCACCTCGGCGGTAAAGTCGATGTGGCCTGGGGTGTCAATAATGTTAATCTGATGGCCCTTCCAGTAAGCAGTCACAGCAGCGGAGGTAATCGTGATACCACGCTCCTTTTCCTGCTCCATCCAGTCGGTCGTAGCACCGCCAGTATCACCTTTTACAAGGTCAATTTTATGTTTCAAACCGGTACGATAGAGAATCGCTTCGGAAGTGGTGGTTTTTCCGGCGTCGATATGCGCAATGATACCAATGTTCCGGAACTTTGATAGGTCTTTAACTTCAGCCATATATTCCTTTAGACATAAAAAACTATTCTTTTCCATGATTTTAGCATATAAAGCTGAAATTATCAAGAGGTTAAAACTAAAGTATCTCAAAGAATAGAATGGAAAATTTCTAGCCAGTGGCTAGAAATTTTACAATAGGCTGAACCTCACGTAAAAATTACAACACTGAACTGGTGTTGTAATTTTTACAAAGTGGGTTCACCATCTTTGAGATACTTTGGTTTTTACCTCTCCCTATTTTAGCTTCTTACGTAAAATTGGTTGAACAGCAGCTGGGTTGGCTTTGCCTTTAGAAGCTTTCATGACCTGTCCGACGAGGAAGCCGAGGACTTTCTCGGAGCCAGCCTTGAAATCGGCCACGGCCTGAGCACAGGCTGGGTCAGCCAACACCTGATCGACAATCGCTTCGAGTGCGCCAGTGTCGTTCTCTTGCAAGACATTTAGCTCCTTCGCGATTGTGCGCGTATCCTTCGTGTGCATCTCTGGGTCGAAGAACTTTAGAAAGACCTCTTTGCCACCCGTAGAGGAAAGCTCGGATTTTTCTAGCATAGTCACGAGGTCAATCAGCTGGCGTTTAGTTGGTAGTTCGTCGTTCAAGAGCGAAGTGTTTTCCTCAGCCAAGAGTACAGATGTAAAGAGATTTGCCACCTTTTTGACGCCACTAGTCGAGATGTTCTCTTTTGAAGCGGTTTTGTCGTCGTTGTCAGCATATAATTCCGCCAATTTTGCAATCAAAGGCTGATAATCCAGCAAAATCTCAATCGTGTCATCTGGGAGAATACCCTTAAACATCTCACGATAATCTTCTGGCATCCGTGGCAGTTTAGCTTTCATCTCATCAACAAAGCTCTGTTCGAGGTGGATTGGCGGAATGTCTGGCTCTGGCATATAGCGATAATCCTGCGCCTCCTCTTTAGAGCGCTGCGAGGTAGTCTTGCCAGTCGCATCCGACCAGCCGCGCGTCTCCTGCTTAACCTTCTCGCCACTATCTAGTAGTTTACTCTGGCGCTCGTACTCATATTCCACGGCGCGTTCAACACTACGGAAGCTGTTTAGATTCTTAATCTCGGCGCGCGTGCCAAGTTCTTTCGCCCCCGGTTTTGCCAGCGAAATGTTGACGTCAAAACGCATATTGCCATTATAGAGGTCACCGAAGCAAACGCCGGCATAAGTCATCAAGCGCCAAAGCTCCTTACAATAATCACGAGCATGGGCGGCCGAGTGGATATCTGGCATCGAGACGATTTCAATCAGCGGCGTACCCGCCCGGTTCAAATCTACCAGACTGTAAGTGCCAAAATGCGTGAGCTTACCCGCATCCTCTTCCATGTGGGCGTGTTCAATCCGTACTTTTGTGCCATCTGGCAGCTGAACATAGCCGCTACCTATAATTGGGTGATAGAGCTGAGAAATCTGGTAGCCTTTCGGCAGGTCTGGATAATAATAGTGCTTGCGGTCGAAGCGCGAGATAAGGTTAATCTCGGAATTGAGCGCGTGTCCAGCGAGGACTGCCATCCGCACGGCTTCTTTATTTAGTCTCGGCAACATCCCTGGCAGTGCGTAATCTACTGGCGAGACACAAGAGTTTGGCTCTTTGCCACGAGCATCATTATCAACCTCGGAAAAAAGCTTGGTCTTGGTGGCGAGCTGGACGTGACACTCAATACCAATGGTGATTTCGTAATCTGTTTTTTCGCTCATTTTCGGGTCTCCTCTTGACAAATTAAAACGGTTGTGGTATAATTAGAAGATTGAGGCATTAAATCGCCCCCAAATCTTTTAGCGCCTGCTTATAAGTCGCCAGCGCGTGTTTAGCTTGGTTATAATCGGCAGTAAAATTCGGCTCGTGAGCAATCTGATTGCGAATCTTGTGCGCATACCAGACACTATTGAGTTGAGAAAACTTTGGCCCGATTTTCTTCATCCGCTCGCCCATGGTCTTCCCTGGTACACCCATCTCGTTCAGAGCCTTGTCGAGCAGCTTATCAGCATTGATAATCGACAAGTTCGGGCTGAGTAGGTTTTCACGCGAGAGGTTATTTTCAATCTTGAGCCAAGCCACTTGATATTCCTCCACATCAAAAGAGTGCGGACGGTTGCCAGATATAGTAATGGCAATATAGACCAAGACGCCGACAATTACAATGGCAACTAGTAGCCAAAAAACATCACCTGGCATTATTTGACCTCCTCTTCGCGCGGGTCCTGCCGCTTTGTGTCCCCATCCACACCATCACGCAAAATGCGTGCTGGCGCGGCGGGACCCCTCAAAGCGTCACCCGCTTGCATTGCAAGCGCAATAATCGCAGCATCACTCCTGCGCGGACCGATGATTTGCAAGCCGAGGTCTAATCCTTCCGGCGTCTTGCCGACTGGAATCGTCAGGCTCGGCAGGCCAGCGAGGTTGATCGGCACACTCATCACGTCTTCCATATACATCGAAACTGGGTCGTTCACCTTCTCGCCCAACTTGAAAGCTGGATTTGGCGAGACTGGAGTGAGGATAAAATCGCATTTTTCAAAAGCTTTGGCGTATTCTTGGATAATCAGAGTGCGAGCTTTCTGAGCCTTGAGATAATAAGCATCATAGAAACCAGAAGAGAGGACGAAGTTGCCAATCATAATGCGGCGCTTGTTCTCTGGCATAAAGCCATCGGAACGAGATTTACCGTAAACTTCGCTTAAGGTTTCTGCCTCTGCTGAACGGTAGCCGTAGCGGATGCCATCATGACGCGAAAGGTTACTGGAAACTTCGGCTGGCACCACGATGTAATACACCGCCAAGGCGTATTTCAGGGCTGGCATGGAAAGCTCGACGATTTCGTAGCCAGCTTTCTTCAGCTCATCGACTTTTTCAGTGAGAGCGCGACGGATTTCAGGATGAACGGCGTCATTGTCGAAGTCTTTGATAATACCAATCCTAGGCGAGTCCTGTCGCGATTGAGTAGTAGTATAAAAATCTGGCAAAGTTGTCATGTCATATGAATCTTGTCCAGCGCAAATCTGCATTAGTAAATCCATGTCCTCAGGATTTTGCGTAAAGAAGCCAACGCAGTCGGTGCTACTCGCCATTGCTACCACACCATAGCGCGAAATCGTACCATAAGTCGGTTTGAAACCATAAACACCATTGAACGAAGCTGGCTGGCGAATCGAGCCACCGGTGTCCGTGCCAGTCGCAAACGGCACAATATCAAGCGCCACCGCCACCGCCGAACCACCAGACGAACCGCCCGCCACTCGTGCTTTATCCTTCGAGTTAGAAGTCGGGCCAAAATAGGAGTTTTCGGTCGAAGACCCATGGGCAAAAGAATCCATGTTTGTCCGTCCAATCATAATCGCGCCTTCGGCTTCGAGTTTTTTCACCGCCGTAGCCGTAATAGGACTCTCAAGCGGCTCAAGAATCTTCGATGAGGCCGTAGTCTTACCCTCTGGGCTTAAGAAATTATCTTTCAAAGCATACGGCACACCCGCCAGGCGACCAACTTTCTCACCGCGAGCAATCTTCGCGTCAATCTCGGCGGCTTTTTTCAAGGCATTTTCGGAGTTGAGCGAAACAAAAACATGATAATCTTGATATTTTTCGGCTTTTTCGAGCGCCGCCTTGACCATCGACACGGCGCTAATATCTTTACTCGCAATCTGCATACTCATTCCCTTCATATTCGGCTTCAGCAGCCTCAGCATCTAAAATCTTCATCACTTCTTCGTCCGTCATTTCTATAATACCTTCGGGACTTTAATCTGATTATCTGTCATCGCAGGAGCGAGATTCAACAGGGCTTCGCGGTCAGCCTCTTGGGGCAAAATCTTATCCTCACGCCAGATGTTTTCCATCTCAAATACCTGATAAGTCGGCTCAACCCCAGAAACATCCAGTTCGTCTAGCTGAGAAATATAACCAATAATGTTTTGCAAATCTTGGCGCAAGCTCGTCTTCTCTGCCTCGCTCAGAGAGAAATTTGAAAGCTCCGCCAGGTGATCAATGTCTTTTTCTGTAATATTCATAAAACTCCTACTACTGTTTTTATTATACCGCTAAGAGAGGTTTTTGACAATATCACGCTCAAAGAAAAATCCCACGGCTGGTTTGCCGTGGGGCTGAGTGCTTAGGGTGAAAAGTCTAGTCGAGTTCAATGTAGAGACCAACATCCTGGTTGGGTTCCGACTCTGTCACAATCTCTTCTGAAACATCGTTGGAGACGGTTTCTTCTGGAGTAATCTCTTCTGAAACATCATCAGAGATGGCCTCCTCCGAGGTAATCTCTTCTGAAGTTGCCTCCTCTTCTACATCACGCTCGTGCATGACTTGAAGTAGAACTGAGTCGTGTTCTCCAACTGGGCTGTCGTCTTCCTCGATGGCGAAGCTATCCTCGACGATTCCTTCGTCGTCTTCGTCGTCTTCGTCGTCATAGCAGTAGTCCTCGTCTTCATCGTCATCTTCGGCATTATAGTCGTAGAAAAGACTTTCGTCTTCCACATCAAATCCCAACGTCGTGCGCCGACAAGCATAGTCTAGTCCATTCTGCTCTAGCCGCTCTGGCGGGTCGAAGACACCGCTTTCACGGTGATACGCAATCATTCTGAGTAGCCCTGGATAGGAGTTGTCATAAAACTCCACCGTGGCTTCATCGATCTCAATACGATAGTTGATATACTTGCGATGTAAATGATACACTCCGCAAGCAATGCCTGTGGCAACAATCGCCAAGAAGAAACCTAAGAAAATGCGTTCTTTCAATACTGGATAGTCGAACGGGTCGAGTAGTGTGAATAGTAGTGTAAAGCCGACTAGCCCAGCCAGAACGGACAGGATCATAATCAGGCAAAACCGCCTAAAACTATACTGGTCGTAGTAGCCTGGCCAGTATTCGTGCGTACGCAAATAACGCATCGCGCTGCGACAGTGTATATAAACTTCCTGCGGAGTTTCCCGCCGCAAGATGTCATTATACGCCTCATCGCGCCGATAGTGTCCATGATTCCGGATACATTCCATGCGCGACTCAAAATAGCCGCGAATAGCATATCCAATCCGTCGAAAAACATTCTTTCCTCTACTTCTCATAAAAGCACCTCCTAAAGTACTTATGCCGCACCCCTGATAGGGGTAAGAAACAATATCTCCCTTATTATAGCATACTTTGGCAAAAATGTCAACTAGTGGTATAATTAAGGAGTTATGCCGAAGTTCCAGCTTGTCTCTAAATACCAGCCGACTGGCGACCAGCCGCAAGCGATTGCGCAGCTTTCTGATGGCCTGAAAAAAGGTGTTCGCGAACAGACCCTGCTGGGCGTGACTGGCTCTGGTAAAACTTTTACTATGGCAAACATTATCCAGAATTATCAACGTCCGACCCTAGTTTTGGCGCACAACAAGACCCTGGCGGCGCAGCTTTATTCCGAGTTTCGCGAGTTCTTTCCAAAAAATGAAGTGCATTATTTCGTGTCATACTTCGATTATTATCAGCCAGAAGCTTACATCGCCAGCTCAGATACTTACATTGAAAAAGATTCGGCGATTAATGATGAAATTGACCGCCTCCGCCACGGCGCAACTGAAGCGCTTTTGACGCGCGAAGACGTGGTCATTGTCGCCTCGGTTTCTTGTATCTATGGCATCGGTTCGCCTGCCAACTATACCGAAATGTCAATGTTGCTAGTCAAGGGCGAGGACGGATGGTTCACGCCAAGCGAAGGGCAGAATCCGCTGACGCAATCCGTCTTCACTCGTGCCCTAGTCAATATGCAATACCACCGCAACGACCTGGCTTTTGAGCGTGGTAACTTCCGCGTGATGGGCGACACGGTTGACCTCTTCCCGGCCTCTGGTGAGCACGCTTATCGCTTCGAGTTTGATTTTGACCAGCTAGAAGAGGTGAAGATTATCGACCCGCTCACCGCCGAAGTCCACGAGAAACCAGACCGTCTGCACATTTTTCCAAACACCCACTACGCCACGCCAAAAAACCAGCTTGAGCGCGCCCTGGTGACGATTCGTGAAGAGTTTGACAAGCGTCTCGCTTTCTTTGAACGTCATCATAAGTTTCTTGAAGCTCAGCGCCTTTCTCAGCGCACAAAATATGATCTAGAAATGCTAGAAAGTACTGGCTTTGTCAAGGGTGTCGAAAACTATTCTCGTCATCTTGACGGTCGTAAGCCCGGCGAACCGCCAGCCACTCTGCTCGATTTCTTCCCGGAGGATTTTCTACTTCTGGTCGATGAATCCCACATGACTCTGCCACAGGTGCGCGGAATGTACAATGGTGACCATGCCCGCAAAGAGACTTTGGTGGAATATGGTTTTCGTTTGCCGAGTGCGCTCGACAATCGCCCGCTCCAGTGGAATGAGTTTATGAAGCACATCAATCATGCGATTTATGTCTCGGCTACCCCGGCCGATTATGAGCTTTCACATTCGCCAGAGCCAGCCGAGCAGGTGATTCGCCCGACCGGTCTGCTTGACCCAGAGATTGAGGTACGTGGCTCTGAGGGGCAGATTGACGATTTGATGGAAGAAATCGACCGACGGATTGCAAAAAATCAGCGTGTGCTTGTCACAACCTTAACTAAACGGATGGCCGAGGACCTTTCGGAGCATCTCAAGACGCGCGGGGTAAAAACTGCCTATATTCACTCTGATATTGATACGCTCGAACGCGGTGATATTCTGCGCGATTTGCGCGCTGGGGTCTATGATGTGCTCGTCGGTATCAACCTCTTGCGCGAAGGTCTGGATTTGCCAGAAGTCTCGCTAGTGGCGATTCTCGACGCCGATAAAGAAGGCTTTTTGCGTTCTGAGCCAGCCCTGATTCAGACTATTGGCCGTGCTGCTCGCCACGTCGAGGGCAAGGTAATCATGTATGGCGACCATATTACCGAGAGTATGCATAAGGCGATTGAAGAAACCATGCGCCGTCGCGAGATTCAGCAGAGATACAATGAGGAGCATCATATCACGCCGAAAGGGATTCAGAAAGAAGTCGGCGCAGGCTTGCGTGCGATTATCCCAGAGAAGGAAAAGGAAAGCAAGCTGGATTTGAAAAAAGTGCCGCCAGAGGAGATTCCAAACCTCATTAAGCATCTGAAGAGCGAAATGCAGCTTGCTGCCGCCAACCTGGAGTTTGAACGCGCCGCTGCTTTGCGCGACTTGATTCGGCAGGTAGAAGAAGACAAGAAGTAATCCGCTCTAGAATTATCTGCCCTATTTTTGGGCTTTTTTGATGGTATCGTAAATGTTTTCATCCACCCTGGCGTGGCCGATTTTATTAGCTGCCGCCACGATTTCATCTACGTCATCGGTCAGACGCATAATCTTGAGGTCGTCTGCCTCAATCATCTTGTCAGCAAGGAGTCTGGTGCGATAAAACTTCTCCAGCGGACGCCAATAGCTCTTACCAAAGAGAAAAACTGGCATTTTTGGCATCTTGCGCTCTTGCATCAAGATTACGATTTCCGTCATCTCGTCCATCGTACCAAAACCGCCCGGCATAAAGACGTAAGCCTTACTCGCCATCGAGAGCATCACCTTGCGGGCGAAGAAGTAACGAAATTCAAGGACATCCGTCAAATAAGGATTGGGAAATTGCTCATGGTCGAGGGTGATATTTAAGCCGATACTGCGACCGCCATACTCATAAGCCCCGCGGTTAGCTGCTTCCATGATCCCTGGGCCACCACCCGTGATTACTGTATGACCATTCTGAGCCAATTTTTGCCCCAGTTCCCTAGTCGCCTGATAATACTTATTGTTTTCATCTACCCTAGCCGAGCCAAAAATCGTCACACCTTGAGAGAAAGTGCGCAGCATTTCAAGCCCACCAATCAAGTCCTTAGCGTAGGCGAAGCCTCGTTCAAGGTCTTGCGGATTAACTCCGCCGCTCTTGATGTGCTCCATAAAAGCATCGTGGACTACTTCGAGCGCCGCCAGTTGCTCCTCGGTTAAAGTCTGGCCATTCGAAATTTTATCCGCCTGCATCACGCGGGCATGGTCGGCATCGGCGTGCGGGTTCGGCATACTAGCTCGAATTTGCTCAAGCGTAGCCTTCTTAATCGCCTCTTTATCGAGCAAAGGTTGTTCCTTCTTGACTGCTGGCTTCTTAGTCATTGGCGTCTTGGTCGTCTTTTTGATGGTAGATTTTTTAGTTTCGGTCATAATTTCCTTTTAGTTTAACTTTTGAATTGGCATCGGATGAAGTTTTTCTGCGCCAGTCAAGATGCCACGTTTCGCGCCAAGCTGAGTAACGACATAAGATGAATTAGCAGAAGCAAAAATTAGACTCTGGCGAAAACTTTTGCCCGCTGCATAATGCGCCAGAAAACCTGAGCCGAAGGCATCACCCGCCCCAGTGGTATCTTTGACCTTAAAATCTTCGTAGATTGCAAAACGATAAATATCTAAGCCATCCGTCGCAATCGCACCCATCTGTCCATCAGTAATCAAGACGATTTTGACATAGCGTGCCAGTTTTTCTAACAGTTCTTCAAGCGTTACGCCAGGCACCAGCGCCATCGCCTCGCGCCGATTGAGCAGAATCGCGTCCAGCTCCGGCAAAAGATTAAGCAATTTCTTCGCACGTTTTAGCTCTAGGACGCCGGGGTTGAACATGATTTTAGCGCCAAGTTTCTTAGCTCGTTTCACAAAGCGGGTCAAGGTCTCCAAATCCCCGCGGAGCGAAGTGATGTAGAGCCAATCGGGGCGGATTTCTTCCAAAACAGCATCATCAAGATTGGAAAATTCTGCCGAAGCTCCCCGACAGGTTAGAATCGTGCGCTCACCAGACTTACTATCTAGTAAAACTACGCTGGTACCCGTAGTCTTGCGTGGTAGGACTTTGACATAACTAGAGTCAATCCCTTCCTCATCTAGACAGTTCATAATGGCCTGCGCCGCAATATCTCGCCCCACATTACCGATGAAGACCGACTCGTGTCCATGGCGCGCAAAAGTCACGGCAGAGTTCGTCCCGCCACCGCCTATTTCAAAACTCATCTTATCAATATCGACCTTCGAGCCAAAAATCAGGTCGCCAAAGATGGTTTTCTTCCCATCGCGGACAGAGTGGACTTCGGTGCCAATCAAATCATCGTGGTCGATAAGGTAAATATCCTGCAGGGCCGAGCCGAGCGATAAAATCTTACTCATCCGAGCACCACTCCTCTCCGGTCGGTCTCTTTGACCATTTCTTCATACATCGCCGCCGGGTCATCCGCCGTAGCGAGGGTGGCCCCGACGTTAATCACATCTACGCCAGCATGGGCAATCGCGCGGATGTTTTTCATGTTGGCACCACCATCCCAGCCGATTTCGGCGGTCATGTTGATTTTCTTGATAATCTCAACTTTTTCCAGCTGGAGCATATCGGCTACACCACCTTGTTTACCGAGGTCGCCAGCGAAGATCAAAACATGGTCTGCCGCCTCGATTGTCTCCTTAATATCGCCAGGATAAGTCGATTTGACCATCGCGACGCCACATTTGATGCCTTTTTCCTTCAATCTGTCAAAATGTGGCAATAAATCTTCGCCAGATTCAGCGTGAAAAATCACCATGTTGGGTTTCAACTGTTCTAGAATCTCCATGTGTTCGGATGGTTTCGCCACCATCATGTGCACATCTACCTTCCATCCCTCCGGCCACCAGACTCCCGTCTCTGGCACAGTGAAAGATGGTGCAAACTGACCATCCACAATGTCCACCTGAATCCGCTTGGCAAAACTCTGGTAAGCCATCACGAAAGCCTTATACTGGTCTGGGGTAGCGGCGAGGATAGTCGGACAAATCTCTACAACGCGTGCCATTAAAATATCTCCGGAATAATTAATGAATCGAGGTCGGGTTGCTTCTTCTCAGGTTTGTCGGCATCACCAAGCTGGTCGAGCATCTTGATGCGCCTACTATGTCGTTCTTCACCTGTAAAATCAGCCGTGAGGAAACTCCAGATAATGCGCTCATTCTGCTCTAGCGAGCTAAAATCCGCCGAGAGGCAGAGAACGTTGGCATCATTATGTTCACGGCCAAGGCGAGCTAACTCTTCGGAGTAGGCTGCAATCGCCCGCACACCCTTGAAACGGTTGGCCGCGATAGAGATACCATGCGCTGAGCCACAAATCAAGATACCACAGGCGATTTCATTATCACCCGCGTTTTTAATGGCTTGTGCTACACGTTCGGCATAGACTGGATAATCATCTTCTGGATTATAAGTTTTTGGGCCTAAATCGACTACGTCTAAACCTCGCCTAGCCAGAAGCGCGATGATCTCTTGCTTCTGGTCAAAGCCACGATGGTCAGAGGCGACGTAGATAGATGGCATTAGTTTTCCTTTCCAAAATCAGCCACGAGCTCAACTAAGCGGTTGGAATAACCCCATTCGTTATCATACCAAGCCACGACTTTGATGAGGTTGCCAGCAACAACATCGGTCAAAGCGAGGTCAACGATGGCGGAGTGAGAGTTGCCACGGAAGTCGATGGAGACCAGCTCTTCATGCGTCACGCCGAGAATACCTTGATAATACGGCTCTTTCGCGGCACGCTCAAAAGCGTCGTTGATTTCCTGTTTTGTGACGTCGCGCGAGACCACGGCGGTAATATCTGAAAGTGAGACAACAGGGGTCGGGACACGAACAGAGAGACCGTTAAACTTGTCTTTCAAGCTCGGAATAGTGAGAGCGGCGGCCTTAGAGGCGCCCGTTGTGGTCGGAACGATGTTCTCGGCGGCATTGCGCGCCTCGCGAATGTCTTTAGCCGGAGCATCTTGCAATTTCTGCGAAGCAGTATAGGAATGAACCGTGGTCATCATGGCCTTTTCGATGCCGAAGTTGTCTTCGAGTACCTTCATCACTGGGGCAATACAGTTGGTAGTACAGGAAGCGTTGGAGAGAATCTGGTCGCCTGGAGCAATCGTATCTTCGTTTACGCCAATCACAATCGTCTTCGCGCCCTCGCCCTTAGCTGGAGCAGAAAGCACGACCCTCTTTGCACCAGCGGTGATATGAGCACGGGCTTTCATCGGGTCGGTGAAGAAACCGGTGGATTCAATCACTACATCCACACCGAGCTGCCCCCACGGGAGCTGAGCCGGCTCTTTCTCTGCGTAAACTGGGATTGAAGTATCGTCAACGATAATATGATTTTCATCATAACTGACACGATGAGCATAAGTACCATAGTTAGAATCGTGTTTCAAGAGAATAGCAAGCGTCTTGGCATCGGTCAAATCGTTAATGGCAACAATCTCGATATCGTGACGCTCAAATGCGATCTTAAATGCGTTGCGGCCAATCCGTCCGAAACCGTTAATTGCTACTTTTACCATGCTGCCTCCTATTAGTTAATTCTAATTATAGCACGAGCGTAATGATTACGCAAGCGATATAAAACCTTTGCAGGAAAATACCCCCAAGCAAGGCTTGAGGGCAGTAATTATTCGGCAACTTGTGTGGTTGCGGGGGAGAAACCAAAAATATAGCCAGTTTCATCGCCGAGTGGCACTATAAAAACCGGCAAATCGCCCTGGATGTCCAGATAGCCGCTAGGGTCATAAACCACCAAAAAGCCGTTTTCATCCAGCGCCATTGTCACCTTGGTCCGATCGGCGGTGCTAGCCATCTCTGTGACTTCCTCGGTGAAAACTTCCGTCATAGTCTTCTCCATCTCAGATAGATTCGCCTCATCGACCACGGGAAGTTCGTAAACGTGCTTCCAGAGACCGCCATCGTTGACTTTTGGTAGGTCATCGGTTGCATCCAAAGCTAATTCCGAACCAGCGACCTGGATTTTTTCAATATCCGCGCCGTAAGAAATCTCCACTTTGGTACTAAGGGATGGATAGACTAAAAGCACTATGACAGCAAAAGCTACAAATAGAATCTCTAGTCCTTCCATCAGGTTGCGTATGACGCTTAATAGTTTCATTCTCAATGGAACCACCTCCTAAAAAAAGACGCCTGGATACTTTTGGAATCTCGAAATGTACCAGGCTAAAAACACCTACCCGTATAGTTTAACATACGTAAGCGGTAATGTCAAGACTAGGGTACTGTTTTTACTAGGGGCTATTTCACCTATAGAGATTGTCCCGCTTATGCTCTTGACAATTTTGCTTATGTATGCTATAATAGAAGCATGGGTGCTTTCTACCCGCAAAATTTTAGGAGGTGTACTTTAAATGACAAACGAACTGATTCTAAAGAAGGAAGAGGCATTTTTCTTACTGGATGAAATCTTGGGGAAGAACTTCCCGACCAAGAACGCCCGGATTGGGCGCGACATCCTGGCAACCATCTTGACGGGAGCCGTCGAGGATGAATTACACCACTGTTTCGTCAGTTGGCCGAACATTCTCTACTACCCTCACGACAAGATGGAGGAGATTCCCGACCTGACCGAGTATGGTCGCGACGTAGTAATACGGAGAATCCGCTCTGTACTGAAGTATTCGTGGGAACACGAAGGTGAAGACAGTCGCGTCGAGACGCTGGGATATTTCTATCCTATTCGGCCGGAGCCGAAAGAGTTTGTGTATGGTCTCTTGACCTACATGATGACCAAAGCTCATCTCAACGGCGAGAGCCCGAAGGATCAGCGCATCCGTCAGGAAATCTTCGGCTGTGTCCGTCCTGGTGAAGTGAGAACCGAACGCGACTTTTCGATTCTGGTCACCATCGTGGACTATTTGCAGAAGTATTACTACGACGAGAAGCCGGTTTCTTTCTCAAAGTATCTACGCATGGCTTGCGCAGCCAATCTGTATCCCGAAAGAATCTCGAAGTTCCTCCAGAAAATCAACTGGAGCATGCGCTTTGGATTCAAGGATCCAGATTTGGCGTTTGATACGCGCCCCCAGAAGTTTGTCGAGTGTTGGCTGGCTTTGTTACACGCCGCTGATTAAGCGGCCGATGAACCTGTCCTGAAAAAATGATTGCAATGGACTAAGCTAGCTGCCCCCTCCCGACTCGTCGGGAGGTTTTTCTTGAGTTTTTACGTTTTTATAGAGTAGATCTTTTGAAAAAGTGGCAAAAAGTTATTGACACGAGCGTTTTGAGGCATTATAATATTATTAAGCTGATGCGCTTCACGGGGTTCCACTTAATTAGTGGAGTGTGGAGACTACATTAATAAAAACAAAAAAGATGGATTAAAACAAACCAATGTGCCCCAAGGGTGGGCGCGCACCAGTCAACCGGCTCTTAGGAGCCGGTTTTTGGCTGTCGCTAGATGCTATTCTGAGGGTTTAGTCTTCGGCTGGGCGCTTCTGGGCTTCGCGCCATTTGGCGATTTCGCCGTGGTTGCCAGAGAGTAGCACGTCTGGCACTTTCATACCGCGAAAATCGGCAGGCTTGGTATATTGTGGAAACTCAATTTCGGAGTTCGTTTCGTCTGAGAAGCTTTCAATCTGCGCCGAGGTTTCGCCACCAAGCACGCCCGGAAGCAGACGCACAACGGAGTCGATAATAATCAGGGCTGGCAGTTCACCACCGGTTAAAACGTAATGACCAAGGGAAATCTTATGATCCACTAAGGTCAAGATGCGCTCATCATAGCCCTCGTAATGTGGACATAGAATTATGTAATGACTTTGCTGCGTGTCACCCGCCAATTCCCTTGCGTAATTCTGCGTCCACAATCGGCCGGCTGGAGTGGGCAAGATGACCTCGGCGAAGGGGTCTTTCGCCTTGACGCTTTCAATCGCCGCAAAGACTGGCTCACAGCGCAAAAGCATCCCGTCGCCACCACCATACGGAGTGTCATCGACGGATTTGTGTGGACCAAGACCAAAATCGCGTAGATTCACAAAATCAAACTCGGCAATTCCTTTCTCTGCCGCTTTCCACATCATAGAGACATCAGGATAAGGCTTCAGAGCCTCTTTAAACAGGGTGATAATCGTGAATTTGATTTTTGCCATAAATATATTATAACATAAATTAGGCAAAAGGGGAATTGTTTTTTAATTATCTTCTTAGCCCCTACAACTCCTCGATTAGTTCAAACGGGGTGAACGAGGGAAAACCCCTAGCGGATGCTAGGGGTTAGTGGGCAAGCTAAGCTTAGTCTGGGAGATATCTTGTTCCATCTTGAGGATCTTTCTCATATGTGGGTGGGGTGGGAACGGGAGTAGGAGTAGGATACGTATCAGCCTTAGGCTGATATTGTGATTCCTCCACGGACATCGAGCCTGGTATCGGCACGACTGGAGTGGGCTCATACGGGCCAGGGCCAGGATCGTCATTAGCACCGCCACCAACAGCGGCATTTCCCTGCATATCAGGGGCAAGATTGGGGTCATTTACGACCGCGGTCTTTTCCTCTGCGTATGCTTCGGCTTTTTCCTGAAAATCGGCAAATACGGTCTCAATCTGGGTTTCCTTGCCGTCTTCTTTGGTGAAAACGTGAATCCTAGTCGTCGGGTCGATAGAAGTCCAGTATTCGTCCTTGGCTTCAAGATAGCGAAGCTCCTTGATTTCCGACATCCGTTCGGAACGCTCTTCTTCGTAGAGGCGAGAGATACGTTCGTACTCGGTGTTCAGCGTACTATAGTCGGATTGCAGCCCCCGCATCTCTGCATAGAACACATCACATGCTTCACTAGCATTTTTGTAGTGGATATACATGCATAACAGAGCTACTGCGAGTCCCAGGATAGTGATTAAAGATACTACAAGTAGCACTTTGTTGCCACCCTTGCTCTCAGGCTTCTCTTGGTTGACGGGTTCTCCGTTGATTCGCGTACCAGAGCTTAACTGGCTCAGGTCATCATGGTTGAAGTAACGGTCATCATTTTTTCTCATCATAACGCACCTCCTACAGTGTTGAGAGAATGAAAAGTGAATAGCGACACCTCCTAAGCTTAGCTTTGAAGGTACTTATTTCAGCTTATTTTAGCATAAGCAGAATGTACCTACATTATATCATACTTTATTCAAAAAGTCAATAGTAGTAATGCTTTTCTGCTAAAATAGCAAATTTTCGCCCAGGTTGGCGCGGATGTGGCGATAGACGCCTTCGTTGTAATCCGAAAGAATGTTTTGTTGAATTTCATCTGCAAAAATATGATAGATATCTTCTCCGCATTTTTCGCTGAAATAACTCCTCAGACCAATCAAGGCCGAAAGCTCCAGATAGGCATCGATATTGTGATGACGCACCAGAACAGAGGTGAAACGCTTTTCGATCGAACAGATGAGACCATGCGAACTGCCAGCCATAAAATCCGCCAGCTGAGCCAGATGGTCGTAATCATCATATTCCACTTTTTCTAGAAAATCACAGAGAAACTGGTAATCTTCTGGCGAGAAATCGCGGCCAAAATTCTTGAGCTTGGTTTTAGGATAAAAAGAATGTGTCAAGCAGATGCGCGCCTGGTTATCCAAGCCCTTTTCTTTCAAGAAACGGTAGCCATCGGTGATATGCCGAGCACCACAAGAGACCCCGCGACCAATATCGTGCAACAGCCCATTAGCATAAGCTCGCTCAGCATCGAGCCCAGCTCGCCTGGCAATCTCTTCGGAAAAACGAGCCGCGTTCCGAGAGTGGTTGACCCAATATTGAATCTCCTTGGCTGGTTCACGCGCCAGCCGTATCTGATAAGCCTCTTCAAAAATCTTGTCGGCGAGAGTTTTGAGGTTTGGCGTAGTGGCGGTCTGTCTTGCTTTCACCGTGGCACCTTTTGCAGTGCTTTTAGTGGTTTGCTTCCCCGCCATCTACCAATCCTCCACTAGAGTAAATTCTTTGCCGGCGATGGAAATAATTGACTCCGCCTCGGCACCCTGAGAGGTGAGCTCGGCCCGGATGCCCATTTTCTTAAGAATATCGCGTAGGCGGTTGACGGAGGCCCAGTTGTTCATATCGGTGCGGCGGGCAAATTTCTCGATTTTTTCGCCAGTGACGATAAATTTGCCGTCTTCGGTTTTTTCGACGCGCCAAGTATCTTTGGAAGCCTCTGGAGTCAACGAAATGACTGGAAGTGGGTCCTGCGAAGATGCAATATCATCAAACGGGTGACGGTCCGAGCAAGCGTGACCCTGCGAACGTGCCGACGCACGAGGAGGTATAGCGCCGTGAGCCCCGTAACGACAATCCGACGCAGCGAGAGACGCGCGAGCTTGCTCGCATGTCCGAGCGAGGAGAGATTGTGTCCGAAGGAGACGGGCGCGAACAAGCGGTTCGCACGGGTCACCTTGCTCGTGGCCGGCGGGACCCGTTTGAGATTTTACCTCACTCTTCAAAGCGCGCAGTAATTCTTGTAAACCTTGGTGGGCGGCGGAGGAGATGCAGTAGATTTTGGCGTCTGGATTTTCGCGGAGAATCGCGGCGGTTTGCATATCGAGAATCTCTTTATCCAATCCCTCGCATTTGGTCAGGGCGATAATTTCGCGACGGTTGGCGAGGTCAGAATACTTTTCTAGCTCGCCTCGGATGATTTTATAAGCTTTGCCGGCATCATCAGAATAAGCATCAACCAGGTGAAGCAAGACTGCCGTGCGATCAACATGGCGCAAGAAAGCATGGCCAAGACCTTTTCCATCCGCAGCACCTTCAATCAAGCCTGGAATATCCGCAATCAAGAGATCGGTTTCATCAATCGTAGCCACGCCGAGATTTGGTGTGATCGTTGTGAATGGATAGTCGGCAATCTCTGGCGTGGCATTTGATACCACCGAGAGGAAGGTTGATTTACCGGCATTCGGCAGACCCACTAAGCCGACATCGGCCAAGAGTTTTAGCTCAAGCTCGGCAATAAACTCTTCGCCTGGCTCGCCAACCTCGGCTACTTGTGGCGTCTGACGAGTGGAAGATTTGAAGTGGGCGTTGCCGAAGCCGCCGTCACCACCTCTGGCGATTACCGCCTCTTGGCCATCAGCCGTAAGGTCAGCGAGAAAAGTCTTCTCATCTTCGCCAACTTTATACACAACCGTGCCGACGGGCACCTCAACGATTAGATCCTTACCTGAGCGACCGGCGGAGCGAGTGCCAGAGCCGTTTTTGCCATCTTCTGCCCGGAGAATCGGGGTAAAACGAAAATCTAAGAGAGTGTTTGTATCTTTATCGGCACGAAAAATAATCGAGCCACCACGGCCACCATCACCGCCATCTGGACCGCCCTTCGGGATATAAATCTCGTGACGGAACGAAACAGCCCCGTCTCCACCTTTGCCAGCATGGAGTTCAACTTTTGCAGTATCAACAAACATATCTCTTTAATTTTAGCATATTTTCTCTGTTTTTTCAAGCAAAAGCATTTGATTTTTTTAGCGAAAAGCATCAGAGATATTGACATTTTTAACATTTTGTGCTATAATGAACGTATATTAGGCTTAGCTAGTCCCTAGCATACGCTAGGGACTTTTTCTTTTTAGCGCCCGTGGATAAAGCTATACGAGCCCCAGGTGCCGCGATCGACTGTAGTCGAGCCGACACGCCCCCAGCCCGCGGCACCGTTCATGTCGGAAATTGTAATCGTGCCATCGCTATTGACCGAAGTGACAATACCGACGTGGCCATAATAGCCGCGCCCGCTGACGAAGACGTCGCCAGCCTGTGGAGTCTTGTTGACCGAGAAACCCGCCGACGCTGCGGCGCGCGCCCAGTTACGTGCATTACCCATGTTGGACGGCAGATCATAGTTTGAAGGCATGTGATCATGGCGCCACTGCCAAGCATACCAAGTACACCAACCATAGGCGTAGCGGTTACCCGAAGCATAGGCCGCGCGGTAGGTAGTATAGCTACTACCCGTGCGGACGGAAGTATTTGGTGCGACGTATTCTGGGCGTTCCTTCTCTGGTAATTCACCGCCGGGGAGCAGAATCACTGCGCCCACCGTCAACTCTTTAGCATCCTCAAGGTCGTTCAAAACGCGGATTTCTTCTACGTTAGATTTGTACTTTTCGGCCACAGATTCAAAAGTATCGCCACTTTTTACAGTATAAGCAATGCCAGGATAAGTCGGCACCAACAGAGTCTGACCGACATTAACGGTCTCGTTCTTCAGCTTGTTACTCCAGCGAATCTGAGTAGTCGTAACGCCATATTTTGCGGCGATGCTTTCCATCGTATCACCTTCGGCCACAGTGACCGTCACAACCCCACGCGCCAAATGCGAAACGTCAATCACTACTGGCTTTACCACTTTTGAGCTAGAGGCTTCGCTCTGACCAATATCTTGCATAATCGAGACAGACTCGTAGTTGTTACGAATCACCGAAGCAGTGGCCAAGTTAATAGTTTCCGCCACCGAAGCAGTAGTATAGAACTCCGAAAGCTGGTCTAGGGTCACATAAGAGTTGTTTGCCACGATGCGTTCCATATCGAGGCTAGTATCGTTCATGGCGGTCTTATTGCGTGAGCCCGTAAAGACCACGCCAAAAATCACCGCGAACATCAAAATATAAGTCCAGCTCTCGCGGAGAAGTTTTGATAGGTTTTTAGTAGATTTCTTTGTCATATCTCCAGAGGTTAAAGCCCCACGTTGCACAGAACTTGACAGTGGTCACGGATGTTTGCCTGATGGCCTTCCTCTGTACTACTATAATACATCACACCATCATCTCCTGTCAAGAAGTAGAGTGCATCAGTCGGCTGTGGATTAGCCACGGCGAGAAGAGCAGAAATACCAGGATTACTGATTGGCCCAGGGGTGAGACCAGCATAAAGTCGCGTATTATAGAGCGAATCAACCGTCAGAGCAGCGGCATTATCACGATAAGTGGTACGCTCTGGATCTACCAAATCTAGCGCATATTTTGTAGTTACGTCGCTGCCGAGCATGATTCCTCGGCTAATGCGATTCAAGAAGACTTGCGCTACGGTTGGCTGGTCAAGCGTAGCCGCCTCACGCTGAACGATGGAGGCAAGTGTAATGCCCTGAGCCAGATTCAGACCATGGTCGGCAAAGCGCGTTTCGAGGTTGTTTCCCTCTACTTTCTCTTGTAGATGGTTTAGCGTGGTAGTGATAATCTTTTCGACTGATTCACCTTTATAAAACTCGTAGGTATCACCAAAGAGATAGCCCTCCAGTGGTTCTGCCCCGTTGGCGCGAATAGTCTCTAGATTGCGGTCTTTTAAGACTGGATGCTCATAATCTTTAGCAAACGCCGCATCTACTTCAGTCTGCGAATAGCCATGCTCGGTAACTAATTTCTTCTTAATCTCTCGGATAGTCTCGCCCGGTAGAATCGTCAAGCGGAAAACATCTGCCTCAGTTGAACCTTCGTCGAACTGTTTGATAATATCTGCAACCGACATAGTACGACGGAGTTTATAGGTGCCTTTCTTAAACGAAATCTCTTGACCGTCTGCGTTCTTAGGGTGAAACTTCAGGTAAAGTTGAAAAGCCAGGCCAGATTTAATGATGCCCGCATTTTCTAGATTGCTGGCGACTTGTGTCATTGGCTCGTCATCCGAAATGGTAAACTGAATCTCTTTGCAACGGTCATCTTCTCCATCGCAAGCTGGCACTTGATAAATCGCCTGGATACTCAGGTTGTACCAACCATAAGCCAGAAATCCGCCTACACCTAGCACGACTAGGATGCCGATTAAGACTTTTGTGAAGCGTTTTTTGGATTTCTTGCTTTTGTTTTTGCGCATGCTTTCTCCGTCTAGATGGTTAATATCGAGTAAATCATCAGAATTACCATAAGGATTGCGGTCTGGAGCGTCGGAACCGTCGTTTTTGTCGGCTAAATCCACATTTGGCTCGTCAGAATAGCTAGCAGAAGCCTGAGAGGTGCTAAAATTCTCAATAAAATCTTGGAGAATAATCGTGGCTGCCTCGGCATCAATGTCGCCCTTCTGAAAGCCACGTTTGCGCCCCTGAAGTCTTGATTCGGCTTCAACTGAAGTCAGAGATTCATCTTGGAAACGGATTTTGGCGGCGGGAATCACGCCTTTGAGCTTGCGAGCGAATTCACGGACATAGGCAGATTGTTGAGTCTCTTCGCCTCTGCTATTGCGCGGTAAGCCGACTACAAACCAAGTCGTATTATAGCGTTTAGCTAGCTTGGCGATTTCAACAAGCTCTTGCCCTGTTACCATAATCACGCCATCTGGCACAGCGATGCGCACGGAAGTGTCTGCTTTTGCCACCCCAATTCGCCTAGTCCCGACATCTAGTCCGATTAACTTCATTATTCCTCCACTTTCAGTTCAATTGTAATTTTATTAGCGTCGTCTGGCACAGAGTTGACCCAGAAGAAGCTAGTATTCACCTTGACCGAGCTAACCCCATTGATTGACTTGATTAAACTCTGGACTTCACCGATTTTGCGACCCTTGCTCTTCTCAAGGATTTCTTCCTCAGTTACGCTTGGGCCAGTCTGAGTAGTGGATTTGAGACGAGCGGTATAGCCGTCTTTCTCGGTGCCACGGAAGTTTTCCAAGAAGGCGGAACCGGTTTCGTAAACTTTTTGGTCGGAATTGATGCCGCTCTCGGTCTTTTTCTTGATAAATTCACTGAGTTTCGTATTATCTACGCCGTACATGGAATAGCTAGTGGTCTGAGTGATTTTTGGTTTCACGCCGTCTTTTACCTCTTCTCCGACGGCTGGCGTGGCAACTGGGCCTTTGGAATCGACCGAGTAGCTGGTCTCGATTTTATAAGTATCGTCGCCAAACTGCTCAAGGAGATGACCTTTGCCGACGTTCTCGGCAGTCTCCTGGAGCTTAGCCTTAGCCTTATCAACATCAGATTGAGTAACAACTTTAATCACTTTAGATGAGCCACCAGAGATAGCCGCGTTGGAGATTTTGGCGCTTGGCGCGGCAGCGACAGACCAGCCAGCAGAGTTAGCCTCGACATTGTATTTTTCTCCTGAAGCCTCCGCCGTCACCGCAAGGGTCGCCGTGAAAGTACAGGTGGTGACTGGGTTAGTCAGAGTGCCACCAATGGTGCAATCCTCCGTAGAGTCGTCATCTTGAACTTTGTAAGTGGTTTCCTTATCTAGTTTATAATTAAGACCGTTGCGGGTGAAGTTTGTACCTGCGGGGAGAGTGACCGGGGCTTTATTGGTTACGGTTAGAGTAACAGTCAACGCGCCTTTAGCCTTTTCGCCCACGTCTTTCTCGCCCGTAGCCTCAAACTCGACGGTATTATCGGCATTATAGGTCTGTTTATCAAGGTAAAATACACCTTTTTCGGCATCTTCTTTCGTAGTGTCGGTGGTAAAGCTGACATTTTCGCTGAAATTATTGCCGGTTGTACGGATGGAGACTAGGATTTCTGCGGCCGGCGCAAAGACAAGCGCCCAGACTAGAAAGATAATCAGCAACACACCTGCTACGCCGCCCACGATGAACCATTTTTTATACTTGTCCATATCTGGGATGAGGGATTTCTTCTCTTCGCCTTTCTCGCCAGACTCTTTCTTAGCCTCTGCTTCTAGCTCGACCGAGTTAATTTCATCATCAATCTTTTGCGTGGCCTTTGCTGGGCGAGCCTTCTCTGGAGTTTCCTCTTTGATCTCTACCTCGGCACTGTCAGCGTCGGTGGTAGTTTCACCTTCGTTTACGGTCAACTTACCTTCTTCAATCGTGATTTCGGATGGGATAGCTTCTTTGGCGGGAGCGTCAAGGATATCGTCAGGAAGCTTTGGACGAGATTGTAAAGTGTCTGCCACAGGGATACCAGCAGCGGCGGAAAGTTTCGTCAAGGATGGATCGCTTGAAACAATCACCACGGTTTTACCAGACTGTTTGGCATTTTTCGCAATCAAGCGCGTGTTCACGGCGCTACGCAGGACGCCAATCCGCTTTGGCGGGACTAGTGCCACGAGTTTATGTTCACTAGAATTCAATTTCCGAATGATGCTAGTAATATCATCCTCAGGTTCAATATAAATCACATCCTTGTTCATACTATTATTGTAGCATATTTCTTCATGGTTGTGTTAAAAATGTGATAAAATAGAATTAATGGGTATTTTTGGACGGAGTAACGCAAAATCTGGGTCTGGAGCACAAGGTTCTCTTGCCAGTTTGGCATTGAATGCCATCGCCGACGGCGTAATAATTCTCGATACGAACGGTAAAATTCAGTTTATGAACCCGGCGGCACTAGCACTCACCGGTTATACCTCGTTAGGAGAAGTGCAGGATTTGCCCTATACTTCGGCTTTGAAATTTGAAAATAATCAAGGGACGGTCTTGGCGGATGCTCAAAATCCGTTGATTTACGCTGTCAATCATAACGAGGCCTTTTCTTCGCGCTCGATGGTCTTAGTCTCTTTGCAGGGGAAGAAGACTCCTGTGGCGATTGCTTTAACTCTGGCTGGCACGACCAACAAGATTTTGACTTTTCGAAATATTGAAAAGGAGCTGAAAGAGGAAAGTGAACAGACTGAGTTCATCTCGACCGCCAGCCACGAGATGCGCACGCCAGTAGCCTCAATCGAGGGTTATCTTGGCCTGGCGCTTAATCCAGCCTGTGCCACGATTGACGAGCGTGCCCAGAAGTACTTGACCGAGGCGCATAATGCCTCTCAACACTTGGGGCGGCTTTTCCGCGATCTTCTAGACGTGACAAAGCTCGATGACCAGCGCGTCAAGGTTGAGCTTCGTCCAGTCGATATGAATGCTCTCGTGAAGCAATTTGCCGATTGTCATCAGAGCACGATGGCACAGAAGCAGATTCGCTACACTTTCGGCTCGCCCGATGAGCGTCCAACCGATCGACGACTTTCGCAAGCCCTCTATTCTTCGGTGGATGTAGATTTTTTGAAAGAAATCTTGGACAATTTCCTCGAAAATGCCGAAAAATACACGCCAGCCGGCGGGCAAGTCTGGGTTAATGTACGTGGCGACAACGACCGCATTATCGTCAACGTGACAGATACTGGTATCGGTATTGCGCCAGCAGATATTAAACATATCTTTCAAAAATTTTACCGTGTCGATAACTCGCAAACTCGCACGATTGGTGGTACGGGCTTAGGGCTCTATATTGCCAAGATGCGCGCCGAGTCGATGGGCGGCAAGGTCTGGGCGGAGAGTAATTATGGCAAGGGTTCAACCTTCTATGTTTCCCTGCCGCGCTTATCTCAAGCTGATTATGCCCGCCAGAAACAGATTTTTGAAAACACCGAACGGATGAAAATCAAACGTCCAACTCCACCGCCAGCCAATCTCGGCCCAACTGTCAATAATGCCGTTTTCGCCGCCACGCCAGAGGTCTTAGTGCCAAGAGTGCCGGTTGCCACTCCAGTTCAGAATCAGCCCGTCCAGCCTACCGCGCAACCGATTCCCGCTACGCAACCAGTTCCTGCCGTTCAGCCAGCGCCAGCCCCTACGCCGAAGCTAGCTCCGACTCAGCCTGGCTCTGGGAATGATCCGACTACTAGTGTGCAAGATTTGAGTGCCGATAAGCTCGCCGAGATTAAGGCTCGCTTCGCCGAACAGATGAAAGCCGCCTCTGGCTCGTCCTCTGCGACTTAGGCTCAAAATGCACTGGACAAACCCCTAGTGGTAATGTAAAATAAAGTTAATAGGAGGAAAAAATCATGACAAAAATTATGCTCGTCGAGGACGACAGGGGCTTAAGAGAGATTTATAGTATCCGTCTGACCGCTGAGGGGTACGAGGTAGTATTGGCGAGTGACGGCGAAGAGGCTCTAGCCACCGCCGTGAAGGAGCAACCAACTTTAATCCTCTCTGACGTCATGATGCCAAAAATTTCTGGTTTTGATATGCTTGATATTCTCCGCTCTACCCCAGAAACAAAAGACGTCAAGGTCATCATGATGACCGCGCTTTCTTCCGAAGATCAACGTACGCGTGGTGAGAACCTTGGTGCAGATCGTTATCTCGTGAAGTCTCAGGTCGGGATTGAAGACGTCGTAAATGCCGTACATGAAGTGTTGGGAGATAAAGCTCCAGAGATCGTTACCCCGACCACGCCACAACAGCCAGCAACGCCAGCGCCAGCTGCCGGAGAAGCAAAATCAGCCGAAGAGACTAAACCAGTAGAAGAGACAAAGCCGGTCGAAGCACCAGTAGCAGAAGAAAGCTCCGCGCCAGCTAAGCCATCCGCCGAGCCACTTGAAAAGGCCGAAGCGCCAAAGTTTGATATTCCAGAGCCAGAAAGCACCCCGCTTAATCCGGGCGTAAAAGACATCAAGGTTTCTACTGGAGAGAAAATGGAAGCCTTGCTAAATGATTTAGACGATTCTACCAGTAGCACCGGTAATACCGTTTGGCCAGGTACTGCCACCGCATAATCAATATGCCTGCGAAAGATACCGAGAAGCCACAATCCATCCGCCTGAATAAGTTTCTGGCGGAAAGATTGGGTTTATCTCGGCGCGAAGCCGATAGCGCAATCGCTGCTGGCGTAGTCAAAGTTGATGACCATCCAGCCGTATTAGGTGAACGTATTGACAAAACTAGTAAAGTGTGGTATAATGGAAAGATAGTGCCTTTTCCGGCTAATTATACTTATCTCCTACTCTATAAACCTGTCGGTTACGTCTGTTCACGTCGGCAACAGGGAGAAACCCCGACTATTTACAGTATTTTGCCACCAGAGTATCAGGATTTGAAAACCGTGGGGAGACTGGATGCGGACTCTTCGGGCGTAATTTTGCTAACCAACGACGGCGATTTGGCTTTCCAACTCACCCACCCAAAGTTCCTCAAGTCAAAAGAATACGAAGTCGAACTAGACCGACCGCTTGAGCCTCTGCACCAGCAGATGATTTCGGATTTTGGGCTCGATTTGCCAGATGGAAAATCTCGATTGATGCTTACCCGGCTAGATGACGAACGTAAGAAGTGGCGAGTAGAGATGAGCGAAGGGCGCAACCGCCAGATTCGCCGGACTTTCGCCGCAGTAGGCTATGTCGTGACGACTCTTAAGCGCAAGCGTTTTGGAGAATACGAGCTTGGTAGCCTAAAGCCTGGCGAGTTCAAAGAAATCACAAAACGCTAGCGCTAAATCTAAGCAATAGCGTTTTACAAAAAAGAGCCCGAACCCACTAAAGCGGTCCGGGCTTCACTTTTGCATCCTAGAGTTCCCTGGCGAATTAAACATCAATATCATCAAACGGCCAATCTCCTTTCGCTTCCTCCTTCAAAGTCTCAAGCAACTCTTCTTCCCATGCCACCAGCTCTCCTGGGATATAGCGCACGGAACAGGCGAGAGATGTTGCATCGATTTCAAGGTCAAGCGTAATCCATGTCTTACGGTAACTAGCCCGACAAGGGCGTGCATTAAAAATGCAGATGAGATAATCCGTATCGTTTTCCTCCGCATAATAATGCGTTTCACAGAGAATGTTGAACTTTCCATCACGGCAGAAGATAAAGAGTCCAGGCTCACTGTGCTCATGGCAGTGCTTTAATGCATATTTAAAGTCTGCTTCGCTGGGAAATAGCCCGCGCTGTTTTCTACCAAATTCATCCTTTGGCGGGATGAATTCGACACGGATATCACCGAACTGATGGCGAAGGTAGGAATTGAGCGGGATTAGCTCTGGCTGAAAACCGCTGCCGAGCGGCTGATCTGGGTCTAAGTTGCACCCAAAATCACCGTCGTATTCCAATGGTATCCAAACTGCCGTTCCTTCCTTGTATTCTTTGCCGTCGATAGAATACGACTTTTTGTCGGGGTCGTATTCCACCTCGACGTCCGTCTCGATCGTGTTGACCGAGTCGCTCCAGACGTCTTTGAACTCTTTGCACTCCGAGTCTGGCGGCGGTGCAGGGGTAGGTGACTTCTCTTCTGTCTTTTCTCCAGACTTAGTTTTGGCTACTATGCCACGCTTTTCCATCTCTTCGATTAGCTCCTGAATAATCTGTTCGAACATGACATTCACCTCCTTTTGAAGTCTAGGGAATTCTAGGTTTTAAGGTGCTAATACAACTTTATTATACCACTTTATCGGTGATTAGTCTAATTCTTGACTACGCAACGTACTGGGAAGCCCATCGTCTTGTGGTTATAGTTCTGCTCGGCGTTCTCCTCGTCGATGCTATAAGTGGCAGCGACAAGATTTGAGGTGTCAGCTGTCCAGTAGCCGCCCCATTCCCCAGTCCCACCAATCAAACCGTTGTAATAATAGATGCCGGCAATCACCAAGGAGACTGGCTCAGAGGTCATATAGGCGATACGATCGACATCGACGGTAGATTCGTTAAGCTTGTAAATCTCGGCTAGGCGACCAAAGCTATCGGCACCAGTAGCATGTGGCAAAGTCCAGCCCTTCGGGCAAATGGTGGCAGAAGCGGATTTTGTCCCCATGTAATAACTGCCCGTACCAACCGTGGCGGCGTACCAGTTGTAATAATTCCCATATTCTGGTAGCTCTCCCTGTTGAGAGTGATCGACATTGGTCTCATCCTCGGTCGGCTGCGAAGAACCCCAACGTGCACCCGCAACCGTCTGAGTTGGGTTAGTCGGCTTGAAAGTGTAATCGGTCAAGACGTGTGTAACCAGCTCTTCCTTCGCTGCACCCAATAGCTCCGTCACCACATCGCGCGCATCTTTCTCGCTCAGAATGCTAGCTGCGCCAGCCCTAGTCATGGCTTCGTTGGCAGTTAGTGTCTTGATGTTGATGCCGTCTTCGGTTGGATCTTCATTCCAGAGCTCCTGCTCAGCGCGAGCTTTGGCCCTAGCGGCACGCTCGGCAGCGCTTTCTTCGACGATATTCTTTACCTCATCGCTAGCGTGTTCACCCGTCACCATGCCTTGATCAAGACGGATTGGATTATCAGCCGTGCCAACAATGCCAAGAGTCGAAGCGTCTTCCATTTCCTCCAACTCTACCACGTCATCTTTAAAGGTGATTGTGCGCTCTTCGGCAACTTTTTTACGCTCAGAAAGCACGACTTCCTCTGGAATATCAGTGTCTTCAGCGCTCAAGGTCCTGTCACCTAAGTTGAGTGCGAGGTTCTCCGTCATCCAACAGTTGCCGTCGGCGAGTTTACGCACAGTATAGCTTTTACCGTCGCGCGCATCGGTCAGATGGGTCTGCGGAACATCTAAATTGATACTACCGTCTTCCAAAAATGCAACTGGCGTAGAAGAAGCATCGCAAATCTCCGGCGTCATCTCCTGCATATACTCAATGTCGTACATAGTCTTGTCTGGACGGGAGAAAACTGGCACGACCGAGATGAGGAGATAATCCTGCTCAGTCTGTACGCTTAGCTCGGTGAGAGAAAAATCGGATTTTTGGACTTCGCCTAGTCGTCCAGAAAGCTTAATCAGCCCGGTCCGAGCGACATTTGACTGCTCAACGGTTAAGAGATAGCCAGTCTCATTGTTTGACTCGACCAACATTGTAGCTTGATCGGTCGGGAGATAATCGACGACATTTTGGCGCAGGGCCAAAGAGAGATGAGCATTGTTCGAGGAAATTAAGTTGTCAACCTGTTCATCAGCAGCCAGAGGCTTGACAAAAATACTCGGCATCAAGAAACCAACTGCTATCACCCCTAGAAGAGTGACACCAGCACGAATTATACGCTTCCCATAGACGAATATTTTGTCTTCCATATAACCCTTATGTCTTAATTATAGCATAGTGGGAAAGAAAGAACAAGAATAAAAGTTATAAGGTTCTACTTCAAAACACAAAAATACCAGTGACCGCCATCAAATTTGAGAACGTCATACACTGGCTCGCTTTGCTCGCGTCAGGAATATACGTTTTCAAATTTGAAGGTAAGGGTTAGGTCACTGGTACTTTTTGGTTTTGAAGTCTGGGGGAACTTTTATTCTTGTTCGTTGCTATCTTCCAAAGCAGATAGAAGGGCATCTTCGGCGTTGGTGCGCTTTTTCTTCTTTGGGGCTTCGGCAAGAACGATGTCGAGGTCGTAATTTGTTAGCTCGGAAGCGAGGCGGACGTTCTGGCCAGCCCGACCAATGGCGATTTTCTGCTGCTCAGCCGTGACATAGACTTTTGCTCGACCGCGTTTTTCACCCGGCTCAAGCTCGCCTTCCTTCTGCTCGACCACCTCTACTTTGGTAATCTCAGCTGGGGAAAGTGCCTCGCGGATATACTCCGAAAGGTTATCGCTCCAGTTCACAATATCAATCTTCTCACGGTCGCCAATCTCGTTCATTACCGCTTGGACACGCACACCACGCCCACCGACAAAAGTACCGACTGGGTCGATACCAGGGACAGTCGCAGCCACGGCAATCTTAGTGCGACGCCCAGCCTCACGAGCAACCGCTTTAATCTCTACGGTGCCACTTTCAATCTCTGGCACTTCCTGACGGAAGAGTTCTTCAATAAACTCTTTTGAACCACGGGTGAAGATTAACTGCGCACCACGTTCGTCACGCTCAATGTTTTTAATCATCACCTTAATACGTGAGCCAACTTGGTAAAACTCGCCTTCAATCTGTTCGGATTTTGGCATGATGCCACTAGCGCGACCTAGGTCAATGCGCACAATACGCGGAGTAACCTGGGAAACAACGGCATTCACAATCTGTCCGATACGGTCTTCATAGAGCGCCAAGACAGCATCGCGTTCGGCTTCACGGAGGCGTTGAACTACAACTTGCTTTGCAGTCATAGAGGCGACGCGGCCAAAGGACGTTACCTTATGTTCTTCTTCGACGGTCTCGCCGACTTTCTTGCCACCAGCTTCGCTCTCTGGAATCTCGGTAGCCGGGTTATAGGCTAGGCCATCTTCAATCACTTCACGCGAGACAAAAACTTTGGCATCGCCAGTTTTAGTATTGAGCTCGGCACGCACATTCATTTCGCGGTCACCGTTATCCTTGCGCCACGCAGCGGCAATCGCAGTTTCAATCACACCAATCACAGTATCTTCTGGTAAATCTTTTTCTTCGGCAATCAGTTTTACCATCGCCGACATCTGTTTCAGATCAAGTCCTTCCATTTTTTTCCTTTCTTTAGATAAAATATGCCGGCCTTTTTCAGGTCGGTCAATTAGGTATAGCTACATTATACACCCTCTTGCGATTTTTTGCAAGTGGGAATATAATATAACCATGAACGTGTTCAAAAAACTAGCGGAAAAGTTGCCCGTAGCAGAGGATGGTAATCCAGAAGAAAAGAATAATGCTCCACAGGTGGAAGCACCACTAAAGGTATCGGAAGATGTCCTCTTGGGTCTTGATATTGGAACAGAATACGTCAAGGTCGTGATTGCTTCGCAAAATAAAAAAGGTGAACTAGAGGTAGTGGGGTCTGCTCGTGCTAGGCAGAGCGGTGCCAGTATGCACTCCGGTGCGATTGCTGATATTCCAGCCGTGGTCTCGACTTGTGAAAAAGCCCTACTCGCCGCCGAAAAGCAGGCTGGCGTACGTGCGAAGACCGCCGTAGTAGGTATCGCTGGTGAGCTGATTAAAGGTGGCACGACCACAATTCGCTACCGTCGGAAGAATGGCAATAAACCCTTGACCGAGCAAGAAATGAATTTGATTATCAAGCGCGTCCAGGACAAGGCGGGCGAGCGGGCAAAAAACGAAATTGCACTTGAAACTGGCAATCCAGATATTGAAGTGCGCCTGATCAACTCTGCCATCGTCAGTCTAGCGATTGACGGTTATAAGGTCAGCAATCCCCTTGGTTTTAAGGGGTCGGATTTAGTCATTCAGTTCTATACCGCTTATGCGCCACTCGTACATATCTCGGCGATTGAAAAGGTCTGTGCCGAGTTAGAGCTAGATTTACTCGCTGTGGCAGTGGAGCCGTTTGCAGTCTGCCGAGCCTGTCTCGGTGATGATCCAGATAGCAACCTTTCTGCTATCGTGATGGACATCGGTGGTGGCACGACGGATATTGCTATCGTGGACGATGGCGGCGTGGAAGGCACGAAGATGTTTAGTATTGGCGGTAGAGGGTTCACCAATCAGATTGCGACCATGCTGGGAGTAGATTTTGACACGGCCGAAGAGATGAAGGTTAATCCAGACAACGAGAATATTACCGAAGAAGATGCCGAGCGGATTGGCCGTGCGATTGGCGAGAGCCTGGAGGTCTGGAAAGCTGGCGTGGAATTGGCGATTGAAGAGTTTAATCCAGAAGACGTCTTGCCGACCAAAGTCCTGCTCTGTGGTGGTGGCGCTGGACTACTAGAGTTACAAGAGTTGCTGGCCACTTCTGATTGGTATGAAAATCTACCATTTGGTCGCCGACCAGTGATTCATCTTGTGGCTTCGGAGGACATTCCAGGCATCGTCAACAAGACTGGTAATGAACTTGATCATTCTTATACTACCGCGTTGGGATTGCTACGAGTTGGGTTAGACACCCTGGCTGGTGAGGATGATAATAGTGGCTCTCTGCGAGATAAAGTCGCTCGGATTTTGGAAAAATAACTAGCGAAGTTGTATAAATTTACCGCTCCTCAAGAATCCGATTAAAATATTAATAAAATAGCCACATATAGCCAAGAAAATTAGAAATAGTACTACAGAAACAATCGTAACCAGCAATTCTTGCCATTGTTGTTTTTTAGACCAAGTTGTTTTGCGCTGTTTTTTACCAAAATAAGCGGCACGGATATGCTCTTTATCGGCTGAACCCTCGTTGCTAATCTTCTGAGTATGGTCGGCGTTCACATATTCGGCAATTTCCTGCTCGGTAGTATGAGAGTTAAACTTCCGCGGATCGGCATCAGGATAGACGCCAGCAAACCGCTCGCGCGGAGTCGGTGCCGAGGCCTTTGGGGTGTCTTTTTTAGTTTCTAAATCTTGTGTTTCTTTCCGAATTTCTGGCTCCATAATGGTATTATAGCACACTTGAGCTACTTACGCCTGTATATTTCTGTACGTTTCTGCATATCTCTGTACGTTTTTTACCATAAAAATTTTCAGACAGACGAAAAGCCACGGTTTCCCGTGGCTTATCCGTATAATTTGGCACCTTGCTAGTTTCCCGCTATTGCAGTATAATCGCCGCTACTGGGCTTGACTTCTGTGTTCGGAATGGGAACAGGTATTTCCCCAGCGCTATGGGCACCAAGTTAATAAGAGACAAAAAATCTCTAACGTTCTCTTATCTCATGATGTCCATACAGGTGTCTTGAGAATTTAACAATGCGTAAGACGTAAACGGCGTCTCAAAATCGAGCACCAATTGTTAGTTATGTCAAGTCAAACATAAAAAGGCAATGCCTCTATTAGTATGCTTCGGCTCCACATGTTACCATGCGTCCACCTTGCACCTATCAACCAGATCATCTCTCTGGGAGGTCATAGGGAATTCTAATCTTGGAGTGGGCTTCGCGCTTAATATGCTTTCAGCGCTTATCTCTTCCGAATATAGCTACTCGGCAATGCGGCAGGTGGCCACAACCGATACACTAGAGATTCGTCCACCCTGGTCCTCTCGTACTAGGGGCAGATCTCCTCAAAATTCCTAACGATCATGCCGGATATAAACCGAA
>JAFVBG010000004.1 GCA_017480095.1 Candidatus Saccharimonadota bacterium
ACCTCCGTAGGAGCCGAGTCAAGCGGAAATGCTTGCATTTCCATTTGCGAGGCGACAGCGCAAGGAGGCGAGTGAAGAATAGCTTGCTAATTCTTCCGAGACTCCGCAGTGATGTCTATCTAGACGCCCGGAGGAAAAGGAGCGAAGCTCCGTGCCCCTCGCGACCCACCGTTCCGAATATAAGGCACTTTTTCGGTCGTTTCCCCCCTGTAAATGGCTGTTAAAACCCTTCCATTTTAGTCTACTACATAAATCCCAAACATAAGTATTTTGTGCTATAATTATAATAACGCAGGTTAAATTCTATTTAAGGAGATTTATGAGCCAAGTTAGACAAAAGGACAAATTTTTAAGAATAATAACATGCTTTGCAGTGGCAATTCTAGCGTTGTCAAATGTTTACATTCCTAAGGCATCCGCCGCCGAAAGCTACTTCACCGCAGAAGGTGGCACACTCAATCTTGACGAAATCGACCCGTCCGAACCAGACCAGCGTTTAGTCGATATAAGACTAAAAGCGACACGTGAAATGACCATCCATTCCATGCACGGATACTTCACACCCATAAGTAATGAAGACGAAGAATTGGATCACTATATGAGCTGGATGGACTATTCATCTGGCATCAGCCACCTCTGTTACTCCATGTCAACCGGTGAATTCGATTGGAATATCCCAGACTGCATCGATGATGTCGTCGGCGACGAAGGTATCCACGTTCAAGCCGGTGACACCCTCATTTATGTTACTTTTGAAGTAAAAGACGATGTCGATGTATTGAAGCGACGCATGCCAATCACCCTCGACCTCGCCATTATCGACGAAGGCACCGAAACCGGCAAAGAAATCCGAGACATTACCATGGATGCTTACGTAAGAGCTGGCCACGAACTTTCCGTTTATAAATACATAATGGGCAACGGTGAGCTCGATGTGCCAGATATTGTAATCGGCGGTACCGATGTAGAAGTTGGAATTGTACCAGAACCTGGCAATGAGCTAGTATATCTAGAATTGAACGGCCAAGAAGTCACCGATCAAATACAAGACAATGTTTTTAGGGTAACACCTGGCACAGAATCTTTGACCTTCTACGCGACCTTCCTCCGAGTTTACGAAGTGCTAGAAGGTGACGGTGGTGAGTATGTTAAAGGCAGCGGAGAAACATTATCCTTTAAAATCGACAACGATGTAACAGAATTCTGTGATACAGGTGTTCTCTCAATTGATGGCGAGTATCAAGATATGCGTACAGATTGTGAAGTAGATCCAGACAACCAGACTATTATTCTTCCAGCTAATATCCTGAATGCACTTGGAATAGGTGAACACTCCTTTGAGGCATGGTTCTCAGAGCCGGAATCGGGAACTGCTAAAGCTAGTTTCAAAATAGTAGAAGAGAGCGATGATGAGGAAGAGAGCGATGATGAGGAAGAGAGTGTTTCGGCTCCTAATGCTGGTGTGTTTACTGGCGAAGGTGGTAGCGCAGAGATTACCAATAATTTCGTGGCTACCGTTGCGGTTGTCGGGATTGTCGTAGCGGCAGGCGTTTTGATGAAGAAAACGAAACGGGGATAATCTGCACCCCGAGCTAGTATTACCGAGCCAGGTTATACTAATATTCATGATGTAAAAGATGGGGATGATTTAGTGATACTAGCAAGGGTCTCGCTGGTATGGTGGCAGGAAACGCAAACCGTTAATCGACCTAAAACAACCACCTCTTTTCTTCTCCCCCCAGCCTCTGATCCGGGCTGGGGATTAAGATTTTTACATGTCAAGATAGTGGATTGTCGCAGGTTTGTTGAACTGGGGTGGAAAATGTGGTATAATTCTTGAGTAGAAAGGAATATGTCATGAGTAACAAATCTCAAAAAAATCAATCTGTTAAAAACGCTAAAGCTGAGAGTGCGAAAATGACAACAACAGACGTGATGAAAATGCGTCACACTTTGAGCCACGTCCTCGCTGCGGCGGTGAAAGAACTTTATTCAGAGGTAAAACTCGGAATTGGCCCAGCGATTGATACTGGTTTTTACTACGATATTGATTTTGGCGATGCAAAAGTTGCTGAAGCCGACTTGCCAAAAATTGAGAAAAAAATGCGGGGCATTTTGCAACGCAAGTTTGAAATGGTACGTTCGGAGAAAACTCGGAACGACGCTTTGAGCTGGGCGATTGAGGGGAAGCAGAGCCTAAAGAAGGAGCTAATCGATGAGTTGCCAGAAAGCGAAACGATTTCGTTTTATGCGATGGTTGATAAGAGCGGAAAAACTATCTTTGAAGACCTCTGTAAGGGGCCACATGTAGAAGGTTCAGAGCAAGTAGGAGCATTTAAACTAGTGCGTCTAGCGGGTGCATATTGGCGCGGAGATGAAAAACGCCAGATGTTAACTCGTATCTATGGCGTGGCATTTAATGAGCAGAGCGAGCTAGATGAATATTTGAAGCGACAGGAAGAGGCGAAGGCGCGAGACCATCGTAAACTAGGCAAGGAATTGGATCTTTATACTTTTTCGGACTTAGTTGGTGCGGGCCTGCCGATGTTTACACCGCGAGGGACGGTACTCCGGGATGTTTTGGCAGAATATTCACTGTCTCTGCGCAAGAAGGCTGGATTCCAGCGTGTCTGGACGCCACATATTACAAAAGTTGACCTCTATAAGACTTCTGGGCACTATGCGAAGTTTGGTGACGAACTATTTATGGTGCATTCACAGGTGAACGGGGAAGAATTTGCTTTGAAGCCAATGAACTGTCCACACCATACGCAGATCTTTGCTTCGCGCCCACGTACCTATCGTGATATGCCAATTCGTTATATGGAACCAACAACGGATTATCGCGACGAGAAGACTGGCGAGCTAGGCGGTCTATCGCGCGTACGCAGCCTGACTCAGGACGATTCACACGTGTTCTGTCGTAACTCTCAGATTAAGCAAGAAATTCAGAACCTAGTAAAGATTGTACGTGAACTATATGAGACGGTGGGGATGTCGAAGCTTCGCGCGCGCTTATCCTATCGTTCGGATGAAGATAAATATTTAGGCGACCCAAAGCTCTGGGAGATGGCACAGGGAGAGATTCGTCAAGCGGCGATTGATAATGGGCTAGACTTCTTTGAGATGGAGGGTGAAGCGGCATTTTATGGGCCGAAAATCGACTTTATGGCGGAGGATGCAATTGGTCGTGAACATCAGGTGGCAACAATTCAGCTTGACTTCGTCCAGCCAGAACGTTTTGGTCTAGAATTCGTAAACGAGAAGGGCGAAAAGGAACGTCCAGTGATGATTCATCATGCCACGCTTGGTTCGATTGAGCGCTTTATGAGCGTATTTATCGAGCATACGGCGGGTTGGTTCCCGTTCTGGGCGGCGCCAGAGCAGGTGCGTATCTTGACAATCAATGACCAAGTTGCCGACTATGTTTCTAAGATTACTGAGGTATTGGATAGTCTAGAGTTGCATGAGCCTATTTATCAGGCAGGATGCCGTTATACGGTAGATGATTCGGATGACTCACTGGGGAAGAAGATTAAGCGGGCAACGGAGATGAAGATTCCTTGCGTGCTAATCGTCGGGCCGAAAGATGTGGAAGCGGGCGAAGTTTCGGTGCGCATGCGCGACGGGGAAGAAAAAGTAAAGCTAAGCAAACTAGCTGGATTTTTGAAAGGTCTAAAATAGATTTGAGTCTTAGCATGTCAAAATCCGACTCTAAGGGTGGGTCGGATTTTGACAGCTTAGTACCAGTAATAGTTGGACCAACTGGGAGTGGAAAAACTGGGGCAGCCATTGAGGTTGCTCTGGCTTGCGATGGTGAAATAATTTCGGCGGATTCGCGAGCGATTTATAAAGGAATGGATATTGGCACGGCAAAGCCTTCTACGGAGGAAATGCGTGGTGTGCCACATTGGGGAATTGATTTAGTAGAGCCAGGGGAACGCTTTACAGTGGCGGATTTTAAGGATTATGCTGAACAAAAGATTTGTTCAATCCAAGAAAGAGGGAAGATTCCGATTGTCGCGGGCGGGACTGGTCTATACGTAGATGCGCTAGTCTATAATTATCACTTTGGCGAAGAGGTGAAAAAAAGTTATGCAGACCGACAAGAGATGGACTCGCGTTTCAAAGTCTTTGGCATCAAGTGGGAAGCGGATGAGCTTAAGAGCAGATTGAGGCAGAGATTGAACAAAATGTTTGTTCAGGAGCTTTATGACGAGACGGAGGGTCTGGTAAAAAAATATGGGTGGGGTAGTCAGGCGATGAAGAGTGATATTTATGAATACGCCTGGAAGTATATGCAGGGTGAGCTCGCGCTAGATGAGGCTAAAGAGCAATGTTTTTATCGTGACTGGCATTTGGCAAAACGGCAGATGACGTGGTTTAAGAGGAATGAACAAATAATCTGGCTATCTCTTGACGAAATTTGTCCGACTGTGTTAAAATGTATTCAGAATGGTTAAAGATTCCGAAAATCCACTAGAGAGGTTGTTTGGTTCAAAGACGAGGACGAAGCTTTTGCAGCTCTTTTTCGGGAGCCCAGATAAGTCTTTCTACGTACGAGAGATTACAAGGGTAATCGAAGAGCAGATTAACTCAGTGAGAAGGGAACTACTCAATCTCGATAGCATCGGAATCATCAAGAACGAGACCTTTGACAATAAGGTATACTATTCTGCAAACATGAAACATCCTTATTCACATGCCTTAACAGAATTGTTCAATACGCGAGGCGGGGTGATAGCACGCGACTCGTCCGTGCGCAAAAGTTCGTGGGACGAGATTGTTCAGCCAGTGCGGAAATATCTAGCGGCTCTAGTGGTGACAAATCGAGCACCTGGACAGGACGGAATTGACCTTTTGATAGTTGGAAATGATAAAACTAAAAAATTAACGCGTTGGGCAGAAGTAGTAGAAAAGAAGCAGGGGAAGCCGCTCAACTACGTAATTCTTTCGGAAGAGGACTTCGCTTATCGCAAGAGCGTAAAAGATAGATTTATTTTGGATGTGTTTGAAATGGATATTAGTGACACTTACGATCCGCAGCGGATTCTGAAATAATAGTAGGGAAAGAGTTTGAAAAAAATAAAAGGAGGTAATAATGTTTGAAATTGAAAGTAAAAATCCAGACGAAATTACGATTACGACTAAGAAAACTAGTGTAACGGTCAATGTCGCACAATCTGAGGTTGATGGGAATTTGAGTGTGGGCAAGATTCAAGGACCAGGTGAGTTTGAGATTGGTGACATATACATTAAGGGTATCGACGTGATTGAGGCACAGACTTCGGCTGAACGTTCTGCTTCGGAGGACGGAAAAAGCGAGAAAAAGGCGACTGATGCAACCATTTCAAGTGATGGCTCGGTAGCCGAGCGCCCAGTGACTTATCTGGTAACCGTCGGTGGGGTGAAGATCGCCGTGATTGGCGGATGCGAGAAAGCTCTAGATGAGCTGGGCATGGTAGATATTCTTTGTACTTCGAGTGTTCGTGCCGTGCGTGAGATCGAGCCGAAGCTTGTTATCTCAATGGGAAACATTGATGGCATGGTGACTGAGCTGAAGCTGACGGCTCGGACTGAGAAGAAGCTGAAAGTCAAGAATGCAGATAGCCTACCAGTAGCATTAGAGGTGGTGGTATTAAGCTAAAAGAAATAGAGGTGGGGTATGCAGATTGATTTCTTAGAGCTAATCATTATCTTCGTAGCGATTATCCTTTCGACTGTTCTGCATGAGTTGGCGCATGGCTGGGTGGCGTATCTTTTAGGCGACACGACAGCAAAAGACAATGGGCGTCTGAGTTTCAACCCGATCAACCACATTGATCCGTATATGTCGATTCTCGTGCCAGTATTATTATATATAGCGGGTGGGCCAGTCTTTGGCGGGGCCAAACCCGTGCCAATTAACAAATGCAAGCTAAAATGGGGAGCATGGGGAATGGCGCTAGTCGCTTTGGCTGGTCCGTTTACAAATTTACTCCTAGGTTTTGTCATTTTTATGATTGCGAGATTAGTTGGCGGGATAGAAGTAACGGACGGAGTGGCCTATATTGCAAATTATCCGGGTAGGATTATGTCGAGAATTGTGCTGATGGAGCTGGGGTTTGCAGTATTCAATATAATCCCAATTCCACCGCTAGATGGTTCGAGGCTACTTTATGCGCTTTCGCCAGATGGCGTGAGAGATTTTCTGGAGAAGTTTGAGCAGTATGGGATGGTTATTGTGTTTATCTTAGTAATTGCGGGCGGTTCGGTTTTATCGAGATACATGAGTTTCGCAACAGAGTGGATTCTTGATTTGTTCTCAATGATTTGATATAATGGAAGTATCCCCAGTAATGGCATGATTTTCCTGAATAATCATGTTTAAGGGATTTCGTGGTCGCACTCCCGTGGGAGTCGGCATAAGATTTTACCCACCTTGTTTATATGACAGGGAAAACAGAGTTACTGGGGTATTATGAAATTTGAATCATTAGTGGGCAAATGAAACAGAGAATTCGAGTTGTAGGTATTGTAAGCAGGAACGAAGAGTTCCTGCTTTTGAAGCGACTGCGAGGAAGATTTGAGGAACTGCCGAGCTGGGAATTGCCAACGGGGAAGATTAGGTTTGGCGAGCAACCAGAAGAAGCGATGGGGCGGATGATTTATGAATATCTGGGGGTGCAGGTGGATTCGGTCAAACTGAAAGACGTGATTACTTTTATTGGCCTAGCAGGGGCGAGCCAGCAGGCGAACCTCTATATCATCTTTGATGTTAAATTGAAGCCAGAGGTAAGGTTAGTAACTGGGGAACGGTATTCGGCTTATAAGTTTGTCAAGCATACCGAAATGAGTGGCATGAAGCTAGACGAAGCCACTTTGCAGGTCTTGACCATTGAATCTGGTAGAACTGAAGGCTATGCTGAAGCGACATCTACAGAGGCGGCGGCCGTGGCGAGTGGTGCGACAGTCTATATTGACGGTGGTTCAAGAGGGAATCCAGGCCCGTCTGGCATTGGCTATTATATCGTCGGAGAAGATGGAAAAGAACTAAAGCGGGGCGGAGAGTTTATTGGCTTTGGAACATCCAGGGTGGCTGAATATTACGCTTTAAAAGAGGGGTGTGAGCAGGCGATGGAACTGGGGCTAAAGAGAGTGAGGTTCGTGGGTGATAGCCTGATGATGATTAACCAGATGAGGGGGATTTACCAGGTGAAAAATCAGGACATTCTACCGATTTACAATGACATCCAGAAGCTTTTGAAGAACTTTGAGGCAGTGGCGTTTGTTCACGTTAAGAGAGCGATGAACGCAGCGGCGGACAAAGAAGTGAATCTGGCGATTGACAGACACTTCGGTAGAGTGGTATAATACAGGGTAAGCTCGAAAAGCAATCGCTGGTTAATAATCAGAGGAAAGTCCGGGCAGCACAGGATACGATAGTTGCTAACGGCAACCGCCCGTGAGGGTAGGGAAAGTACCACAGAGACATATACTACCTCGGTTTTACTGGGGTAAAGGTGAAAAGAGTGGGGTAAGAGCCCACAGCATTGTCTGGTGACAGATGATGGAGGCAAACCCTATCGGCTGCAAGGAGTGCTACTATACCTCTATCCGAGGATGCACGCTCACCGCTTGAGCCTTGGGGCAACTCAAGGACTAGATAGATGATTGCTCAGATATCATTAGATATTGGACTGAACCCGGCTTATTGAGAGCTAAATTCATGAAAAAATTGCCCATCTGGGCATTTTTTCGTGTTCGCTCGACCATAAGTCGCGCTTCACACGAAGAAAATGCTCATCTGAACAATTTTTTCTATGAATTCAGAATACTACTACTTCAATAGACCTTTTTTCTTGAGCGTGCGCATAGCGGAAGTGCTAAGGTTGGCACGAATTTTTTGGCCATTGATGGTAATGGTTTTCTTTTGGATGTTTGGCTTGAAGACCTTACGAGTCTTGCGTTGAGAGAAGGAAACGTTGTGGCCATACATCTTGCCTTTGCCGGTAAGTTCGCAAATTGCCATCTTATTTCTCCTTCACAGTATTAACAATCGCCTTAAACGCCTCTGGCTGATTGACAGCGAGGTCAGAAAGGATTTTACGATCGATATTGATATTTTTAGCTTTCATGCCGGCAATGAGCTGAGAATAGGAAAGACCGAGCTCACGAGAAGCGTTGTTGATACGAGTGATCCAGAGACCACGAAGATCACGCTTCTTATTGCGGCGATCGCGATAGCTGTAGCGAAGGGCCTTGATGACACCTTGCTTAGCTAAGCGGAAGCTACGGGTACGATAATGTTGCATGCCTTTGGCGGCTTGCAGAATCTTTTTGTGCTTTGCACGTGCTGGGACGCCTCTTTTGATTCTCATGATTAAACTCCTAACGCAGTTTTAACGTTTTTCTTGATTTTGCCGTTAACAAAGGCAGCAGTTTTCATGTTGCGTTTGCGGGCTTTAGACTTTTTTGCCAAGATGTGGTTGCCATAGGCGCGCTCACGAACGAGCTTGCCGCTACCAGTAATCTTGATGCGTTTGGCAGTCCCTTTATGGGTTTTGAGCTTTGGCATAAGCTTCTCCTTGTTTTAGTTAATATTTAATCGCAACATTATATCTACATATCTTTCTATCTTTATATTAGAGATTAGATATGAACACTGTTACGACGAAAAGTGCGACCAGGGAACCGTGGAAGTCAGGAAATATCACTTCTTCCGAATTCAATCTGGTGAATCTCTAAAGGCTACTTCTTGCGAATGCCAACAGAGAGGTTGCGTCCAGCAAAGTTTGGTTTGCCTTCGACGATGGCAGTATCACCTAGCAAGGCGATAACCTTGTCGAGAAGCTCCTGACCGAGCTCTTTATGAGCCATTTCGCGACCACGAAAGACAATCATGATTTTAACATGGTCGCCATCTTCAAGGAACTTAGTAATCTTGCGGACTTTGATACTGAGGTCGTTTTCGCTGATTTTAAGACCGATTTTCATGGTCTTAAGTTCAGCTTGTTTTTCGCGGGCTTTTTTACGATTCCGAGCTTGTTCCTTCATCTTTTGATATTGGAATTTGCCCCAATCGATTACCTTCACGACGGGAGGATTAGCGCTGGCGGTAATCTCTACGAGATCGACACCTTGTTCGTTTGCTATTTTTTGGGCTTCGCGGCTGGACATAATGCCAAGCTGCTCACCGTTACTTCCAATGACACGGACTTCGGGATAACGAATCTCGCCGTTAATCCGCGTGCGCTGATTATTACTAATCTTAATCCTTTCTTTAACTCTTAAGTATCCTCTTAATTATAGCAAATTTTATAGGGAAATGCAAGAGGTAAATAGGGTGGATAAACATAATCGTCGCACAAATCACTCTGATTTTGTCGTGTTAGTAAATAGATGGCCGCGTTAGTAGCGTTTAATGGGGCGTGGACGGAAGGTAAGAGCTTCAGAAATGTGTTCAGGCAGGATAATCGGCTCTTTCGTGAGATCGGCGATTGTGCGGGCGACTTTGATAGTTTTGAAATAACTGCGGGCAGAGAGGTCCAGCCGCTTGGCGGCTTCGTCGAGGAGGGACTTAGCCGAGGCGGAGAGGGGCATTTTCTGAGAAATCTGTGAGGTTGGCAGGGAGGCATTAGAGATAGTAGTATCACCATATCTTTGGCGTTGCATTTGAATGGCCTCTAGAATAGTATTTTTTACAACACTTTGGGTAAGGGGCTGTCTATCTGTTTCTGTATTTTTTACAACATTTGTGGTGGAGAACTTTTGCTTTGCATTCTCTAGGAGAGAGGAAGGATCTATACGAGCAATATTGACGACTAAATCGATGCGGTCTAGGAGGGGACCAGAAATCTTTTTCTGATAACGAGAAATCTCGGCGTCGGTGCAAGTACACGGATGGTTGGGGTCTCCAAGATAACCACATGGACAGGGGTTCATTGTGGCTATCAACATGAAATCAGCGGGGTAGGTTGCTTTTTGATTGACTCTGGAGACGGAGACTTGGCGGTCTTCTAGGGGTTGACGAAGGGATTCGAGCACGTCGCGGTGAAATTCGGGAATCTCATCAAGGAAAAGAATACCGAGATGAGCGAGTGAGACCTCTCCAGGGATAAGATGGTTGCTACCACCAAGAATAGCCGCAAGACTGGCAGAGTGGTGTGGAGTGCGAAATGGTCTAGAGGTGATGAGATCGGTAGTGAAATTCGTGAGGGAGTAGAGCTTTGTTAAAATAATTTGTTCAGATAGTGACAGGGGTGGAAGGAGGCTGAGAGCCGCTTTTCCGAGTAAAGATTTACCAGTACCCGGAGGACCAGTCATGAGTAAATTGTGGTGACCAGCGATGGCAATTTGCAGAGCACGTTTTCCGAGTGGCTGGTCTGCTATGTCGTCAAAAGTAGGGGTGTTTTCTAAAATCTGGCGCTTATTTAATGTTTGGCGTGGCGGAGTAATGATTTTTTGACCAGTAAGATGAAGAAAAAGTTCAGACAGGGAAGAGACTGGTATAACTTTGATATCTGCAATCAGTCGGGCTTGATGGTAATTTTCGAGTGGAACAAAGGCATTTTTAAAACCTAAAGCCTTAGCATTCTCGACGAGGCTGATGATTCCGCGCACGGGTCTCACTGTACCATCAAGGGAGAGTTCCCCGAGAAAAATAGAATCTTTGGGGATATTGGTTTGGCTTAACTGTTTGGACAGAATAAGGACGGAGAGTGCAATCGGTAAATCTAGATGAGGGCCATCTTTAGTGATTTCGGCTGGAGCGAGGTTGATAGTTAGCTTCTCAGCAGGAAAAGTGAAGCCAGAGCTGCGGATGGCGCTACGGACGCGTACGCGGGCCTCGGTGATGGTTTTACTAGCGAGGCCGACAAGGTTAAAGGCGGGGAGACCTTTAGTAATGTCGCCTTCGATGTTGATTAGCTGGCCGTTGAAGCCAGTGGTGACAATAGACTTTAGTATGGATATCATAGCTGGACGATAACATGAAAAGCAGAAAAAATGCAAGAGGATTTTTAGTAATTGTTGTAAATAACACAACGGTTAGGCTACAATTTTTAAGATTATGAATATATTTTCCACAGTAAATGTTGTAAAAATTACATAAAAAGTCAAAGAGTAGATGATGAAAGATTTTTAGCATAGACAGTATGAGAGTGTCAAAAACGTTGTAAAAAATAAGTGTATAGGGGTTGTGCTTTTTAGAATGGTATGGTATAATGTTTGTATTGGGGCTGACAAAGCTTAGACAGTTTGTTAACATATACCAGGCACGACGATTGATACCGTAAGTATTGAATAAGTGAAGAAAAAACTTCCAAGCACGTGCTTTATGCACCTGCTTTCGCCTAGTATAATTTAAGGCGTGGTTCAAACGTGAGGTCTCATAGCGTTTTGAATTATCATACTTATGAGGATTGAGGTTATTCAGTGGCGAGAATGGCCTTGAAATATCGCCATGGCGCTCTAAAAGTCCTTGTCTATCCTCCTTTAGGGTAAAGCCGAGATAATTGAATAGACTATGCGTGTAGAATGGTATAATGAAGACTTGCTGGACGGGGAGGCAGTATCCCCCAGCTCCACCAATCTAATTTGCATTAAAATCGCCCAATAGGGCGTTTTTCTGTATTCGCTCGACATAAGTCGCGCTTCATACAGAGAAAACACCCTCTTGAGCGATTTTTCTAGCAAATTAGAACTGCAATGGAGTACTTCAAGCAAAGAAAATACCCATCTGAGCAATTTTAGCTATGAAATCATTAGCTCTGAGCGATTCTATTGACGAATTGATGCCACTAAGTATAAAGAAAAAGGGCATTAAATAAAGAAAGGATCCGACTACTGCGAGGACGCCGGATCTTTCTTAGAGTGTGGAGTTTTTTGGCTAAATGTGTTTGTTTTTGGCTAGTGAATAATTTTTTTATTCAAAAGCTACTTCTATAATAATCCAAAAAAACGCTAATGTCAATACTTTTTTGAACAAAATATTTACGATTTTTTGATAGTTTTCCACAAGTGGGAAAATGTCCAATAATGCCGCGTTTGCATATGCTCCGTTGCTATGGACTTATTGAAGGGCTTGCTTGTTATGCGTGTTTTAGTATTAAAATCCAAAGCGTTTGAAAATAGTGTGACGAACCAACTGTTGAAACTATAACTAGCTTAGCGTTTGAACGCGCGCCTGAGCGCACGCGAAGTGCCGTAGCGCGTAAGAATGCGTTAAAAGCGTCGTAGTTTCAACGTTTGCGTGAGGAACGTATTTTTCAAACCTTTGGATTTTAATGTTTATAGCGACCAAACAAAAAAGTAGCAAATTATTTTTTGCGGACCTTTAGCTTTAGCTCTAACCATATTGCCACACGAGTAGGGAATTGTATCACAAAGTTTGTTCAGAATATAACAAAATTAATGGTCAAAATGGATCGTTTTTGGAGCCTTCTGTTGTAAAAAATACAACAGATTGTGAAAAATACACCAACAGAGGTAAAGGTGTATAAAAATGGGGTATTGTTGTAAAAATTACAATAATTTTTTTATACAAAAGGCTTGAATATTTTTGTAATTCATGCTATACTGAATTTAGTCTTTGATAAAGACAAAAACAGCAAAACAAAACACATTAAAATCTGGAAGAATTGGTGGGCTCATAGGTAATTTCTAGCCATAAATTACGCTTCTAGGAGTTACCTTCGGCTTACC
Organism: Candidatus Saccharimonadota bacterium; assembly: GCA_017480095.1. Classification (GTDB taxonomy): domain Bacteria; phylum Patescibacteriota; class Saccharimonadia; order Saccharimonadales; family Saccharimonadaceae; genus Nanosyncoccus. The sequence continues at coordinate 12,685 of JAFVBG010000004.1, forward strand.
AAAAAAGGAAAGCTGTATCTCGGGTTCTACTCTAGATAGTACATTAGAAGAAGCAGATCAAGAGAGAAGAAGAGAATGCGCCCCACTTAACGTGGAGCGGTCAAAAGCTAAGGAGTGAGAGCAATAGTTGCGGTCAATAGTTGTGTTTAATGTACCGGATAACTACTCACTCTTTAGCCCACAATTAGGAAATTACGGACAACAAGAACAATCTCGCAGTTCAAAAAAATAGGTTGGTGGAATCCAACAACCGTAACTTGTATAAGAATCGAAAGATTCGTATAACTAAAGCTAGGGAATTACTCTAGCTTGGTGACCATATCACTTCGACGGAGGTTATCCAGCAGGGATGCTGTAACTATTCGGGCAAACGGGAGAAAAACAAAAATGACCTAACTTATGATATAATAGGCTTATGGTAAATCGTGTGCTAATTTTAGTCAGTATCGCTTTCGCGGCCGTTTTGTTAGCCATGATGAACTTTATGACCCCAACGGAAGCTGGTCCGCTAGGGGTCTTGGTATTTTTTACAACACTTTACATAGTGTTTTTTGGTTTTACGGCGGCGATTGTGGCGATCTTTTTTAAGATTCGTGGAAAAACTAAGCTTGGGCAAAAGGGATACGCCTATGCTGGTTTTCTAGCTTTAGCTCCGATTATTCTATTAGTAATGAGACCATTTATTGGTTTTTCTTTTTTGGCTCTAGGAGTAACCGGAATCTTTGAGTTCTTAGGATGCTTCTTGATTGCAAAGATAGCATAAAAGCATATAGATTTTAGCGTGGAAACGTGGTAAAATATAAATTATGAACAACCAAAATCTTGGGATGGGAATGGAGGTAGCGGCTGAGAATCCTAGTATTTTTTCTAATGTAGAAAAAACGGATACTGGACGAGTCTCAAGTGAAGTGTCGGGAGCAATTGTAAATACTGTAAATGCGGTTGGAAACGTCATTGCAAGCCCTGAGAGCGGCTTTGAGACTCAGAATGGGCCAGCAATGGGTGGAGATGCAAAACAGCGCGATACGGGCTTAGAAAACGCTGTGGGCATTGTTACAGTGGGGGCGTCTGGCGTGATGCCAGAAGAGCCAAATGTAGCTGGTATGACAGCGGCTAATTTACCTAATACTGTGGAAATACCTGCAGATCAACTTGAACGTGTGCCAGAAGAAGCTAAAGACGGCGAGAAGATGGAAAAGGCTTGGATGAAACGAGCCCAAGAGGTGGTGGCAGAAACTAGGAAAGATCCGAGTAAGAGACTTGTTCAGGTGGCACTCCTAAGAGAAGAGTATATGCGCAAAAGATTTAATCGCATCCTAGGGGAGCATAATTAGCATGAGAACAGAGAAGAAGAGTGTTGTAAAAAATACAGAGACAGGGGTGGAGAAATAGGATGGAAAACGTTGTAGAAAAAACAGAAACAGGGGTAGAGATGGTGAAAGAGGGTTTTCTGGGGTTTGTAATCTTTCTGGTGATACTAGCGCTAGCTGTGGCGGCTGTTGCTTTAGCTTGGTTACTACATACGAAAAAACTACGCGAGGAAAAAGCCTACGAACGAGGACTTAAGATGGTGCCGATGTTGATTCATCTACCACCGGAAACTGATGACATCCAGGGAAATGGTCGCGATGAGCGCGACATCACCAATGAAGCAATCTCGCAGGCACAGGTGATGTACTCAATCCTATCTTCTACATTGCAGAAGGGTTGGAAATCCAAGGTTTATGGACAGAGACACATGAGTTTTGAAATCGTGGCAACTGGTGGATTTATTAAATATTATGCGGTAATTCCTGGAGTGCTAACTGAGACGGTGAAGCAGGCAGTGGTTTCGGCCTACCCAACTGCGCGACTAGAAGAGGTGGATGAGGAAAACATCTTCTCTAAGGAAGGTGGAATGGATGCCGTGGCTGGTGGTGAGTTGACGATGAAAAAAGACGGGATTTATCCGATTGCTAACTACGAAGATATGAAGTGGGATGGTACGACTGCATTTTTGAATGCCCTGAGTAATGTAAAACCAGGTGAGGGTATGGCTTTGCAAATACTGTTCCGTCCGATTGAACAGGATTGGACAAAAAAATCATCTGCCCGAGTACAAGAAATACGCGAAGGCAAAAGTGGTAAGAAAACCGTCGGTGGGATTGCAGCCTATACCTTGGGCGATTTACTAAGAGCGCCATTTGAGCCACCAGAAGCCAGAGAGAAAGCAGGGAAAGAAGAGAAGCCCCTAACTAATATCCAGCAAGAAGAAATCCAGGGAATAGAAGCAAAAACTAGGTATCCTGGGTTTGAAGCTTGCATCAGGGTGGTGGCGAGTTCCACCTCAAAGGCGCGTTCAGAGGCGTTGGTGGGGGGATTAGTGAGTTCATTCTCACAGTTTGACCTTCCGACTAGCAACGGCTTTAAATATGACAGCCTGAAAGATATGGATAAGCTAACGCAAGATTATGTTTTTCGTAATTTTTCAGCTAAGAAGCATGATGTATTACTAAATAGCATTGAGTTAGCGACGATTTTTCACTTGCCAAATCAAAACACGATTCCAAACTCTCAGGTGGAGAGGCAGCTAACAAAGCAAGTGGATGGTCCAGCTCGGATTCCGACCGAAGGTGTTTGGCTGGGGGTAAACAAATTCCGTGGCGTAGAGAAGAAAATCTATCTCTCAGATAACGACCGTAGGCGTCATACTTATATCATCGGTGCTACTGGTATGGGTAAATCTGTACTTTTGAAAAATATTGCCTATCAAGATTTGATGGCGGGGAAGGGCTTTGCCTTTATCGACCCACACGGCGATGTCTGTGAAGAGATTCTCTCGATGATTCCACAAGAGAGAATTGACGATGTGATTTATTTCGACCCAGGTGATCTCGAACATCCAATGGGGATGAATATGTTTGAGTTTAACACCCCAGACCAGAAGGATTTTATCGTGCAAGAGGGAATCAATATGCTTTATTCTCTGTATGATCCAGGACATACGGGTATCTTCGGACCGAGAGGTGAACACATGTTCCGTAATGCGGCGTTGCTCTTGATGAGCGATCCGAACGGTGCAACCTTTATTGAGATTCCACGCTGTTTCACCGACCCAGAGTTCGTAAAACAGAAATTGCAGTACGTAACAGATAAGGCAGTCTATGATTATTGGACTAAAGAGTTTCCAGCCAGCCAAAAATCGAACGATGCAGGCGAGGTAATCACATGGCTTGTCTCGAAGTGGTCGCCATTCTTGTCTAACACAATGATGCGAAACGTGATGGGGCAGGTAAAATCTGGCTTTGACATTCGTAAGATTATGGATGAGAAGAAGATTCTGCTCGTCAATCTCTCTAAGGGTAAGATGGGTGAATTGAACTCGAAACTACTCGGTATGATTTTTGTAATGAAGTTCCAAACAGCAGCCATGAGTCGCGTGGATACCCCTGAAGACCAGCGTAATGATTTCTGTCTCTTTGTGGATGAGTTTCAAAACTTCGCAACAGAGAGCTTTGAGAGTATCCTCTCGGAAGCCCGTAAGTTCCGTCTAAACCTGGTAGTGGCAAACCAGTTCATGACTCAGCTGACAGATAAGATTCGCGAGGGTATCCTTGGTAACGTCGGTACGATTATCTGCGGTAGAATTGGTATTACCGATGCTCAGATGATGGAAAAGGCTTTTATGCCAGTGTTTAATGCAGAAGATTTGCATAACCAGCCGAATCATCATGCGATTGCTCAGGTAATGATGTTTGATATGCCATCGAAGCCGTTTACGATGAGCCTGAATCCACCACTAGCGAAGGGAAATGAGGAATTGATGAAGAGTATGAAATTATATTCTGCTACTAAGTATGGCAGGATGCGGCAAGAGGTGGAGCGCGAGATTAACGCTCGCTTAGGAGCGGGGGCGACTGTTGATAAGGGGCAATCTTCTGCGTCAGAAGGTGCGCGCCTCGCTCACGGTATGTCAAATGCCGCTCGCTCCGGCGCTCCTTCTTCCTTGAATATCACCCCTTCTGAACAGTCGCATATGGCGCCTTCTGGAAGTTCGCAGAAGTCATCGTTTCTGGATAAGTGGAAAGCGAAAAACCAAGGGGTAAGTTCCGCGATTAAAGATGATGGTGCAGTCTTTGACGATACCGTGCCAGATGAGGAGGTGGAAGTAGCCCTTAAAAGGCCAGCAGAAGCCCTCAGACTGCCGGATAGTGGCGAGATGCCACAGGATACCATTATCAAGCTACACTAGCCTTAAAACGGCTTAGAACGCGAAATAGAGGCATTTTAGGGGTTGATTTTTTGGTTTATTTGGGGTATTATAGATAGGTAATTAAAGTAGAGGTGTAAATGGCAAAAGAAGCTGCCGAAAACTATGATAGTTCGGAAATTCGAGTTCTTGAGGGGCTAGAGGCGGTTCGAGTTCGCCCAGGTATGTATATCGGTTCGACCGGTTATGAGGGGTTGCATCACTTAATCAAAGAGATTGCCGATAACGCAATTGATGAAGCGATTGCAGGATATTGTACAAAAATTGAGATTACCGTGCAGAAGGATGGCGGGGTGAAGGTGGAAGACAACGGGCGTGGTATCCCAGTAGATATTCACCCGAAGACTAAACGTTCTACCCTAGAGACGGTTTTGACCGTACTACACGCTGGTGGTAAGTTCGGTGATGGTGGCTATAAGACCTCATCCGGTCTGCATGGTGTGGGTTCTTCGGTGGTGAATGCCCTTTCTACTAAGATGATTGCGGAGGTTTATCGCGACGGAAAAATTCATCATATTGAGTTCAATACTGGTAAGCCAACTTCTGATTTGCAGATTACAGGGAAGACCAATAAGCGTGGGACAGCAATCACGTTCTATCCAGACGGAACAATCTTCAAGGGCGGCACTACGATTGATTTTAGCTGGGTACTGAACTATGCGCGTCATCAAGCTTATCTAACCAAGGGGATTTTGATTACTACTCTAGATGAGCGAACAGGGGCGAAAGAAACCTTCTACTTTGAAGGTGGTATTAGAAGTTATATCAAGAGACTGAACAATGGCAAAGAAGTGCTTTCAGACGACATTTTTTACGTTGACAAACAAGACGATGTTGCAGGCGTGGAAATTGCGCTACAATACAACGACTCTTATGCCGAGACTTTGAAGCCATTTGTAAACAACGTTCTGACCCCTGATGGTGGTACGCACGTGGTAGGGTTTAGGACTGCTCTAAACCGTACGATTAACGACTATGCGCGCAAGAACGGCTTGCTCAAGGAGAAAGAAGAAAACCTCTCTGGTGACGACATCAAGGAAGGTTTGACGGCGGTAATTCTAATCAAGCTTGGTAACCCAGAGTTTGAAGGCCAGACTAAGAATAAGCTCGGTAACCCGGAGGCGAGAGGTTATGTTGATAAGGTAATGAGCGAGTATTTCGGCTATTACCTAGAAGAGAACCCGCAGATTGCGAAGAAAATCGTCTCCAAGGCTACGTTGGCGGCGCGAGCCAGGAAGGCTGCGCGTGCGGCACGTGATAACGTGATTCGTAAAGGAGCATTTGAAGGTCTAAATCTCCCATCGAAGTTGGCAGATTGTTCTTCGAGAAACCGCGACGAGTGTGAACTCTTTATCGTAGAGGGTAATTCGGCGGCGGGTTCGGCTAAGGAAGGGCGTAACCCACAGATTCAAGCGATTTTGCCGCTGCGTGGTAAAGTGTTGAACACCGAGCGGGCACGTCTGGACAAGATGCTGGCTAATCAAGAGCTGGTATCGCTGATTAAGGGTATCGGCGTAGGGATTGGTGACCAGTTCAATATGGACGGAATCCGTTATGATAAAATCATCTTTATGACGGATGCCGATGTGGATGGTCTGCATATTGCGACATTACTGATGACATTCTTCTTCCGCTATATGCCAAAGGTGATTGAAGAAGGGCACGTCTATCTGGCGAAGCCGCCGCTGTTTGGCCTAATCAAGGGTACTGGTTCTACTCGAAAAATTGATTACCTCTACGATGAAAACGCGCTAGAAGCGAAACTGACCGAGAAGATTAACGAGCGTAAGGCTAATGGTACGAAGATTGACGAGACGCAAGAGCGTTTTAAGCAGGCTGGCTATACCGCTCAGCAACGCTTTAAGGGTCTGGGCGAGATGGATGCAAAACAACTTTGGGAGACCACAATGGACCCAGAGAATCGTATCCTAGTTCAGGTGCATATTGACGATGCCGAGAAGGCTGATGCGGTGTTCACTAAATTGATGGGTGACCAGGTGGATTTGCGTAAAAACTTTATTCAGGCAGGGGCAAGTACGATTGACCTTGAGGATCTGGATTTTTAAGGTATTTTGAGAAAAGGAAAATAAGATATGGACGAAGAAAATAAGAAAACTAATCCAGAACTCGAAAATACTGAAAATCTACCAGTTAAAGACGAGATTGTCACCGGTGAAGTAGTAAATGGTATTGAGAAGCGCCAAGTAGAACATACGATGGAGGAATACTTCCTCAAGTATTCAATGTCGGTGATTGTTGACCGTGCACTGCCAGATGTACGCGATGGTTTGAAGCCGGTGAACCGCCGTATTCTCTTTACGATGCACAAGAAGGGATATAAGGCTCCGCATGCCACAGTGAAGTCGGCGAAGATCGTTGGTGACGTGATGGGTACTTATCACCCACATGGTGACTCCTCGATTTACATGGCGATGGTGAACATGGCTCAGCCATGGAAAATGCGCTACACCCTGATTGAAGGGCAAGGTAACTTCGGTTCGATGGATGGTGATGAGCCAGCTGCTTATCGTTATACCGAGGCTCGGATGGATAAGTTGGGCGAAGAGCTTTTGGCGGACATCGAGAAGGAAACCGTTGATTTTCAAGATAACTTCGATGGTACTGAGCAAGAACCAAAAGTATTGCCGGCCGGGTTACCAAATATCCTTTTGAATGGTCAGATGGGTATTGCTGTCGGTATGGCGACCAACATTCCGCCACATAACCTCGGTGAACTAGTAGATGCGACAGTAGCGTTGATTGATGATCCAGAGATTACATTGGACGGCTTGATGCAACACGTGAAGGGACCAGATTTCCCAACTGGAGCCGAGGTGTATGGTGGCACGCCGATGAAGCAAGCTTATGCCACGGGTAAAGGTTCGGTAGTGATTCGAGGCGTGACAAACATTGAGGAACGCAAAAATGGCCGTTACAATATCGTAGTAACAGAGGTGCCTTACGGTTTTTCAAAGGAAGCATTCATCAAGCAAGTCGGTGAACTAGCTCAGAATAAAAAACTTGATCACATCGCTGGCGCGCGCGATGAATCGGCGCGCGGTAAGATTCGTGTGGTGGTAGAGCTAAAGAAAGATGCTTTCCCAAAGAAGATTTTGAATCAACTCTTTAAGTTAACCCCACTGCAGACTACTTTTCACTACAATATCTTAGCTCTGATTCCAGAGGTGGTGGAGACTGCCAAGGGGAAGAAAGAGCGCTTGACTCCGCGCGTTTTGGGGCTTAAGGAGATTCTTTCTCAGTTCGTATGTCATCGCCAGAAGGTCGTGCGACGTAGGACAGAATTCGACCTTAAAAAGGCTAAAGAACGTGCTCATATCCTAGAAGGTTTGAAGATTGCACTCGATAACATTGATGAAGTCATCAAAACAATTCGCGAATCTTACGATGATGCTGATAAGAGACTAATGGAGAGATTTGGACTGTCTGAAATCCAGGCGGCAGCTATTCTCGCCATGCAGCTACGTCGTCTCCAAGGTCTAGAGCGTGATAAGATTGAGGAAGAGTTGAAACAGCTCCAAGAGTTGATTGGCAAACTTGAGGCGATTTTGGCGGATGAGAACGAGATCCTTCGTGTAATCAAAGAAGAACTGATTGCGATGAAGGAAAAATACGGAGATAAGCGTCGCTCGAAGATTATTAATCATGAGGTGGGCAAGTTCTCTGAAGAAGAGCTGATTCCAGAAGAGGAAAGCGTAATTCTCTTGACGGCTGAAAACTACATGAAGCGTGTCTCCCAGAATGATTTCCGTAAACAGAACCGTGGTGGTAAGGGTAAACGGGGCATGACCACGAAGGAAGAAGATGTGATTGCTCAGATTATCACGGCAAATTCGCATGATTATCTACTCTTCTTCACCTCGGCTGGGCGCGTATTCCGTCTGAAAGCCTACGAAGTACCACAAGCTTCACTTCAGGCAAAGGGAACGGCGGCGGTAAATATGCTCAATCTCCATCCAGAAGAGAAGATTACAGCGGTGATTAAGCAAGGTAACGAGCTTGGCCCAGACGGATTCCTCTTTATGGCGACCAAGAAGGGTACAATCAAGAAAACTTCGATTAAAGATTACGAAAACATCCGCACAAATGGTTTAATCACCATTAAACTCGACGAAGGTGATGAACTGAAGTGGGTAAAGGGAACAACTGGGAAGAATGATATTATTATTTCGACCTCGGCTGGTCAGGCTGTTCGCTTCAATGAGTCCGAAGTTAGGGCGATGGGTCGGAGCGCAATGGGGGTAAGAGGTATGCGCCTGCGTCCAAAAGATGAGATTGTGGGCATGGACATTGTAACTGATGCGGAGCAGAAACTCTTGGTGATTTCGGCAAATGGTTATGGTAAGGCAACTCAGGCGGCGAACTTCCCAGTACATAAGCGCGGCGGTGTCGGTATTAAGGCGGCGGCAGTGACGGCGAAGACTGGTCCAATTGTAGCGGTGCATACGATGGACCCAGCAGCAAAAGAAGTCATTATGATGTCCACTAAGGGGCAAGCGATTCGCGTAGCTACGGCGGAGATTCCAACACTCGGTAGGGCGACACAAGGAGTGCGCATTATGCGGCTGGATGATGGGGATGCGGTGGCGTCAATTGGTATAGTTTTACCAGATGAAGAAGAATAAAAGCTGAATATTATACCACGAAATTATGCAAAATTGCAAGAGGTGTTGTAAAAAATACAACACCTCTTTAAAATAGGGGTTGACTTTTTTCTATTTTCCATCTTATGCTAGTGGCAAAATAAATTTTAAGGAGATGTTTTATGCTCAAAAATATATCAACCACTATCAAAACGGGGCTTTGCCTAAGTATGCTGATGGCGCCACTGGTTCAGAGTCCATTTGTTCAGGCGACAGAATTGCCAGAGACTGTATATACTTTTAATAAGCCGACCGAGATTACCGTCACAAAGATTGATTTAGAAAATAATAAATTCTGGGTTAGAATCTTGGCGGATGGCAAGATGAGTGGAATTGCAGATAAATATACTCGTCTCAACTTATTAGGAATGGGGGCGGACGATGGTACTCGTATGACCGATGAGCTCTTGAGCTATCGGGCCTACGGACGAGACTATATTGGGGATTCAATCCTGTTCTTATACAATGTACAAAATCGAGATATAGAGTACCTGCCTAGTGATGAGCCGTATGAGTTTAGCGCAACTAGAGATTTGAAAGCACTAGCAAAGCAGTGGTACTATTGGGCACCGATGGCGGCTCCAACTGGGGGAGAGTACATCGTGATGGGGAGGATTGACTTCTCGGAGTGTGCGGATTTTATTGATGATAAAACAGGTTATACTTGTGAAGCTGAGGCTGGAGAAGATGGACTATATAAATATGGTCCGCATGATGCAGAAGGAAATCGCGTTTTGATGCCAAGCGAGATTGTGGAGGAGCCAATAGTTGACCCGATCCCAGAAGATCCGACTCCGGAAGATCCAATCCCAGGGGAACCGACCTCTGATGAGCCAGCAACTCCAGAAGAGCCAACTTCGGAGGAATCTGTCACCGGGGAAATCACTGATACCACTATTGAGCCAGAGATGAAGATTGTCGAGAAGGAGGTAATCGTCGAGAAGCCGATCTACATCACAAAAGTCGTAACTACCCCAGTTGAAACTGTGCATTATGTTTATTCAAACGCAAATAGTAGCGCTATTTCGACCTCTGGCAGCAATTCTAATTCAGAGGTGGGTATGATGGCGGATGAAGATAAAAACGCGTCAGAGAGACAGCTAGAGGCCTTAGAGACGAAAAATGATGAAGCTGAAGCCGTAGAAACTGAGGTCGAAGTACCAAATTTGAGTGGAACTAAAGAGGAGAAAGGTTTTAACTTCTGGTGGGTGATAGTTTTGGTGCTCGCGACTGCAAGTTTGTCTTTTTGGCTACTGGCCTGCTTGAAACAGAGTAAAACTGAAGAAGAACGCTAAATAGACCCGATGAAATCAAGTGGGGTTTGACCTGCTGAGATTTATGATATAATAAGGGTATGAATGATGGTATTTTTGTAATTGCGGCGTTTGTGGCTGGATTTGTCATTGCGCAGGGGGCGAAGCTTATCGGGGCAATCATTAAGAAAAAGGGGAAGATGACCTTTAATGAGGTGATGTATTGGATGACGCGTTCTGGCGGGATGCCGTCTGGACACTCGGCAAGTTTCATTGGTGCGACAACGGCGATTGGATTTATCCGTGGTTTCACTTCGGTGGAGTGTGCGATTGCGCTCTGTATGTCGATTATTATTATCTATGACGCGGTAAATGTGCGTTATGCCGTGGGGGAGCAGGGAAAGTTGCTGAATGAAATTGCTCGTAGTGATGGTAACGCCAAGACGAAGCCACAAAAATTAGTCGAAGGACACACGATTCCGCAAGTCATCGTGGGAAGCATAATCGGCATAGCCGTAGGTGCAATTTCATACTTAATCTACCGTTCAATAATGTAAAAAATCGACCCTGCGGGGTCGATTTTAACAGGGTAATGTTTAATTTTGGGCCGTTTTTGGCAGGTTTTACATAAAAAAGTAAGATTTTTTGAAAAAAGTCGAAAAAAGGTGTTGACTTTTAACTAAAAATGAGATAAACTTATATCAGTCTAACAACTGCGAGAAGACATTAGTTCTGAGTTGTCTAGAGAATTGTTAACAGTTTAGTTGTGCAATTTAAATTGCAGAGTTTTTCTTTGCAATTATCATCGTCAGTTATTATGTTTGAACAAGTTTCAAATAATTCATAGTTTTGCTTTTAGCAAGACACTTTAATGGAGAGTTTGATCCTGGCTCAGGATGAATGC
>JAFVBG010000007.1 GCA_017480095.1 Candidatus Saccharimonadota bacterium
CTGTAGAATAGCTACATTAGATTCTGGCATAACCAGATCCTTTGCAGAGTGGACAAGTGCGCTTGCCGCCGAATAGGCCAGGTCTTCCCTCGCCACTGCCGCCACAGACTGGACATCTTGTCTGGCTGCGGAGAATGCTGCAGCGATGAACACTGGTTTCCCGGTAGGGTTCACGGTTAATTTCGCGAACAAAGAGCGGACCCACCATCGGTGAGAAAACATAGGTTTCTAACACGATATACACCTCCTAATGTACATGAAACCTTGGGTAAAATTGTTTCAGCTTTACTATTATACCACTAGAGCAAAAATATGTCAATACTAAATTAATGTGTGAAAAAGCCAAGTTGGCAGCCGGCATAGGTCTTCTGGCTGATTAATCTCAAATTTGGCACGTCTGGGTTAGCATTGACAGGGTTTGAAAGAATAAAAATCCCGTCATCAGTCAAAAAGTTGGCGATATTTTGCAAAAAATCTGGCTGTAAATCATCGTAAGGTGGATCGGCAAAGATAAAGTCAAACTTTGAACCAGTAAGTTCGCCTAACACAGTGAGGGCATTTTTGGGTAGAACCGTTGCGTATCCAAAGACTTCAAGCTTCTCAAGGTTGGATTTTAGCTGATTGGCCAGAGTGTGATTTTTTTCGACGAAAACGGCGTGAGCGGCACCACGAGATAAGGCTTCGATACCGAGCGCGCCCGAACCGGCAAACAGATCTAGGATTCTAACATTGTCAAAATCACGGCTTGCGGAGAGCGAATTAAAAAGTGCCAATCTTTCCCTTTCACCCATTGGGTGGCAGAGATTGCTTGGGAAAGTGAGTTTGCGTCCGCTTAAGATTCCGCCAGTGATACGTAAAGTGCCTAGATTTACCATCGTTAATCTCCCTGTTTTGAAGCAGTTTTTGGCAAGCAGGAGTACCAGCCGAGAGTGATGGCGCGGACGATTTCTGGGAGTAAGATTTCTTTTGATTCTTGGGCTAGTTCGTTCGTCCAGCCCTTATTGAGAAATCTTTGATACATGTCGAGATTATGTACGCGTTGGAGCGACTCGTAAAACTCTTTTTTATAATCGAGGTTGTCGAGTTCGCTTTTGACGATGCGTGGCATTAATGAATGATTAGGCTGGGCAGCGGCAATCATGGCTACACCATATTCAAAGGCGATGTGCTTCGTCATGTAGCCTTCTGGGCCGAGATAGAGCCAGTTGTTGCGCATGGTTTCGCCAAGGTTGCGCCCGCGCATGATACCCTTAAAAGGTTTACCAAAAATCTTGACGTATTCTTTGTCGGACATGAGTTCTTTGACAGCTTCTTGATAAGGATAATGATGAGCCGGTGTGAGGCCATCGGTGATGGCATGTGCCATCCAGGCCGCTTCGAAAGCGGCGCGAGTAGAATCTTTAGCCTTCAAGGCTTGACGAAGATTGTATTGATGATCCATAATCATCTGGATTAGTTTGCCATCGTCATGATTTGGCAAGATGAAGTGCATTGGTTCGTCAATACCAGGTGATTTCCATTTGAGGCCATCCGGGCCACGGCTGCCCTCGAAGTGCAAAATATCCTTAATGTCTGGAAAAAATGTATCTTGCGGGATGAGCTCAAAAAGTTGTTTCCTGGCGATGCGATCTAGTTTCTGGTGAGTGCCAGTAAGATTGCCAGATTTTTTGGCGTTACGGAGAAGTCCTACGGTGGAATACATTAGTTTAGAGTAGTTAACTGTTGATATTTCTGTATCGCTTGGGATAACTCTTTATATTTTAACACATCTTCTGGGTGTTTGGCAAGTTCGCCGACTTGGGCTTGAGCTAGTGAAATCAAGTGCGTGTCCGACAGTGTGGCGATCCTGAGGTCGAGTGCGCCATGCTGAAGTGAACCGTAGATTTCACCTGGGCCGCGGATTTTCAAATCGACTTCGGCAAGATGAAAACCGTCAGTAGATTTTTCCATTTCGCGTAGGCGGCGAGTGGGTTTTTCGTTCTCGGTGATGAGATAGCAATAGCTCTGATGCTCGCCACGACCAACACGTCCGCGCAACTGATGGAGCTGGGCGAGACCATAGCCTTCGGCATCCATAATTACCATCAACGTGGCGTTTGGCACATTGACGCCGACTTCGACCACAGTGGTAGAAACTAGGATATCAATTTTCCCTTCCGAGAAACGTGTCATAATGTCATCTTTTTCGTCTGGCTTCATGCGACCATGTAAAAATTCGATGTGCATATCGGGGAAAAGTTCGACTAGTTTGGCAGCCTGCTTCTTGACCGAGGTGGTTTCTTGGCGTGGGCTGTCTTCAATCGTGCGACAAATCCAGTAAACTTGCCGACCGGCCTGTAATTCTTCGCGGACTTTTGGATAAAGTTCGTCGCGCATATTGATGCCCTGCATGACGATAGTCTGGATGGGTTGACGACCTTTTGGTAGCTGTTTGATGGTTGAAACGTCCAAATCGCCGAAGATGGTGAGTTGGAGTGAACGTGGGATTGGAGTGGCGGTCATCATCAGGAGGTGCGGAATGCTCTTAGTGAGTAGTTTTTGACGTTGACTAACGCCGAAACGATGTTGCTCGTCGATGACGCAGAAGGCGAGATTGTGAAAGACGGTAGTCTCTGTTAAAATTGCATGGGTCCCGACGATTAAATCGACATCGCCTTGAGCAATATGCTTCTTGAGATGTTCTTTTTGCTTAGTAGAGCCAATCAGGAGCGCAGTATTGACGCCAAAAGGACGCAAAAGTTTATCTAGAGATTCGGCATGCTGGGCGGCCAGGACGGAAGTAGGAGCGAGAATGGCCACTTGGTGACCTTGTTTGATTACTTGAAGAGCGGCGGCAGCGGCAACAACGGTTTTACCTGCGCCGACATCTCCTTGTAGTAAACGGTTCATCGGTGTAGTTTTGCTTAGATCTTGGATGATTTGCCAAGTGGCGGCTTTTTGGGCTGGCGTGAGCTCAAATGGCAATTTAGCTAAAAACTGGTGCATAAGTTGGTCGTCGTAGGGGATGGCGATGGTTTTGAGCTTCTGATTTTCGAGCTCATTCAGCCTAGCGGCTAGAATCAACTCAAATAACTCTTCGTAGGCTAAATAATTACGGGCGTGGTCGATGTCGGCTTGATTATCGGCAAAATGAGCTTTAAAAAGTGCATCGGCGCGTGCGCCAGGATAGACAAAGTCGGGCTTCTTCTCTGACATTGGCAATAAGTCTGGAATGTCGGCAAACTTGCTGCGGAGATTATTGATAATCTTTTTAAAATCCTCCGCCGTGAGAGTACGCTTGGCGGGATAAACCGGCTGAAAAGAAGCTTCGTTGGTGGATTTTTGAGCTTTGTTCTTCGGAATGACGCGGACGATTGGATTAGATAAGCCATAGCGACCAGCGCGGAGCTCATAGGGGCCAGAAAAAATATATTCACGGTCTTTTTCAAATTGACGGCAGCGGTAGGGTTGATTGAACCAAGTAGCACGAATCGAATCGACGCCGTCAGTGATGGTGGCCTCGGTGATGGTAAGATTGCGCCCGCGCGCGTGTTTATTAAAAACGGATTCGACAGTACCCCGCACAGTGATGCGGCCAGGGCGAAGCTCGCTGAGTTTGGTGACAGTCTGATAATCGTCGTAAGTACGCGGAAGATAATAAAGCAAATCGCGAACGGTATTAATCCCAATCGTACTCAAGGCATGGGCCGTACGTGGTCCAACGCCAGGAATCGATTCCGTGCTCTCCGTCATCTCCAACATATAATATATTGTAGCATTTTTTGGAGAGTTTTGACAGATAGAATCTGGGGTTTACTGTAAAAGATTTGGGACTTGAAAAAACGCTCATGCCAATATATAATATGGTTATGGCTGAGAAGGTCTATTATCGGGGTGAAGGTGATGAAAACACCTTTCATAACACGGAGGTAGATCGCCTGCGCGAGGCAGAAGATGCGGCAGGTGAGGATTTTTCTGAGTTTTCTAATGGGGATTATAATTCGGAGATGAACAATCGACGAAGTGCCGAAAATCGTCCGATTCTTTTAAATGGGCGGCCAGTGGACGGTAATGGTAATGAGATTCAGCACCATACAAATAGTGGGTATTGGCGTGGCAAGGGACGCGAGGCAAACGAGGTGAATCCTGGCGCTATGAAGAAGAAGCGTCGCTTTGGCCCGGCCGCTTTGATTATTATGGCGCTTTTTGGCGCTGGCGGCGTGGCGTTCATGGGGACTTCGCTTGGGCCTTTCGCGTTGGTTGGTAATGCACTTGATCAATTTAATGTCATGCGCACGGCGATGAACCGACGTTCGACTTATTTTATGCGTTTTCAGATGGATGAAACGCTTAATACTTCCCTGACAAACAGACGTTTTGGGATTTTTAGCGCAGAGAAGTTTAAGATTTCGAATAAAATGCAGAAAAAACTGGCGAAGCAGAGTATTGAGTATAAGGAAGACCCCGATACAAAGGCGCGCTACCTTGTCTATACGAATCAAGATACGGGAGAAGTCTCGGCGGTGGTGGCAAACGACGGGGATATGCAAAAACTTACCGGGAAGACTTTGACTAATAAAGATGGCGCTTCGGCTGGCAAACTGATGATGATGGACGATGCGCTAGGGTCGGATGATAACTTCTTTGCCGCACACCAGAGCGCCACGAAGACGATGAAGGGGCATATTGTGGGGTGGTTTGAGAGTTTGACGGAGGCGTTTCATAGTAGGATAAAGGCGTCTAGAAATAGGTTTTTTGGTACAACGGACGAAACGGATGAAGACGAAATAAAGAAAAAAGCCAAAGCAACTGGTCTTGCGGAGGATGTGGGGGATTCGGATGGAAATGCACGTGAACGTGATGATGATTCTGATGAAAACGGCAAGAAGAAAGTTATAACTGGCTATGATGAGGTGGACGACCCAGACAATCCGGGGCAGAAAATTCAAGTTCCAATTGAAGAAGAAGTTGACACAACTAAACCGATTACTGGCTCAGAGGCACTGACTAGTGGAGCAGATGCTTCTCAGGTGGAGAGCGCATTAAAAACAAGGGTGGATAAAGTATCATCTTTGATGGGCGGAGTTAGTTCTGCGCAGGGTTTGGCTTGTGGTGTAATCAATGCGCTAAGTGCGCTCAATATAGCGATTTCTGGTATCCAGGTTGCTAAAACGTTGAATTTTGTTACTGGCATGCTTGAGGCAATTCAACGTACGCAGATTGGTGATGGTGGTAGCGAGATGATGGTTTACTTCAATGAATTTGCAGAAGCAAAGGAAACGGAAGTCTGGAGCGGGTCTGGTACAAGTATCGATAAACAAGTTACAAGTAATAAATCAACTATGGCATCTACTGCGTATAATGCGCAATTTGGAGGTCCAGAAGTTGATTCGAATGATGAAAAGGCACTAAAATTTAATCGCGATGAAGCTATGAAAAATGCACTTAAATCAGTTATGGGCGATAGTTGGTTTACGAGCTTGCTTGGTGATTTTGGTGCTGGCGCTTCGAGCCTTACTGTCTACAAGACATGTTTATATTCTGGGCTCGCGTTAAATGCAGTGGGCACGGTGGTTGATATTGTACTATTGGTAGTTACTGGCGGAATTGGTAATGCTATTAAAAGTTTTGTTGGTGGATTAGTAAAAGCTGGTATTAAGGCTGCGATTGGCCTAGCGGTTGGGCTAGCTATTTCATGGTTAGTTCCAAAAGTTGCACAATTATTAGCTACTGATTTGATTGAAAATATTGGTGGCGAAGATGCGGCAAATGCGATGCGCAGTGGCTTTAATATCTATATGGGAAAATCAATGGAGGCTAATTCTGGTGCTGTTGGCGACGAGGCGGCAGTATTAGCCATGTATAGTGCGACACAAGATGTTCTGGCCGATGACGCAAAATATGATCGCATGACTAGGTCTCCATTTGATCCGACCTCAAAGTATACTTTTATAGGCAGCATAGCATATAAAATGATGCCGATTGCTAATATGTTAGCTGGTAGTTCGGCGCTTGGTTCTATAAGTTCTATGATGTCAAGTGTTAGTAAGTCGGCGTTGTCGATATTACCTTCTGCCAGTGCGGCTAGCAAGACTTGGTATGATAAGACATTGAATAAGGATTGTGCCAATTTGAAAGATTTAAACTTGGTGGGAGATGCTTATTGTAATCCATATTATACGACTGATTTTAGTACGATTCATATGGATCCATATAAAGTCGTGGAGAACGTTGGTGATGAGAATTTTGAAGATGGAGAAGTCGATAATCCGGCTATCAAACAAGATTCAGATTTGGGTAAGTATATTATTGCTTGTACTTTGCGCGATGCACAATATGGCGTGAAGGATGCCGCTGTGATGTCTTGGATTGAAAACCCGACTGGCAACTCTACGATTAACGCTGTCATTGACGCTGGTACTGGTTTGATTCCTGTAATTGGTAATCTATATGATGCAGCGCAACAGACATCTGAACTTTCCAATATGGCTTGGAACACTGGTCAAGCTTGTATCCAAAATGATGAGATTAATCCATATTGGCAGAAAAATAAATACTATCAGCGTTACATAGAAGACCAGACTTTGATGGAGGCAGCTGGAATCATTGATAAATCTTCTGTGACTGCGTTTGTCGAAAAATACTACGAGCAGAATCCGATTGATAACTCCCTTGAAGGTGTGATTGCTCGTTATAGCGGTATGTCTAAGGAGCAGGCGAGTAATACGGTAGCCCTAGCGGAATATATCGATTTTCTTGCAAATTATAATCCGTCAGATTCTTATCCGGTACCAGTTGAACAGGAAGAAGTAGTTGCAATTCGTGTTTATCAGCCAACGTTTGTTGATCAGTCAGTAGAAGTAGCTTCTGTAAAGCATATTACCTATGTCAACCTGCGCGACCGTGTAGTTGCTATGGCATAGAAAAACTCCCGATTTTTAAAGTGGTAATATCGGGAGTTTTTGGTAGAGGATTTTAATCTGCATGACTACTAACTATGCCTTCACTGGGCGTATCTGCTGAGTGCTCGATACCATATCCGGCGTACGGGCATTGGTTATTTTCGAACCTCTCAAGTGCAGTGGGAACGATTTTGCTAATCGCGTCGTAGGCTGATGGGGTTAGCGAAATGCCTTCTAGGTCAGTTGTGACTTGTCCCATGTCTGAATCAAGATGAGACGATAGATAGGAAGCACCGTAGTCGTAGTCGCGAGCATGGATATCGACAGTCTTCATGTTCGGCCAGCACATAATGGTAATGTAACACATCAAGCCATTGAAAGTAACCGAGTACTCCCCACTTTCTTTTAATGTGGGCATGTCGGAATCGTGATAAAATCCGTAATTCTGCATGAATTTGGTAAGTTCGAATACTTCGCCGTTAAAATACTGGTCGGTAGAGCTTGCTGAATCTCTAGCGTTGTTGTCGGTGATGGAGCTTGCTAATTCCTCCGTACTGCTATTGTCGGTGAGGTTTATTGACTCCCCAGTGTTGCCATTTTCATCTTCCGGAGCTGTAATATCCGGACTAGTTTCGGACGTAAAATCGTCTTTGGCATTGCTATTCTCGCTGGTAAAATCACTAATAACTATAGTGTCGTCATTAGTGAAATCGCTGGTAGCTGTGACTTTTTCGCTTCCGCAGGCGGTGATACCGCCTATGACTGCCAGATACAAGCAAGCTAGACCGAGTTTTTTGATTAAAATTCGTTTTTTCATGATAATCATCCTCCTAATGTGCAAATTTTTCAGAGCGGAATTGCGCTGAAATTTAATATATTATACCACCAAAACTTATAAAATGCAAGGAAGCGTATGATTTGGATATAAAATTAAGCACGGGCATAAGCCCGTGCTTTTAATTTTTACCTATAAAACCGAGCGAAAGTCTGCATACTTATCGGCAAAAGCGTCTTCGATTTTTTTGCCGGTCTTTTTCAGATATTTTTTGACTAAATAATACCCCAGAGAGTATCCGGCCCAGCGAGGGAGATCATCATTTCCGTTAAAGAAAATTGTATTGTAGTCATAACGGTTTGAGTCTAGCTGTTCGTGGAGACGTTTTAAGATTTTTTCATTCTTCTCGTCGGTCCGCTCGAGGATTGTCTTTATAAATAAAGTTTTCTCATTACTTTCTCGTACGAATTCAGCCTCGAAGTAGCTTGCGAGACCTTCAAAGATTAAGCCGTCAAATAGCGAGTTTGTCCATTCATCATTTTTGCCCCAACGCGCGGCGTGACATAACTCATGTATAATATTTTCAGTTATCAAGCTTTTGGTAGCTTTTTTATCGTCTATGTTTATTCGAATAAAGTCAGCTGAAAAAGTATATCCGCCGGCGCCATTCTCGGGAATAATCATGGGGATTCTATTTGTAACTAGAATGTCAACATCCCAATTAATTTTAAGTTTTGAAAAAGCATATTCTTCAGCCGTTTTGACGGCTTTTTCAATCATCGCTTTTTTGTCCGAGAGATTACCGTTAGCAGTGGTAAGTAGAACATTAATTTTATTCATAATAAAATTATATCATATTTCATACTAAAAGTGTTCTTTCAAGGGGTGAAAATTGACTTTTTTGGCGATTTGTGGTATAATGGAAATATAGGCGTGTGCATGCACAAAAATAGAGAAGGAGGGTGTTCTCATGAAGAAGTATCACGTCGCCGATGTTCTTTCACTGTTGGAAGTTTTATGCGTAGTTGCGGTCATCGTGTGTATCGCAATGGGCATCAAGTCCGAAATTGTCCTGCTCTTGTTTGGGTTTGGCGAGCTTTGCGATGCATTCGATGGTAGTGCAGCGCGCAAGTGGCCATATCCAGACGATGGCAAACGTCGTCCTTGGCGCAATCCCACGTTTATCCGTCACTATGAATGGGCGAAGGATATTGCACTAGGCCTTTCGGTATTAGTGTATATTATTGTCCGCATCGATTGGTTAACTGGTGTGGTTTGCACGAGTTTGGCTCTAGGCTTGGGGCTCGGCATGCAAGTATTTGCTGGTTCACTTTGGATTTGGGCAAATACGGAGATGCGTTCGGAAGAGAAACGCAAGCAGGCCAGGCAAGACCTGGAAGACTATTATCTCAAGCGCAGAATTTATCTGTATGTGCCAGGGATTGTGACTCTAGTGCTCACCTTACTTTATGCTACGAGCTGGCCACTGGTCATCAAGACACTCTTGGTTTTCGGGTTGACGATGGTAGGTATTTTCCTCTGGGATTTCAAAAAGGATCGCCGTACGAGCGAAAACCCGGACAAATTGCCTCGGCCAACCAAGCTCTGCTTATCGATTCTTAGCGTTTTGATGGATCCAAAGGTGGTCAATTCTGCCTTGGCTGCGACACGTATCCACGTGTGTGATAACGTCAAAGTCCCAGACGAGTTTGAGTGAGACTTCCAAAAACCCGATGGACGACCAAGCGGTCGTCCATTTTTCTAGCTATGACAGTGGGGGTTATCCGCGGTCATCCATTTGGTCGGTGATTTTGCCGTTTTTGAGCAGTAGAATGCGCTGATTGCGGGAACCACGAAACTTAAGGGTTAAATCCCTTTCGGCGAGGACGAATGGGCCGTCAATCAAAGCGTCAAGTTCGTTTAGAAAATCGAGTGTCGCTTGATTTTTGCGAGCCTGCTTCTCGTCGTCAGTCTTCATGGCGCCATACTTCTTGATGGCTTCGTAGGTAAAACCGGAGAAGCTCCAAACGTTCCAGCCGAGTTCTTGGTGGGCAAACTTGGCTAGCTCTAGACAGGCTTCAGGTTGAACAAACGGTTCCCCGCCACAAAAGGTGAGACCTGTTTGTCCTTTGAGCTCGCGCAATTCTTTTTTAACTTCCTCAATATCGACTAGCTTGCCGCCGTCGAAGCTCCAGGTTTCGGGGTTTTGGCAACCTTCACAATGATTTGGGCAGCCCTGGGTCCAGACCACGGCGCGGAGGCCTGGACCGTTGACGATGGAATCGTGCTCGGTAGGGGCACTGAGGCGAATTTGCGTCATGCT
>JAFVBG010000008.1 GCA_017480095.1 Candidatus Saccharimonadota bacterium
TTACCCAGAATAGTAGATTTGCCCCAGTGCCAGTAAAGGGTGCAGAGGAACTACTAATAACTCAAGACGATACTACCACCACCGAGACCCAGACCGATAACATTACCGTCTATTACGGCTACTACGCTAACTCGGCTTTACCTTCTGGAACCTACCAGAATACGGTACTTTATACGGCTTATGCCGAAGCTACAGACCAAGAAGGCGGTATCGCTACCTATACGCCAGATGGTTTCAATTACAAGGATGGTGGGGAGATTACCTTTACCACTTCACTCTATACGGATAGGACGGTATCGGCTAGCGATGTTAGTGTCACGATTGGCGATAAGACTTGCGATAATATTGTAGTCTCGAAAGTAGGTGGCGGCAATGATTCTGTAACTATTACTTGTGATGCTCCAGCTCAAGATAGGCCTGGGGATTACCCGATTGCTATTGATATTGATAGATTTGCGCATCATTCGAGGACGAGTGTGTTTTATGATACGGATGGGATTACGGTTGGCGATACCACCTATAAAACGATGCAGGATATGAAACGAGTTGTTTCTGTTGGGGGAACGGAAAAATCTCTATGCCAAGCTTGGGCACCCACACCAGCGGCGTTTACTGGAGAGACAGTTTCATTAGACGAAGTTGGTGAAGACGAAGAACGTCCATATTCCATGGACACTACAAATAATCTTGCTAAGTTTATCAACCAGAATGTACCAGAGACCACTCTGCGAGATGTGCGGGATAACAAATGGTATCTCATTCGCAAGTTGGCAGACGGAAACTGCTGGATGGTGCAAAATCTCGACCTCGACCTCTCGACCGAAGTGGCCTTGACTTCTGAAACGAGTGATATTAATTCTACGAGTAGTTGGACACCAAGTGAGGATACGCAGACATTGGACAATTTTACAGGATGGGATAGGTTTAGTTTAGTGGAGGGAAGCCTTGACCCAGGTGAGGTTTATTCACCCCTTGGGGAGAGTACATGGCAAACATCTGGGGCATTATCAGAAGCAACTGGAAACTATTATAGTTTCAAAACTGTTACAGCTGGGGCAACACTGGGAGTAGGAGACTATTATATAGACTCAATATGCTCTCGTGGATGGAAAATACCAGTTCGCGAAAGTAGTCCAGGCTATAGATATCTATTTGATGAGTATGGATTAAAATATCGTAATAACTGGAACTCGACTCCAGTAGACGGTGAAGAGATAACTCTTAACGCTATAATTCGCTCTCCTTTTTCCATGAATTCTTTTGCTGGAAGGATAAACGGCGGAACGGCTATACTTGGACTGAGCTCCGCTATTCAAGCGTGGATTAATTCAGAGAATAATATTATAGCAATATTAGATGTCAACTATACCATAAACATAGTTGCCGCACTGACTTCAGGGTATCAAGTAGGACTAGGACCAACAGTTCGCTGCGTTTCCCAATAGAATTATCTCATAAAAACAGGGAGGGTATGGTATAATAAAGGTATTATGCCAGAGTTGCCGGAAGTTGAGACGATAAAGCGCGGATTACAGGGGTTTTGCTTGAACAAAAAAATTGTTCGGGTAAAAAGTTACTGCGATAAATCTTTAATCGGTCCGCGCGAGATTGCTGAGGGGAGAACGGTCGAGAAGTTTCGGCGGTTTGGCAAAGCATTGGTAGTAGATTTGTCTGAGGGGGTTTCGCTGATGGTTCATCTGAGGATGACAGGGCAACTTGTATGGGTTTCTTCTTCGGAAGAAGAAACCCAACAAGAAGAACCTAGTTCGATTTCAACATCGAAAAACGCGGTTTCCAATGTTGAAATAATTAAAAATTTGATAAAAAATCGGTTCGCTGGTGGACATCCAAGTGATAATTTTACAGATAAGTTGCCAAACAAGCAGACGCGGGTGGAGATTGAGTTTGAAGGCGGCGGTAAACTGTTCTTCAACGACCAGCGAAAGTTTGGATTCATTAAAATCTTGCCGACGGACGAGGTTTTGCAGGACAAGTTTATCGCTAGTCTAGCGCCAGAACCGTGGAAAATGGAGGCGGAGGATTTTTACCAGCGGTTGCAGCGGCATAAGAACTCGCCGATTAAAGCGGTAATTCTGGACCAGAAAGTAATTTGTGGATTGGGGAACATTTATGCGGACGAAGCACTGTTTTATGCGGGGATTCTGCCGACCAGAAAGGCGGGGGAAGTTTCCAAGACGGAAGCAAAATTACTACTAAAAGGCGCTTGCGAGGTGATGGAAAAATCCATCAATTCTGGCGGCAGCACGATGGCAACCTATGTCAAGGCAGATGGGACGAAAGGAGACTATTTGCGACTGTTTGCACAAGTGTTTCGGCGGGAAGGTGAGCCATGTAACCGTTGTGGCACAGAAATTATCAAGACGAGAGTAGCAGGACGGGGGACGCACATTTGTCCGAGGTGTCAAAAATGAATATAGCCAAGGACTTTTCGCGAGCAGGGAGGTAATAGGTGAGTTTTTACGTGTTTTCGGGTAACGACCGGGTAAAGATTCAGGAGAAAATCCAGAAAATCTTAGGTGAGGATTATGAGATTTTTGAAGGTAATGCGCTGGATGCGACGAGTCTGATGGAAATATGTAGTGGCGCATCGTTGTTCGCGACGGAGCGGAAGATTTTGATTAAAGATCTAACGGTAAAAGGGAGTGAATTTAGTCCGTATGAGATTTTGAGCAAGTATGCTGATACTCCGCATACGATTGTAATCTGGGAAAGTACGACGTCGCTAAAAAAAGCGTTTAAAGATTTTTGTAAATTATCGCAGGTGAAGAAGGAAAAAATCGACGCCGTCGAAACGGTGGATAGGTTTGCGATTTTCAAGATTTTTGATAAGGCTTTGGTGGATGGGGAAACGGCGCTCAAAGAATACCGTGCACTAAAGAGTGACCCATATATGGCGGTAGGGGCGTTAGCGAGCTGGGCGGTGAATAAATATAAGTTTCGCTATGGCGAGCGAGAAAAACGAATCGTAAAAGCCGTGGCGGAGCTGGATATGCAGACAAAAACGTTAAAAATCGCGCCAGAGCTGCTGGTGGAGGCATTTTTAGCGCGGGTGAATAAAATATAGCATTAGCACTTTAATGGTGAGAGTGCTAATAACAGGGGTGAAAAATATGGCGCAAGGCCATATTTTAGTGTGTGAGGTGGGGTTTTGAAAAAATCACGAGCGTGGGGCTCGTGATCTTGGGCTATTTTTTAGTAGAAGTCTTAGCAGTCTTCTTTGCAGTGGTTTTTGTTGCGGTTTTCTTAGCAGCGGTAGCTTTCTTCGCAGGAGCCTTCTTTGCGGTCTCGGCTTTGGCGGCTGGCTTGGCAGCTTTCTTGGCGGTGGACTTGATAGAGAGGGACTTGGCAAGCTTCATCAAGCTAGACTTGCGGCGAGAAGCGGTGTTCTTCTTGATGAGACCTTTCTTTGCGGCTTTATCATATTCAGACTGGGCTTTGCGGAGATTTTCCTCAGTCGGGTTGGCTTTGAACTCTTTGAGCGTAGCCTTAATCGTGCGCTTAATCTGCTGATTCTTAGCAGTGCGCTTCACACTCTGACGAGCAGCTTTCTTTGCAGACTTAATAATCGGCATTTATCTTCCTATAGAATTAAATTATTGTAATTTTCTTTATTATACACCAAGATGGGATTTTTGTAAAGAGGGAAATTAAGGGGTGAGAAAAGTGGTAATCTGTTTAACTAGAGTGTCAAAAGTGTAGGTACTTAGCTCACCAATGAGGCGGACGGAGGATATGTGATCGGAGACGACAATACGGATATTTGGGATGGCAACATAGTAGGCGTGCCCATCAACAGTGATTGGTGGATACAGAGAAGAGTAGCGCGGATTGTCAAAAAGGGGAACGATGGCGACATATTTTGAAGAGAGGCGTTTCAAGATTAAACCTGGATGCGAAATAATCCCGTAAACATCAGGATATTTTCTGGAGCGGTCTGAGGTGAGCCAGGCAACTTGGCCAGCGGAAAGTTGCGCGATGGAAGTAAGAGGCATAGACGAAGATTTAGTGGAGGTATTCTTGTTGGTCGTCTGTGAAGTGTGTCTGGAGGAAGACGTTGGTGGTTCCACTCGCGCACTGAGCTGGAGAAGGCTGAACTCAATACTGGTTAGCTCATAATCTGTTGGAATTGTAGGTGGATTAAACATGATTTTTTGTACCTTCTGGTAGGATATTATAGCGTACCACAGCTTAAACTGAGGGGCTAAAAATCGAGTTATGCGACATTCTGTTGCATAAGTTGAAAAAATAGTGAAAAAAGGTTTACATTTTACCATAAGTATGATAGACTAAAGAAAAGTAGGCAAAAATAAAAATGCAGAATCAAGGTCAGCAATTTGGAACACCGATGAGCCCGATGGGTAATGGGGTGGGCGTTGGTGCGCCGATGAATGGTGGGGGCGGGATGCCTGGTGTGCAAGGGGGAGCGCCTGCTGTGCCGAGCGGAATCGTGCCACGACCGATTAATAATATGGCATCAAACGTGGCGACGAAGATTGAACAATCTTCAAATATCCTCGTAGCCTTATCTAAAGACCCAAGTGTAGATGAAATATCGGCAGCGCTTGGTCTCACGATGTTGCTCGATGGCATGGGGAAACACGTGACAGCGATTTACTCCGGTAGGACGCCAAATGCGATTAGATTTTTGAAACCAGAAAAGACTTTTGAGACTAATGCCAACAGCTTGCAAGATTTTATTATTGCCCTGAATAAAGACAAGGCAGACCATCTACGCTATAAGGTGGATGGGGATTTTGTCAAAGTATATATTACACCGTATAAAACCACGATTACAGAGAGAGATTTGGAGTTCTCGCACGGTGATTTCAATGTGGATTTGGTAGTCTCGCTAGGGGTGGAGACCGAGGGGGAGCTAGACGCCGCCTTAGCAGAGCATGGTCGAATTATGCATGACGCGGGTTCGATTAATATCACGATTGAACCATCTGGAAAGTTTGCCGAGATGGAATGGAGCGAGCCGGGGGCAAGCTCCGTCTGTGAGATGGTGACAAAGTTGACCGAGCAGTTTAGAAACCGTCCAGCTTTGACTCAAGAGGTGGCGACGGCACTCTTGACGGGAATTGTCTCGAATACGGATAGATTTATGAATGAAAAGACAACGCCAGAGGTGATGGGTGTGGCGTCGAAGTTGATGCAGGCGGGAGCAAATCAGATGCTAATCTCGATGAACATCTCGAAGGATAAGGGGCCGATGAAGATGGGGGCGCAGAGCGAAGAGAAGAGTGAAGATGAGAAAAAGGGTGAACCAGAGACTGATGCTGAAAATGAGCAAAAGATTGAAGAAGAGTTGGCGAAGCCTTTGAAACATAAGGATGAAAAAGAAATTCCTGCCGAGAAGTCGGACGAGAAGAAGCCTGAAGAAAAAACTGAGGAGAAGTCTGAGGAAGAGCGCTCTAAAGAAGCCAAAGAGCTAGATGATTTGGCGGCCAGCGTAGTAGCGGCGGCAGAAGAAAGTGCCGAGAAGATGCCAGGGAAAGTGCCAGATAGCTCGCCAAGACTGGAGATCGAGGGGGAGAAAGAGAAGCCTGAAGAAAAATCCGAAGAAGAACCGTCTGAAGAGAAAGAAGAGGCGGACGACGAAGAGGACTCTAAGTCAAAAGAGCTTTTGGATGAGCAGAGTTTTGAAGATAAGATTATGGCGGAACGTGAAGCGGCCAACAAATTTGGTGAAGGCTTGCCAAACGCACCAAAAGAGCATAAGATTCCAGGCTCTAGCAACGTAAACGAGAGTGATGAAAGCGAAAAAAAGGAAGACGCTAGGCTTTTGACGCGTGAGAAGTTTGACGAGGACGAAGAGGAAAAGTCTGAAGATTCTGAGAAGGCAGAAGAGAAGAAAGAAAAAGATTTGTCTGCCGAAGAAGAGCTAGATAAGATGGTCTCTCAGAATATGGGGGTGGGTGGCCAGTCGAGTGGTGGTGTGATGAACGAGCTGAAAATGATGGGGGCGATGCCAGCCGACCAGATGAAGAACATGATGGGCGA